>NZ_LT629771.1:4482500-5083191 GCF_900105175.1 Jiangella sp. DSM 45060 | reverse complement strand
GCTGGGTGGCCGCGCGCGAGTACGGCCGGGTCCGCGACATGGTGCAGCGGCTGGGCCGCTGGCTGCGCGACAACCCGCGCGACATGGTGGGCGCCGAGCTCGACTTCGACGTCAAGGTCGGCGACGCCCGGCTGGTCGGCCGGGTCGACCGCCTCGACGCCGACACCGACGGCCGGCTGGTCGTCGTCGACTACAAGACCGGGGTGTCCGCGCCCACCACGGCCGAGGTGGCCGAGCACGCCCAGCTGGCCGCGTACCAGCTGGCCATCCTGCACGGCGGGTTCGATTCCCATACCGACGGCGAGCGGCGCAGCGGGGGAGCGAGCCTGGTCCAGCTCGGCAAGGACGCCAAGGGCCAGGCCAAAGAGCAGCTGCAGGGCGCGCTGCCCGACGACGGCGAGCCGACGTGGGCGCACGAGCTCATGCGCCACACCGCCGAGGGCATGCGCCAGCCGTCGTTCCGGGCCGAGAAGGGCGGCTGGTGCGGGTTCTGCCCGGCCCGGCCGTCCTGCCCGGTGTGGCCCGAGGGCGAGCAGGTGACCCCGTGACGACGACGTTCATCTCGCCGGCTGAGCTCGCCCGCCGCCTCGGCCAGCCGGACCCGACACCGGAACAGGCGGCCGCCATCGCCGCGCCGCTCGCGCCGGGCGTCGTCGTCGCGGGCGCCGGGTCCGGCAAGACCGAGACCATGGCCGCCCGGGTGGTCTGGCTGGTGGCGTCCGGCCTGGTCCGGCCCGAAGACGTGCTCGGCCTGACGTTCACCCGCAAGGCCGCGCGCGAGCTGGCCGCCCGCATCCGCCGCCGGCTGTCGCAGCTGGCCGCCCGCGGGCTGGTCCCGCCCGACGTCCTCGACGGCGAGCCGACGGTGCTCACCTACGACGCCTACGCCGGGCGCATCGTCGCCGAGCACGCGCTGCGCCTCGGCCGCGAGCCCGGCGCCCGGCTCATCACCGAGGCCGTGGCCTGGCAGTATTCCCAGCGGGTCGTGTCGTCCTACGACGGCGACATGCAGGCCGTCGGCTACGCGCCGTCCACCGTCGTGCAGAAGGTGCTCGACCTCCACTCCGAGCTGGCCGGGCACCTCGTCACGCCGTCGCGGGTCGAGGAGTACACCCAGCAGCTGCGGGCGGGCATCGAGGCGCTGCCCAAGGCGAAGGGCCAGCGCACCAAGGACCTCCTCTACGCCGACGTCGCGAAGGGCCTGGCCGTGCAGGACGCCCGGGTGGCGCTGCTGCCCGTCGTCGCGGAGTTCCGGGCCCGCAAGCAGGCCGACGAAGTGCTCGACTTCGCCGACCAGGCCGAGCTGGCCGCCACCCTCGCCGACCGGTTCCCCGAGGTCGGCGAGGCCGAGCGGGCCACCTACGGCGTCGTGCTGCTCGACGAGTACCAGGACACCAGCCACGCCCAGCTGGTGCTGCTGCGGTCGCTGTTCGGCGGCGGCCACCCCGTCACCGCGGTCGGCGACCCGTGCCAGTCCATCTACGGCTGGCGCGGCGCCAGCGCCGGCACGCTGACGTCGTTCCGCCGCGAGTTCCGTTCCGGCGACGATGACCTCGCCCGGCTCGACTCCCTGACCACCAGCTTCCGCAACGGCGCCGAGATCCTGCAGGTCGCGAACCGGCTGTCGCAGCCGCTGCGGGCGCAGGGCCTCGACGTCCCCGAGCTCACCGCGTTCCCCGGGCTGCCGCCGTCCACCGTCGTCGCGTCGCTGCACCTGACCGCCGACGACGAAGCCGCCGACGTCGCGCGCCGGGCACGGGCGTTCTGGGACGCCTCCGACGACGGCCGCACGGTCGCCGTGCTGGTGCGCAACCGCGGCCAGATCCCGCGGCTCGAGTCCGCGCTGCGCGCCGTCGACCTCCCGGTCGAGGTCGTCGGCGTCGGCGGGCTGCTGGCCACGGCCGAGGTCGGCGACGTCGTGGCCACGCTGCGGGTGGTCAACGACCCGTCCCGCGGCGACGCCCTCATGCGGCTGCTCACCGGCTCGCGTTGGCGCATCGGGCCACGCGACCTCGACGCGCTGGCCCGCTGGGCGCGGCGGCTGGGTCGTCCCGACGACGACACCGGCGGCGCGCGCCGTCCCACCATGCGCGAGGCCGCCGCCGAGGGCATCGCGCTCGACGAGGTCGACGAACTGAGCATCGTCGACGCCCTCGACGCGCTGCCGCAGGGCGGCGACTGGTTCTCACCCGACGGCGACCGCCGGCTGCGCGCGCTCTCGGCTGAGCTGCGCGAGCTGCGCACCCGCACCGGCCAGTCGCTCACCGAGCTGGTGCACGACGTCCAGCGCACGCTCGGCCTCGACGTCGAGCTGGCCGCCCGCCGCGGCCCGGGTGGCCGGGCCAACCTCGACCGCTTCCTCGATGTCGCGGCCGAGTTCGAGTCGCACGGCGACGCGCCCACCCTGTCGGCGTTCCTCGCCTACCTCGACGCCGCCGAGACCGCCGAGCGCGGCCTGGCCCCGGGCGAGGTCGAGGTGTCCGGCGACCGCGTCCAGGTGCTCACGGTGCACGGCGCCAAGGGCCTGGAGTGGGACGCCGTCTTCGTCACCGGGCTGGTCGACAAGGTGTTCCCGTCCGGCGGCGAGCGGCAGCGGGCCTGGCTGGGCGACCCCGGCGAGCTGCCGTACGCGCTGCGCGGCGACGCCGGGTCGCTGCCGCCGCTCGATCTCTCCGGCGCGGCCGACCAGGTCGGTGTACGCGACGCCGTCGACGCCTTCTACGGCGACGCCGCCGCGGCGGCCCGGCTCGAGGAGCGCCGGCTGGCCTACGTCGCGGTCACCCGGGCGCGGCGGCTGCTGGTCTGCTCGGGCTACTGCTGGGACGACGCCGTCCGGCCGCGCGAGCTGTCGATGTTCCTGCACGAGATCAAGGTGGCGTGCGACGACGGCGCCGGCGAGGTCGGCGTCTGGGCCACTCCGCCCGACGCCGACGACACCAACCCGCTGTCCCAGCAGGTGCGCGAGCTGCGCTGGCCGTACGACCCGCTCGGTCAGCGGCGGGCGCTGCTCGAGGACGGCGCCGGGCTGGTCCGGGCGGCGCAGGGCGCCGTCAACGGCGTGCTGTTCGACCTCGCCCAGCCGGTCACCGAGTGGGACGCCGAGGTCGAGCGGCTGCTGGCCGAGCGCGAGCGGAACTCGTCGCTGCGTCCCATCGACGTCGCGCTGCCCGAGCACCTGTCGGTGTCGCAGCTGGTGGCGCTGCGCGAGAGCCCCGAGCGGCTGGCCCGGGCGCTGCGCCGCCCGGTGCCGCGGCCGCCGGCGCCGCTGGCCCGCCGGGGCACGCTGTTCCACGCCTGGCTCGAGTCGCGGTGGGGCGCGCCGCGGCTGGTCGACGTCGACGAACTGCCCGGCTTCGCCGACGACGGCGCCGCGCCCGACCGCGAGCTGGCGTCGCTGCAAGAGGCGTTCCTGGCCAGCGCGTGGGCCGGGCGCACGCCGGTCGAGGTCGAGGCGCCGTTCGAGCTGCTGGTCGCGGGCGTGCTGCTGCGCGGCCGGGTCGACGCCGTGTTCAGCACCGACGACGGCGGCATCGACGTCGTCGACTGGAAGACCGGCCGGCCGCCGGCCACTGACGAGGAGGCCGCCACGCGCACCGTCCAGCTGGCCGCGTACCGGCTGGCCTTCGCCCGGCTCTACGACCTCCCGCTCGACCACGTCGGCGCCGCGTTCCACCACGTGCGCCAGGACACCACCGTCCGGCCGGCCGACGTCATGGACGAAGCAGAGCTGACGGCGCTGGTCACGGGCGTTCCGGTGGCCGAGGAGTGACCTCACGATGACCGCCGGACCGCGCCGCCCTGCCGGGCGCCGTCCGGCGACCATCGCGCTCCCGCTGCTCCGTCCCCGTCGAGCCGATGCGAGAGGCGCGTTCCCGGCCGCGGCGCGAGAGGCGCGACCACAGGACCTATGCCCACCACTGTGGTGAATTGGGGGACAATCGGCCAGGTCACGCGGCGAAGTGTGACGATCATCGCGATTCTGTGACGACCCGCGCATCGGGCGTCGTGGGCCGGCGGATCGCTGGCCGAAGTGCGCATCATACCTGTTCGCAGCGTGTTTGGCAGTAGAAATGACTCATTGTCTCGGTCTCGGAGATAGCTCTTGATCGGCACGGTGTGCCGGGGTGAGACTCCTGTCTCGTGACCCCCGCGCTGAAACCGCTGCGCCGCATCGCCGCGTACGCCGTCTGCCTCGACGCGTCCAAGCGCGTGCTGCTGATCCGCGAGTCCGTGCGGTCGGGCACCCCTGGCGTGTGGACGCTGCCGGGCGGCAGCGTGCTGCACGGTGAGCACCCGCGCGACGCCGTCGTCCGCGAGGCGGCCGCGGAGTCCGGGCTGCTGCTGCGTGCCGTCACGCCCATCGACGTCCTCGCCGACACCCGCGCCCGCCCGCACCGCGAGGTCACGCTGCACACCGACCGCATCCTGTTCGAGGCCGAGGTCATCAGCGGCGAGCCCGAGCCGCTCTCGCCCATGGTCGACGACGTCCGCTGGGTCAGCCTCGACGAGGCGGCCACGCTGCAGCTGCGCCCGTTCGTCGCGCAGGTGCTCAAGCTGCCGCTGTCGACGGTGGACCTCCCGCCCGAGCGGATGCCCGAACTGCCCGGCTTCCACATCCAGCAGGCGCCCGACGGCCGGCACACCGTGCAGCGGTTCGCGGCGTACGGCCTGGTCCGCGACCCCCACGGCCGCGTGCTGCTCACCCAGGTCGCCGACGGCTACCCCGACGCCGGCTGCTGGCATCTGCCCGGCGGCGGCACCGACTTCGGCGAGCAGCCGGCCCAGGCGCTGCTGCGCGAGCTGCACGAGGAGACCGGCCAGGTCGGGCGCATCCGCCGGCTGCTGGGCGTCGCCAGCCACCGCGAGCCCGAGCAGGTCGGTCCCGAGGGCTTCGCCATCGACTGGCACGGCGTGCGCCCCTACTACGACGTCGTGGTCGACGAGCCGGCCACCCTGGTCCTGGCCGACGTCGGCGGCTCCACCGTCGGCGCCCGCTGGTTCGACCCCGCCGACGTCGCCACGCTCGCCCTGACCGCCGTCACCACCGAAGCCCTCCACGCCCTCGCCTGACCCCCCGCAGCGGAGCCGGCGCAGCACCCACCGCCCCCTCCGACCCACTGCGGAAGCCGGCGGCGTCAGGACGTGGCGCGCCCCTCGCCGTTGCCGGGCGCCATGGCGTCGTCGAGCCAGCGCCGCAGCTGCGCCTCGGTGAGCTGAGGTGCTCGAGCCAATGCCACGGCCTCGACGGCCGCGCGGGTGGCCGGGCCGAGCCGGCGGGTGCGCTGGGCGATGAGCCGCGCCTTGGGCAGCGTGATGCGGCCGTCGTCGAGGGCGGCGAGCGTGGCGGGGAGGCCGCTGACGAGGTCGACGGCGAGGGAGACGAGGTCGGTGGCGGCGTCGAGCTCGAGGTGCAGCGCCTCGGCGATGGTGACGGCGGTGGCCGGGCCGCCGGGTGGGTCGACCCGGCCGGCGAGTTCGGCGATGACGCGCGCCTGCATGGCGTCGAGGTGGGCGCCCTGACGTTGGTAGGCGGCGGCGACCCGGGGCAGCTCGCGCCGGGACAGCGCGGGCGGCTCGAACGTCTCGAGGACGGCGTTGAGCACGGTGCCGGGCGCGAGGCCGGCCCAGGCCGCACTGGGGTGATCTCCGGGGCGCGTCATGTCCGCACGCTATCGCACAAACGTTCGAAGTCGCGACCGGAAGTCCACTATCCGGCCGGACGCAGCACCGCCAGCACCGGCCGGTGGTCCGAACCGCCGGCCGCGTCGAGCACGCTGAACGACACGACGTCCCAGGCGCGGGCGTCGGCCAGGACGTGGTCGATCGGCGCGCCGGCCCACCGCGGCCAGCCGGCCGGCCAGGTGCCGGTCCCCGCCGCCGCGCGCGCCGCGGCGGCGTCGGCGCACGGGCCGAGCGCCCGCAGCGCCGGGTGGTCCAGCGTCGCGTTGAAGTCGCCGGCGGCGATGGCGCGCTCGGAGCCCGCGCACTGGCGCACCGCCCAGACGGCGTCGTCGTGCCAGCGGGCCATGGCGCCGCCGGTGGGCGGCCAGGCGTGGACGGCGGTGATCGGCGGCCCGTCCGACCCGGCGACCGGCCGGACGGTGTACGAGCCGAGTCCGCTCGACGGGTCCGGTTGCGGCTCGCCGTAGGTCCCCAGCGACGACGCCACCAGCAGCCCCGTCGCCGACGTGATGCCGGCGTCGACCTGGTGGTGGAAGACCTGGAAGCCACCGCCGGCCAGTTCGGCGGCCTGCCGCGTCGTCGCGGCCGAGGTCTCCGGCAGCACGACGATGTCGGCGCCGGTCGCCGTCACCAGGTCCGCGACCACCCGGGAGCCGGCGCCGTCGTACAGCGTGTTGAACGCCAGCACCCGCACCTCGCCCGGCGCCGTCGCGCGCGGCACCGAGTCGGACGACAGCCCGCGCGACAGCAGCACGCCGGCCGAGAACACCGTCGCCGCCGCGACCACCCCGGCGACGGCGGCCAGCGGCCACCGCGCCCGCCGGAGGGCGAGCGCCAGCGCCGCCACGAGCACCGCGACCAAGGCGCCGCCCAGCACCGTCAGGCCACGCAGCGCCACCACCTGGGCCGGGCCGTAGACGCCGGACAGGCCGAACGCCTGCGGCCACACCACGACGACCGCGAGCAGCGCGGCCACCGCCGCGCAGGCCGCCGGCCACGGCCAGCGGCGGCGGGTCACGCCGAGACGGCGTCCAGCGCCAGCTCGACCATCTCCGCGAAGGTGCGCTCACGCTCGTCGGCCGACGTCTCCTCGCCGGTGACGAGGTTGTCGCTGACCGTGCAGACCGCCACGGCCCGCGCGCCGAACTTCGCGGCCAGCGTGTAGAGGGCGGCCGCCTCCATCTCGACCGCCATGACGCCGTACTCGGTCAGGCGATCGCGCAGCTCGGGACGGTCGTGGTAGAAGGAGTCGGTGCTGAAGATCTGCCCGACGTGGTACCGCGCGCCGGCCGCCTCGGCCTTCTCGACGTAGGCCCGCACCAGCGAGAAGTCCGCCGTCGGGGCGTAGTGGAAGCCCTCGAAGCGCAGCGCGTTCATCGACGACTCGGTGGCCGCGGAGATGCCGATGACGAGGTCGCGGATGGCGACGTCGGCCAGCAGCCCGCCGCACGACCCGACCCGGACCAGCGTCTTCGCGCCGTACTCGGCCAGCAGCTCGTGCACGTAGATGGAGATGGACGGCTGGCCCATGCCGGTGCCCTGGACCGAGATGCGCTGCCCCCGGAACGTGCCGGTGAAGCCGAGCATGTTGCGGACCTGCGAGTAGCAGGTGACGTCGTCGAGGTACGTCTTGGCGATCCACTCGGCGCGGAGTGGATCGCCCGGCAGCAGGACGGTCTCGGCGATCTCGCCGGGCGCGGCGGCAATGTGGGTGCTCACGAGTGCACACGGTATCCGGCGTAGGGTCGTGGGTCGTGCATGAGGCCTACGTCTTGCCCGGTCCCCTCGCGCTCTCGCGCTCCACCGTCGACCGCGCGGCCGATCGCCGCCTGGACGCCGCGTGGGTCGACACGCTGTGGGCCGACGGCCGCACCCGGGTGCTGCTGGTCGGCGACGGGACGGTGCCGGTCGACGACGGCGCGCTGCGCTTCGTCGCGCCGGCCGACGCCCCCGACGGCGAGCGTTTCCTGCTCGGCCTCGACGGCGACATCGCCTACGTCGCCGTCCACGTGGCGGAGAAGCCGGACGACGGCGCCACGCTGCGCGAGGTCGGCGCCGTCCTGGGCGACCGCGACGCCGGGCTGGCCGTGCACGCCGTCGCGCTGGCCAACTGGCACGCGACGCACCGGTTCTGCCCGCGCTGCGGCGCGCCCACCCGGCCGGAGCAGGGCGGGCACGTCCGTGTCTGCGAGGCGGACGGGTCGCAGCACTTCCCGCGCACCGACCCCGCCGTCATCGTGCTGGTGGTCGACGAGAAGGAGCGCTGCCTGCTCGGCCGGTCGGCGGCCTGGCCGGGGCGGCGGTTCTCGACGCTGGCCGGCTTCGTCGAGCCGGGGGAGACGCCCGAGCACGCCGTCGTCCGCGAGCTGTACGAGGAGGTCGGCGTGCGCATCACGTCGTGCCGCTACGCGGGCGCCCAGCCGTGGCCGTTCCCGTCCAGCCTCATGCTCGGCTACTACGCGACGGCGGCCGGCGAGGACCCCTCGCCCGACGGCGACGAGATCGCCGAGGCCCGCTGGTTCAGCCGCGACGAGCTCAGCGCGGCCATGCGCGAGGGCGACGTGCTGCCGCCGAGCGGCATCTCGATCGCCCGGAAGCTGGTCGAGGGCTGGTTCGGCGGGCCGCTGCCCGACGACGTCAGCCCGCGATAGCGGTCAGCTTCTCCTTGACCTCGGACGGGCTCGGGTTCGTCAGGGCGCTGCCGTCGGCGAACACCAGCGTGGGCACCACCGCGTTGCCGCCGTTCAGGCTCATGACGAGGTCGGCGGACGCGGGGTCGGTCTCGATGTCGACCTCGTCGAACGTGATGCCGTCGCGGTTGAGCGCCGTCTTGAGCCGGAAGCAGTAGCCACACCAGGTGGTGCTGTACATGGTGAACCGGGACATCGACGCTCCGCTCCTCTGGCTTAGTTGCCGTATCAGCTAGTTCAACACGGCCGGTCGCCCGGATTGTTCCGTGGCGCCTCGCATCCTGTCGGTACCGGCTGCGAGGATGGGGCGATGCGCGTACCCGACGTCCTCGCCGGCCTCGATCCCGAGCAGCGAGCGGTCGCGTCGGCGCTCAGCGGGCCGGTCTGCGTCATCGCCGGCGCCGGCACCGGCAAGACCCGTGCCATCACCCACCGCATCGCCCACGGCGTGCACACGGGCGCGTTCGACCCGCGCCGCACGCTCGCCGTCACGTTCACCACCCGGGCGGCCGGCGAGATGCGCGGGCGGCTGCGCTCGCTCGGCGCCGAGGGGGTCCAGGCGCGCACGTTCCACTCCGCGGCGCTGCGCCAGGCCCGCTACTTCTGGCCGCAGATCACCGGCGCCGATCTCCCCGAGATCAGCTCGAGCAAGCTGCCCATCGTCGGCTCGGCGGCGTCGCGCTGCCGGGTGCCCACCGACCGCACGGTGCTGCGCGACCTCGCCTCCGAGATCGAGTGGGCCAAGGTCAGCAACGTGCTGCCCGAGTCGTACGTCACGGCGGCCGAGGCGGCGCATCGCGAGGTCGGCAACGTCGACCCCGAGTCCGTCGCCAAGGTCTACGCCGCGTACGAAGACCTCAAGACCGACCGCAACGTCCTCGACATGGAAGACATCCTGCTCGCCGCCGTCGGCCTGCTGTCCGGGCATCCGGGCGTCGCCCAGCAGGTCCGGTCGCAGTACCACCACTTCGTGGTCGACGAGTACCAGGACGTCTCGCCCGTGCAGCAGAAGCTGCTCGACCTCTGGATGGGCGAGCGCACCGACGTCTGCGTCGTCGGCGATCCCGCCCAGACCATCTACTCCTTCGCCGGCGCCCAGCCCGACTACCTCATCGGGTTCCCGCAGCGCTTCCCCGGCGCCACCGTCGTGCGGCTGTTCCGCGACTACCGCTCCACGCCCGAGGTCGTCGGCGTCGCCAACGCCGTGCTCCGCGCCGCCCGCGAGGCGCACCAGGGCGTCGTCCTCGAGGCGCAGCGCCCGCCCGGCCCGAAGCCGTCATTCGTCGAGCACAGCGACGAACTGGCCGAGGCCTCGTGGGTGGCCGGGCAGATCGCCAAGCTGGTCGCCAACGGCACGCCGCAGCGCGAGATCGCGGTGCTGTTCCGGGTCAACGCGCAGTCCGAGGCGTACGAGCAGGCGCTGGCCGACGCCGGCGTCGCCTACACCGTCCGCGGCGCCGAGCGGTTCTTCGACCGCGGCGAGGTGCGCCAGGCGGCCATGCTGCTGCGCGCCGCCGTCCGCACCACCGACGGCGCGCCCGACGCCCCCGACGCCGCAGCGGCCACGGCCGCCGTGCTCAGCTCGGCCGGCTGGTCGCCCGCCCCACCCGCCGGCGGCGGCCAGGCCCGCGAGCGCTGGGAGTCGCTGGCGGCGCTGGTGTCGCTGGCCGAAGAGGTCGTGGCGGCCAAGTCCGGCGCCACGCTGGCCGACGTCGTCGACGAGCTCGAGGCGCGGGCCGCGGCCCAGCACGCGCCCACGGCCGACGGCGTCACGCTCTCCTCGCTGCACTCCGCCAAGGGGCTCGAATGGGACGCCGTCTTCGTCGTCGGCTGCCACGAGGGCACGCTGCCGCTGAGCTACGCCGAGACGCTCGCGCAGATCGAGGAGGAGCGCCGGCTGCTCTACGTCGGCGTCACGCGCGCCCGCGAGCACCTGTCCGTGTCGTGGTCGCTGGCCCGCCAGCCCGGCGGCCGCGGCAACCGGCGGCCCAGCCGGTTCCTCGACGGCGTCCGGCCCGGCGGCGTCGCCCGCAGCGACCACCGTCCCGAGCGTGGCGCCGGCGGCCGCGGCCGCAAGTCCGGTGCGCCGGCGCGCTGCCGGGTCTGCGGCGCGCCGCTGGTCGACGCCGTCGACCGCAAGCTCGGCCGGTGCGGCAGCTGCCCGTCGTCCATGGACGACGCGCTGTTCGAGCGGTTGCGGGCCTGGCGGCTGGAGCGGTCGCAGGAGCAGAAGGTGCCGGCCTACGTCGTGTTCACCGACGCCACGCTGGTCGCGATCGCCGAGTCCACGCCGGTCAACGAGACGCAGCTGTCCGCCATCCCGGGGGTCGGCCGCACGAAGCTCGAACGCTACGGCGCCGACGTCCTGGAGCTGTGCCGCGAAGTCGTCGAAGAATGAGCGTAAAAATGGGTTGCCCCTTACATGCGGCCCGCATTAGCATTACCGGGCGCGTTGCGATGCGACGTGCCCACGAGTCGGAAGGCCCGGCTCGGGATCGACGCCGAAAGGAGGGACGCCTGATGGAGATCACGACATTGAACCCGTTGCAGAGCGGTGTCGGCTTCGCCTATGCGCCTTCCCTCCGTGGCGTCTCCCTGAGCTCCCGGGAGCGCATGATCGCGCCCGTCACCGCACCGCAGACGGGAGAAGTGCGTCCGCAGGCAGGTAGCACTGGCGCGACGACGCACCTCGTCGATGGGGTCAAGCAGGGCGTGCGTGTCCGCACTTGGGGTCCACCGGTCTAGCCATGAGACGACCGGCGCCTCCGAGGCCGCGGACCCCCACCCCGGGATCCGCGGCCTTTTTGTTTGCCCAGAACCGACTCACGTGGAAGGGAGGTGACCGAACTCATGATGCTGACCAGCGTTCTCGACCGGGCCGTAGCGGCCGACGAGTCCATGCCGTGCAAGAAGGACCCGGAGCTGTGGTTCGCCGAGTCGCCGGCTGACGTCGAACACGCCAAGCAGTTGTGCCGCGAGTGCCCTGTGCGGGAGCAGTGCCTCGCCGGTGCGATGGACCGGGCCGAGCCCTGGGGCGTGTGGGGCGGAGAGCTCTTCGTCTCCGGAGCCATCGTGGCGCGCAAGCGTCCGCGTGGCCGTCCCCGTAAGAACGAGATCGCGGCGTAGTGAGACCAGCGCACACCGCGACCGGGCACCAACGGCACCTGCCGACGACCGATGACCCCGATGAACGGACCACGACATGACCACGACGCTCCGGCCCGATGCGGCCACCCCGAACGACCCGCAGACCACCGACACCACCGTGAACCGAGACTTCAGGAGCACCGAGATGCATCTCATGAACGAAGCCCTCGCGCGGGCTCACTGTACGGAGCAGCGCGAACGGGCGATGCGAGAACGACGAGTACGACGCGTGCTGGCCGCCCGCCGGATGGACCGGCGGGCCGCCCGGGCGGCGCAGCGAGCCAGGAACCTGGCCGCCGCGGCCGTCTCGCTGCGCAGCCGCACCTACTGACGGGGTGACGCCGGGTCCGTCCGCCGACGGGCCGGGCATCGTGAGCGCCCGTCGTGCGTCGTCCGAGCAGTTGCCGACACTCCGAACGACCCCGCACCGTCCGACCGGTGCGGGGTCGTTCGCGTTGTCCGGGGTGGTCAGTACCAGTCGTTGCGGCCGACCGGCGCCGCCGTCGACGATGTCTCGCCGGGGCTCGGATGCCTCGGCGCAATGGGTGGGGGGAACACATGACGACCACGGGGGAGAGCCGCGTGCCCGAAGCGGTGCCGGTGACGTGCGCGCAATGCGGGACGACCGCCGAGGAGCTGCCGCTGACCTGGATCAGCAGCGTGGAACGCGGCCGCACGCTCTACTACTGCGACCGGTGCGCGCGCGACAACCTGCGATCCATCGAGGCACGCCTGGACAGCGCCTGGTGGTGAGCGCTGCTCAGGCGCTGAAGCCGGGCAGCCAGCGCTCCAGTTCGGCGCGGAACGGCGCCTCGCAGTCGAGCTGGGACAGCACGCCGATGCCGCCGATCCAGACCCGGTGGATGAGCAGGTACGACGGCGGCAGGTTCAGCTTCAGCCCGATGGAGTAGCCGGGCCGGCGGGGGTCGTTGATGCGGGCGAATTGCTCGCGCATCCACGGCCGGTTGAAGTGGAAGCGGTCGACCCGGGCGGGTTCGAGGAACGGCGCGAGGTAGTCGTAGAGGTCCTCGGGGTCGAGGTCGATGTGCGCCTTGACGAAGCCCTCCTCGCGCAGGCCGTCGAGCATCTCGTCGGCCTGGCCGGCCAGCGCCCGCCGCATGAGCTGGCCGATGGACGGCGGCAGCCCCTCGGGCAGCCGCGCGACGGCGCCGAAGTCGAGCACGCCGAGCCGGCCGTCGGCCGTGATGCGGTAGTTGCCGGGGTGGGGGTCGGCGTGCAGCAGGCCGGCGCGGGCCGGGCCGGAGAACAGGAACCGGACGTAGAGCAGCCCGGCGTGGTCGCGCTCTTCCTTCGTGCCGTCGGCGATGACCTTCGACAGCGGCAGGCCGTCGAGCCACTCGGACACCAGCACGTGCTCGGCGCCCTCGACCAGGCTCGGTACCGCGAACTCGGGGTCGTCGGCGTACGCGAGCGCGAACCCGTCCTGCGCGTCGGCCTCCATGCGGTAGTCGAGCTCTTCGACCATGCGGTCGTGCAACTCTTCGACCAGCGCCTTCGCGTCCATGCCGGGCACCAGCGCACCGATGGAGCGGCCCAGCCGGGCCACCTGGCGCAGGTCGGCGCGCAGCGCGTCGCCGGCGCCGGGGTACTGGATCTTGACGGCGACCGTGCGGCCGTCGTGCCACACCGCCTTGTGCACCTGTCCGATGGACGCCGACGCCGCCGGGTTGTCGTCGAAGGACTGGAAGCGCTCGCGCCAGTCGGGCCCGAGGTCGGCGGCCAGCACGCTGTGCACCGTCGCCGCCTTCATCGGCGGCGCGGACTCCTGCAGCTTGGTGAGCGTGGCGCGGTAGGGCGCGGCCAGCTCTTCCGGGATGCCCGCCTCGAGCACGGACAGCGTCTGGCCGAACTTCATGGCGCCGCCCTTGAGCTCGCCGAGCACCCGGAAGACGTGTTCGGCCGTGCGCTGCTGGAGGTCGGCGCTGACGGACTCGGCCGAGGCGCCGCTCAGCCGCCGTCCCAGGCCCAGCGTCGCCCGCCCGGCCAGGCCGAGCGGCAGTGACGCGAGCTTGAAAGCACGGTTCACGGCGTTGCGTGGCACATCGCTCACGTCACCCATTGTGCCGCGTCCCCCTCGCGGGTGGCCCAACCGCACCCACAGCGCGGATGACGGGTCCAGCTCCGCCGCCGCGGCAGCCCCGACGGCAGCGTCACCTCGATGGTGCCGTCGACCGCGGCCGGCGCGAAGCCGTCGAGGCAGGCCAGCACCTGGGTGGCGGCCAGTCCGGCGACGGCGGCGGCCAGCGCGGTGTCGCAGGCCGGCTCGGGTGGCGGACGGCGCAGCGCCTGGTCGACGACGAGCGGCCAGTGCGGGTCGCGGGCCGTGCGGTGGAGGTCGAGGCAGCGCAGGCAGGACGACCGGCCGGGCAGCACCAGCGGTCCGACGACCCCCGTCACTTCGACGACCTGGGCGAGCAGATGCGGGATGCCCTGCCGCACCAGCTCGGCGGCCTCGTCGCGGCCGGTGCCGCCGCTCGGCGCGAGGACGGCCAGGCTCGGCGCCGCGGGCCGGCGGCCGCCGGGTTCTTCGCCCGCGTCGGCCGGGAGGAGTGCGGCGAGCGAACGCCGCCGGGGCGCGCCGACGGCGTCGGGCGGGTGGCCGCCGGGGCTGATGTCGGCCGGGCGGACGGGCCGGCCGTCGAGCACGGCGACCGTTCCCACACCGGCCGCCGCCAGCAGCCGGGCGATCTGCGCGCCGACCCGCCCGGCGCCGTGCACGTCGACCCGCTGCCGCGACCGGGCGGCCAGCACGTCGTCGCCGCCGATCGGGGCGCGGGCCAGCAGCGCGGCGCTGGACCGGTCGGGCTGCCGCCGCTCGTCGCCCGGCTCGTAGCCCAGTTCGGTTCCGGGCGCGGCGCCGGGCGCGGCGCCGGGCCGGTCGCCGTCGATGACGGCGCCGGCCGCCAGCAGCAACTCGGTGAGGTGGTCGGCGGCGGACCGGCCGAGGCCGACCTCCACGGCCAGCTCACGCAGCGCCGCGAGGTCGGCCTCGCCCGTCATCGCCTCGACGACGGCCCGCTCGGGCCGGCTCAGTCCGCCCACCACCAGCGCGAGCCGCGGCGTGGCGCCCACCTGCAAGGTGGACTCGTCACGCCAGGTGCGGCTCAGCGCGGGGTGGAGGATCGGACGCACAGCGGCATCCTGCCGGTTTCGGCGCCGCCGTGCGTTCGGCTGTCCACAGGCCCGCGAGCGCGGGCCCGGCCGGCGTCAGACGCGCCCGAGGATGCGGTTCAGGTTCGTCGAACAGACCGGGCAGGTGGCCTTCGCCATGCGGGTGCCCTTGTCGTTGACGACGATGTCGCCGGTGGCCTCGCGCTTCTCCTTGCACTTCACGCAGTAGAACTCCCCCGTGTACGTCTCAGCCATTCGTGGCCTTCCTTTCCTCGTTGCAGGAGCGGAAGCAGCAGGTCAGCCGCGTCCCCCGTGTGGTTGAGCCGACACACTACGCCAGCCGGCGGATCCTTCGAGGCAGAAATGACGAGCGAGAATGCGCTCGGCGAGATCTCAGTTCCGCTGACGGGCGCGCGCCTTCCCCGAACGCGCGGAGGTGTCATCGTTTTCCGAGATCCCGCCGAGCGGGATCGGGCGACCCGTGCGAAGTGTGGTGTGCAAGGGATTCGAGCCGCCGGACATGTCAGTGAACGTACGGCGATCCCGGGGTGGCGGCAACGGGAACGGCGGTGGACCGTCCCAAGGCTGTGGATAACTCTGTGGACGACTTGTGCAGGACTACCGGAGTACTTGTGGACCACCGGTGCGCAGCGTGTTGACAACCTGGAGGCTACCTATTGTCTACCGCTCTGAGCTGGGCAAACACAATCCACCACATGTGTACGAAGAAAGTGTGGCCCACGTCGCTCCGAGGAACGCGGCGGAGCCGGGCATTGGCCCCGTAGGCGACGATCTCGACCGGTTATCCACATTGCATCCACGCATTCGCGGGCGGATGGGTTTACGGTGCAACCATGGAGGCACCGGACGTCGAGATACGGCGCTCGCTGCGCCGCCGGCGTACCGTCACGGCGTTCCGCGAGAACGGCCGCATCGTCGTGTGCCTCCCGTCGCGCCTCAGCAAGGCCGAGGAGCGTCGCTGGGTCCAGGTCATGCTCGACCGGCTGGCGGCCCAGGAGAAGCGGCGCCGCCCCAGCGACGAAGCGCTGCTGGCCCGGGCCGGTGAGCTGTCGCGCAAGCACCTCGGCGGCCGGGCGGTGCCGACCAGCGTGCGGTGGAGCTCCAGCCAGCGGGCCCGCTGGGGCTCGTGCACGCCCAGCGACGGCTCGATCCGGCTGTCCAGCCGGCTGCAGGGCCTGCCGACGTGGGTCATCGACTACGTGCTGGTGCACGAGCTGGCGCATCTGCTGGTCAACGACCACGGCCCGGAGTTCTGGGCGCTGGTCGGGGCGTACCCGCGGGCCGAGCGGGCGCGCGGCTTCCTCGACGGCTACAGCCACGCGGCGGGCGCGGCCCCGTCCGACTCTCCCGACGAGGACGACGAGCCCGGCGGGTCTGGCGAGCCAGGCGACGAGGACGACGCCGCCTGACTGGCTGCCCGATTCGGGTGGATTCGTGGCGGATCATGGGTACCGTCCTGCGGTGACATCGACGCAGGCGTTCGTGGGCATCCCAACCGGCACCATCACCTGGGACGCGTTGCTGACCGGCGCGCTCGCCGTCCCGGCGACGTTCCTCGCCGCGCTGCTGGCGTTCTGGCTGCAGTCGCGTCACAGCTCGCGGCAGGGCCTGGTGGAGGCGGTCGAGTCGCTGCGCGAACTGGTCATGCGCGTGGCGTCGACGACGTCTCCGGCTCCGGCGGACGGCCCGTGGGTGCCGGGCGGCGCGCGCCGGCTGACCGAGGCCGAGGCGCGGCTGTTCGTCGATCTCGGCGAGCGGATCGCCCGGGTCCGCTCCCGCTGCGGCCGCCGCGACCGCGCCCTGGCCGCCGGCCTGCGCGACGCCCACATCAGCGTCATCGCCGCGGTCGTCGGCGGCGAGACCGCCGAAGCCGCCGCCGTCTGGCGGTTCCTGGACGCCTGGCTGGACTCCCGCAGCGGCGTGCGGCGTGGCCGCATCACCGTCGACGCGTTGCGCCCCAGCCGCCGGACGACGGGCGCGGGCGTTGGCGCTGGCGTGGGCCAGCAGGCGTCGGCGCGCTCGTAACGGCCGGGCCGGGCCGCGCGCCGCGGACGAACCCCGGACCGCTGTGGCCGGCTGACCACGGTCGCGGGTGACCCGTGATCGCGCGCGAAAAGTGGGCTGGGACCCCGCCCGGCTGGGAGGGCTTCCCACCCTACGGGCGGGCACCGACAGTCACCGCGCGAATCGCCGCCAAGCTCCGGCCGCCGACGACCGGCGCAGCGGGCCGGGTTGTTCGCGGGTGGCGGGGGCGCGGTCGCGGGTGAGGCGGTCACATGGCGACGGAAGCGGTCGCGGGTGCGTTGACCGTGCGGTGACGGATGTGGTCGCGGGCGGCGCGTGATCGCGCGCGAAAAGTGGGCTGGGACCCCGCCCGGCTGGGAGGGCTTCCCACCCTACGGGCGGGCACCGACAGTCACCGCGCGCTCGCCACCACGACGAGCGTCAGAGGGCGGCGCGGGCAGCGGCGATCAACTCGACGACCCCGCCGCCGAGCGGCGCCGGGAGGTCGTCGTACGGGAACCAGCCGAGGTCGCGGGATTCGTCGCTGACCGTGGCCACGGCCCCCGCGGGCGCAACCGCGAGGTACTGCACGTCCAGATGCCACTCCGCGACGCCGGGAGCGCACGGCGCCGGGTGGCGGTCCAGCTTGACCGGCCGGCCGCTCGCGCCCAGCGTCAGCCCGGCGATGCCGCTCTCCTCCGTGGCCTCCCGCAGCGCCGTCGCCGCGAGCGAGCCGTCGCCGTCCTCGCAGTGCCCGCCGGCCTGCAGCCAGAGACCGGCCCGGCCGTGCAGGAGCAGCAGCACCCTCGAACCGGCGGGGTCGACGATGAGCGCGCTGCCGGTGAGGTGCGCGGGCACGCACGAGCGACGCATCGCGCCGGGCTCGGACCGCAGCACGTCGAGGTACGAACGTCGCAACGCATCCTGCGACGGCGACGGCGCGGCCCACTCCGACAGCAAGGCGACGGCGTCGGCGTGCAACGAGTCGACCGGCATCAGGAAGGGCTGCCGCCGTTCTCGTCCTCGGGCGGGGCGGGGGTGTCGTCGAGACCGGACATGTCCCACTGGTCGACGACCAGGAAGGCGGCGGGGTCGGCGAGGTCGTCGGCCGAGGGCATGAGGTCGGGGTGCGCCCAGACGGCGTCGCGGCCGTCGGCACCCCGGGCCTCGCGGACCGCCGCCCAGAACGCGGCCGCCTCGCGCAGCTTGCGCGGGCGCAGCTGCAGCCCGACCAGCGTGGCGAAGGTCTGCTCGGCCGGACCGCCGGACGCACGGCGCCGGCGGACGGTCTCGCGTAGCGCCGCCGCCGACGGCAGCCGGTCGGCCGTGGCCTGCGTGACGACGTCGTCGACCCAGCCCTCGACGAGGGCCAGCGCCAGCTCGAGGCGGTCGAGCGCGGCCTGCTGCTCGGGCGTCGTCGGGACGTCGAACAGCCCGCCCTCGAGCGCCTCCTGCAGCGCCTCGGGCCGCTGCGGGTCGATCTCGCGCATCTTCTCCTCGATGGCGCTGGTGTCGACGGAGACGTTGCGGGCGTACTCCTCGACCAGCGCGACGATGTGCGCGCGCAGCCACGGCGCGTGGCCGTACAGCCGGACGTAGGCGGCCTCGCGCAGCGCGAGGTAGAGCAGGACGTCGCGGGCGTCGACACCGAGGCCCTCGCCGAAGGCGCGGACGTTGGCCGGCAGCAGCGCCGGGTGCCCGGCGGCCAGGGGCACGCCGATGTCGGCCGAGCCGACCACCTCGCCGGCCAGCTTGCCGATGCTCTGGCCCACCTGCGCGCCCCACATGGAGACGCCGACCTGCTGCATCATGCCGACGAGCGGGCCGGCGGCCTGCGCGATCTCGGGCGGCAGTGACTTGCTCATGGCTTCGGAGACCCGGGCGGCCAGCGGCTCGACGAGGTCCTTCCAGGCGGCCTGGGTGCCCTCGACCCACTCGGCCCGGCTCCAGGTGCGCGGCGAGCCGCCGGTGGACGGGAAGGTGGTGGCGCCGTCGAGCCAGGTGTCGGCGAGCCGGAACGCGTCGTCGACCTCGCGTCGGTCGCTGCCGCTGACCGAGCGGTCGCCGGCGGCCGAGACGACCTCGCGCGCGGCCTGGTTGGCGAGGTCCCAGTTCACCGGCCCGCCGGACCAGGAGAACATCTGGCCGAGCTGCTGGAACATGGCGCCGAGGTCGGGGTTGCCGCCGGGGCCGCCCGGACCGAACATGCCGAACAGCCCGCCCAACGGATCGTCCGGGCCGGAGCCACCGGCCCCACCGGAGCCGGCCCCGGACGTCTCGGGCCGGTCGTCGTCAGGGTCGTCGGAGGAACGGAAACCGAAGGGGACATCATTCATGGCAGCGCCTCGGGCAGGATGGGAAGCGTTCGGGAGCGCCTCATGCGTTCCACGGTAGTCGTTGAAGGGGATTTCGTGCGCAGACAGTCGGGCCGGGTTCGCGCTGGGCGCAACGGCGGCGACGGGCTGGTCGTCGCGGTCACCGGCGCCGCCTCCGGGGTCGGCCGCCTGCTGGCCGCACGCCTGGCCGCCAGCGACGACGTCGCCGAGGTCGTGGGTCTCGACGACTCCCGCGGCGACGTCGACGGCGTCACGTGGCGCGTGATGGATCTCACCGATCCGGCCATCGTCACGCGACTGGCCGGGGTCGACGCGGTGGTGCACGCGGCGGTCGACATCGGCATCACCGACGACCCCGCCGTCCGCTCGCACCGCAACGTCCGGGGCACCCAGACCATCTTGACGGCGTCCGCGGCGGCCGGCGTCAAGCACGTCGCGGTCCTCACCAGCGCCATGGTGTACGGCGCGCATCCCGACAACGACATCCCGCTGGACGAGGACGCCCCGCTGCGCGCGGAGCCCGACGGCTCGGTCATCAGCGACCTGCTCGAGATCGAGGACCTCAGCGCGCGGGCGCCGCGGTCGCACCCCGGCATGTCGGTGACGGTGGTCCGCCCGGCCGCGGTCGTCGGGCCCGGCATCGACACCGTCCTGACCCGCCACTTCGAGGCGCCGCGGCTGCTGGTCGTGCGCGGCAGCGAGCCGGCCTGGCAGTTCTGCCACGTCGACGACCTCGCGTCGGCGCTCGAGCACGTCGTCCTGCACGGCGTCAGCGGCCCCGTCGCCGTCGGCAGCGACGGCCACCTCGACCAGTCGGCCGTCGAGGAGCTGTCCGGCCGCAGCCGCATCGAGCTGCCGGCGTCGTTCGCGTTCGGCACCGCCCAGCGGCTGCACCGGCTCGGCGTCACCCCGGCGCCGGCCAGCGAGCTGCACTACGTCACCCGGCCGTGGGTCGTGGCCGCCGAGCGGCTGCGCAAGTCCGGCTGGGAGCCGCGCTACGACAACGCCGGGGCGCTGCGGGCGCTGATGGAGGAGGTCGGCGGCCGGCACGCGCTGGCGTCGCGGCGCATCGGCAAGCGCGACGCCGCCACGGCGGCCACCATCGGCGCCGCCGGCGCCACCGTCGCGATCCTCGGGACGGCGGTCGTGGTCCGCAAGGCCCGCCGCCGGAAGCGGAGCTGAGATGGACGTCATCCGGTTGCTCGACGTGCGGCCCGACCCGCTCTCCGTCGACGAGGTGCTGGCCGCGGTGTCCGACCGCGGCGCCGGCGGCACCGTCGTGTTCGTCGGCACGGTCCGCGAGGCCGACGGCGGCCGCGGCGTCACCAGTCTCGACTACGAGGCGCACCCCACGGTGTCCGAGGCGCTGCGGACGGTGGCCGAGAAGGTCGCCGCCGAGCACCCGCTGCGCGCGCTGGCCGCCGTCCACCGCGTCGGTCACCTCGAGATCGGCGACATCGCCGTCGTGGTCGCGACCGCCGCCGGCCACCGCCAGGAGGCGTTCGCCGCCTGCCGCCAGCTGATCGACGACCTCAAGCGCGAGGTCCCGATCTGGAAGCACCAGCGCTTCGACGACGGCAGCGAGGAATGGGTCGGCTCGCCCTGAAACGCGCCTGCCGCCCCACCGCGTCTTCAAGGGTGAGGACGACGAACGGAGGCTGGCGTTGGCCGGCGACGAGGAAGGCTTCACCGACTTCGCGGCGGCGTGCGGCGGGCGGCTGTTCCGGACCGCCTGGCTGCTGACGGGCGACTGGCATCTGGCCGAGGACCTCGTGCAGGAGACCCTCGGCAAGGTGTACCGCGTCTGGACCACACGCCGGCGGCCCGACGACCCGATCGCCTACGCCCGCACGGCGCTGGTGCGCACGTTCATCACGCACCGGCGGCGGCGCGGGTCGGGCGAGCGGCCCACCGACGCCGTGCCGGAGGTGCCCGGCCGCGAGCCGGACGTCGCGCTGCGGGTCACCCTGCTCGACGCGCTGGCCCGCCTGGACGCGAAGGACCGGGCGGTCCTGGTGCTGCGCTACTGGGAGGACCGCAGCGTCGACGAGACGGCCGCCGAGCTGGGGCTGTCGGCCGGCGCGGTGCGTTCGCGCTGCTTCCGTGCGCTCGACCGGTTGCGCGACGTCCTCGGTACCGATGCCGACGACCCGACCAGGAGCGGAGCGACACCATGACGATCGAAGAGGACCTCGAGCTGGCGCTCCGGGCGGAGGCGGCCCGGATCGACCCGCCGGTCGCCGACCTCGTCGACGGCGCACTGGCGCGCGGGCGGGAACGGCGGCGGCTGCGCCGGGCCCGGTTCGCCGTCGGCGCCGCCGCGATCGTCCTCGTCGCCGGCGTCGGCGGCCTCGTCGCGGCCCCGTTCATCGTCGCCGGCAACGACGAGCCCGCCATGACCGAGGCCCCGGCCGCCTCCGGCGCGTCCGAGGCGCCGCCCGTGGCCGACCCCGTCGCGGAGTTCGACGCCGACGCCGTCCTCGACGCTGTCGTGGCGCTGCTGCCGCCCGGCGAGATCAGCGGGGCCAACGCGTACGCCCACGAGCCGACGTCGGTCTGGATCGACTTCGTCTGGGACGACGGCAGCGGCGCCAGCTGGGTCAGCGCGACGGTGGACCTCCCGGCGGTCGCGACGCCGAACGAGTGCCCGACGATCGTCAACGGCGGCAGCTGCGAGGTCGTCACCCTCGACGACGGCACCACGGTGCTGCGGCAGTCCGGGCCCTACCACCCCCAGCCCGACCGCGAGCCGGAGCGGCTACAGTCCCGCGCCCAGGCGGTCTTTCCCGGCGGGCTGACGGTCATGCTCGACGCGATGAACGCGCCGACCGAGAAGGAGTCCGAGCCGACCCGCGACGAGCCGCCGTTCTCGCTGGACCAGCTCGCCACGGTCGTCACGGACGGGGCCTGGACCGAGCTCGCCGCGGGCATATCCCCGCCCGAGGCGCCCCAGCAGCCGAGCGAGGGAGAGGTCGGCGAGCAGGCACAGGCGCTCGCCGAGAACCTAGGCGCCGGCTGGACCGCCAGCGGCGACGACATGGCCGAGGCGGGCCCGGACGTCACCGCCGGACTGCCCGAGCACGTCGAGGCGGGGCCGGCGATGATCATGGAGATCGGTTCCGAGCTGACCGTGGCCGACCACTGCGAGCCCATGGAGGAGAAGGGCCGCATCACGCAGCCCTGCACCGCGACGACCACGCCGGACGGCGAGACCGTGCACGTCCAGTGGGCGACGACCACGCTCGAGGGCCCGTACGCGCAGGGCGGCTACAACGCCGAGGTGTGGGTGATTGCCGGGACCGACGAGCGGAAGTTCCGGGTGAGCCTGCTCGTGAGCGACGCCGCCGCCACGACGACGCCGGAACGGCGCGACGCCATGACGGCCTGGCTGGACGATCGGGTCGGCGACCTCGCCCGCGCGGCGACCGCCGCTGCCGCCGAACACACAGGCTGACCACGTACTCTTACGGTGTCGAAGCCCGTTCACCGTGAGGACCGACCACACCGATGACCCGCCGATCCGCGACGCTCGCCGTCGCCGGGGCCCTGATCGTCGCGCTCGTCGCGGTCGCGTCCATGCTGCACCTGCCCTACGTCGTGTACTCGCCGGGGCCGGTCGAGGACACGCTGGGGGAGTGGAACGGCCAGCAGGTCATCCAGATCGACGGCGCCGAGACGTTCCCCACCGACGGCGTGCTCGACCTCACCACCGTCGGGGTCACGCGCGCCGACGCCGACCTCGACCTGCTGACGGCGTTGCGCGCGTGGATCGACCCCGACCGCGCCGTCATCCCCCGTGAGCTGGTCTACCCCGAGGGCACCACGGCCGAGCAGTCGCGGCAGCAGAACGCCGCGATGCTCGCCAACTCGCAGCAGAACGCCGAGGTCGCCGCGCTGCGCAAGCTCGGCTACGACGTGCCCGAGAAGGTGGTCGTCGACGCCGTGGTCGCCGACGCACCCGCCGAGGGCGTGCTCGAGCCGGGCGACATCGTGGTCTCGGTCGACGGCACCCCCGTCGCCACCCCCGAGGACGTCGTCGACGCCGTCACCGCGCACGAGCCCGGCGAGGCCGTCTCGTTCGTCGTCGACCGCGACGGCCGGCAGCTCACCGAGTCGATCACCACCATCGCCGCCGAGGACGACGGCCGCGCGCTGGTCGGGTTCAGCCCGACGCTCGGGTTCGACCTGCCGGTCGACATCACCATCGGCATCGACGAGCGCATCGGCGGCCCCAGCGCCGGCATGATCTTCGCCGTCGCGATCTACGACACCCTCACCCCGGGCGAGCTCCTCGACGGCGTGCACGTCGCCGGCACCGGTGAGATCAGCCCCGACGGCGAGGTCGGCCCCATCGGCGGCATCCAGCAGAAGATCGCCGCCGCCAACCACGACGGCGCCGCGCTCTTCCTCGCCCCGGCCAGCAACTGCGACGAAGCGGTCGGCGGCAACAACGGCGACATGCAGGTCGTCCCCATCGAGACCCTCGACGACGCCGTCAGCACCATCGAGTCCTTCGTCGCCGGCGACACCGGCGACCTGCCGGCCTGCCCGACCTGACGACGCCGGTCAGGGGCCACGGTCGGCGCGGCGGACGATGCGTCGGCGAGCGGGACGGTGGGTCGGCGCGCGGACGTTGTCGGCGCCCGCCCGTAGGGTGGGTGCCCTCCCAGCCGGGCGGGGACCGTACTCAGCCGGCGAACGCCGCGACACACGACGAACGCAGCGAATCAGGCCGAACGTGCCGGCTTGAGCCGACGTGCTGGACCGAGGTGGCGTGCTGGCCTGCCGGACCCGACGACGCCGGTCAGGGGCCACGGTCGGCGCGGCGGACGATGCGTCGGCGAGCGGGACGGTGGGTCGGCGCGCGAACGTTGTCGGCGCCCGCCCGTAGGGTGGGTGCCCTCCCAGCCGGGCGGGGACCGTACTCAGCCGGCGAACGCCGCGACACACGACGAACGCAGCGAATCAGGCCGAACGTGCCGGCCCGAGTCGATGTGCTGCCCGAGGTGGCGTGCCGGCCTGCCGGGCCTGACGACGCCGGTCACGGCGACGGTCGGCCGGAGGCGGTTCGTCGGCTCGCGGACGGTTCGTCGGCGAGCGGGACGGTGCGTCGGCGCGCGGACGTTGTCGGCGCCCGCCAGTAGGGTGGGTGCCCTCCCAGCCGGGCGGGGACCGTACTCAGCCGGCGAACGCCGCGACACGCGACGAACGCAGCGAATCAGGCCGAAACGTGCGGGCTCGGGCCGAACCCAGCCAGCCCGAGGCCAGCGCAGCGCCCGCGGCGAGCGCGGCGCCCGAGGCCAGCGCAGCGCCCGCGGCGAGCGCGGCGCCCCTGCCGAAACCAGCCGGCCTCAGTCGAACGTCTCGGCCAGTGCGTTGCCCAGCTCGGGCGACAGCTCCGCGCCGCGCACCAACTCGTCGTCGGCTTCGTGGCCGCGGATCCGCAGCACCGACGCCCGCCGGCCGTCGCGGAGGACGCCGACGACGACGCGGACGTCGGAGCGGTCGGGGTGCTGCTGCGCCCACCGGGCGGCCAGGCCGTCGTCGTCGGGCATCTGGTCCTCGGCGCCGGGCGGCAGCACGATGCGCTCGAGCACCAGCGCGCAGCCGGAGACGGTGTCGGGCCAGGTGATCTCGACGAGCAGGTCCTCGATCGGCCGCCCGGCGACGTCCTGCTCGATGGGCGTGAGGGAGTCGGCGGGCCCGTCGGGCTCGATGCCGATGCTCGCGGCGAGTGCCGGCTCGCGGGACAGGAGGTCAGCCGTCGGGGCCAGCGCGTACAGCCGGGCCGGCTGGTCCCAGCCGTCGTCGCGGACGTGCTGTTCGATCTCCTCGATCGCGCGGTACAGGGCGCTCGGCTGCTCGTCCGTCGTGCTCATGCCCGCATCGTCGCACGGGCGGCGGCCGCCGGCGACATCGGTCGCGGCGGCCGCCGGCGACATCGGTCACGGCCCGGCGTCGAACGGGTCACGGTTCGCCCCGAACCGTCCGCTGACAGCGATGTTCCGACCGCGGGTCGGAACCGTACGGACCAGTGAGATAGTTTTGCAGGGGTGAGCCAGGACATGCCCCGACCCGCCGGACCGTTCCGCGGCGCGCCCCAACGACGGTCGCGCGCTCTACTGCCCACGCTCATCGTGCTCGGCGTTCTCATTGCCGCGTACGTGCTCGTCGTGACGTTCTGGACCGACAGACTGTGGTACCAGTCGGTCGACTTCACCCAGGTGTTCACGACACAGCTGGTCACGCGGATCGGGTTGTTCCTGGTCTTCGGACTGCTCATGGCCGCGTCGGTCGTCGTCAACGGCATGGTCGCCTACCGCGTCCGGCCGCGGTACCGGCCGATGAGCGTCGAGCAGCAGAGCCTCGACCGCTACCGCGACGCCATCGACCCGGTCCGTACCTGGGTGCTGACGGCGGCCGCCATCCTGCTCGCGATCATGGCCGGCGCCAGCGCCGCCGGGCAGTGGCAGACCTTCCTGTTGTGGCGCAACGGCGGCGAGTTCGGCCAGGAGGACGCCCAGTTCGGCCTCGACCTCGGCTTCTTCGCCTTCGACTACCCGTGGTGGCGCTACCTCGTCAGCTTCGGGTTCGCCGTCGTCGTGCTGGGCCTGGTCGTCGCCGCCATCACCCATTACGTCTACGGCGGCATCCGGCTGCAGACCGCCGGGCAGAAGGTCAGCCCCGCCACCACGGCCCACCTGTCCGTCCTGATCGGCCTGTTCGTCCTGCTCAAGGCCGTGGCGTACTGGCTCGACCGGTACGCGCTGGTCATGCAGGACAACGACCGCTTCACGGGTGGCTCGTACACCGACATCAACGCGGTGCTGCCGGCCAAGACCATCCTGATCTTCGTCGCGACCATCTGCGCCATCCTGTTCTTCGTCAACGTCTGGCAGCGCAACTGGACGCTGCCCGGCATCGGGCTGGGCCTGCTGGTGCTGTCGGCGGTCCTGCTCGGCGGGCTGTGGCCGTTCCTGGTCCAGCAGTTCCAGGTCCGGCCGAGCGAGGCCAGCCGCGAGGCGCCGTACATCAGCCGCAACATCGAGGCCACGCGCAACGCCTACGGCATCCAGGACGTCCAGACCGAGGAGTACCGCGCCACCACGTCGGTCCAGGAGGGCCAGCTGGCGCAGGACTCCGCGACCATCCCCGGCATCCGGCTGATGGACCCCAGCGTCATCCCGCCGGCCTTCCAGCAGCTGCAGCAGGTCCGCGGCTTCTACACGTTCAGCGACCCGCTCGACGTCGACCGCTACACGGTCGAGGGCGAGGACGGCGTGGTGGCCGAGCAGGACATGGTGGTCGCCGTCCGTGAGGTCGACTCCGACGGCATCCCGGCCGAGCAGCGCAACTGGATCAACGAGCACACCGTCTACACCCACGGCTTCGGCGTCGTCGCCGCGTACGGCAACACCCGCGAGGGCGACGGGTCGCCGAACTTCGCCGAGGAGGACATCCCCACGCAGGGTGTGCTCGGCGAGTACGAGCCGCGCATCTACTTCGGCGAGAACTCGCCCAGCTACTCCATCGTCGGCGCGCCCGAGGGCACCGACCCGGTCGAGTACGACATCCCGGAAGACCCCGAGACCGGCAGCGAGCGGCGCAACACCTACACCGGTGAGGGCGGCGTCCCCATCGGCTCGTTCTGGAACCGGCTGCTCTACGCCACGCGGTTCCAGGAGGCCAACTTCCTGCTGTCCGACCGCCTCAACTCCGAGTCGCGGCTGCTGTACGAACGCAACCCGCGCGACCGGGTCGAGAAGGTCGCGCCGTGGCTCACGGTCGACGCCAACCCGTTCCCGTCGGTCGTCGACGGCCGCGTCGTCTGGGTGCTCGACGGTTACACGACGCTGAACTCGCTGCCGTACAGCCAGCGGGTGTCGCTGAGCGAGGCCACCAGCGACTCGCGGACGGCCCGTCCGGCGCTGGCCGCCCAGCCCGACGACTTCATCAACTACGTCCGCAACTCCGTGAAGGCCACGGTCGACGCCTACGACGGCACCGTCACGCTGTACGCGTGGGACGAGGACGACCCGGTCCTGCAGGCGTGGATGAACGCGTTCCCCGACTCCGTGCAGCCGCGCTCCGAGATCCCGACGCCGCTGCTCGACCACCTGCGCTACCCCGAGGACCTGTTCAAGCTGCAGCGCAACATGCTCGAGCAGTACCACGTCACCGAGGCCTCGACGTTCTACGGCGGCCAGGACCGCTGGGTGGTGCCGGCCGACCCGTCGTCGAACGTCGACGTCAAGCAGCCGCCGTACTACCAGACCATCCAGCTGCCCGACACCGACGCGCCGATCTTCTCGCTGACGACCACGTACACACCGCGAGGACGGCCGAACCTGGCCGCGTTCATGGCGGTCAACGCCGACGCCCGCAGCGACGACTACGGGCAGTTGCAGATCCTGAGACTGCCCAGCAACACGCAGATCGACGGTCCGGGCCAGGTCGCCAACGACTTCGAGTCCAACGCCGACGTCGCCCAGCAGCTGACGCTGCTGCGTTCCGGTGACGCCGAGACCCAGCTGGGCAACCTGCTGACGCTGCCGGTCGGCGGCGGCCTGCTGTACGTCCAGCCGGTCTACGTCGCCCGGGCCACCGGCGAGGCCGCCTACCCGCTGCTGCGCCGCGTCCTGGTGCAGTTCGGCGACAGCATCGGCTTCGACGACACCCTGCAGGGCGCGCTCGACCAGATCTTCGAGGGCAACGCCGGCGCCGGTACCGAAGAGCCGCCGGTGGTGGAGGAGCCGCCGACCGAAGGCGAGACCACCCCGCCGCCCGACACCGAGACGACGCCGCCGCCCACCACGGAACAGCCGGCCGACCTCACGGCGGCGCTCGAGGCCATCCGGGTCGCGTGGCAGGAGGCCCGCGACGCGCAGGCCGCCGGCAACTGGGCCGAGTACGGCGCGGCGCTCGAGCGGCTCGACGCGGCCATCGCGGCGGCCGAGGCGCTCACCGGCGGCGAGGGCGCCGGCGGCGCCACCCCCGGGGCCACGCCGGGGCAGTAACGCCACCCGGCCGGAGCCGTCACCCGTACCTCGGGTGGCGGCTCCGGCCGCGTGCGGCTCAGACGGCGCGCTGGTAGGCGATCAGCCGGAAGCCCGGCAGCGGCTCGTGGTCGCGCCGCGGCGTCCGGACGAAGCCGAGCCGCTCGTACAGCCGGTGCGCGGTGAGCATGGTCGGCAGTGACGACAGCACCAGCGTGTGGTCGCCGTGCTCGCGGGCGAGGTCGAGGCAGCGCTGCACCAGCGCCGTGCCGACGCCGCGGCCACGTGCCGAGGGATCGACGGCGAGCATGCGGAACTCCGCTTCGCCCGGACGTGCCACCTCGACGTATGGGCTGGGCGGACGGCAGAACGTGACCGCCCCCAGCACGGTGCCGTCGTCGTCGGCCGCCACCAGCAGCGTGGCCTGCACCGACCGGTGCTCGATGTCGGACAGTTCGTCGGCGTACTCCTCGTCGCCGTCCAGGAACCCGTCGGCGTCGTAGGCCGCCACCGTGAGTGCGGCGACGGCGGGGCGGTCGTCGGGGCGGGCGGGGCGCACCTGGAAGTCCGTCATGGCGCACATTCTCGCGCCGGCCACTGACACCCGACGCGGCCGTCCTCGCGATTTGGCGCACCGCAGACGATCGCGTAGACTTCATTTCAGCGACGCGGGGTGGAGCAGCTCGGTAGCTCGCTGGGCTCATAACCCAGAGGCCGCAGGTTCAAATCCTGCCCCCGCTACCACCTGAATGGCCCGGACCCCAGAGGTCCGGGCCATTCGTCATTGGCGGGTCGGGGCGCCGGCGCCGTGGTGGGCGATCCGGCTTCGGCGGCGGTAGCGGCCGGGCGGCACCGCGTGCTGGCGTTTGAAGGCGGCGGCGAAGGCGAACTCCGACGAGTACCCGACGCGACGCGCGATGCGTTCCAACGAGTCGTCGGTGTCGCGGAGCAGGTGCGCGGCCGTGGTCAAGCGCCACCAGGTCAGGTAGCGCAGTGGCGGCTGCCCGATCAGCTGGGTGAATCGGCGGGCGAAGGTCGCACGCGACATCCGGGCGCGGGCGGCGAGGTCTCGCACGGTCCACGGATGGGCGGGCTGCTCGTGCAGCGCCCGCAGCGCATCGCTGATCCCCGGGTCGGTCAAGGCCGCCGCCCAGCCGGACGTGTGGGCGGGAGTCTCGGCGAGCCAGGCGCGGAGCACGTACACCAGCAGGACGTCGAGGAGGCCGGGGACCACGGCGACCGACCCCGGCCTGGGGTCGTCGACCTCGGCCCCGAGCAGGTCGATCGCCGCCCGCAGTTCCGGGTGCCGCCCCGCCCGGGACGGAATGACGATCACGTCCGGCAGGTCGCGGAGCATCGGGTGGGTGCGCACGGGGTCGAGCTGGTAGCCGCCGGACAACGTGACGGTGACAGGGCCCCGGTCGCCGACGGCGTCGGTGACGACGAGGTCGGCGACGTGCTGGGGGTCGAACCGCGGCTCGGCCAGCGGTGCCGACGGATCGCTTGCCATGCCGTAGCCCTGGCCGTTCGGGGAGAAGACCACATCACCGGCGCCGAGCGGGATGGCTTCGGCCTCGGGACGGATCAGCCAGCCCGAGCCCCGCAGGAGCACCTGGAACGCCGCGGACCCAGGCACCGACGGGAACCGCTGGCCCCACGGGGCGTGCCAGCTCACGCGCGCCGACCGGGGCCGCCCGACGCGGGCGCTCATGATGACGTCGCCCAGGACATCCACCGTTGCACTCTAGCTGAGACGCACGCGTAGAAAGTAGCGCGCTGGAGGCATGGAGAGTCTCAACCGCCGCGCCTAGCGTCGACACCATCGCGAACCCGCCTGACTGGAGTCGACCCCATGGCGTCCACCGTCCCCGCAACGATGCGTGCCGCACGCATCCACCACTACGGCGAACCCGGCGCCATCCGCTACGAGACCGTGCCGGTGCCCGCTCCTGGCCGCGACGAGGTGCTCGTCCAGGTCGCCGCGAGCGCGTTCAACCCGACCGAGACCGCCATCAGGTCCGGCCGGGTGCGCGACGTGTTCCCGCTGACCCTGCCCTACACGTTCGGCTGGGATGTCGCGGGCACGATCGTCGGCGTCGGCGACGACGTCGGCGGCTGGTCGCCCGGCGACCGGGTGATCGCCCGCGTCGACGCCGGAGGTGCGGCCGCTCAGTACGCTGCAGCACCGGCCGACGTGATCGTCGAGGCGCCACGGACCGTCCCGCTCACCGACGCGGCGGCGCTCCCCGTCGCCGGACTGACGGCCTGGCAGGCGGTATGCGACCACGCGAACGTGCGCCCGGGTCAGCGGGTCCTCATCAACGGGGCAGGCGGCGGGGTCGGCGGATTCGCCGTCCAGCTGGCGAAGTCGGCCGGCGCGCACGTGATCGCGACCGCCAGCGCACGCAGCGCCGACGCCGTCCGCGCGGCAGGCGCGGACCAGATCGTCGACTACACGTCGCAGGCCGTCCCGGACTCACTGGACGTCGTGATCAACCTCGTGGCGATCCCGCCCGACGCTGCAGCGTCGCTGGCCACCCGGTTGCGCGCCGGCGGCGTCGCGGTCTCGATCGCCACCCCGCTGCCCGTCACGGACGCCGTGCACTTCGTCACCCGGAACGACCGCGAGCAGCTGGCCAAGCTCGTCGGGCTCATCGACGCAGGCGAGCTGGCCGTGGACGTCGCCGAGGTCGTCCCGCAGCGCGAACTGGCGAGCGTCCACCGCCGCAGTGAGGCCGGCCGGACCCGGGGCAAGATCGTCCTCGTGCCGTGAGGTGCTCAGTGGCCGCGGAAGGCCTCCTCCAGCCACCACGACGGCTCGGTGGTCACGACCTTGGCGTCGACGAGCAGGGCGGTGTCGCGGGGTCCGTCGAGCCACCGCCGCACACCGGCGAGGTCGTCGGGCCCGCGGACGGTCGTCGCGGTGAAGCCGTAGCCGCGGGCGATGGCGGCGATGTCGGTCTCGGGGAAGGTCACCGAGCTGAGGTCGCGTCCCGTGGGCGCGAAGTGGTGCACCTCGGCGCCGTACGCGTCGTCGTTGTAGACCACGACGACCATCGGCAGCCGCAGGCGGCGCACGGTGTCGAGCTCGGCCGCCATCATCAGCGCGCCGCCGTCGCCCAGGGCGGCCACCGGCAGCCGGTCCGGCTGGGCCAGCGCGGCGCCGATGGCCGTCGACAGGCCGAGGCCGATGGACTGGAAGGCCTGAGTGAAGCAGAACCCGCGCTCGTCGGGAACGGAGAGGAACATGCTCGGGTAGCCCATGAAATTGCCCGAGTCGACGCCGACGACACGCTCGGCGGGCAGCAGGTCGTCCAGCGCGATGGTCAGGGTGCGCGGGTCGATGCGGCCGGCACCGGTGAGGTCGTCGTACGGGACGTCGCGCCAGCGCAGCTGCGTGGCCAGCCGCTGCGCGACCTCCGGCGTCCGGTACCCGCGGGCGGCTCCGGCCGGTGCGGCCCGCAGCGCCCGCGCCGTCGCGCCGACGTCGCCGAGCACGCCGAAGTCGAGCTCACGGTGCGCGCCGAGGGCCTCCGGGGTGTCGTCGACCTGCACGACCGTCGTGCCGGGCGCGATCAGCCGGCCGTGCCGCATGGTCCACATGTTCAGCGCGCAGCCCCACCCGACGATGAGGTCGGCGCCGGCGATCAGCTCGGCGGCGAGCGGCGACGAGAACCCGCCGGAGACGTCGAGCGACCACGGCTCGTCGTGGAACAGCCCCTTCGCGACGGCAGACGTCGCCAGCAGTGCGCCGTGCTGCTCGGCCAGCGCCAGGAGGGCCGTCCGCGCCGCCGCGGACCGGCCGCCCCGCCCGGCCACGAACACCGGCCGCCGGGCGTCCTCGAGCGCCGCCGTCAGCCGGGCGACGTCGGCGGTGGACGGGAGCGGCGGTGCGGGCGGCGACGGCAGCGGCGGCGGCTCGGTGTCCGCCGCGTCGAGCGCCTGGAGCTCCAGCGGCAGGTTGAGCACGACGGTGCGGCGCTCGTGCACGGCCGTGCGCACCGCCTCGACGGCCTCCTGGGCGGCGGTCCGCGCGGACGTGATCCGCAGCGGCACCGCCCCGACCGCACGGGCCAGGGCGTCCTGGTCGACGTAGAAGTTCGACCGCGGCTGGGTCACCTCGGCTGCGACGACGACCAGCGGCGTGCGCGACTTCGCGGCCTCCGTGATGCCCGTCATCGCGTTCGTCAGGCCGCAGCCCTGATGGACGCTGAGCGCGGCCGGCCGGTCCGACGTGCGCGCGTAGGCGTCGGCCATGGTGGCGGCGCCGCCCTCGTGCCGGGCCGCGACGAACCGGGCGCCGGCCGCCGACATCGCGACGGTCACGTGGAAGTTCCCGGACCCGACGACGCCGAAGACGTGGTCGATGCCGGCGCCGACGAGAGCGCGTCCGACCGCCTCGGAGACGAGCACGGCGGCGTCAGCGCTCGGTGAGCGCCAGCACGCGGGCCGGCGATCCGGAGCCGCCGACGATGCGCAGCGGCGCCGCGACGAGCACCGCCCCCGTCGGCGGCAGGCGGTCGAGGTTCTGCAGCTGGGCCAGGCCGTACTTGCCGTTGCCCAGCAGGTAGGAGTGGCACGGGAAGGCGGGGTCGAACGAGTGCGCGGCGCCCGCGTCGGTGCCCACCGTCTCGACCCCGATGCCCTGCAGCGGCGACTCCTCGGCCACCCAGCGGGCGCACTCGGCCGACATGCCGGGGCTGCTCGGGCCGGTGGCGGTGTTGTTGATCATCTCCGCCTGCGTGGTGCGGGCGGACCAGCCCGTGCGGCACAGCAGCCAGCCGCCGTCGGGCAGCGCGCCGTGCTCGGCCTCGAACGCCCGGAGGTGATCGATCTCGATGAGGAAGTCGGGGTCGGCGGCGACCTCCGCCGTCACGTCGAGCACCACGGCCGGCGCCACGAACGACGTCAGCGGCACGGCGTCGATGGCGGCCCGGTCCTGGCCGGTGACCCAGTGGGCGGGCGCGTCGAAGTGGGTGCCTGTGTGCTCGCCGGTGCGGAAGTTGTTCCAGTACCAGGCCGGCCCGCGGTCGTCGTACCTGCTGATCTCCTCCAGTTGGAACCGTGCGGTCTGGCCGAACTCCGGCGGCAGCTCCAGGATCGGCGTCTGATCGGACAGCGGCGCGGTGAGGTCGACGATCTCGACGCGACCGGACACGAGTGCCTCGATGAGGCCGGACAGAACGGACATGGACAGACGGTACCGCTGCGACGCGATCTTGGCGCGGTCCGCGTCAGCGGCGCCAGACGGTGCCGCGGCGGTCGTGGCCGATGCGGCCCTCGATCTCCACCGCCACGTGCGGCGCACCCAGCCGCTCGGCCACCAGGTAGAGCCCGAGGTCCAGCCCGGCCAGCCAGCCGCTGCCCGACGTCACGAGGTCGCCGTCGTCGACGATGCGGGCGTCGATCACGTCGGCCCACGTCGCGAGGTACTCCATGTCGAAGCGGTAGGTCGTCGCGGGGCGGCCGTCGATGAGGCCGGCCGCGCCGAACAGCACCGCACCCGAGTCGATGCCGCCCAGCAGCAGCCGCGGCCCCGCCTGCTCCTTGTACGAGCGCAGCCGCGCCGGCAGCGAGCTGGCCTCGATCACGTCGAAGTCCCACCCACCGGCGACGAGCAGCGCGTCGGCCCGGGACGGGTCCCAGCGGACCAGCCCGCCGAACCGCGTCCCGTAGCAGCCGGTCACCTCCGGGCTCCCGTCCGGGGTCACCAGTACCGGCGACACGTCCACGCCCATCAGCCGGGCGCGCGCCAGCACGTCGAACGTCAGCAGCGCGTCCATCTCGGCGATGCCGTCGTACATCAACACCTCTGCCCGCATCCGGCCAGTTTTCGCGACGGTGCCGCGCCGCCGCCACGGCAGGAATGCCACCCTTCGATAGATTCACGCCATGCACAAGGTCGTGGTGCTCGCATTGCCGGGCGTGGTGGCGCTCGAGCTGGCCATCCCGTTCCAGGTGTTCGCGACGGCGCGGGCGGCCGGGCACCGCGCCGAGCGGCTGACCGGCGACGGCCGGCTGTACGACGTCCGCATCGGGGCGCCGCAGCCGACGCTGGCCACGACGGCGTCGGGCGGCGCCGCGTTCTCCGTCGCCGGACTGGAACCGCTCGCCGTCGTCGAGACCGCCGACACCGTCATCGTGCCGGCGACGGAGTCGGCCGCGGGACCGTCCCCGGACGTCATCGCCGCCCTGCGCACCGCGCACGCCCGCGGCGCCCGCATCGGCTCCATCTGCACCGGCGCCTACCTGCTCGCGGCGGCGGGCCTGCTGGACGGCCGCCGCGCCACCACGCACTGGGCGCACGCCGACGAGCTCGCCGCGCGGTATCCGCTGGTGCGCGTCGACCCGTCGGTGCTGTTCGTCGACGACGGCGACGTGCTCACCGCGGCGGGCGTCGCCGCCGGGCTGGACCTGTGCCTGCACCTCGTTCGCCGCGACCACGGCGCGGCCGCCGCCGGCTACGTCGCCCGGCGCATCGTCATGCCGCCGCACCGCGAGGGCGGCCAGGCGCAGTACCTCCCGGCCGCCGCCGATCCCGGCGGGTCGGCACTGGCGCCCACGCTGGCCTGGCTGCGCGCCAGCCTCGCCGACGACCACCAGCTCGCCGACATCGCCCGGCACGCCGCCATGAGCACCCGCACCCTCGTCCGCCGGTTCCGCGCCGAGTGCGGCACCACGCCGCTGCAGTGGCTGATCCGCCAGCGCGTCGACCACGCCCGCGAGCTGCTGGAGACCACGTCGCTCCCGGTCGAGGAGGTGGCCCGGCGGGCCGGCTTCCACACGTCGGCGTCGCTGCGCCAGCACTTCGCCCGCCTGCTCGGCACCAGCCCGCTGCGCTACCGGCGGACGTTCCAGCAGGTCCCGGCGTGAGCCCGGGCAGCACCGCGGGCGTGCCACGGCTGTCGCGCGACCACCTGAGCCGGCCGCGCCTGCTGGCCGAGCTCGGCGACGACGAGCTGCCGCTGCGGGTCGTCCGCGCGCCGGCCGGCTACGGGAAGACGGCGCTGCTGGCGGAGTGGGCGCACGAGCGTCCGGCCGGGTCGGCGACGGTCTGGGTCACGGCCGACGACGAGTGCGCGACGCGGCTGGGGTTCTGGTCGCGGGTGGTCGCGCTGCTGGGGACGGTGCACCCTGGGCTGGCCGGCGTGGAGGTCGGCGCCGACGCCGTCGGGCACCTGCCGACGCTGCTGCCGCCGTTGCTCGACACCGTGGACCGGCCGCTGACGCTGGTCGTCGACGCCGCCGAACAGGTCGACCCGCGGGTGGAGCACGACCTGCTGCGGCTGGTGCGGCACAGCGCCCGGCTCCAACTCGCGGTCGGCACGCGCCGCGACGGCGAGCTCACCGATCCCGCGACGCAGCTGAGCGTCGACGCCGTCACTCTCGGCCCCCGTACGCTCGCGTTCACCGCCGACGAGTCCACCCGGTTGGCCTCCGAGCTGCGCAGCCCGCTGACCGCCGAGCAGGTCGTGGCGCTGCACGAGACCAGCGACGGCTGGCCGCTCGCCGTCCGCGCGGGGCTCCGGCCGCAGCGGGAGCACCCGTGGCCGGCGGCCGGCGAGAACGACCAGCTGTCGCGGCTGCAACGGATGCTCGTCGGCGACCTCGAGCAGCTGCCCGGCTTCGACGACCTCGTGCTGCTGTCCGTGGTCGACGGCGTCGGCGTGCGGCAGGCGGAGCTGCTCGACGTCGACCTCGACGGCCACCCGATCCTCGCCGCCGTCGAGGACCGCGGGCTGGGCGGCTGGGAGGACGGCCTGGGCGAGCCGCGGTTCCGGCTGCAGCCGTTGGTCCGCGACGCCCTGCGCCGCCGCCTGGACGACGACCGCCTGCGTGCCGCGCACCGCCGGCTGGCCGACTGGTACGAGGACCGCGGCGAGCGCGCGGCCGCGTTCGAGTCCGCCGTCATCGCGCAGGAGTGGCAGCGCGCCCGCACCCACCTCGGGCAGGCGTTCCGCGAGGTCGCCGGCGGCCTGGACAAGCACTGGGTGCGCCGCGCCGACGTGCCCCGGCAGGTGCTCCGGGCGCAGCCGCTGCTGGCGCTGTTCGTCGGCGTGGCGCACTACGCGGTCGGCGACGTCGCGAAGGCGGTCCGGATGCTCACCGCGGGGGTCGCGACGGCGGAGTGGCAGCGGCTGTCCAGGCACGGCCGAGTCAGCGTCGACCACGTGTGGATCCAGGGAATGCTCACGCTCGGGCTGCGCTTCGCCGGCCGCGACGAGCTGGTGCAGCCGGCGCTGCGCCGTCTGCACGGCATGCTGCCGCGGGCCGCCGACCCCACCGGCGAGCTGGACCACCTGCGTCCGCTCATCGTCACCCAGACCGCGACGACGCACCTGCTGCTCGACCGCGTCGACGACGCCGTCCGCGCGCTGGCCGCCCGGCCGGCCGGGACCGTCCGCGGCAGCGGCGCGCTGCACCCGGAGTCGCTGACGGTGCTCGCGCACGCCACCGCCGGGCGCGTCACGCTGGCCCGCGCGGCGCTGGCCGAGCTGGTCGAGCCGGGCCTGCCGCGGTTTTTCAACGCCGGCTTCTACGCCATCCCCAAGCACGTCGGCGCCGCGTACGTGCACCTCGAGGACCACCGTCCGGACGCCGCCGCCGACGCGCTCGCGCAGGTGCTGCCGCACTGGCCGACGATGGAGTGGTGGCCGATAGTGCTGCACGCCCGGACGCTGCAGCGCTGGCACGCCGACGGGCCGGCCGAGGCGCTGCGGCTGCTGGAGTCGGGGCTGGACGAGAAGAGCCGCAAGCCGCTCGGCGCGGCGATGCGGGCCATGCTGACGGCGCAGCGAGCCGAGCTGCTGCTGGCCGCGGGCCGGCCGGCCGAGGCCCGGCGGCTGATCCCGTCGCGGCGCATCCGGCCGTACCCGCGGCTGGCCGTCGCCAAGGCCCGCGGCCTGCTGCTGGACGGCGACCACGCCCGCGCGCTGGCCATCACCGCCGCGCCCGAGCACGAGCACCGCGGCACCCCGCGCGACCGCCTGCACCTGTCCCTGATCGCCGCGTCCGCGCGGCTGCGCTCCGGCGACCCGGCCGCCGCCGCGCGGGCCTTCGCCGACGCCGTCGCACTGTCCGACGACACCGGCCTGCGCAGCCCGTTCGCCGCGATGCCGCGCTCGGACTTCCGCACCCTGGCTGCGGGGCTCCCAGAGCTGCGTTCCGACGTCGATCGCTTCCCGGCGCTGTTCCCCGAGCCCGACGCGCTGGTGTCGCTGACGCGGCGCGAGTCGGCCGTGCTGGCCGAGCTGGCGACGTCCGACACGCTGTCCGTCATCGCCGGCCGCCTCGGCGTGGCCGCGGGCACCGTCAAGAGCCAGTGCCGCGCCGTCTACCGCAAGCTCGGCGTCTCCGGCCGCGCGGAAGCGGTGGCCGAGGCACGCCGTCGCGGCCTGCTCTGAGGGTCGCGGCGGGGGGGTAAGAACCGGGGGGATATCCGCGAGACCGGGCCCGGCCCACCCCGCGTCCTCTGCTGCGCTGGACCCGCACGGGAACAGCGAGCGCGGGGGACGGGTGGAACGACGCACGGACGGCCGGGTGCCTCGGGACCGGCTGCTCGATCGCCTGGACCGGCCGGCCGCGCTCCGGGCGATCGTCGGGCTGCCCGGGACCGGCAAGACCGCGCTGGTGGCGCAGTGGCTTGCTCTGAACAGTGCCGACGTGACCTGGATCGACGACGCCGTCGGCCTGCCGGGCGTGATCGCCGCCGCGGGCGAGTCCGTCCTCGTCGTCGACCGCGGCGACGACCTGCCCGAGCCGGACGCCGTCGCCGCCGCCCTCGCCCGGGCTCCGCATGTGCGGCTGGTGGTGTGCGGTCGCCGGCCGCTGCCACTGGTCACCGCCGCTCAGCGGGCCGGGCTGGAGGTCACGCAGCTGACCGGCCCGCAGCTGCTCGCAACGCCGGACGAGTTCGCGGCGGCGTGGGGCGAGCGCGGCACGGCCGCCGTCCACGAGCACACGCGCGGCTGGCTGCTCCCGGCGCGCCTGATGATCGACGCGCCGACCGCCGAGGACGGACGGCGCGCGGCGGCCGACTACGTGCGGGCGGTCGTGCTGGACGGGCTGCCCTCCGCGGTCCGGGGCGCGGCGTTCCGGCTCGCGCTGGCCGACCCGATCACCCCCGTCCACCTGCGTGCCGCCGGCGTCGGGGACGAGGTGGCGGGGGAGCTGCGGGCGCTCGCGGCTGATTGTCAGTGGCCGGCGGTAGGTTCGAGGCCCACCCGGCCGGGAGGGGTGGACCACCCGGCGTTCGGCGTGACGCGCGACGGTGGCGGTGGCGGCGCCGGCGCCGGCGGCGGGGACGAGGCGGCGGGGGAGCTGCGGGCGCTCGCGGCCGGTTGTCAGTGGCCGGCGGTAGGTTCGAGGCCCACCCGGCCGGGACGGGTGGACCACCCGGCGTTCGGCGGCGAGGGAGCCGTCTGGTCGTTGCCGCCGGTGCTGCGCGACGCGCTGGTGGCCGAGCTGGCCGCCGCCGAGCCGGAGCAGCCGGCCGCCTGGCACCGCCGGTACGCCCGTGCGCTGCTCGACGCCGGTGCGCCGGGTCCGGCCGCCCGGCACGCCCGCTCCGCCGCCGACTGGCCATTACTGGCGCGGGTGTGGAACGCGGCCGGGCTGACGCTGCTCACCGAGCAGTCAGACGACCTCGTCGCCGCGTTCGGCGGGCTGACCGCGCGGGTGCCGCACGACGTTCCGGACCTGCGGCTGCCGGCCGCGGCCGCCCGCATCCTGACGTCGCACCCGCCGGGAGTGCGGACGCTGCAGGCGCTGGCCAGCGCGTTCCGGGCCGGCGGCGAGCAGCTGCTGCGGGCGGAGGAGATGACGCCGGGGCGGCCCAGCGACCGGCAGCTGCAGCTGCTGTCGATCGGGATCGTCGCCGATCGCCTGGACGGTCGCTACGAGCGTGCCGCCGCCGGCGCAGCCCGGCTGGAGCGCGAGCTGACCGGCCGCGACGGCGACGTCTGGCCGATGCATCGGGCGTGGGCGCTGCACCAGTCCGCCCAGGCGCTGCTGCTCGGCGGGAACGCGCAGCGCGCCGTCGCCGCCGGGACGCAGGCCTACGCCGCCGCCCACGACGTCGCCGCGCACCCCGTCACCGCACACATCGCCGCCGACCTCGCGCTGCTGCACGCGGCCGCCGGCGCGACCGTCGACGCCCGGTACTGGCTGGACGTCTACGAGCGGCACACCGCGCCGGCCCGGTGGCTGGAGTACCTCGTCCGGCTGCCCGCCCACCTGGCCGCCGCGTTCGTCGCCACGGACCGGCTGGACGGCGACGCCGCTCGTGCGCACCTGGAACGGGCCGAGGACGACACCGGGCAGGCCGAGCTGTGGCCCTTCGCCGTCGCCGCGCGGACCCAGTACGCGCTCAGCTTCGGCGACCCGCTGCTGGCCCTCGCCGACGCCGAGCGATCCGCCGCCACCAACTCGGCGCCCGCCGGCGGCCTCGCCGCCCGCATCGTCGACCGGTGCCGGGCCGAGCTCCTGCTCGCCCTGGGCGAGCTGAACCGCGTCGACACGCTGCTGCGCGCGGCCGGGCCGGACGCCGGCTGGACCGCGGTGCCGCTGGCCCGGTTCCACCTCCTGCGCGGCGAGCCGGACCGCGCCGGGCACACGGCCGGCGCGGCGGCGTGGGCGCCGGAGGCGACGCCGCGGGACCGGATCGAGCTGCTGCTGATCGAGGCCGCCGCGGCCGAGGCGCTCGGGTCACCGGGGACCGCGGACCACTCCTTCGGCCGGGCCGCCGCGCTCGCCGCCCGGACCGGCGCGCTGCGCTCGTTCACCCTGCTGCCCGACGGGGTGCGCGACGTGCTGGCGAAGCGGTCCGGGATCGCGTTGGACCCGGCCGTGCTGTCGGCTCGGCCGGCGTACCCGGCGCGGGCGGAGCTGGTGACGCTGACCGAGCGGCAGCGGTCGGTGCTGCGAGCGCTCACCCGGCACGAGGACGCGGCCGCCATCTCGTACGCGCTGGTCATGGCGCCCAGCCTGGTGGAGGAGGAGCTGCGGTCGCTGTACGCGGTCCTCGGCGCGACTGGCCGGGACGCCGCCCTCCTGCGAGCCCGCCGCCTCGGCCTCCTCCCCGACGGCTGACGCCGGCCCACGTCGGTCTCGGCGCGCGTTGTCGGTGCCCGCCCGTAGGGTGGGATGGCCCTCCCGGCCGGGCGGGGTCTACGTACCACGCCGCGCGATTTCGGCGCCGGCCCACCGAGGTCAGACAGTGCCGGCCACCGAGGCCAAGCGGCGCCGGCCACCGAGGCCAGGCAGCGCGGGCCAACGAGGCCAGCCAGCGCCGGCCAACCGGCGCCGCCGACAACCGGGCTGGCGCCGGTTCGGGTTGCGGCTGCGCACCGCCGCGTCCATGATCGTCCGGACCCCCGCACCCCCGACGAGACGAGCCGACGTGGTGGCGCCTGACTCCCTCGCCCGACCGCAGGCTGCCGCGCAGGCCGCGCAGGCCGCCACGCCCGCCCCCGCCCGGGCGCTGCTGCCGTCGCTGGCGCTGGTCATGTTCGCCGTCGTCGCCAACTACGCGGCGCTGCTGGCGGTGCTGCTGCCGAATCACGTCGAGGCGATCGACCCGGACCGCAAGGTCACCAACCTCGCCATCGTCACGTCGGTGTCGTTCGGGTTCACGATCCTGGCGCAGCCGCTGGTCGGCGCGCTGAGCGATCGCACGCGGAGCCGCCTGGGCCGGCGCGCGCCGTGGCTGCTCGGCGGCGCCGTCGTGGCGGCCGGGTTCCTGCTGGGGCTGGGCGGGCTCGGCTCGGTCGCGTGGATCTGCGTGTTCTGGGTGGTCATCCAGTTCGCGCTCAACGGCACCGACGTCGCGGCGGCGGCGACGTTGGCCGACCGGGTCGCGCCGGCCCGCCGCGGCCGGGCGTCGGCGGTGCTGGCCGGCGGCGGCATGGCCGGGGCGGCGGCGGGGACGGCGTTCGCGGGTCCGCTGGCGGTCGACCACCGGCCGGTCGCCTACACCGTGCTGGGCCTCGCGGTGGTCGCGGCGGCTGCGGTGTTCGTGCTGGTCGACCGGCCGCAGCCGACCCAACAGGGGAGCGGGCGGACCGAGCTGCTCCGCGGCTTCTGGCGACGCCCGCGCGAGCACGCCGACTTCCTCCGGGTGTTCGGGTCGCGGCTGCTGTTCGTGCTCGGGTACCAGCTGATCCTGACCTACCAGCTGTACATCCTGACGGACTATGTGGGGCTCGGTCGCGGCGACGCCAACCGGCTGATCGGGCTGCTGACGGTGCTCGGGTTCGCGACGACGGTCGTCGGCATCGCCGTGGGCGGCTGGTGGAGCGACCGCTCCGGCCGGCGCACGGTGTTCCTGGTGGCGGCGGCCGCGATCCTCGGCGTCGCGCTGGCGGTGCCGCTGGCCTCGGCGACGACGGCGGCCGTCGTGGTGTTCGCGGCGGTCCAGGGCCTGGCCGGCGGACTGTATCTGGCCTGCGGCAACGCGCTGGCGATCGACGTGCTGCCGGATCGGGAAGCGGCCGCCGGCAAGGACCTCGGGCTGTTCAACGTCGCCGTCAACGTGCCGCAGACCATCGCACCGCCGGTGGCCGCCGCTGTCATCCACCTCTTCGACGGCTACCGCGCGCTCTTCGCCGTCGCGCTGGTGAGTGTCGCTGCCTCCGCCGTCCTCGTCACCCGCGTACGCCACACTGAGCACAGAGGCGGTGAGGTCACATGACACTCGACGAACTGCAGCGCACGGCTGCCGACCACCTGCTGCTGCACTTCTCCAAGCAGCGGCTCGACGATCTCCTGGTGCTCGAGCGGGGCGAGGGGCCGTACGTGTTCGACACCCGCGGCCGCCGCTACGTCGACGCGCTGTCCAGCCTGTTCTGCGCGCAGCTCGGTTACTCGTACGGCGCCGAGATGGGCGCGGTCGTCACCGAGCAGCTGACCCGGCTGCCGTTCAACACGAACTGGGCGACGGCGCATCCGCCGGCCATCGAGCTGGCCGAGCGGCTCACCGGCCTGGCGCCGCCCGGGCTGACCCGCGCGTTCTTCACCAACGGCGGCTCCGAGGCGGTCGAGGCGGCGTGGAAGCTGGTCCGCGAGCACTACCTCGCCATCGGCCAGCCGCGGCGCACCAAGGCCATCGCCCGCGACATCGCCTACCACGGGGTGACGCTCGGCGCGCTGGCGTTCACCGGCGTCGCGCGGTTCAAGGACGACTTCGGCCAGCCACCCATCGACGTCACGCACGTGTCGAACACCAACGCGTTCCGCGCGCCCGACGGCGCCGACCCGGCCGCGTTCTGCGCCCGGCTGCTGGCCGAGGTCGAGGCCGCCGTCGTCGCGGCCGGACCGGACGAGGTGGCGCTGATCATCGCCGAGCCGGTGCAGAACGCCGGCGGCTGCCTGACGCCGCCGCCCGGCTACTGGCGCGGGCTGCGCGAGATCGCCGACCGCTACGGCATCCTGCTGCTCGCCGACGAGGTCATCACCGGCTGCGGCCGGCTGGGCGAGTGGTTCGGCAGCGCGCGCGAGGGCGTCACCCCCGACCTCGTCACGCTCGCCAAGGGCATCACCGCCGCCTACCTGCCGATGGGCGCCGTCCTCGCCACCGACCGTGTGGTGCAGCCCCTCGACGGCCGGGTGTTCCGGCACGGCATCACCTTCGGCGGCCACCCGGCCAGCGCCGCCGTCGCGCTGCGCACCATCGACATCGTCGCCCGCGACGGCGTCCTCGAGAACGTCCGCGCGCTGGAGCCGTACCTGCGCGACCGCCTGGGCGAGCTGCTCGACCTGCCGATCGTCGGCGACGTCCGCGGTGCGGGCTTCTTCTGGGCGATCGAGCTGGTGAAGGACGACGCGAACGGCCGGTTCGACCAGGCCGAGCGCGACGCGCTGCTGCGCGGTTACCTGCCCGGGCGGCTGCTGGAGGCCGGGCTGATCGCCCGCGCCGACGATCGCGGCGACGCCGTCCTGCAGATCGCGCCGCCGCTGATCAGCGACCACGCGGTGCTCGACGAGATCGTCGGCGGCCTGCGCGACGTGCTCACGGACGCGGGGAAGCGGTTCGCGGCCGCTTGACGCCGAACACCGTCACGAACAGGTAGGACTTGCCGGCCGCGTGCGGCGAGAAGAACTCCACCACCTCGTCGTCGGCCGACGTGGAGCCGACGGCGCCCAGGCCCAGCGCGTGCGTGCCGAGGTGCAGCTTCCCGGCCTGCAGCGCGCTGGTCAGCTGGGCCGCGCGGTAGCCGCGGTTGCCGTACGCCGCCAGCAGCGGCCCGAGGTCGGCCAGCCAGTAGGCGTTGACGTGCGCGTTAGCGCAGTACTCCTGCCCGACGGCGATGCGCGCGGCGTCGGCGCGGAAGTCGCCCGCCCGCAGCAGCTCGACGGCGCCGCGCGCCGGGTGGTGCAGATAGACGCCCGGGGTCAGGCCCTCGACGGCGTTGACGATGAGGTAGCAGTCCAGCGGCGGGCGGACGTCGGCGGCGTATGCCCGCGACGAGCGGTCCAGCAGCGTCGAGAAGTCGCGGAACCCCAGCTCCACTGACGTGTCGTAGTTGCGGGTCGACCGGCGGCGCAGGATCACCTCTTCGACCGGCTCGGGCGGCAGCGCGTCGTCGGGCAGCGGGTCCAGCGTGGTGAGCGGGCCGGCCGGTTCCGGCCGGTCGGCGTCGACGGAGCGGGACCGCCAGGCGGCCGCCTCGGCGGCGGTGTCCAGCGACGACGCCAGGTGCATGGCCGGGATCGCGGGGAACTCGACCTCGCGCGGCGACACCGGCCGCACCGGCAGGTCCAGCGGCGGCAGTGCCGCGAGTTCCGGCGCGGGCGCCCCGCCGTGGCCGAGCGCGCACAGCGCGACGGTGGCCTCACGCACGCCGTCGATGCCGAGGACGGCGTTGACCTCCTGGTCGGCGAAGCCCAGCACCAACTCGGCCGGGACGCCGGCCGACGCCGCGACCGCCAGTGCCTGCGACAGCGACGTGCCCGCGTCCCAGAACGCGTGCCGGTACGCGCGCGCCTTGTACCGCCACGCGTTGCGCCAGAACGTGCTGGTCACCGCCAGGACGACCGGGGCCTCGACGCCCAGCGCGGACCGGACGTCGCCGGAGCGCACCCGGCGCAGGCTGTGGTCGTGCGCCGCGTAGTGGTACAGGCCCGCGCCGAGACCGGGCAGGTCGGCGCAGGCGAAGTACAGCTCCAGGTGGTAGCGCGCGCCGGTGCCGCCGGCCGTCCGGTACGTGATGGTCGTGCCGCGGACGGTGACGGTGCGGTCCAGCAGCCCGTTGCTCAGCCGCCCGATCCGGGCCAGCAGCGCCAGGTCCGGCGCCCCGGTTCCGTCCCGGCCCGTCGCCGAGACCGCGGCCAGCGCGGGCAGCTCGCTCGGCGACGGCGGGACATCGCGGGGGATCGCGATCGGCTCCAGCGTCTCGTACACCTTGAACGGGTACGGCTCGAGCGACCGGTCCTCCTCCCAGATGCCGTTCTCGACGTCGGGCGGCGTGCCCATGACGATGCCGTCGCCGCCGCGCCAGTAGCGGGTCGCCGCGTGGAACTCGAGGGCGGCCCGGACGTCGGCGTTGCGCGAGCTCATCCCGCGAGCGTAGCCGCCCGCGTCACGCCTGGCCGGCTCGGCCGGGACGGAGGACGCGAGGCTCACCTGGCCCCTTTGCAATGAGCACCCATACGCATCGATGGCGGGTGGGTGCTCATTGCGAGGGGCGTCGGGACGGCTGCCGGGGGCGGGTACCGATGCGTATGGGTGCTCATTGCGAAGGCGTCCGGACGGCTGCCGGGGGCGGGTACCGATGCGTATGGGTGCTCATTGCGAGCGGCATCGGGACGGCTGCCGGGGGCGGGCGTCGATGCGTATGGGTGCTCATTGCGAGGGGCGTCGGGACGGCTGCCGGGGGCGGGTACCGATGCGTATGGGTGCTCATTGCAAAGGGCGTCAGGACGCCGCCGAGGCGAGCACCGATGCGGCGAGTGGGTCGGGCGAGCCGAACCGGTGCGCGGTGATGCTCACGGCCTGCTCGTGCAGGAACGGCAGCAGCTCGACGCGGCCGGCCTCGGTCACCGGCTGGGCGTAGACGGCGAGGTCGGGACGGCCGCCGGTCGCCCCGTACAGCGCCGACGGGTCGCCGCCGACCAGCCGGACCCGCCCGGTCAGCGTCGCCGCCCGGCGCCGCCAGACCGCGTCGGGCTCGACCGCGACCTCGACGCCCAGCGCCGTCACGGCCGACGTCACCGCGGCGGGCAGCTCGCCGGTCGCCGACACCGTCACCCGGGCGCCCGCGAGCACACCGGCCGCGACCACCCGCAGCAGGTCGGCGACCGGGGCGCCGGACTCGTGCCGGACCGTGACCGGGTACGGCAGGTAGCGGAACACGTTGCGCTCGGCGCTCAGCCCGGACACGTCGCGCGCGACGCCGAACTCGTCGCGCCAGGCGGCGGCGTCGCTGCGCAGCGCCCGCTCCAGCGCGTCGGCGCCGGCCAGCCCGGCGGCGTGCGCGGCGGCCAGCAGCGCAGCCGGCCCGGCGGCCAGCGGCGCCGTGGCGGTGGACGGCGCGGGCGACCAGTCGGTCAGCCCGACGAGGTAGTTCGGCCCGCCGGCCTTGGTGCCGGCGCCGACGGCGGAGCGCTTCCAGCCGCCGAACGGCTGCCGTCGGACGATCGCGCCGGTGGTGCCGCGGTTGACGTAGACGTTGCCGGCCTCGACGCGGTCCAGCCAGGCGGCAAGGTCGGCGGCGTCGCGGGTGTGCAGCCCCGCGGTGAGGCCGTAGGCGACCCGGTTCTGCAGCGCGATCGCCTCGTCCAGGGTGGCCGCGGTCATGATGCCGAGCACCGGGCCGAAGTACTCCGTCAGGTGGTACTCGGAGCCGTCGGTGACGCCGACCTTCACACCGGGCGACCAGACGCGGCCCTCGTCGTCGAGCCGGCGCGGCCGCACCACCCACGACTCGCCCGGGCCCAGCGTCGTCAGCGCGCGCAGCAGCTTGCCGTCGGCGGGGCCGATGAGCGGGCCCATCTGGGTCGTCGGGTCGGTCGGCAGCCCCACCTTCAGCGACGCGACGGCGTCGACCAGCTGGTCGCGGAACCGGCGCGACCGCGCCACCGAGCCGACCAGGATGACCAGCGACGCCGCCGAGCACTTCTGCCCGGCGTGGCCGAACGCGGAGTACACGACGTCGCGGACGGCGAGGTCGATGTCGGCGCTCGGGGTGACGACGATCGCGTTCTTGCCGCTGGTCTCGGCCAGCAGCGGGAGGTCGGTGCGGAACGAGCGAAACAGCTCGGCGGTCTCGAACGCGCCGGTGAGGATGAGCCGGCCGACCCGCGGGTCGGACACCAGCGCCTTGCCCAGCGCGGACTCGCCGACCCGGAGCAGCCGCAGCACGTCGCGCGGGACCCCGGCCGCCCACAGCGCCTCGGCCAGCACGGCGCCGCAGCGCACCGCCTGCGACGCCGGCTTCAGCACGACGGCGGACCCGGCGGCCAGCGCGGCCAGCGTCGACCCGGCCGGGATGGCGAGCGGGAAGTTCCACGGCGGCGTGACGACGGTCAGCGGCACCGGCCGCCGCACCGCGCCGTCGACGTCGTCGAGCGCCTCGGCCAGGCTCGCGTAGTAGTTGGCGAAGTCGATCGCCTCAGATACCTCGGGGTCGCCCTGGTCGAGGGTCTTGCCGGCCTCGGCCGCCATGACCTCCAGCAGCTCGGCCCGGCGCCGCTCCAGCTCGACGGCGGCACGGCGCAGCACCGCGGCCCGCTCGGCGCCGGTCAGCGCGCCCCAGCCCCGTCCGGCCGCCTCGGCCGACCCCAGCACGCCGTCCAGCGCGTCGGCCGTCCTCACCACCGCCGATTCCGCGGTGGCTGCCCCGGTGGTGCTGGCGACCGCGCGGGACAGGATCTCGCGACTCCACGCCACGTTGCCGGGCAGCGCGGGGTCGGTGTCGGGCACGTTCTGGAACTCGGTCTGGACGGCGCCGCTCACCGTCTCGCGGCGGTCCTGGACGCGGTGCGGGCGGGGCACCGTACGGTCCAGCGCGGCCAGCGAGGCGAGGAAGCGGTCGCGCTCGCGGACGAACAGCTCCTCGTGGTCGTGCAGCCCGGCCAGCGCGGACAGGAAGTTCTCCGAGCTCGCGCCCTCCTCCAGCCGCCGCACCAGGTAGGCGATGGCGACGTCGAACTCGCGCGGGTGCACGACCGGGGTGTAGAGCCGGACCTTGCCGACCTCGCGGCGGACCACCTCGGCCTGGCCCTGGGCCATGCCCAGCAGCATCTCGACCTCGACGCCGTCGCGGACGCCGCGCCGCCCGGCCAGCAGCCACGCGAAGGCGAGGTCGAACAGGTTGTGCCCGGCGACGCCGATGTGCACGTTGCCGATGTGCTCGGGCCGCAGCGCGTAGTCGAGCAGCCGCTTGTAGTTGGTGTCGGACTCCTGCTTGCTGTGCCAGGTGGCCAGTGGCCAGCCGCGCAGCGACGCCTCGACCCGCTCCATCGGCAGGTTCGCGCCCTTGACGACACGGACCTTGACCGGCGCGCCGCCGCGGCCCCGGCGTGCTGCCGCCCACTCCTGCAGGCGGACCATCGTCGCCAGCGTGTCCGGCAGGTACGCCTGCAGGACGATGCCGGCCTCCAGGCCCTCGAACTCGGGCCGGTCCAGCAGCGTGGTGAAGACCGCCGTCGTCAGTTCGAGGTCGCGGTACTCCTCCATGTCCAGGTTGACGAACGTCGACGCGGCCGCGGCCCGCCGGTACAGCGGCATGAGCGCCTCGACGACGTGCGCGACGGTGTCGTCGAACGCCCACGCCGAATGCGGCGCCACCGTCGACGACACCTTCACCGACACGTAGTCGACGTCGGGGCGGTCCAGCAGCTTCAGCGTGCCGTCGAGGCGACGACGGGCCTCGCGTGCACCGAGCACGGCCTCGCCCAGCAGGTTGACGTTGAGCCGGGCGCCGTCGCGGCGGATGCGGCCGATCGCCTTGCCCAGTTTCGCCGGCCGTGCGTCGACGACCAGGTGGCCGACCATCTCGCGCAGCGCCCGCCGCGCGATCGGCACGACCACCCCGGGCGCGACCCGTCCGGCCAGCCCGCCGGCCCGGACCGCGAGCCGCAGGTGCGCGGGCAGGAACGCGGGCACGTCGGCGGCCAGTTCGCGCAGCGCCTGGGCCGCGACCTTCGGGTCCTCCGGCCGGATGACGCCGTCGACGAAGCCGACGGCGAACGGCAGCCCGCTGGGATCGGCCAGCACCTGGGAGAGCCGCTGGGCGGCCGCGCTGGCGGGGTGCTGCGCGGACTCGTCCAGCCAGCGGCGGACGGTCGCGACGACCTCGTCGGACAGCGCCAGCAGCTCGTTCAGCCCGCCCGCGCGAGCGTCGGTGTCGTTCCAGGTCACGGCCATGTCCACAGTCTGGTCATCCGTTGGCATAAGGTAAAGCGATGTTTTCTGACGAGTACTCGTCAGATCCACTTACTGTTTCTTGGAGGCTACCGTGCTCGACGTCCGCCGGCTGCGGCTTCTCCGGGAACTGGCCGTCCGCGGCACCATCGCCGATGTCGCCGCCGCCCTGCATCAGAGCCCGTCGTCGGTGTCGCAGCAGCTCACGCTGTTGGAGAAGGAGGCCGGCGTGCCGCTGCTGCGCAAGGTCGGCCGGCGGCTGCAACTCACCCCGCAAGCCGAGATCCTGGTCGAGCACACCGCCGTCGTGCTGCAGCGGCTGGAAGAGGCGGAGTCCGACCTGCGCGCGTCGCTGCAGGAGGCCACCGGCACCGTCCGCCTCGCGGTCTTCCAGTCCGCCGCGCTGGCGCTGATGCCGGACCTGCTGCACACCCTCGCCGAGCGGCACCCGCGGCTGCGCGTCACGATGACGCAGCGCGAGCCCGAGACCGCGCTGCTGGAGACGTTCGCCCGCGACTTCGATCTCGTCGTCGCCGAGCAGTACCCGAGCCACGCCGCGCCCTGGCACCCGGAGCTCGACCGCGTCGGCCTCACCCACGACGCCCTCCGCCTGGCCGTCCCGCCCGGCGCGGCGTGGGCGCACATCACCCGGCTGGCCGACACCGCCGGGCTGCCCTGGGTGGCCGAGCCGCACGGCGCGGCGTCGCGGCACTTCGCCGAGCAGGCCTGCCGGCAGGCCGGGTTCGAGCCGGACGTGCGGTTCGAGACGGCCGACCTGACGGCGCAGATCGAGCTGATCGAGACCGGCAACGCGGTGGCGCTGATCCCCGACCTCATGTGGGCCCGGCGCCCGCCCTCGGTGCGACTGGTCGATCTCGACGGCGTGCCGCACCGGACGGTGTTCACCGCCGCCCGCCGGTCCATGGCCCAGCGCCCGTCCATCCTCGCCTGCCGCGAAGCCCTCGCCGCCGCCGTCGAGCACGGTCCGGGCCGCGCGGGTTGAAATCGGACGAAACGGGCACGTTCCGGCTGTGGCGGACGGAGTCATCGTGACGGCGGCCGGCCCGCGGATGTGGCCGGTTCTCGAGGAGTGCGCGCTGCCGTCGTTCCGCCGTTATGCCGCGCGGTGGGGCTTCGACCTCCGCGCGGAGCGGCTGCCCGCCGACGGCACGGCGGCCGACGCGGCGGCACAACGCGCCAAGTGGGCGAAGATCGCGCTGCTGCGGGCCGCGCTGAAGCGTCACGCTCTCGCCCTCTGGCTCGACGCCGACGTCCTCGTGCTGCGCGACGACGAGGACATCACCACCCACCTTCACCCGGACGCCTTCCAGGCGCTGGCCCTGGAGCAGGTACCGCACGAGCACCGGCTCAACCCCAACACCGGCGTCTGGCTGCTGCGCTCCGGGCCGGCGGCGACGGCACTGCTCGACGCGGTGGAGGCGGCCGGTCCGCAGCCCGGGCCGTGGGCCGATCAGGGCGCCGTCCTGCTGGCACTCGGCTGGAACCGTGGTGACGAGCGCTACCACTGGGCCCGGCCGGGCCGCGGCACCACCTTCCTCGACGGCACGTCCTGGCTGCCGCCGAGTTGGAACCAGCCCTACGTCGCGGGCCGGACCGCCGCGGAGTCGTACAACAGCGCCGCCGCCTCGTACTTCGACCGGCCGACGGTGCCGCGGCCGCACGTGCTGCACTTCATGGGCATGACGTCGCCGGCGCGGCTGCGGCACATGCGCGCCGCCCTCGCCCCCGCCAGGGGCGAGTCTCCATGATCATCAACCTTCTGTGCTGTCCTGGGCGACGCAGAAGGTTGATGATCACCGGGACTCGGCGAGGCGCCGCTCGCGGGCGGCCGGTCGCAGCGCGGGCACCAGCAGCATGGCGGCCAGCACGAACACGACGGGGTAGCCGGCGCCGGCGGCGACCAGTCCGGCGCCGGCCGCGCCCGCCGCCATGCCCATGTCGTAGGCCGCGTTCCAGATGGCGCTGACCGAGCCGTACCCCTCCGGTCCCACCCGCGAGTACATGAGCGCGAGCGTCGCGTTCTGCAGCACCCCGAACCCGGCGCCGAACACCGCGGCTCCCGCGATGACGGCCGCTGGGGCGCCGGTCGCGCTGACGCCGAGCAGGCCGGCCGCGGCCAGCAGCAGGCCGGGCAGCAGCAGCCGGCCCTGGCCGCCCCGGTCGCCCATGAGCCCGGCCACCCAGCGGGTGAGGGTCGCGGCCGCGGGATGGACCAGCAGCGCCGCCGCCGCGACGGAGGTGGACGAGGTGGCCAGCGGCAGGAACGTCACCAGCACCCCGACCGCCACCGTCGACGCCGCGAAGACGGCCGCCGGCCGGACCAGCCCGGCGTCGCGCAGACCATCGACGACGCCGTGCGAGCCGCCGCCGCTGGCGTCGCCGGCAGCACCGCCGCGCCCACCGGCGCCACCGGTGCGCCCAGGGAGCCCGGGCACGGCGACCAGGCTGAGCAGCGTGGCGACCGCCGTGATCGCGAACACCGTGCCGGCGCCCCACTGCCCGGCCGCCCAGACCCCGAACGGCAGTGCGACCAGCGCGGGCACCCCGCCGACGACGCCGACCAGGGCCAGGCCCTCGCCGCGGCGGTGCGCGGGCAGCAGGGCCGCCGTCAACGCGCCGCCGGCGACGATCGTGACGCCGAAGCCGAGGCCGCGCACCAGGTTGACCGCGACCACGACCGCCAGGTCCGGCGCGGCCAGCAGCACCAGCGTGGGTGCGCCGAGCAGCACCAGCCCGGCGGCGAGCGTCAGCCGGTACCCGAACCGGGCGACCAGCCGCGGCGTTGCGACCTCAGCGGCGACCGACGCCGTCAGCAGCGCGCCGGTGGCCAGGCCCGCGGCACCGATCGCCCCGGCCGCCTCGGCGACCATCGGGACGACCGACAGCGGCAGGTAGAAGCCCAGCGACGAGCCGACGATCGTGACGAACCGGAGCAGCAGCGCCCGGGAGACGAGCGGCGCGTGGACGGTGGTGGCGGCGAGCGTGGCGGTGGGCATGACCCGAACCTACGGGCGGATCGGTCCGCCCGTGAGTGCCAATCTCGCCCCCTGAAACAGGACCGATTCGCCCGGTCCCGCCCCGGCTACGCGCTCGCGGGCCCGCCGGCGCTGCCCTTCGCTCGCCCGTGGACGGCGTCGATGAGGCGGTCGTCGACCTGGTCGTAGATGACGGTGCCGACCCACACGATGAGCGTGGCGAACAACCACGTGCCGGCGCCCTCGAGGTCGAAGTTCTCGCGGGGCGTGAAGATGTCGGTCAGCACCAGCCCGACCCACGTGAGCACGAGGCCGCCGAGGAACGTGGCGCTGGAGGCGTACTTGCGCGCCGCCGACGCCATGACCCCGCGCAGCAGCATGGTGAAGACGGTGAACAGGACGGTCCCGATCAGCCAGCCCGTGAAGGACAGGCGGAACTTGTCGAACAGCACCGCGGCGATCATCAGCAGCACGCCGTTCGCTGCGACGGCCAGCACCAGGCGGATTCCCCACTTCATATCCGTACTGTGGCGCAATTGCCGACACGGCGCCACGACCTGCGAGGTTTCGTGGCGCCGCGTCGCGCGGGTTCGGGTGGTCCGTCCGGGTTCGATCAGTCCGCGGAACGCACCAGCTCGCCCTCCTCCGGCGGGACGGGTTCGTCGCGGCGGTCGCCGTGACCGGGCCACCAGGCGGCGTGCCCGATGAGCGCCGTCAGGGCCGGGGTGAAGAACATCGCCATGACGAACGCCGCGACGAAGATGCCGAACGCGATGGCGAAGCCCATCGACATCAGCAGCGCGTTGCCGCCCAGCATCAGCGAGGCGAACGTGCCGGCCAGGATGAGGCCGGCCGCGGCGACCGTCGGACCGGCATGGCGGACGGCCATGGCCGCGGCCCGGCGGGGTTCGAGGCCGTTGCGGGCCTCTTCGCGCAGCCGGGCCACCATGAGGATGTTGTAGTCGGTGCCGAGCGCCACCACGAACAGGTAGATGTAGATGGGCAGCATGAAGATCAGCCCGTCGTCGCCCTTGATGGTCTGGAACACCAGCACGGTGGCGCCCAGCGTGGCGCCGAAGCCGAGGCCGACCGACGCCATGAGATACCAGGGCGCGACCAGGCTGCGCAGCAGCACCGCCAGGATCAGCATGATGATCAGCGCGGCCACCGGGAACACGACCGAGTAGTCGCGGTTCATGGCGTCCTGGAGGTCGACGAAGACCGACGTGGTGCCGCCGACGAGCGCCTCGGTGCCGTCGGGCGCGGCGTCGTGGGCGGTGTCGCGGATGGGGCCCTCGACGTTCGCCATGGACGCGTCAGACGTGGGGTCGGAGTCGAGGACGACGGTGTACGCGGCGGTGGTGCCGTCGTCGGACACGGCCGGCGGCGTGGCGACCTGCGCGACGCCGTCGGCCCCGCTGAGCGCCGTGCCGAAGTCGGCGAGGGCGGCGTCGTCGAGGCGTTCGCCGCCGGTGCTGTGCAGCAGCACCGTGGTGGGGTCGGTGGCGCCCGGCGGCAACCCCTTCTCCAGCGTCTTCAGCGCGACCGTCGACTCGGCCGACGACGGCACGCCGGTGTCGGAGAGGTCGAACGTCGGCTTGAACCCGAACGCCAGCACCGCCAGCGCGGCCAGCACCAGCCCGGACACGACGGCGAACCGGACGGGGTGCCGGCCCAGCGCGTCGCCCATGGCGCCGAACCGGGCCGCCTTCGGCTCGTTCTTCCACGCCTTCGACGGCCAGAACACCTTCGTGCCGAGCAGCGAGACGATGGCCGGAACCAGTGTGAGCGCCGCCAGCACCGTGACGGCGACGGCGATGGCCAGCGCCGGGCCGATGGAGCGGAAGATGCCCAGCGTCGACAGGACCAGTGCCATGAACGCGACGATGACCGCGCCGCCCGCCGACGCGATGGCCTCGCCGGCGCGTTCGATGGCGTGCGTGACGGCGGACTTGCTGTCGAGGCCCTGCCGGAGCGCCTCGCGGTAGCGGAACAGGAAGAACAGGATGTAGTCGGTGCCGATGCCGTAGAGCACCACGATCAGGATGACCGTGATCGAGGAGTCGGCCTGCAGGTCGAACGCCTCGTTGGCGAACGCGATGAGACCCGTCGCGACCTGCGAGATGATGCCGACGACGATGATCGGCATGAACGCGATGATCGGGCTGCGGAAGATGATGAACAGCAGGCCGAGGATCAGCAGGATCGTCACGATGCCGACGATGGCCTCGGCGTTCGACGCCGCCTCCTGGGAATCGAGGCCCTGCGCGGCCGAGCCGGTGACGCCCATGCGCAGGCCGGTGCCGTCGAGCAGCGGCTTCGCGTCTTCGCGCAGGTCGCGGACGCTGTCCATGAGCTCTTCGCCGAACGGGTTGGCGTCTTGGGCCAGGCTGATGATCGACGTCTGGACCAGCCGGTTCTCCGACGGCGGGCTGGGCGTGATGGCGCCGAACTCGGGCAGGTTCAGGTCGCCCAGCTCGCCGGAGATCCGCTCGACGGTGGCGACGTCGTCGTCGGTGAGGGGTTCGCCGTCCTCACGGTCGAAGACCATGATGGCGGCCATCTCGGTGCGGTCGGGGAACGCGTCGGACTGCAACTCGGCAGCCTGGATGGATTCGTAGTGGTCGGGCAGGAACTCGGCCTCGTCGGTGGTCGAGGTGAGGGCGGGAGCGGTGGCGATCACAGCGACCGCCAGCACGACCCACGCGACGATGACCTGCCACGGGTGTCGGGCGACATAACGGCCCAGCGAAGCAAACATGCGATCAGTATCGACGCCCGGTCTGACATCCGTCTGACACATGCCTGACATGGCGTTCCCGCCGTCCGCGGAATGCGGCGGGAGCCGGGGGGCCGAAGAAGTCGGATGTGGTGCGCGTCACGTTCCTCGTGGCGCCACGAAGGATGTGACTTCGCCCATTTCTAAGCGTCGTGCGGGCGGTGATCTCGGGCTGGGTGGAGCGACGGAGAAGGGGTGGGGTGGCCGGCCGGTGTCAGCGGCGCGACCAGCCCCGCTCCGCCTCGGTCAGCCCGCCCCAGATGCCGTACCGCTCCGGAAGGGCCGTGGAGGCCTCCCGGCACTGCTGCGCGACCGGGCAGGACGAGCAGATGTTCTTGGCGATCTGTTCCCGGGCCCGCAGCGTGCTGCCACGACCCTCGGGGTAGAAGAGATCGGTGTCCATGCCCCGGCAGGCGGCGTACGCCCGCCATGCGTCCCGCAGCTCGAACCAGTCCTCGGTGTACGTGTTCATGTGATCGGCCAGTGCGGTCATGCGGCCAGTTCCCCCTTCGCCGTCGAGTCGAGTGGATCAGGGCCTTTGATCGACAAGACAGAGATCGGGGTCGGCTATGACGCGCCTGGCGAAGAATTTCTCGGGGAATTTTTCCGCCCGGGACGAACCGGATGAATGGCGGCGGAAACGCCACCGCCCGGTGAGCCGTGAGGGCTCACCGGGCGGTGTGGAGCGGCAGCGGACGGCTACGGCTGGAGGTAGCGGAACTGCTGGTTGATGCCACCGTGCTCGGGGTAGATGATCAACCGGCCGTTCGGGGAAACGCCCTCGACATCGAGCACGTGCTCCCACGGCGGCAGCTGGTGCAGCCCGCTGGCGATGGTCTGCGGTTCGGCACTGTCGGGGTCGAGCCGCCATTGCTGGCTGCTGCTGCCGTCGCAGTCGGCGAGGAACGTCGGCGACTGGAAGTGGGGTGCCAGCGGCACAGGCGTCAGCGGCGTGACGACGTCGAGGCACTGGCCGTTCGCCGCCCACCTGATGGTGCCGTCGCCGGGGGTCTCCCAGGTCCGCGCCGGCGAACCCGCACAGTCGCGCGCAGCCGGGTGGCCTTCGCCGTCGAGCAGGATGCAGCGCGTGGCGTCGCCGATGACGACACGAAGATCGCCGGCCCGCACGACCTCGAGCGTCGCGGCGTCGGTGGTGACCGAGCCCAGCTCGTTGGTGAAGACCGCGCGGTAGCGGGTGCCGTCGTCGTCGAGCGTGACGCCGGGACGGGTCAGCGCGGCGTCGGGGCCGCTGCCGGTGGCGTCGGGGACCGGGGTCCACGGGCCCTCGGCGGACGGCGCGCTCTCCCAGGCCCAGGTGGCCTCGGGGTTGGCCGACGCGCTGGCGGTGAACTCGACGTCGTCGCCGGGACCGGCCTCGACCGACTCGGGCTGCGCGGTGACCTCGGGCTGCCAGTGGACGGTGAGCGTGGCGGGCTCGGACGCCGCCTCGCCGACCTCGTTGGTGAACACCGCGCGGTACTGGTAGCCGTCGCGCTCGCCGCTGACGTCGGTGAGCTCGAGCGTCGACCGGACGCCTTCCTGGCGCGGGGTGGCCACCGCCTGGTCCGGCGCGCCCCACTCGCCGCCCGGCGCGCGCACCTGCCACGTGATGGTCATGGCGGCCGGGTTGGCGACGGCGACGGCCTCGAAGACGGCGGTGTCGCCCTCGACGACCGTGACGTTCTGCGGTTGCTCCTCGATGGCCGGTGGGTACTGCACCGTGATGACGGCCGGCTGGGTGGTGATGGTGCCGAGCGGGTTGGTGGCCTTGACGCGGTACTGGCGGCCGTCGAGGTCGCGGTCGGGCGCCTCGATGACCAGCGTGTCGGTGGTGGCGCCGGCGACGTCGATCCAGTCGGACTCGGCCGGTGCGTCCGGGGTGTCGGCGGTGTCGTCGGGCGTCTCGCCGGCGCGCTGCTCGGCGGAGCTGACGTAAGGCGTGCCGTCGGTGGTCGGCGCGAGCAGGAACCGCGGGCCGGACTTCGGCGCCTCGGCCGCCGTGGTGGTGGGCTGGCCGCCGGAGCCGGCGGGCGGGTCGGCGTACTGCCACTGGAGGTCGGGCGGCGGGTTGCCGGCGACCGTGACCGTGAGGGTGACGTCCTCACCGGCGACCACGACCGGGTTGGCCGGCGGCTGCACCTCGATGGTGGGCGGCTGCTCGGCCGGCGGCGGCTGGGTGGGGTCGGACGTCGGCTCTTCGGTCGGCTCGCTGCTCGGTGTCTCGGACGGCTGGGAGGGGTCGACCTCGGGCTGCTCGGCCGGCGGCTCGTCCTCCTCGACCGGCTCGTCCGGCAGGTTCGGCGGCGGCGCGTCGGCGACCGGCTGGTCAGGCTGCGGCTCGTCCTCGACCGGGTCGTCGGCCGGCGGCTCCTCCTGCTGCGGCGGCGCGGGCGGCTCGTCGGGCGGGTTCTCGGCGGGCGGGTCGTCGGACGGCGCCTCGGGCTCGGCGCTGACGGACGGCGCGGCGGCGGGCGGGTCGGCGGGGTCGTCGTTGCCCGTCAACGCCCAGGCGGCGACGGCGATGGCGGCGGCCGCCGCGGCCGCGCCACCGGCCGCGGCGAACTGCCGCGCCTGCTTGCCCCAGCTGGCCGGGTTGAGGAACGCCAGCACGCCGCCACCGGCGGCGCCGGCACCCGCGGCCACCGCACCGGCCGCGATGCCGGAGGCCGGCAGCAGCAGGGCGGGCCAAAGGATGCCGCGCATGTCGGATACGAGCAGCAGCAACTCGTCGCGCCGCTCGCGGCAGTGGGTGCAGGTGGCGAGGTGGGCGCTCATCTCGCGGGTGTCGTGCGCCGACAGCGTGCCGCGGACGTACGACGCGATCTTCGGCGCGTACGGACGGCACTCGGGCTGGACCTCGGCGGAGAGGTTGACCGCCAGGTACGCCTGCCGCAGGCCCTCGCGGGCGCGGTAGGCCAGCGCGGCGACGGCGTTGGCGGAGCTGCCCAGCGCGGGCGCCAGCGACGCCGGCGAGCGGCCCTCGATCTCGGTGTGCCAGAGCACCTGCTGCCACCGTTCGGGCAGCGTCTCGAACGCGTGCCGGACCAGCTGGCGGTCGGTGGACCGGGCCATGGCGTCGTCGGCGGTCGGCAGGATGTCGAGGATGGACGGGTCGGTCTGTGAGCCGTCGCGCTGCGACGTGCGGTGGCGGTCGATGGCCAGCCGCCGCACGACCGTCTTCAGGTAGGGCGCGAACTCGAGATCGGGGCCGCCGCCCTCGCGCAGCCGCGTGAGCACCCGGGTGAACGCCTCGGCGACGACGTCCTGCGCCTCGTCGCTGTTGTTGGTGACGATGCGGGCGACCTTGGAGGCGTCGTCGACATGGCGGCGGTACAGCTCGTCGTAGGCGCCCATGTCGCCTTCGCGCGTGCGTGCGATGAGCTGTTCGTCGCTGGCGGCGTCTGCTGGAATGGTCACCTGTTCTCGCTATCCCGGTTGCATCCAGGCAGCTCAGTCCAGGGAACCACTCCCTGAATGGCGAAACCTGGACGGCCTGATCTCATGATCGACACTAGCCCCCCCAAGCAGCCCAGTCACGAGTTCAGGCAATCGTGCTCTGGAGTCCGGGACAGCGAACACGTCGACCCGCACATGTGCTGTGCTCAGTTCACCGGTTTCGACCGCCTTCGTCAAGGAGATCCGCTCGACCCGTGCCCTGGCATCGTCGGGTACCAGAGCCAGCGCCATCGTGGTGCCGACGATGCTCAGCGTGGCGTCCGGCCGGACCCGTGAACGCAGCGCCGACGCGGCCTGCAGGACGCGGGCGATGCGCCGCCAGGGACCGTCCGCCGGGTCCCAGCGCATGGCCAACAGGACCAGCGCGGACGGCTCGACACCAGACAACCGGTCGAGCTCGTGCACGCGCCCGTAGAGGTAGCCCGCGGTGTGCAGCCCGGACAGCGGATCGATGCCCGGCGAACCGCGTTCGGCGGCGACGGCGTCGACCCACGCGTCGACCAGCCGGTGCCGGGCGGTCAGGCGGGGGAGCGGCGCGCCCACAGACGCCTCGAGCACGTCCCACAGCTCGTCCAGCTCGTCCAGCAGGCAGGTGAGGTCGCCGGCCGTGGCGGCGCGCTCCCAGGCGAACACCGTCAGCCCGTGGACGACGTCCTCGGGGTCGGGTTCGTCGGCGGTCAGCGCGTCGACGACGGCTTCGACGCCGGGCGGAGGCAACTCCCCGGTGGTCGCCTCCGCCCGGCTCGTCCCGGGCGCAGGGTCTGGCTCGCGCGCACTCGCCGGCACCGGCCGTTCCAGCCAGGCGGCCAGCAACGATGTCACCGGAGCCTCGTCGTGGTTGAACGTCGTCATCCTCGGAACTCCCCGTTCTCGCGCACGCTTCGTCCGACCCTTGCACCCACCACGACGGGGCCGGCGCCGGATCATGACGCGAGATCGGAAAAGAATTTCGCGGCGGCCCCGACCACGCCGCCGGGGCGGTCGTCCCGGTGTGTCAGGCTGACCCTTGTGCCGGATCGCATGGTGCGCATGACCCGCTGGCTGACCGACGTCCGCCAGCGGCTCGCGCAGGCCGCCGACGCCGGTCCGGACGCGTCGCGCGACGCCGCTCCGGACGCGTCGCGCGACGCCGGCGGCGCGCCCCGTCCGGCGAGCGAGCCGCCCGCGCCCGGGCCGGTGCCGCCTCCGCCCGCGGCGACGGTGTCGCCGAGCGCACCCGACCGCCACCCGGTGCCCAAGGTGGTCCGCGACGCCGCCGAGTGGAGCTGGCGGCTGCTCATCATCGCCGCGGCGGTGGCCGGCGTCGGCTGGCTCGCGTGGGAGCTGCGCCTGGTGATCTTCCCGCTGGTGGCCGCCCTGCTGCTGGCCGCCGGGCTGCAGCCGCTGGTGCGCCGGCTGCGCAGGGCCGGCTGGGCGCGCGGCCCGGCGTCCGCCGTCGTGTTCGTCGGCTTCCTGCTGGTCGTGGTCGGGTCGCTGACGCTGGTCGGCAACGCCGTCGGCGGTCAGTTCCAGGACGTCGTCGACCAGGCCGAGGAGGGCCTGCAGGAGATCCGCGACTGGCTGGCCGGGCCGCCGTTCAGCATCGACGAGGCGCAGCTGGACCGCTACATCGACCGCGCCGTCGCGGTCTTCCAGGACGACAGCGCGGTCACCGAGCAGGCCGCCACCGCGGCCACCGTCGCCATCGAGATCCTGGTCGGGCTGGCGCTCGCGCTGTTCGCGCTGATCTTCTTCCTCTACGACGGCGAGCGCATCTGGACCTGGGTGGTCCGGCTGTTCCCGTCCCGGGCGCGGGCCCGCGCGGCCGCCGCCGGCGACGTCGCCTGGCTGACGCTGGGGCAGTACATCCGCGGGACGGTGCTGGTGGCGCTGTTCGATGCCGTCGCCATCACGATCCTGCTGTTCATCCTGCAGGTGCCGCTGGCGCTGCCGCTGGGCGTGCTGGTGTTCTTCGGTGCGTTCGTGCCGCTGATCGGCGCGTTCGTCACCGGGACGGTGGCCGTGCTGGTGGCGCTGGTGACGCAGGGCCTGCTGATCGCGATCGTCGTGCTGGTCGGGCTGATCGTGGTGCAGCAGATCGAGAGCAACATCTTCCAGCCGTTCATCCTCGGCCGCATGGTGAGCGTCCACCCGCTGGCCGTCGCGGTCGCCGTCGCCATCGGCACGCTGGCCGGCTCGATCATCGGCGCGATCATCGCGGTGCCGATCATCGCGCTGGTCAACACCGTCGGCAGCTACCTCGCGTCGACGCGGGAACGGCCGCCACCGGTCTCGTCCGGCTGAGCCAGCCTGCGCAGGGCGGCCGCGAGGTCGGCCGCCGACGGCGCCGCCTCCGGGTCGATCAGCAACTGCAGCACCATGCCGTTGACCAGGCACAGCGTCATCGAGCCGACGGTGCGCGCCGTCTCGTCGTCGATCTCGGACGGGTCGCGATCGAGCACCAGCCCGGCCAGCTCGCGCCGGCCCCGCTCGTAGGTGCGGGCGAGATCGTCGCGCAGCTGCGGCGCGTACTCGAACTGGGCGAGGGCCTGCAGGCTGGCCACCGTGATCGAGCGGTTGTCCTTCTGGCCGTCCTGCAGGCCGGCGAGGAACGCCTCCAGCCGGTCCAGCGGGGTGTCGCCGGCGCGCGACTGCATGGCGGCGTCGATGTGGCTGTCCCAGTCGTCGAACGAGCTGATGATCGCGGCGTTGAGCAGAGCCTCCTTCGAGCCGAAGTGGTACCCGATGGAGGCCAGGTTGGTGCCGGACTCGGCGACGAGGTCGCGGGCGGTGATGTGCGCGAACCCCTTCTCCGCCAGCAGCCGTTTCGCGGCGGCGAGCAGCTCCTCACGGTGTCCCATGGCAGCCCAGTGTAGTCCGAGATTCATACGCCCGTCATAGACATATGTATAAGACGGTCGTATAGTTCTGGCCATGACCGAGATCGTCGAGCGGGCCGGCCGCCGGGAATGGGTGGGCCTCGTCGTCCTCACCATCCCGGCGCTGCTGGCGTCGATGGACCTGTCCGTGCTGTTCATGGCCGCGCCCTGGCTGAGTGCCGAACTGGAGCCCAGCGGCACCCAGCTGCTGTGGATCATGGACATCTACGGCTTCCTGATGGCCGGGCTGCTCATCACCATGGGGTCGCTCGGCGACCGCATCGGGCGGCGCCGGCTGCTGCTGGCCGGCGCGGTGGCGTTCGGCGCGGCGTCGCTGCTGGCCGCCTACGCCACCAGTCCGGAGACGCTGATCGCCGCGCGGGCGCTGCTCGGCATCGGCGGCGCGACCCTGGCGCCGTCGACGCTGTCGCTGATCCGCGGCATGTTCCACGACGCGAACCAGCGGCGGGCCGCCATCGGGGTGTGGACCGCCGCCTTCACCGGCGGCGTGGCGGTCGGCCCGATCATCGGCGGGCTGCTGCTCGAGCACTTCTGGTGGGGGTCGGTGTTCCTCATCAACCTGCCCGTCATGGTGCTGCTGCTGATCGTCGGGCCGCTGTTGCTGCCGGAGTCGCGCAACCCGGACCACGGCGGCATCGACGTCCTCAGTGCCGTGCTGTCACTGGCAGCGGTGCTCCCGGTGATCTACGGCATCAAAGAGATCGCCGCCGACGCCGCCGTCACCGCGTCCGCGGTGGCCACGATCGCCGCCGGGCTGCTGCTCGGCGTGGTGTTCGTCCGGCGCCAGCTGACCCTGGGCGACCCGATGATCGACGTCCGGCTGTTCCGCAATCCGGCCTTCAGCGCCGCCGTCGGCACCAACGCCGCCGTCACGTTCGCGACCGCCGGCATGGGCGCCATCGCCGTCCAGTACGTGCAGCTGGTGCTCGGCATCCGGCCCTTCGCCGCCGCGCTGTGGATGCTGCCGACCGTCGGCGGCACCATGGTCGGCATCGCGGTGGCAAACCTGGTGGTGCGCCGGGTCTCGCAGGGCATCGTCGTCGGCGCCGGTGCCGCGGTGGCCGCGCTGGGCTTCGTGCTGGTGGCCATGACGGTCGAGGTCGACTCCCACGTCGGGGTCGTCATCGCCTGCTACACCGTCCTCGTGGCCGGCGTCGGAATGGCGGCCAGCCTGGTCATCGACCTCATCGTCGGGTCGGCGCCGCCCGAGCGCTCCGGCTCCGCCGCGGCGACGTCGGAGACCGCGGGCGAGCTGGGCGCCGCGACCGGCATCGCGGTCCTCGGCAGCGTCGCGGTGGCGGTGTACGGCGACGAGCTGCGCGGCGGCTTGCCCGACGGCGTCTCCGGGCCCGCCGCCGACGCCGCCACCGGCAGCCTGGGCGCTGCGGCGGCCGTCGCGGAGCAGCTGCCCGCCGCAGCCGCGGAACCGCTGATGGCCGCCGCCCGCCTGGCCTTCACCCAGGGCTTCACCATGACGGCGGCCGTGGGCGCCGTCGTCGTCGGCGTGACGGCGCTGCTGGCCGTGGTGCTGCTGCGGCGGGTGCGTCCGGGCGCCGCGGCCGTCGTCGAGCAGGCAGGCTGACGTCAGGCCGGTTCCGCCGGGGTGAGGCGAGCCAGCACGTCGGAGTGGAGGGGGCCGTTCGTGGCGAGCGCGTCGCCACCCAGCGGTCCCGCCACGCCGTCGAGGCCGGTGAAGCGGCCGCCGGCCTCTTCGACCACGATCGACGGGGCGGCCATGTCGTGCAGGGCCAGCTCCGGCTCTGCCGCGATGTCCACGGCGCCGTCGGCCAGCAGCATGTACGACCAGAAGTCGCCGTAGGCGCGGGTGCGCCAGCAGGCCCGGGTGAGGTCCAGGAAGGCCGGCAGCAGCCCGCGCTCCTCCCAGCCGGACAGCGACGAGTAGGACAGCGAGGCCCGCTCCAGCGACGTCACGGCCGATACCCGGCAGCGGGTGGCCGACGACAGCGACCGGCCGGTGTAGGCGCCGGTGCCGCGCGCCGCCCACCAGCGCCGCCCCAGCGCCGGGGCGGAGACGACGCCGGCGACGACCTCGTCCTCGACCATCAGCGCGATCAGCGTGGCCCAGACGGGGACGCCGCGCAGGTAGTTCTTGGTGCCGTCGATCGGGTCGACGACCCAGCGGCGGGCGCCGTAGCCGCCGGCGCCGAACTCCTCGCCGACGACGGCATCGCGGGGTCGCGCCCGCCCCAGCGTCCGCCGGATCGCCTCCTCGGTGGCCTTGTCCGCGTCGGTGACCGGGGACTGGTCGGCCTTGGTCTCGACCCGCAGGTCGGGGGCCCGGAACCGCGACATCGTCTGCGAATCGGCGTCGTCGGCCAGGACGTGAGCGAAGCGGAGGTCGTCGTCATGGGCCACGATCGGTCAACCTACACGGTCAGTCGCCCGCCTGGCGGTCGCGGCTGGCCAGCAGCCGGCGGTACGACGCCAGGCGCTCGGGGTCGACCCGCCCGGCGGCCAGGGCGGCGTCCAGCCCGCATTCCGGCGCGCCGTCGACGTGGTTGCAACCCCGCGGGCACGCCGGCGTCTCGGCGGCGAGGTCGGGGAAGGCGTGGATGAGGCGGTCGGGGTCGACGTGCGCCAGGCCGAACGAGCGGATGCCCGGCGTGTCGATGACCCAGCCGCCCTCGGGCAGCGCCAGCGCCACCGCGCTGGTCGACGTGTGCCGGCCTCGCCCGGTGACGACGTTGACCTGGCCGGTCGCGCGGTCGGCGCCCGGCACCAGCTCGTTCACCAGTGTCGACTTGCCGACGCCGGAATGGCCGACGAGGACGGTGACGCGGTCGCGCAGGTGCCCGGCGACGTCGCCGACGTCGGCGTCGGCCTCGGGCGCCCCCGGCGCCAGCCGGGTCACGACCGCCGGGACCTGCAGCGGCGCGTACGTGGCCAGCAGCGGGCCGGGGTCGGCGAGGTCGGCCTTGGTGAGGCACAGCAGCGGCTCGATCCCGGCGTCGAACGCGGCCACAAGGGCGCGGTCGATCAGCCGCGGTCGCGGCTCGGGGTCGGCGACGGCGGTGACGATCATCAGCTGGTCGGCATTGGCGACGATGACCCGCTCGACCGGATCGTCGTCGTCGGCGGTGCGCCGCAGCACCGTGGCCCGCGTCTCGACCCGCACGATGCGGGCCAGTGAGCCGGGCGCGCCGGACACGTCGCCGACCAGGCCGACGCGGTCGCCGACGACGACGGCCTTGCGGCCCAGCTCGCGCGCCGTCATCGCCGTCACAGTCCGGTCGTCGAGCACGCAGGTGTACCGGCCGCGGTCGACGGCGATGACCAAGCCCGGCGTGGCGTCGGCGTGGGCCGGGCGGAGCTTGCTGCGCGGCCGCGAGCCGCGCCCCGGGCGGACCTTGACGTCGCGCTCGTCGTAGGACGAGGCGGCGGTCCGCCGGGCCATCACGCGGTGGGCTCCGCATCGAGCAGGGCGGCCCACATGCCGGGGAAGTCGGCCAGCGTCTTCGAGGTGGTCGCGATGTCCTCGACCTCGACGCCCGGGACCACCAGCCCCAGGACGGCGCCGGCCTGCGCCATGCGGTGGTCGGCGTAGCTGCGGAACACGCCGCCGCGCAGCGGCGCCGGCCGGATCGCCAGCCCGTCCTCGGTCTCCGTGACGTCGCCGCCGAGCCCGGTGATCTCGGCGGCCAGCGCGGCCAGCCGGTCGGTCTCGTGCCCGCGCAGGTGCGCGATGCCGCGCAGCCGCGACGGCGTGCTGGCGACGGCGGCGAGCGCGGCCAGGACGGGGGTCAGCTCGCCGACGTCGTGGAGGTCGGCGTCGAGGCCGAGCACCGTGCCGGTGCCGCGCACCGTCAGCACGCCGTCCTCCAGCGACACGGACGCGCCCATGTGGGCCAGCAGGTCGCGCAGCTGCGCGCCCGGCTGCGTGGTGGCCGACGGCCAGCGCGGCACCCGGACCGTGCCGCCGGTGAGCAGCGCGGCGGCGAGGAACGGCGCGGCGTTGGAGAGATCGGGCTCGACGACGGCGTCGACGGCGCGGACGGCGCCCGGCTCGACCCGCCAGGTGTTCGCCGTGGCGTCGTCGACCTCGACGCCGCGCTCGCGCAGCATGGCCACCGTCATGTCGATGTGCGGCTGCGACGGGACCGGCTTGCCGTCGTGGTGGACGGTGACGCCCTTGTCGTAGCGCGGCGCCGACAGCAGCAGCCCGCTGACGAACTGCGACGACGCCGACGCGTCGATGGTGACGTCGCCGCCGGGGACCGCGCCGGTGCCGGCGACGGTGAACGGCAGCACGCCGCGCCCGCCGTCGTCGATGGCGACCCCGAGCGCCCGCAGCGCGTCGAGCACGGTGCCCATGGGCCGCAGCCGGGCCTGCGCGTCACCGTCGAACCGGACGTCGCCGCTGGCCAGCGCCGCGACCGGCGGCACGAACCGCATGACCGTGCCGGCCAGCCCGGTGTCGACGGCGGCGTCGCCGCGGACCGGGCCGGGCGTGACGCGCACGGCGTCGGCCTCGGTCTCGATGCCGGCGCCGAGCGTGCGCAGCGCCTCGAGCATGAGCCGGGTGTCGCGCGCCAGCAGCGGATACCGGACCTGCGACGGGCCGTCGGCGAGCGCGGCGAGCACGAGCGCACGGTTGGTGATGGACTTCGAGCCGGGCAGCGCGACGGTGGCGTCGACCGGCGCGGCGGCGGTCGGTGCAGGCCAGAGCGGGGCAGTGGTGTCGGTCATCGGGCACCCAGCCTATCGGGTGCCCGACGACCGAACCTCGCGGTTTACTCGGCCTCGACCCAGTCGAAGGTCTTCGTGACGGCCTTCTTCCAGGTGTTGTAGATCTTCTCGCGGTGGGCCTCGTCCATCGACGGGTCCCACTGCTTGTCCTGTGCCCAGTTGGTGCGGATGTCGTCCTCGCTGCCCCAGAACCCGACGGCCAGGCCGGCCGCGTAGGCCGCGCCGAGCGCCGTCGTCTCCGCGACGACCGGCCGGATGACCGGGACGCCGAGGATGTCGGCCTGGAACTGCATGAGCAGCTCGTTCTGCACCATGCCGCCGTCGACCTTGAGCGAGGTCAGATCGACCCCGGAGTCGGCGTTCATGGCGTCGATGACCTCGCGGGACTGGAAGGCCGTGGCCTCCAGGACCGCGCGGGCGACATGCCCCTTGTTGACGAACCGGGTCAGCCCGACGATCGCCCCCCGGGCGTCGGACCGCCAGTACGGCGCGAACAGACCGGAGAACGCCGGCACGAAGTACGCGCCGCCGTTGTCGTCGACGCTGCTGGCCAGCGGCTCGATGTCGGGCGCCGCGCTGATGATGCCGAGGTTGTCGCGCAACCACTGCACCAGCGAGCCGGTGACCGCGATGGAGCCCTCCAGCGCGTAGACGGCGTCGTTGTCGCCGATCTTGTAGCAGACGGTGGTGAGCAGGCCGTTCTCGCTCATCACCTTCTCCGTCCCGGTGTTGAGCAGGACGAAGTTGCCGGTGCCGTACGTGTTCTTCGCCTCGCCCGGCGACAGGCAGGCCTGGCCGAATGTGGCCGCCTGCTGGTCGCCGAGGATCCCGGCCACGGGCAGACCGCCGAACGCGCCGCGCTCGCGGATGTTCCCGTACACCTCCGACGACGACCGGATCTCCGGCAGCATCGACATCGGGATGCCCATGTCGGCGGCGTGCTCCTCGGCCCACGACAGCGTGTCGAGGTCCATCAGCATGGTGCGCGAGGCGTTGGTCGGGTCGGTGTAGTGCAGCCCGCCGTCAGGCCCACCCGTGGCGTTCCACAGCACCCAGGTGTCCATGTTGCCGAACAGCAGGTCGCCGGCCTCGGCCTTGGCCCGCGCGCCGTCGACGTTGTCGAGGATCCACTTCACCTTCGGCCCGGAGAAGTAGGTCGCCAGCGGCAGGCCGGTCCGCGCGCGGTACCGGTCCGGTCCGCCGTCCTTGCCCAGCTGGTCGACGATGCGGTCGGTGCGGGTGTCCTGCCACACGATCGCGTTGTAGACCGGCTTCCCGGTCGTGCGGTCCCAGACGACGGCCGTCTCGCGCTGGTTCGTGATGCCGACGGCCACGACGTCGCTGGTGACGAGATCGCGCTTGGCCAGTGCCCCCGCGCAGACCTCACGGGTGTTGCGCCAGACCTCCTCCGGGTCGTGCTCGACCCAGCCGGCCTGCGGGAAGATCTGCTTGTGCTCCCGCTGGTCGACGGAGACCACCCGGCCGGAGTGATCGAAGATCATGCACCGTGTCGAGGTGGTGCCCTGATCGATGGCGGCTACGTACTGACTCATCCCTTCTCCTCACATCGTCGTACGGGGCAGGCAGTACCCAGGCGGGTGTTCAGTAGACCGCCTTGGCGAGCAGGGCTCCGAGGATGCCACCGATGATCGGGCCCACCACGGGCACCCAGGAGTAGCCCCAGTCGCTCGAGCCCTTGCCCCGGATGGGGAGGAGCGCGTGCGCGATGCGGGGTCCGAGGTCACGGGCCGGGTTGATGGCGTAACCGGTCGGGCCACCGAGCGAGGCGCCGATGCCGACGACCAGCAGGGCGACGGGCAGCGGTCCGAGGTCGGCCGGCGAGTTGCCGAACGAGAAGATGACGAACAGCAGCACGAAGGTGCCGACGATCTCCGTCACCGTGTTCCACATCGGGTTGCGGATCTGCGGGCCGGTCGAGAACACACCCAGCTGCTTGCCCTGGTCCTCTTCGGCGTCGAAGTGCTGCTTGAAGGCCGCCCACGCGACGACGGCGCCGACGAAGGCGCCGCTGAACTCTCCGAGGAGATACGCGGGGACGTCGGACCACTCGGTGGTGCCCTCGACGGCCATGCCGAACGTCACGGCCGGGTTGATGTGAGCGCCGGAGTCGAAGGCCACGTACACACCGGCGAAGACCGCGAGGCCCCAGCCGAAGTTGATGAGCAACCAGCCGCCGCCGAGCCCCTTGCTCTGCGTGAGGATGGCGGTGGCGACCACACCACAACCCAGCAGCGTCAGCATCGCTGTGCCGAGGAACTCGCTCTGGAAGATCTCGCCGAAACTCAGGTCCATGTTGAACCTCCGCTTCCGTTGACGACAACGGCCGTGGCGTCCCCGGTTCCCCGGCGGGTCTCGGCAACGTTGCCAAGGGTCCCTTCGGAACTTACTGGTGCGTAGAGCAACTGTCTACGTTCTCCGCGACCTGAACGGGTAGCGTGTTGCTGGGTGCCGCTCACGGACGCGAACCTTGGTGGCATTCGACCGCTTTATGCGCTCTGAGCTGCAAGGAGACGTGATCGACGTGACCGGTGTGACTGAGCGGGCCGAGACCGCCGGACCGAGCGCCCGGCTGGGGCCGCAGGCTCGGCGGGACAACTGGGACCGGCTGGGCTCCGAGCACTTCGACGTCGTGGTCATCGGCGGCGGCGTGGTCGGCACCGGAGCCGCGCTCGACGCCGTCACCCGCGGGCTGCGCGTGGCGCTGGTCGAGGCGCGCGACTTCGCCGCCGGCACGTCCAGCCGGTCGAGCAAGCTGTTCCACGGCGGACTGCGCTACCTCGAGCAGTTCGAGTTCGGCCTGGTCCGCGAGGCGCTGCACGAGCGCGAGCTCATGCTGACGCTCATCGCGCCGCACCTGGTGAAGCCGGTGGCGTTCCTCTACCCGCTCAAGCACCGCTGGTGGGAGCGCCCGTACACCGCCACCGGGCTGCTCATGTACGACACCCTGGGCGGCGCCCGGTCCGTGCCGGGGCAGAAGCACCTCACCCGGGCCGGCGCGCTGCGGCTGTTCCCCGGCCTGCGCCACGACGCCCTCATCGGCGGCGTCCGCTACTACGACGCCCAGTCCGACGACGCCCGCCACACCCTCACCGTCGCCCGCACCGCCGCCCACTACGGCGCCGTCGTGCGGTCGTCCACCCAGGTCATCGCGTTCCTGCGCGAGGCCGACCGCATCACCGGCGTCCGCGTCCGCGACGTCGAGACCGGCGCCGAGCAGGAGGTCACCGCCGACGTCGTCGTCAACTGCACCGGGGTGTGGACCGACGAGATGCAGCGGCTGGCCGGCACCCGCGGCCGGTTCCGGGTGCGGTCCAGCAAGGGCGTGCACATCGTCGTCCCGCGCGACCGCATCGCCGCCGAGAGCGGGCTGATCCTGCGCACGGAGAAGTCGGTGCTGTTCGTCATCCCGTGGCGCAACCACTGGATCATCGGCACCACCGACACCGACTGGAACTTCGACCTCGCCCACCCGGCCGCCACCAAGGCCGACATCGACTACATCCTCGAGCACGTCAACGCCGTCCTCGCCACCCCGCTCACCCACGACGACATCGAGGGCGTGTACGCGGGGCTGCGGCCGCTGCTGGCCGGCGAGAGCGAGCAGAGCTCGAAGCTGTCGCGCGAGCACGCGGTGGCCCGGCCGGCGCCCGGCATGGTCGCCATCGCCGGCGGGAAGTACACCACGTACCGGGTCATGGCCAAGGACGCCATCGACGCCGCCCGCGCCGATCTTCGCGGCTGGATCCGCCCGTCCATCACCGACAAGGTCCCCCTCGTCGGCGCCGACGGCTACCACGCCCTCGTCAACCAGGTCGACCGCCTGGCCGACGAGTACGGCGTCCACCCGCACCGGCTGCGGCACCTGCTCGACCGCTACGGCTCGATGGTCTACGAGGTGCTGGCGCTGGCCGAGGGCCGGCCGGAACTGCTGCAGCCCATCCCCGGCTCCGCCGACTACCTCCAGGTCGAGGTCGTCTACGCGGTCACGCACGAGGCGGCGCTGCACATCAGCGACGTGCTGACCCGGCGTACGCGCATCAGCATCGAGTACCCGCACCGCGGCCTCGAATCCGCCGACGCCGTCGCCCGGCTCATGGCCGATACCCTCGGCTGGGACGACGCCACCATCGCCCGCGAGGTCGACGTCTACCGCAAGCGCGTCGAAGCCGAACGCGCTTCCCAGACCGAGCCCGACGACCAAGCCGCCGACGACGCCCGCTCCGCCGCCCCCGAGTTCCGCCCCGGCGTCGCCGAACCGGTCGTCTGAGGCGCCCTGCCCCGCCTCGCGGCGGCGGTCCATCTGGTCAGGCCGGCTGGTAGTGCTGCCGGACGTGGTGACGCCAGTGCCAACCTGTGCCGTCCTCGTCAACCTGCCGGCAGCGGCGGCTCGACAGCCACCGTCCGCCAGCAGGCATCGGTGGGCGAGCCGGTTGCGGAGGGCGAGCCGGTTGCGGTGGGCGGGTCTGTTGCGGTGGGCGGGTCTGTTGCGGTGGGCGAGCCGGTTGCGGTGGGCGGGTCTGTTGCGGTGGGCGGGTCGGTTGCGGTGGGCGAGTCGGTTGCGGTGGGCGAGTCGGCGGTTCGGCTGGTCGCCGGTTCGCGCGCGCCGCTCTGTCAGTGCCCGCCCGTAGGGTGGGCCCCACCCGGGCCGGGAGGGTCATGCTTACCGCCCAGCGCGGCCCAGATCAAGGGCGTTCACCACGCGGCGGCCGGTGAACAGCAACGCACGGCGCAGCCGGTGGCCGAACACCACCGGCGGCCGGTGAGCGGCCAGCGGACCACAACGCACGGCACTGCCGGTGGCCGAACACCACCCACGGCCGGTGAGCGGCCAGCGGACCACAACGCACGGCGCAGTCGGTGGCCGAACACCACCCACGGCCGGTGAGCGGCCAGCGGACCCCGAGAAGAGCGAGCAGTGAGGCCGGGCCCATTTTTCGGCCGGCCCCCTGACGCTGCTTGAACGGGGGCGCGGGCGGCTGGGTCAAGCGGTCCTCCGTCGCGCGAAGCGCCATTCAAAGAGGTCCGCTTGAGGCGGCCTCCCGCGCCCCCGACCATCGAGAGCAGCAGGGGGCTGGCCAACGCGGCAGCCTCAGCGTACGGCCGCCCGGCGAACCCGACCCCGGCGAACCGGCGCCCGGCGAACCCGACCCCGGCGAACCGGCGCCCGGCGAACCGGGCCCCCGCCTCGGCCCGCAAGAACCAACCACACCGCCACGGCGCACACGGCGAACCCGAGGAGCGTCGCCACGCCGAGGGAATCGCCGAACATCAGCCAGGCCCACACCGCCGTCGTCGGCGGGGTCAGGTAGAGCAGGCTGCTCACCCGAGTCGCCCCGCCGCGGCGCAGCACCAGCAGGTAGGCGCCGTATCCACCGGCGGTCGACAGCACCAGCACCCACGCGACCGCCCACCAGAAACCGCCCGCCGACGGCACGGTGAGCCGCCCGAAGGCGACCGCCTCGCCGGTGAACGCCACCGCGGCGACGGCCACGTGCACGCTCAACGACACCGCCAGCCCGCCGGTCGGCCGCCAGCGCTGCTCCAGCACCGTCCCCGCCGACAATGCCAGCATCCCGCCGACCGGCAGCAGGTAGATCCAGGCCGGCCCGCCACCACCGACGTCGGAGGCGACGACGATGCCGACGCCGGCCAGGCCCAGCCACAGCCCGAGCCGGGCGCGGCCGCTGACCGATTCGCCCAGCAGTCGGCGCGCCGCCGTGGCGACGACCAGAGGCTGCAGGGCCGCGATCAGCGCCGCCGTGCCCGCCGGGACACCGAGACCGATGCCCGTCACGACGCCGCCGAGGTACAGCGTCTGCGACAACAGTCCGACGACGGCGTGCCGGCCGAGGTCGCGACGGGCCAGCCGCAGCAGCGACGGCGCGACGACGGGCAGCAGCAGCGCCGCGGCGACGAGGTAGCGCCAGGCCAGCAACGTGTCGGCGGGCGCGTATTGGGTGCCGAGCCGGGCGCCGACGAACCCGCTGCTCCAGAACACGACGAGCGCCGCCGCCGCGCCGACGTCGACGGCGGAGGTGCGGGACGTGCCCGGCGCCCGCGGGGCACGGCGTGCGGGGGCGGCCGGGCCGCCGGAGCCCGAACCGCCCGACCCCGAACCGCCCGAGCCCGATCCGCCGGAGCTCGGGCCGCCGGGACCGGAAGCGCGCTGCGTCGTGGTCATGCCGTCGATGTAAACATACCGGTCGGTATACTGTCAGTGTCCAACCAAGGAGGAGACATGGCCGCACGGCAACCGGGCACCCTCACGCCCGCGGGACAGCGGCTGCTCGACACCGCGAGCACGCTGTTCTACCGGCACGGCATCCGCGCCGTCGGCGTCGACGCCATCGCCGAGGCGGCGGGGACCACGAAGAAGACGCTGTACGACCGGTTCGGCTCGAAGGACGCGCTGGTCGCGCTGTACCTGGGCCGCCGGTTCGAGCGGTGGCAGGCGTTCGTCGCCGCGTATCTCGACGAGCACGCGCCCGACCCCGGGCCGGGCCGGGTGCTGGCGGTGTACGACGCGCTCGCGGAGTGGCAGCGCGACGCCGAGCGGGGGTGCGCGTTCGTCAACGCGTTCGCCGAGATCGGCGGCACCGAGCATCCCGGCGTCGCGGTCATCCGGGCGGAGAAGGAGACGACCCGGGCGCTCTACGTCCGCCTGGTCGCCGAGGCCGGGGTCCCCGAGGCTGCGGCGACGGAGCTGGGCCTGCGGCTGGCACTGCTGCATGAGGGCGCCCTGGTGACGATGACCGCCGGCGGTCAGCCCGACGCGCTGACGCACGCCCGCGCGGCCGCCGCCGACCTGCTGACGGCAGTCCTGAACTGAATCGAGGACACCCCATGGCCGACGAGATCCAATACCCATGGATGCGCGCGCAGATTGTTTCGGCGCTTGAAGCCCTCAGCGATCCTGTCCACCAGACGACCCGCTGGGGCCGGGTCGAGGAGGGCGTCAACTACTACGACGACTTCTCGATGACGTGCACATTCTCTACGACGACACCACGGTGTTGCCCTCACCCGAGAATTCGGTTTCGTCGCTGCTCTACGCCGAGGAGGTACCGGCGCTCCGGGCGCTCAACGCGGTTCTGGACCCGATGATCACTGACTTGGGGGACAGCCCGGATGACGTCTATCTCGCCGACCCTCGGTGGACGGAGGTTGTCGACGCGGCTCGCGCGGCGCTGCTGACCATGCGCAACTCCGGTCACGACGACCCACCGGCACCGAGCACGACGTGCGTCGAGTGACAACCAGGTCCCCAGCTGGCCCTCGATCAGGGCAACCCTGAGCGCGAGCCGGCCCTCGCCTGAACGGCCGGGCGAGACGCCGTCAGGGCTTGGCGCGGTGCTGCACCGAGCGCATGCCGGCCCGGGCCTGGCCGGCGGTGGCCTTCGCGGCCAGCCGGGCCTCGCGCTTTGCCGTCTTCGTGGCCCGCTTCGCGTCCTTGGCCGCGCGCCGCGCCCGCCACGACAACCCCGGCTTGCCCTCGGTGTCGACGGCGGCGAGCAGCAGCCCGCCGGCGAGACCGGCGTTCTTCATCGCCTGGATGCGCTGGGCATTGCGCTGGTCGGGGTCCTCGATGCTCCAGAACGGATGGCCCGCCCAGGTGGTCGGCACCAGGGAGGCGAGCAGCGCGACCGACGCCAGCCGGGGGAACCGGCCGGTCGCCAGCGCCAGCCCGGCGCCGACCTGCATGCCGGCATTGACGCGCACGAGCGTCTTCGGGTCAGTCGGCAGCTGCGGCACCCGCTTCTGCAGCGTGGGGCCGAAGCGGTCGGCGAAGGTGGTGGCCGCGGCGATCCCCGGCTCCGGGTCGCGCAGACGCTGGGCGCCCTGGACGACGAAGATCGACGCGAGCATCGGGCGGGCGATCATTCGGACGAGGCTCATACCCCTTGCCTACCACGAAACCCGCGCGTACCGGTGCGAGGATGGGTGTATGTGCGGACGGTACGCGGTCAGCCAGAGCGCCGACGATCTCGCCGACGAGTTCGGCGTCGAGCGGGCGGAGGTGCGCGAGCGCCTCGACCCCGACTGGAACGTCGCACCCAGCAAGAAGGTCTATGCCGTCGTCACCCGCGGCAAGAAGGACGAGCCGGAGCAGCCGCCGACGCGCCGGCTGCGCACGTTTCGCTGGGGCCTGGTCCCGTCGTGGGCCAAGGACGTCGCCATCGGGAACCGGCTGATCAACGCCCGGGTCGAGACCGCGGCCGAGAAGCCGGCCTTCCGCAAGGCGTTCCAGCTGCGCCGGTGCATCCTCCCGGCCGACGGCTTCTACGAGTGGCGCGGCGAGAAGGGCCAGAAGCAGCCGTTCTTCATCCACCCGAAGGACGGCTCGCTGGCGATGGCCGGGCTGTACGAGATCTGGCGCGACAAGAGCAAACCCGACGACGCCGACGACGCGTTCGTGTGGTCGGTGGTCATCCTCACCACCGACGCCACCGACGACGTCGGCCAGATTCACGACCGCATGCCGATGCTGGTCGACCAGGACCACTGGGAGCGCTGGCTCGACCCCGCCATCCAGGACGCCGACGACGTCACGCGGCTGCTGGCCCCGGCGGTGCCCGGCGTTCTCGACGCGTACCCGGTGTCGACCGACGTCAACAAGGTCGGCAACAACGGGCCGCACCTCGTCGACCCGGTGGAGCTGTGATGGGGCCGGTCCGGTCCACCGTGAGCACGCCCATCGGCGACGCGGCGTTCTGGACCGACGCCGCCGACGAGCCGCGGCTGCGGCTGGTGCTGGGCCACGGCGCCGGCGGCGGCCCGAAGGCGGCCGACCTCGAGGCGCTCTCGCGCGAGCTGCCGGCGCAGGGCGTCACCGTCGTCCGGTTCGAGCAGCCGTGGCGGCTGGCCGGCAAGAAGGTCGCGCCGCGCCCGCCGGTGCTCGACGAGGCGTGGCTGGCGGCGCTCGCGACGCTGCCTCGCGACGTGCCGCTGGTACTGGGCGGACGCAGCTCCGGCGCGCGGGTCGCCTGCCGCACGGCCGCCACGCTGGACGCCGCCGCCGTCGTCTGCCTGGCGTTCCCGCTGCACCTGCCCGGCAAGCCACAGGCGTCGCGGCTGCCCGAGCTGGCCGGCGCCGCCGAGAAGCTGCCGGTGCTCGTCGTACAGGGCGAGCGCGACACCTTCGGTGGCCCGGACGAGTTCCCGTCCGGTCCGCACCGGCTGGTCACCATCCCCGGTGCCGACCACGGGATGAAGGTGCTCAAGGGCCAGTCGCAGCGCGCGGCCGTCGACGCCGTCGTGGCCGCCGTCAGCGCGTTCCTGGCCCCGCTCGGGGAATGAACAGGGCGCCGTCGCCGTTGACGCCAGCGGAACACCGAGCTTGGAGGTTTCAGCTGACTGTGAGTGCGACGTGCTTGGAGCGGCCGGTGGTCGACACCGCCGCCCCGGTAGACTTGACGGTGATGGCTGATCAGGAGAGTGACGAGCAGCGCACGCAGCGGTTCGAGCGCGATGCGTTGCCGTTCCTCGACCAGTTGTACTCCGCCGCGCTGCGCATGACCCGCAACGCCAGCGACGCCGAGGACCTGGTCCAGGAGACGTTCGCGAAGGCCTACGCCTCGTTCCACCAGTTCAAGGAGGGAACGAACCTCAAGGCGTGGCTCTACCGCATCCTGACCAACACGTTCATCAACACTTACCGCAAGAAGCAGCGCGAGCCGCAGCAGAGCGCCACCGAGGAGATCGAGGACTGGCAGATGGCGCGGGCCGAGGCGCACACCTCGACCGGCCTGCGCTCGGCCGAGGCCGAGGCGCTGGCCCACCTGCCCGACTCCGACGTGAAGAACGCCCTGCAGGAGATCCCCGAGGAGTTCCGCATCGCGGTCTACCTCGCCGATGTCGAGGGCTTCCCCTACAAGGAGATCGCCGACATCATGGGCACACCCATCGGCACGGTGATGTCCCGGCTGCACCGCGGACGGCGTCAGCTGCGCGGGCTGCTCGAGGACTACGCCCGTGAGCGTGGGCTGGTGCCGAAGGTCACTCAGGAGGTCGGAGGATGAGCTGCAACGACGACGACGTCGACTGCGCTGAGGTACTCGATCGGGTCTACGTGTTCTTCGACCACGAGCTCGACGACCGCGCCCTCACCTACGACGAGATCAAGGCGCACCTCGACGACTGCCAGCCGTGCCTGTCCACGTACGACATCGAGCGCGTCATCCGCGAGGCGGTGGCCCGGGCCTGCGGGTGCGACCACGCCCCCGACGACCTGCGGCTGAAGATCCGCGCACGCATCGAGGAGGTCCGGGTGCAGATGACCCGGACGCCCTGACCACAGACTTCGCACAGACGAGAGCCCCGCACCTGCCAGGCAGGTACGGGGCTCTCGTCGCCTACGGGCGCCTCAATCAGGAGTTGGGGCGCTTGCCGTGGTTGGCGGCGCTCTTCTTGCGCGAACGGCGCTTGCGTGCCTTCTTGCCCATGGCGAGCTGACTCCTCTCCGGGATCGGTGTGCTGCTGGCGGACGGTGAACCGTCACGCGGTGACGCGCGGCGAGTCAGCCGCGGGGGCGTCGTCGTCCATTGTCGCACGATCGGCGGACGGTTCCGGCGGGGGCGGCGGCGGGCCGGCCGGCCGCGGCCGCGGCACGGGCCGCTGCTGCGGACGTCGCGGCGTCTCGGACCGCTCGCGGGCCGGAGCGGTGCGCCGTCCGGTCATCGCCGTGGCCAGTGCGGCCGCGACACCGGCGGCCACCGCGACGTCGCCAGGGCTGACCGCCTCGGGGCTCGGCGGGAACGCGACCGGGATGGTCTTGCCCAGCCACGGCAGCCTGGTGTCGTCGCCGGAGGGCGTGACGACGCCCTCGTCGGGCCGCTCGGCGACGGTGGTCTCGACGCCGGCCCGCTGCTGCGCCGACGCGGACACCGGCATGCCACCGTTGAGCAGGATGACCAGGCCGTTCGCCGCCAGGCCGAGCGCGACCAGCGTCGCGCCGTAGTACGAGCGGTTGAGCCAGGCGTAGAACCCCAGCGTGAACCAGCACAGCGCCGTCATGGCCGGAAGCAGCGGCTCCCAGACCCAGCTGCCGGCGACGCCGACGGCGTAGGCGCCCAGCGCGGTGAGGATGAGCCGGCTGCGCATCGGCGGGCGCTCGCCCAGCCGGCGCAGCCGCCCGCCGCGTGCGTACCCCGCCGCCAGGCCGGCGGCCAGGGCGAGCAAGAGGAGCGCCATATCATCATCCTGACCCGGACCGCCGCGGAACCGGGGTACGCCACGCCCGAGGGCCGTGGTGGAATGCTGCTCAGCGGCGAGAGGAGTCAGCGCGTGGCCGAGCAGGTGGCCGCCGAGATGGTGGCCAATGTCCACTCCGTGGCGGTATCCGTGGGGGAGCGGGTCGATGCGGGGGCGACCCTGCTGATCCTGGAGTCCATGAAGATGGAGATCCCGGTCCTGTGCGAGGACGCCGGCCTGGTGTCCGAGATCAAGGTCGGCCCCGGCGACGTCGTCCAGGAGGGCGACGTGCTGGTCGTCCTCTCGTGACCGCGCTCGAACCCGGCCTGACGGCGGCCGAGACGCACACCGTCACCGAGGTCGACACCGCGCTGGCGGTGGGGTCCGGCGACGTCCCCGTGCTGGCGACGCCGCGGCTGCTGGCGTGGATGGAGGCCGTCACCGTGGCCGCCGTCGACGACGCGCTCGCCGACGGCGACACCACGGTGGGCACCCGGGTGGAGGTCGATCACGTCGCGGCGAGCCCGCTCGGCGCCCTCGTGGAGGTGCGCGGCGAGCTGACCGCCGTCGACGGGCGGACCCTGCGGTTCTCCGTCGTCGCGGTCGGCGCCGACGGCGAGCCGGTGGGACGTGGGACGGTCACCCGCGCCGTCGTGGGGCGCGAGCGCTTCCTGGCGCACTTGGCGCAGGACGGCTGACTGCCCGCCAGCAGCGTGCGCAGTAGCGGCCAGCGGGGCGGTCAGCGGGCGTAGGGGTGGGTCGGGAGGGTCGGCGACCAGTCGTCCTCGGCTCGCGGGAGCGGGTCGCGCCGAGGGCCGCCGCCCGAGACCGCCCACCGAGCCGCGGAGACCGCGGCGGCGATCGCGACTGCCAGGACCAGGACAACGAATACTGTGCTCATGGCAGTAATTCTGCTCCCCACGGGATCCTGCCAACAGTGGCAGGACTGCCAGTACCCATCGACTTCCTGCCAGAGGTCTGGCAGACTGTCGGAATGCTGCGAAATGTCGCCGTCTTGGTGCTCGACGGGGTCGCCCCGTTCGAGCTCGGCGTGCTCTGCGAGGCGTTCGGCATCGACCGTTCCGACCAAGGCCTGCCGGTCATGGACTTCGACCTGTGCGGGCCGTCCCCGCAGGTCCGCACGTCGCTCGGCTTCGGGGTGACGATCGAGCACGGCCTCGACCGGCTGGCGTCGGCCGACCTCGTCGGCATCCCCGCCGTGCCGCGGCTGAATCCGGTCCCCGACGACGTGCTCGACGCGGTGCGCGCCGCCGTCGACCGTGGGGCGCGGGTGCTGTCGGTCTGCTCCGGCGCGTTCGTGCTGGGCGCCGCCGGGCTGCTCGACGGCCGCCGCTGCACCACGCACTGGATGTACAGCGGCGAGCTGGCCGCCCGGTTCCCCGAGGCCAAGGTCGACCCCGGCGTGCTCTACGTCGACGACGACCCGATCATCACCAGCGCCGGCACCGCCGCCGGGCTCGACGCCAGCCTGCACCTGTGGCGCAAGGAGTTCGGTGCCGACGCCGCGGCCATGGTCGCCCGGCGCATGGTCGTCCCGCCGCACCGCGACGGCGGCCAGGCGCAGTTCATCGAGGCGCCGATCCGGGCCACCCCCGCCCGCACGCTGGCCGGCGTCGTCGACTACATGACCGCCCACCTCGACCAGGACCTCACGGTCGACGACCTCGCCACGCTGGCGAACATGTCACCGCGCACGTTCGCCCGCCGGTTCCGCGCCGAGACCGGCACCACGCCGTACGAGTGGTTGCTGACGGCTCGCCTGGCGGCGGCGCAGCGCATGCTCGAGCGCGGCGACGACGTCGTCGAGACGGTGGCCGCCCGGGCCGGCTTCGGCACGGCGGCGGCCATGCGGCACCACTTCGCCAAGCGGTTGGGCACGACGCCGCAGGCCTACCGGGCCGCCTTCTGCCACCGGCGACCGCCGCGGTCCGACGCTCAGATGCCGGTGGTCGAGCGGGGGTAGGCGATCTTCGGGTCGCACTGGACGTTGACGAGGTACGGCACGCCGGAGTCGAACGCGCGGCGCAGCGCCGGGCCGACGTCGCCGGGCTCGGTGACGGTCTCGCCGGCCCCGCCGAGCGCCTCGACGACGGCGTCGTAGCCGGTGTCGGGGCGCAGGTCGGCGGCGACGTCGTAGCCGTAGAGGAAGCGCATCGGGTGCTTCTCCAGGCCCCAAGCGCCGTTGTTGCCGACCACCATGACCACCGGGAGCTCGTGCCGCACGAGGGTGTCGACGTCCATCAGCGACATGCCGGCGGCGCCGTCGCCGTAGAGCAGCACGACCTGGCTGTCCGGACGGGCCAGCCGGGCGGCCGCCGCCGCGCCCGCGCCGGCGCCGAGGCAGCCGTACGGGCCGGGGTCGAGCCAGCAGCCGGGCCGGCCGGACTCGATCAGCTTGCCGGCCCACGACACGAAGTCGCCGCCGTCGCCGATGACCACGGCGTCGTCGTCGAGCACGCGGTTGAGCTCGCCGTAGACGCGCGCCGGGTGGATCGGCTCACCGTCGGACGCCAGCAGCGGGGCGTCGCGTTCGACGGCGGCCGCCGCCTGGTCGCGCAGGTCGCTCGCCCAGTCGTCCCAGCGCCGGGTGGCCCGCAGCGAGTGCAGGATGCCGTCGAGCACCATGCTGAGGTCGCCGGACGCGCTGGCCGCCAGCTCGACGTGCGTCGCGAGGCCCTCGGGGGAGTCGGTGACGTGCACGACCCGTGCCGGCGCCGCGCCGTCGGAGCCGCCGAACGTGCCGAAGCCGAGCCGGAAGTCCAGCGGCGTGCCCACGACCACGACGAGGTCGGCGTTCTTGAACGCGGCCGACCGCGCCCGGTTGACCAGCAGCCGGTGCCCCTTCGGCAGCACGCCGCGGCCCATGCCGTTGGCCACGACCGGGATGCCGGTTTCGTCGGCGAAACGCAGCGCGGCCGCTTCGGCGCCGTCCATCCAGACGTCCGAGCCGAGCACGACGACCGGGTGCCGCGACTCGTAGATGGCCGTCGCGATGGCGGTGAGGTCGTCGGGGTCCGGCTCCGGCCGCGGCGCCGGCGGGGTGACCTCCAGCGTGACGTCGGCGAAGCTGTACAGCTCGTCCATCGGGACGTCGACGAAGACCGGCCCGCGGTGCGCCGACCGGGCGACGCTGAGCGCGCGGTCGACCACCGGGCCGACGTCGGCCGCCTTGGCCGCCGTCGTGGCCAGCTTCGTGACCGGGGCCAGCAGCGGCGGGTGGTCGAGCTCCTGCAGCGCGCCGGTGCCCCAGCGCCAGGCCGGCGCACGGCCGCCGACGGCCAGCAGCGGGACGCCGCTGAAGTAGGCCTGCGCGATGCCGCTGACGCCGTTGGTGACGCCCGGTCCCGCGGTGAGCACGACCAGCCCCGGCTCGCGGGTCAGCTTCGCGGTCGCCTCGGCGCCGAAGACGGCCGTCTGCTCGTGCCGCACGTCGACGATGCGCGTGGGCGACTCGGCCTTGACCACGGCGTCGTACAGCGGGAACACGTGGGCGCCGGACAGCGTCCACATGGTGCCGACACCGTGCGCCTCGGCGACGGCCAGGGCGTGCTGACCGGCGTGGCCACTGAGGGTGAGATCTTTGCGCTGCGAAATACTCACGCGGTCACCGTACCGGAATCCATGGGGTGATCATGGCGTAGTGGCTCCAGCGCCTCGCGCAGAGCCCGCAGCTGTGCGCCGTCCAGCCGGAGCAGGTCGGCCGGCGGCGCGTACATGGCGCCGAGCAGCTCGGCCCGCATCGCCGCGCCACGCGCCGTCAGCACGACCAACCGGGCCCGGCGGTCGGTGGGGTGGACCCGGCGTTCGGCGAGGTCGAGGCGTTGCAGGCGGTCGACCGTCCAGGTGGCGGTCGACGCGTCGCACTGCCACTCGGCGGCGAGGTCCTTCATCGTCCGGCCGTCCTCGGCGTCGAGCGAGTGCAGCGCCTTGTACTCGTTCGCCGTCAGCCCGAGCCGGGCCAGGACGGCGTCGCGCTCGGGCCGGGACCGGATGAGCAGGTCGAACATCAGCCGCCAGGTGTCGGCGGCGAGCGTGGCGTGGTCGGTCACGGGATCAGCATACTGCTTGGATGACTCCAATAGTTTGACGAATCCAAGTATTTGGCCCTAGGGTCGAGTCATGAAGGTCAGCATCAGCGTCACCAACTACACCTGGCCCGGTGGCGGCCTCACCGACGAGCTGACGCGCGTGGTGCGCGCCGCCGACCACGCCGGCATCGACACTCTCTGGGTCGCCGACCACCTGCTGCAGGGCGACCCGACTTCGCAGCTCGGCGACCCGATGCTCGAGGCGTACACCACCCTCGGCTACCTCGCCGGGCAGACCGAGCGGATCCGCCTGGGCACCATGGTGTCGGCCGCGACGTATCGCGCCCCGGCGCTGCTCATCAAGGCCGTGACGACGCTCGACGTGCTCTCGCGCGGCCGCGCGTGGCTCGGCGTCGGCGCCGGTTACCACGCCGACGAAGCCCGCATGATGGGGCTGTTCCTGCCGCCGACGGCCGAGCGGTTCGAGCGGCTGGAGGAGCTGCTGCGGCTGGCCAAGCAGCTGTGGGCCGGCGACGAGTCGCCGTTCGAGGGCGCCCACTACCAGCTGGACCGGCCGATCGGCAGCCCGCTGCCCGCCACCCGGCCGCACCCGCCGATCGTCGTCGGCGGCACGGGCGAGAAGGTCACGCTGCGGCTGGTCGCCCAGTACGCCGACGCCTGCAACCTGTTCGACATCCCCGACGGCGGGCAGACCGTCCGGCACAAGCTCGACGTGCTGGCCCGCCACTGCGACGACGTCGGCCGCCCGTTCGACGAGATCGAGAAGACGCTGGCCATGGCCCTGGAACCGGGCGAGTCCGCCGCCTCGTTCACCGGACGCGCCCGTGCGGCCCGCGACCTCGGCTTCGAGCACGTCGGCGTCATCGTCCGCGGCAGCGCCTGGACGGAGCAGCAGGTCGAGACCGTCGCCGCGGCCCTCGACGCCTAGCCCGCGTCAGCGCTGGCGGTACAACCAGGGCGCGCTGGAGCGCAGAGTCGCCTGCAGGGCGAGCAGCAGGTCGGAGCGGACCGCGGGCATCGGCCGCACGGTGCTGGCGACGTTCTGCGCCGGGGTGCCCTGCACGCCCAGCAGCAGCTGCAGGTGCAGCGCCCGCAGGTAGTCGAGGGTGTTCTCGCGCGCCGCGGCCCGCGACGACGGCGGGCGGGCGTCGTCGCGCCAGGCCTGGGCGAGCCGCTCCAGCCATCCCTCCAGCGGCTCGATGCTGACGAGGTCGCGGTGCAGCACCGACATCGTCGCGTATGCGAGCCGCTGCTCCTCGCCGGCGGAGAACCGGTGCCGCGTCGGGGTTGTCAGCCGCTCGGCGACGACGTCGAGCAGGACACGCAGCTCGTCGGCGCTCAGGTGCCGCGACGCGCTCAGCGCGCCGAGCACGTCGGCGCCGTGCACGACGGCGTTGGCCCAGCCCTGGTTGGGGGTCCAGCCGCGGAGGTCGCGCTCGCCGAGGAACCAGCCGACCGCCTGGTCGGCCCACGTCAGGACGGCGGCGGGGTGCAGCCCGTGGGTGACGTTGTCGCGGGCGATGACCTCGGACAGCACGCTCGCCGAGAACGAGCGGCGCAGCACAGTGTCGGTGCCCTCTTCGCCCAGGCCCTTCTTCAGCCCGAGCGCCAGCCCGTCGCCGAGCCCGATGAGCAGGTCGTCGTAGACGCCCTCGCGGATCCAGGTCTGCAGCACCGAGCGGGCGATGTCCTCTCGCACGTGCGGGTCGGTGTCGCCGAGCATGGTGACCAGCTCGATCGTGAGCTCGTCGAGGGCAGCGCCCTGGGGTAGCCGGAAGCCGTCGGCGACGACCTGCTCCCAGTAGGACTGCTGCACGGAGCAATCCTCGCAGAACCACCTCCATGGAGGGAAGCGAGGTGACGAGAGCTACGCTCAGTGACGTGCCGTCGCTCAACGACGTCGTCCAGCGTCACACCGATCTCTCCGAGGCCGACCTCGACTGGTTGCATGCCCTCATCGCCGACTGGCAGCTGCTGGCCGACCTCTCCTTCGCCGACCTCGTCCTGTGGGTGCCCGACCGCGACGACGACGGCTACCGCGCCGTGGCCCAGATGCGCCCGACCACCGGCCCGACCGCCTACGTCGAGGACCTCGTCGGCACGTACCTGGCGAAGGGCCGCCGGCCGCTCATCGACACCGCCTACACCGAGGGCGTCATCCGCCGCGAGGGCGACCCGGAGTGGTGGGACGACGTCCCGGTGCGGGTCGAGGCGATCCCGGTGCGCCACGACGGCCGCGTCATCGCCGTCATCGGCCGGCACACCAACCTCATCGCGGTCCGCACGCCGAGCCGGCTGGAGCTGTCCTACCTCGAGTGCGGCAGCCAGCTGGCCACGCTGATCACGGAGGGCCGGTTCCCGCACTCCACCCGCACCGACATGGGCCGCCGCGGCGCGCCCCGGGTCGGCGACGGCCTGATCCGCCTCGACGCCGACGGCCAGGCGCTCTACGCCAGCCCCAACGCCGTCTCCGTCTACCGCCGCCTCGGCCTCGCCGCCGACCTCGTCGGCCACCACCTGGGCAAGGCGACGGCCACGCTGGCGCCGCCGCCGGGTGCGCGGGACGAGCCACTCGAGGACGTGCTCGGCGGGCGGCAGCACGTGCGCACCGAGATCGAGGGCAACGGCACGGTCATGACGTTGCGGATCATCCCGCTCGACCCCGGCGGTCAGCACGTCGGCGCGCTGGCGCTGTGCCGCGACGTCACCGAGGTGCGGCGGCGCGAGCGGGAGCTGCTGACCAAGGACGCGACGATCCGCGAGATCCACCACCGGGTGAAGAACAACCTGCAGACGGTCGCGGCGCTGCTGCGGCTGCAGTCGCGGCGCATCGCGTCGGCGGAGGGGCGGGCGGCGCTGGACGAGGCGGTGCGCCGGGTCGGCTCGATCGCCATCGTGCACGAGACGCTGTCGCAGACCGTCGACGACACCGTCGCCTTCGACGACGTCGCCGACCGCCTGCTCGGCATGGTCGCCGAGGTCGCCGCCACCACGTCCGACGTGCGGGCGACGCGGTCGGGGACGTTCGGGATCCTGGCCGCCGAGACAGCGACGCCGCTGGCGATGACGCTGACCGAGGTGCTGCAGAACGCCGTCGAGCACGGCCTCGGCCGGCGCGGCGGCGCGGTGCTGCTGACGGCGGAACGCTCGGACGGCCGGCTGCTCGTCACGATCGACGACGACGGAGTCGGGCTGCCGCCCGGCTTCGACGCGGCCACCGCCGGGAACCTCGGGCTGCAGATCGTCCGGACCCTGGTGGTGGGGGAGCTGGGCGGGACGCTGGACATCGGGCCGCGCTCAGGCGGCGGCACCCGGGTCGTGCTCGACCTCCCGGTCAGCGCGGAGTCGCCACACTGAGGTGCTCTGCCGGGCGGGTGCGGACATACCGACGCCCCGCCAATCCGGGGTGCTGGCGGGGCGTAGCGTTCAGGCGCGGGTGTCGGCTGGGGTGCTCCGGCTCAGTAGGCTCGTGCGCGGGCTCGGGCGTTGCGACGCTTCAGGGCACGACGCTCGTCCTCGGACAGCCCGCCCCACACGCCGGCGTCCTGGCCGCTCTCGAGGGCCCAGCTCAGGCAGGCTTCGCGCACGTCGCAGCGGCGGCAGACGGTCTTGGCCTCCTCGATCTGGAGCAGCGCGGGCCCGGTGTTCCCGATGGGGAAGAACAGCTCTGGGTCCTCGTCTCGACAGGCGGCACGGTGGCGCCAATCCATGGTTCTCACAGCTCCTTATGGTGTGGTGCCGGACGGCTCGGCCGACCAGCCACGTTGCAGTACGTGAATTCGTTCACGAATCCCTGCCCGGCCCTGTGGCTTCTTGGGGCCGAGGGGGATGACGCGAAGTCTTGCGGCGGTCTGCTGCGCGCTCGAAACGCGCGGCTAACCGCGTCGCCCTACCAGGGTGACAAGTTCGTGATGCATCTACAAGGGCTTTGTGTAATCCGTCTCATGAAGGTCGGTGTCGCGTCGGTCACAGCATCGGCTCAAAACAGCCAAGATGGGACGATAACCGGCACCTCTGGCGCTGGCAAGGGTCCTGCGGACCTGCATCTGACGGGTTCGACGCGCTCACCGGCTTCGGATCGACGGAGAGCCCGCTCAGTACGCGATGCGCAGCGCCCGCGGCACCGAGGTCAGCGTGATCTCCGTCCGCTCGCCGATGTAGTCGCCGTCGACCTGCACCGGCAGCGGTTCCGGCGCCCGCAGCACGAGCTCCTTGCGGTCGTGCAGTGACACGACGGCCCGCCCGCGCGGCCCCCTCCGGGTCGTCAGCTGGGCGAGGTGCAGCAGCGTGGGCGCCAGCCGCAGGCTGGTCAGCCCGAACACGTCGAGACCGGCGTTGAGGTCGGCGAACGGGGTGGGCCGCAGCGGCCGGGCGCCGAAATACGTCCACGGCGTGCAGTTCGTGACGATGACGACGGCCAGCCCGGCGACCGGCGCCCCGCCGTCGGCCGTCAGCTCGATGGTGCCGTGGCCGCGCTCGGGCTGGGCGAAGAACCGGCGGACGGCGGTGCGCACGTACAGCGGGACGGTGGACACGCGGCCGCGCTCGCGCTCGGCCTCGACGGCCTGGATGACGTCGGCGTCGAGCCCGAACCCGGCGGTGAAGGTGAAGAACCGGTCGTCGAGCCGGCCCAGCCCGATGCTCTGCCGCCGCCCGGCGCGCAGCGCGTCGAGCAGCAGGCCGGTTGCCTCGATGGCGTTCTCGGGGATGCCGAGGTTGCGGGCCAGCACGTTGGTGCTGCCGCCGGGGATGATCGCGATGTCGGGGACGGTCTCGCCGCCGGCCGGCGCGGGGTCGAGCAGGCCGTTGACCACCTCGTTCACGGTGCCGTCGCCGCCGACCGACACGATCAGGCCGACGCCGTCGGCGCGGGCCTTCCTGGTCAGCTCGGTGGCGTGGCCGCGGTGCGTGGTCTCGGCGACCTCGAGATCGAGGTCGTTGCTCAGCGCCGCCAGCAGCACGTCGCGGGTGCGCACGGACGTCGTCGTGGCGTTCGGGTTGAGGACGACGAGGGCGCGCATGCCTGACAGCCTACGGTTCGCGGTTCCGCCGCCGGTCAGCGGAACATGCCCTCACGCAGTTGGATCAAGGTCCGCGCCAGCAGCCGGGACACGTGCATCTGCGAGATGCCGATCTCGCCGGCGATCTGCGACTGCGTCATGCCGCGGAAGAACCGCAGCACGATGATGCGCCGCTCGCGGTCGGGCAGCCCTTGGAGCATGCGGGCCAGCGTCTCGCGGTTCTCGACGCCCTCGAGCGCTTCGTCGTCCTTGCCGATGGTCTCGATGGTGCTGGGCGCGTTCTCGCCCGGCTCGGGGGAGTCGAGCGAGATGGTGCTGTAGGCGGACGCCGTCTCCAGCGCCTCGAGCACCTCGTCCTCGGTGGTGCGGGTGGCCTGCGCCAGCTCGGCGATGGTCGGCGACCGGCCCAGCTGCTGCAGGAGGTCCGTCGTCGCCGTGCTGATCGACAGCCGCAGCTCCTGCAGCCGGCGCGGGACCCGGATGGCCCAGCCCTTGTCGCGGAACCAGCGCTTGATCTCGCCGAGGATCGTCGGAGTGGCGTAGGTGGAGAACTCGGCGCCGCGGCTGGGGTCGTAGCGGTCGATGGCCTTGATCAGGCCGATGGTGGCGACCTGGACGAGGTCTTCGTACGGCTCGCCGCGGCCGGCGAAGCGGCGGGCGAGGTGCTCGGCGAGCGGCAGGTGCAGCGTCGTCAGCCGGTTGCGGATCTCGCCGCGCGCGGGGTCGTCGGCGTCGAGGCCGGCGAGCAGTTCCAGCAGCGCCCGGCTGGTGGCGCGGTCGACGGTGCCGCGCGTGGGCTCGCTCTCGGGCTCGGTGTCGGCCGGCCCGATCGCCACGACCGGCCGCACGACGTCGACGACCGGACCGGCGGGCTCTTCCTTGGCCTCGCTGGTCAGCCTCGCCTCGGCAGCGCCCACCGCCTGACTCAACCCCGCTTCTTCCGCAGCATGATGGACACCCGGCCGTCCTCGGCCCGCGACGCGACCTCACCGGCCAGCGCCGACAGCACCGTCCAGGCGAAGCTGTCGCGGCTGGGGAGGTCGGTCTGCGCGGCCGGCACGGACACCACGACGTCGAGGATGTCGGTGTGCAGCTGGAAGCTGCAGTGCATGTTCGACCCGGGGACGGCCAGCGGGAGCAGCATGGCGCCGGCTTCGTCGACGGCGATGCGGAGGTCCTCGATCTCGTCGAGTGTGAACCCTATCCTGGCGGCCAGCCGGGCGGCGGTCGTGCGCAGCACGGTGAGGTAGGCGCTGGACGCCGGTACCTGAAGCTCCACCAGGTCACCGAACGACGAACCGGACTCGCTCACCAAACCTCCTCGTGTGTGGTCCTCCCCGGAACAGGGTGTCACACCCTGGCCGCGGACGCCCCGACGCATCCTGCCATCCGAGCCGGTCGGAGTGAACCCGGTGGGCCCGGATCGACTCGCTAGGCTCGGGGAATGTTCGCCGCCCACGCCTCGTCCCTGGACGCCGACGACCCGCTCGCGGGCCTCACCCTGGGGGAGCGGCCCGAGCCGTCGGTCCCTGACGGCTGGACGACGGTGACGGTGCGGGCGACGGCGCTCAACCACCACGACCTCTGGTCCCTGCGCGGCGTCGGCCTCGACCCCGGCCGGCTGCCGATGATCCTCGGCTGCGACGCCGCGGGCGTCACCGACGACGGCCGCGAGGTCCTCGTCCACGCCGTCGTCTCCGACCCCGACTGGCGCGACGACGAGACGCTCGACCCCAGGCGGACGCTGCTGTCCGAGCTGCACCCGGGCACGTTCGCGCAGCGGGTCGCGGTGCCGTCGCGCAACCTGCTGCCCAAGCCGTCCGCGCTGTCGTTCGAGGAGGCCGCGTGCCTGCCGACGGCGTGGCTGACGGCGTACCGCATGCTGTTCACGCAGGCGCGGGTGGTGCCGGGGCAGACGGTGCTCGTGCAGGGCGCCGGCGGCGGCGTGGCGACGGCGCTGGTGGCGCTGGGAGCGGCGGCCGGGGTGCGGGTCTGGGCGACGTCGCGGCACCCGGAGAAGGCCGCGCGGGTGCTGTCGCTGGGCGCCGACCAGGTGTTCGGCAGCGGCGAGCGGCTGCCCGAGCGCGTCGACGCCGTCATGGAGACGGTGGGCGCGGCGACGTGGCAGCACTCCGTGCGGTCGCTGCGGCCGGGCGGCACCCTGGTGGTGTCCGGCGCGACGTCCGGGTACGTCGCCGAGACCGAGCTGAACCGGGTGTTCTTCCTGCAGCTGCGGGTCGTCGGCTCCACCATGGGCACCCGCGACGAGCTGGCCCGGCTGGTGGCGTTCTGCGAGCGGACGGGCCTGCGTCCGGTGATCGACCGCGTGCTGCCGCTGGCCGACGCCCGCGACGGTTTCGCCGCCCTCGACGCCGGCGACGTCTTCGGCAAGGTCGTCTTCACCCCCTGACGCGGGTCAGGTGAGGTGGCGGAGGTAGCGGCCGGGAGCGTCGAGGAAGGCGCGCCAGTGCCGGACGAGGTCGAGGTCGGGCCACGCGACTTCGCGCAGGCCCCACTCGCCGACCTCGAGGACGGTCGCGCCGGGCAGCGACGCGACCAGCGGCGAGTGGGTCGCCACCAGCACCTGGCCGCCGGCGTCGGCGAGCTCCCTCAGCGCGCCCACGAGCGCGAGACAGCCGCTGAACGACAGCGCCGACTCCGGTTCGTCGAGGCAGTAGAACCCGGGCCGCTGGAACCGGTGCCGCAGCACGGCGAGGAACGACTCACCGTGGCTGAGCTCGTGGAAGACCGGGTCCTGGCTGCGCGGACTCGGGTTGGCCTCGAGGTAGCTGAAGAAGCCGTGCATCGTCTCGGCGCGCAGGAAGAACCCGTCCTTCGGCGCGCCCGGCCCGCGGGTCAGCCGCAGTGCGCGGGACAGCTCCGACTCGCTGACCCTGGTGGTGTGCCGGGCGCCGGTCGAGCCGCCCTCGGGGGAGAACCCGTACGCCAGCGCGACCCCCTCGACCAGGGTGGATTTGCCGCTGCCGTTCTCGCCGACCAGGACGGTGAGCGGCGCGAGGTCGAGGCCGTCGGCGACGAGTTGGCGCACCGGCGGCAGGGTCCACGGCCAGCGGCCGAGGTCGAGCGGCGGGTCGGCCAGCGGCTGGAACTCCACCCGCCGCACCGGGCGCCGGTCGAGGAGGTTCACGAGGTGGCGCGGGGGGCCCGGCGGTCCTTCACCGGCGTGCTCGGCGCCTCGACGCCCAGCCAGGGGTACCAGCCGCCGTTCAGGACGAGGTAGGAGAGTAGGCCGTAGCCGGTCTGGTCGGGGTGCAGGCCGTCGTCGGCGCGGGCTGTCTGCCAGGCGGGCTTGGCCGTCAGCGGGCCGAACGTCGGGATGTAGGGGACGCCGCGGTCGGCGCACAGCCGCGCCCATGCGGCGTCGAGGTCGCCGATGCGGGCCAGCATCGCGTCGTCGCCGACGGGCGGGGGCCCGACCACCAGGGCCGGGACGCTCACCGAGGAGAGCCCGAACTCCAGCGCCGCCACCGACCGCGCCACCGGCACGCCCCGGAACGCGTCGGCCACGCCGGGCGCCAGCACGACGCGGTGTTCGTCGCCGCGGGCGAAGCGGGGCGCGCACTCCATCGGCATGCGCACGACCACCTCCTCGGTGGCCTCGCCGCGCACGCCCAGCGGGTACGCCGTCAGCACGACCCCGGTGGACGACGGCGTGCGCGCGGCCACGCGGCCGACCCAGCCGAGCGCCTTCGGGTCACCGACGCCGGCGACGAAGGAGTCGCCGAAGACGCACACCCGGACGTCGCGGGGGTCGCTCACCCGGCGTCGCCGCCGAGGTCGTCGTCGTCCTCGTCGTCGGCCCGGGCCAGCCAGGTGGCCAGCCGCTCGACCGGGGTCTCGAACTCCGGATTCTGGTCGACGAAGTCGCGCAGCCGCTCGGCCAGCCAGCCCAGGGTGACCTGTTCGTCACCCCGGCGCTCGTCGAGTTCCTCGATGCCGCGGTCGGTGAAGTACATCAGGCGAACGCGGCGTCGTGCAGCGCCTTCTGCTGGTCGAGGTGGACGCTGTGGTTGCCCACCGCCGGCGACGTGCTGGCCGGCCGCGTGACCGGGCGCAGCGGGATGCCGCCGGGCAGCTGCGGCGCCAGGTGCAGCGCCATGAACGGCCACGGGCCCATGTTCTCGGGCTCGTCCTGGACCCAGCGGATCTCGCGCAGGTTCGGGTAGGCCGCGAGCGCCGACGCGATCTCCTGTGCGGGCAGCGGGTACAACTGCTCGACCGGGAGGATGGCGGTGTGGTCGTCGGAGCGCTTGGTGCGCTCGGCCAGCAGCTCCCAGGTGATCTTCCCGCTGCACAGCAACACGCGGTCGACCTTCGCCGCGTCCAGCGGCTCGGGGTCGGGCAGCACCGGCCGGAACGTGGTGGTGCCGGTGAAGTCGTCGGGCGCGGACACCGCACGCTTGTTGCGCAGCATCGACTTCGGCGTGAACACCACCAGCGGGCGGTGGCTGCCGCTGAGCGCCTGCGAGCGCAGCAGGTGGAAGTGCGACGCCGGCGTGGACGGCTGCGCCACCCGGAACGCGTCCTCGGCGCCCATGAGCAGGAACCGCTCCATGCGCGCGGACGAGTGGTCGGCGCCCTGGCCCTCGTAGCCGTGCGGCAGCAGCAGCACGACGCCGGAGTACTGGCCCCACTTGGCCTCACCGGCGCTGATGAACTCGTCGATGATGGTCTGCGCGCCGTTGGCGAAGTCGCCGAACTGCGCCTCCCACAGCACCAGCGCGTCGGGACGGGCCACCGAGTAGCCGTACTCGAAGCCCATGGCCGCGAACTCGGACAGCAGGGAGTCGTAGGCGTAGAACTTGGCCTGTGACTCGTCGAGGTGCTGCAGCGGGAGGAACGACTCGCCGGTCTTGCGATCGACCAGCGACGCGAACCGCTGCACGAACGTGCCGCGGCGGGAGTCCTGGCCGGCCAGCCGCACCGGGCGGCCGTCGAGCAGCAGCGCGCCGAACGCGGTGATCTCGGCGGTGGCCCAGTCGATGTTGCCCTCGGTGAGCGCCTGCGCCCGGCGTTGCACCTGCGGCAGCACCTTCGGGTGGACGGTGAAGCCGTCGGGCACCGTGAGGTAGGCGTCGGCGATGCGCTTGAGCACCTCGGGCGTGGTGGCCGTGACGACCGCGCCCTCGGGGGCCGGCTTGTCGGGGTAGGTCGGCACCGTGGTGACGGTGGTCGGCGCCGTCTGGCGGGTCTCGGCGAACACCCGCTCGAGCTGCTTCTGGTAGTCGAGCAGGACCTGCTCGGCCTCTTCGATGGTGATGTCGCCGCGGCCGATCAGCGCTTCGGTGTAGAGCTTGCGCACCGGCCGCTTCGCCTCGATGAGGTCGTACATGAGCGGCTGGGTGTAGCTGGGGTCGTCGCCCTCGTTGTGGCCGCGCCGGCGGTAGCAGACCATGTCGATGACGACGTCCTTCTTGAACGCCTGCCGGAACTCGAAGGCCAGCCGGGCCACCCGGGTGCACGCCTCGGGGTCGTCGCCGTTGACGTGGAAGATCGGCGCCTGCACCATGCGCGCGACGTCGGTGGAGTACATCGACGAGCGGGACTGGTCGGGCGACGTGGTGTAGCCGACCTGGTTGTTGACGACGACGTGGACGGTGCCGCCGGTGCGGTAGCCGCGCAGCTGCGAGAGGTTGAGCGTCTCGGCCACCACGCCCTGGCCGGCGAACGCGGCGTCGCCGTGCACCAGGATCGGCAGCACCGGGAACTCCTCGCCGCGGTCGAGGATGTCCTGCTTGGCCCGCGCGATGCCCTCGAGCACCGGGTTGACCGCCTCGAGGTGGCTCGGGTTGGCCGTCAGCGACACCTTGATCTTGGAGCCGTCGAGCGCGGTGAACTCGCCGTCGGCGCCCAGGTGGTACTTGACGTCGCCGGAGCCCTGGACGGTGCGGGGGTCGATGTTGCCCTGGAACTCGCCGAAGATCTGCGCGTAGCTCTTGCCGACGATGTTGGCCAGCACGTTCAGCCGGCCGCGGTGGGCCATGCCGATGCAGGCCTCCTGCAGCCCGGCCTCGGCGGCGGCCTCGACGACCTCGTCGAGCACCGGAATGAGCGACTCGCCGCCCTCGAGCGAGAACCGCTTCTGCCCGACGTACTTCGTCTGCAGGAAGGTCTCGAACGCCTCGGCCTGGTTGAGCTTGAGCAGGATGCGCAGCTGGTCTTCACGCGGGGTGAGGTCGACCGGCTTCTCGACCCGCTCCTGGATCCAGCGCCGCTGGTCGGGCTCCTGGATGTGCATGTACTCGATGCCGACGGTGCGGCAGTAGGCGTTGCGCAGCACGCCGAGGATGTCGCGCAGCAGCATGAACCGCTTGTTGCCGCCGAACGAGCCGGTGGCGAACTCGCGGTCGAGGTCCCACAGCGTGAGGCCGTGGGTGCTGACGTCGAGGTCGGGGTGGGTGCGCTGCTTGTACTCGAGCGGGTCGGTGTCGGCCATGAGGTGGCCGCGCACGCGGTAGGCGTGGATCAGCTCCAGCACCCGGGCCTGCTTGCTGACCTCGTCCTCGTGGCTGTGCGGGACGTCGGTGGCCCAGCGGATGGGCTCGTAGGGGATGCGCAGCGCGCGGAAGATCTCGTCGTAGAAGCCGTCCTGGCCGAGCAGCAGGCCGTGCACGATGCGCAGGAAGTCGCCGCTCTGGGCGCCCTGGATGATGCGGTGGTCGTAGGTGCTGGTGAGCGTCATGGTCTTCGAGACGCCCAGCCGGGACAGCGTCTCGGGGGCCGCGCCCTGGTACTCGGCCGGGTACTCCATGGCTCCGACGCCGATGATGGTGCCCTGGCCCTTCATCAGCCGCGGCACGGAGTGGACCGTGCCGATGGTGCCCGGGTTCGTCAGCGTGATGGTGGTGCCCTGGAAGTCGGCGACCGTCAGCTTGTTGTCGCGGGCGCGCCGGACGACGTCCTCGTAGGCGGCCCAGAACTCGGCGAAGTTGAGGTGCTCGGCGCCCTTGATGCTGGGCACCAGCAGTTGCCGGGTGCCGTCGGACTTCTTCATGTCGATGGCCAGGCCGAGGTTGACGTGCTGCGGCTTGGCCAGCGCCGGCTTGCCGTCGTTGTCGGCGAAGGCGTAGTTCATGTCGGGCATCTGGTGTAGCGCCTTGACCAGCGCGTACCCGATGATGTGCGTGAACGACACCTTGCCGCCGCGGGACCGCGCGAGGTGGTTGTTGATGACGATGCGGTTGTCGACCAGCAGCTTGGCCGGGACGGCGCGCACACTGGTGGCCGTGGGGACCTCGAGGCTGGTCTCCATGTTGGTGGCCGTGCGGGCCGGCGCGCCGCGGAGCGGGACCACCTCGGGCTGCCCGGCCGAGGTGTCCTGCGGCTGGGCCGGCGCCTTCGGCGGCTGCGCCGGGGTGGGCTTCGGCGCGGCCTTCGCGGTGGTGGTGGTCGGCTGCGCGGGGGCGGACTGCGTCGTTGCGGTCTGCGCCGGCACGGCGGCGGGCTGGGTGGTCACGGTGGTCCTCGCGGGGGACGTGGCAGTGGCGGCCGGGGCGGGTGTCGGTGTGGCGGCGGTGGCGGGGCCCGGCGGCGCGGCCGGGGCGGCATCGGCGGCCTTGCGGCCGGCGAAGAACTCCGCCCACTGGGGGTCGACACTGGAGGGGTCTTCGAGCCAGCTCTCGTAGAACTCCTCGACGAGCCACTCGTTCGGTCCGAATCCCGATTCCGGGCCGGTGGGGGCCACTGTCGCGTTCGCCTTCTTCCGTTCGAATCTGCGCGGCTGCTCTGGTACAGGGTAGTCGGGGTCACCGGCTCCGCGCATCGGCGCAATCGTGGCCTAGATCACTCAGGCCGACAAGTCGAGATCCGGTCCAGTGTCAGGGCCATCCCTGACCGGTCCCGGAGATGCCGGTCCGGGCCTTCTGCCCGGTCCCGGGCGGCCGTTACGCTGGCGGCGAACCCTGGGGGTGCCCGAGTGATCGACCAGTACGTGGCCCAGTTGCGCCGCGAGGTGCGCGGACCGCTGCTGCCCCGGCGCGGCATGCTGCGCGAGCTGCGCGACGGCCTGCTCGACGCCGCCGACGCGCACCGGGCGGCCGGCGCCTCCGACGCCGAGGCGCAACGGCTGGCCGTCGAGGAGTTCGGGCCGGTCGAGGTCGTCGCGGCCGGCGTGCGCACCGAACTGGCGGCCGTGGCCGCGCGCTACCTCGCCGGGCTGATCGTCGTCCTCGGCGCGGTGCAGTTCGCGCTGGCCACCTACACGTGGACCACGGCGGCCGCGGCGCAGGGCTGGCCCCAACCGGCGCCGTGGTACGGCGTGCTGTCGCAGGCCGTCGACGTCTCCAGCTTCGCGTTCATGGGTCTGGCCGGCCTCGCGGTGCTGGCGCTGGGCCGCGGGGCCCGGCTGCTGCCCACGCGTCGCGTGGTGCGCGTGATGGCGGTCGTGACGCTGGCCGACGTCGTCCTGCACGTGGTCAGCGGCGCACTGCTGAGCGCGTTCGCGCCGGCCAGCATGACCGAGTGGAACGGGCCGGAGCTGGTGGCGATGTCGCTGCTCTCGGTGGTGTCGACGCTGTGGATCACCTGGCTGGCGGTGAGCTGCCTGCGGCTGACCTCACGCCGGGCCGAGGATGGCGTTCATGACGCTGCTCATCTCGCTCCAGGCCTGCTGCTGCGCGGCTAGGTAGGCCTTGCCGCCGCGCGTGATCTCGTACGTGCGCCGCTTGCGACCGCCGACGGTGTCCCAGGAGCTGCGCAGGTAGCCCAGCCGCTCCAGCCGGCGCAGCGCGGGATAGAGCGTGCCCGTGGGGAGGTCGACGGCGCCCTCGCTGCGCTCGTGCAGCGCCTCGGAGACGCCGTAGCCGTGCAGCGGCCGGTCGCGGACGACGGCGAGGATCAGCGCGTCGAGGTTGCCGCGGAGGGCGTCGGCCTTCATGTCGGTAGTCTACGCATCATCATGTAGCGTGCCTACATGTAGACAGTCGCGTAGACGCGAGAGGGGCGAGAATGAGCGTGCTGGACCTGTCGCGGCTGCAGTTCGCGCTGACGGCGAGCTTCCACTTCCTGTTCGTGGTGCTCACCCTGGGATTGGCGCCGATCGTGGCGTTCTTCCAGACCCGCTGGGCCGTCACCGGCAAGGAGGTCCACGAGCGGCTGACGCGGTTCTGGGGCCAGCTCTACATCGTCAACTACGCCATGGGCATCGTCGTCGGGCTGGCCATGGAGTTCCAGTTCGGCCTGCACTGGAGCGGTCTCATGACGTTCGCCGGCGAGGTGTTCGGCGCGCCGCTGGCCACCGAGACACTGGTCGCGTTCTTCCTGGAGTCGACCTTCCTCGGTATGTGGATCTTCGGCTGGCGCCGGCTGAACCGCTGGGTGCACACGACCCTGATCTGGCTGGTCGTGCTGACGGCGTACCTGTCGGCGTTCTGGGTCATGGTCGCCAACGGGTTCCTGCAGGACCCGGTCGGCCACGTGGTCGAGGACGGCGTCGCCCGCATCGACGACTTCGGCGCGCTGCTGACCAACCCGCAGGCCGTCGGCGCGCTGTTGCACATCGTCCCGGTCTGCCTGCTGACCGGCAGCGTCGTCATGGTCGGCATCTGCTCGTGGCACTTCCTGCGCGGCACTCCCGACGTCGACTTCTTCCGCCGTTCGCTGCGGGTCGCCGTCGTCGTGGGCGCGGTGGCCGCGACGTTCGCCATCGCGTTCGGCTTCGAGCAGTTCGGCTACCTGACCGAGGGCAAGGAGCTGGCGCTGGGCGGGTCGGCCGCGGAGCGGGCGGACTTCCAGGCCGAGATGGAGGCGCTGCACGGGCCGGGCGACTGGCTGCCGCCGACGTGGATCTCGTTCGCCTGGCCGCTGATGGAGATCAGCGGGACGATGTACGGGCTGGTCTTCTACGGACTGCTGTTCTTCCTGATCAAGAACGCGTTCGACCGCACGCGGCCGGCCTGGCTGCGCCGGTTCTGGCAGCGCTTCTACGTGTGGACGGTGCCCTGGCCGTTCGTGGTGGTGGCCTGCGGCTGGCTGATCCGCGAGGTGGGCCGGCAGCCGTGGGTCGTCTACGGCGAGCTGACCACGGCCGAGGCGGTCTCCGGCCACGAGGCCGGCACCGTGCTGACCAGCCTCGTGCTGTTCGGCCTGCTGTTCGCGACGCTCGCCGCGCTGGACTGGTGGCTGATCGCCCGGCTGGCCAGGCGCGGCCCGCACGACCTCGTGTTGGGCTCCGACGGCATCGGCCGCGAGGAACCCGAGCTCGTGCTCATGGGAAGGGACTGAGATGGACGTGCTGTGGCTGGGCCTGCTCGGGCTGCTGCTCACCGGCTGGTCGGTGCTCGACGGCGCCGTCCTCGGGGTGGGTTCGTCGCTGCGCCGCATCGGGCGCGACGGGGCCCAGCGGCGGCTGCTGCTGACCGCGCTCGGGCCGTTCCTGCTCGGCGGCGAGGTGTGGCTGGTCGCGGCGTTCGGCATCCTGATCGGCGCGTTCCCCGGGCTGGAGAAGGACTTGTTGTCCGCCTACTACCCGGTGGTCGTCGGGCTGGTGGCGTCGTGGATCCTGCGCGACATCGGCATCTGGTTCCGCAGCCGTCGTCCGTCGCCGGCCTGGCAGCGCGGCTGGGAGACGGTCGTCGTCGTGGCCAGCACGACCATGCCGTTCGCCTGGGGGCTGCTGCTCGGCAACGTCGTCCAGGGGGTGCCGACGCACGGTCGGCCGGGGGTTGAGACACTGGTCGGGCCGTATTCACTGTTGTGGGGGGCCGTCGTGGTCGCCGTGTTCACGCTGCACGGCGCGGTGTTCGCCGCGCTGCGGCTGCCGCCTGAGCACCGTACGCGCACCGCCGTCACGGTGCGCCGGGCCGGCGTGGCCGCGCTGGGGCTGCTGGCCGCCATCGCCGTCGCCACCCCCGTGCTCGGCGCCGGCCTCGACCGGCGGCTGCCGGCCGCCGCGCTCGGCGTGGTCGCCGCCGGGGCCGTGTTGCTGGCGCTGCGGCTGTACGAGCGCGGGCGCGACGGCCGGGCCTATGTCTGCACCGCGGTCGCCGCGGCCGCGCCGGTGCTCGCCGCGGCCGTCGCGTCGGCGCCGCGGCTGCTCGACGGCCTCGCCACCTCCGGCACCCTCGACCTCCTGGCGGTCGTCGTCGCCCCGCTGGTCCCGGTCCTGCTCGTCGCCCAGGCGTGGATGTGGTGGACGTTCCGGCACCGCGTCGGCGTCGGATCGGCGGTGTTCTTCTGAATCGGCTCGCCCGCCGGCTGCTGGCCGGCCTGCCCGCGTTCCGCGTCGTCACCGTCGTCTTCACGATGCTGGCGGTGGCGGCCGCGGCGGCGATCCTGGTGCAGGCCGAACTGCTGGCCCGGTTGCTCGCCGACGGCGTCTTGTCCGGACCGTCCGCGGGCTCGCTGGCCGCGACGCTGGCGCTGCTGGCCGGTGTGTTCGCCGTCCGGGCCGGGCTGTCGTGGGCGCAGCAGGCGCTGGCCCAGCGGGCCGCCGCGTCGGTGAAGGCAGCGCTGCGACGCCAGGTGCTGCGGCGCACCCAGGAACTGGGTCCGGGCTGGCTGTCCGGCCAGCACACCGGCGGGCTGACGACGACGCTCGGGCGCGGCCTCGACGCGCTGGACCCGTGGTTCACCGGCTACTTCCCGCAGCTGTTCCTGGCGGCGGTCATCCCGGTCGCGGTGCTGGTGCGCATCGCCGTCGCCGACCTCGCGTCCGCCGTGATCATCCTGGTCACGCTGCCGCTGATTCCGATCTTCGGCGCGCTCGTCGGCATGTCGACGAAGCGGGCCACCGAGCGGCAGTGGCGGGCGCTGGAGCGGCTCGGCGGCCACTTCCTCGACGTCGTCGCCGGGCTGCCGACGCTGCGGGCGTTCGGCCGGGCCAAGGCGCAGGCGGCGCAGGTGCGGCGCATCGCCGACGAGCACCGCTCGGCCACCATGGGCACGCTGCGCATCGCGTTCCTGTCCGCGCTGGTGCTGGAGCTGGTGGCGACACTGTCGGTGGCGCTGGTCGCGGTGCCGATCGGGTTGCGCACGCTCAACGGCGGGCTCGGCCTCGAGACGGCGCTGCTGGTGCTGCTGCTCGCGCCCGAGGCGTACCTGCCGCTGCGGGCGCTCGGGTCGCAGTTCCACGCGAGCACCGAAGGGCTGGCGGTGGCGGAGCGCTGTTTCGCGGTGGTCGACGCCGACGACGGGCGACCGGCGCGGGCGGCCGTCGCCGGTTCGGCCGCGCCCGACGCCGCCGGCGGCATCCGGTTCGAGGGCGTCACGGTGCGCTATCCCGGCCGCGACGAGGCCGCGCTCGACGCCGTCACGCTCGTCGTCGCGCCGGGTGAGCGGGTCGCGCTGGTCGGGCCCAGCGGCGCGGGCAAGAGCACGCTGGTGAACGTGCTGCTCGGGCTGGTGCCGCCGACGTCCGGGCGGGTGCTGGCCGGTGGCGTGGACCTCGCGTCCGCCGACCCGGACGACTGGCGGCGGCAGCTGGCCTGGGTGCCGCAGCGGCCGCACCTGTTCGCCCGCACCGTCGCCGAGAACATCCGGCTCGGCCGCCCCGACGCCACCGACGACGAGGTCGTGCGGGCCGCCACGCTGGCGCACGCCGACGAGTTCGTCGCCCGGTTGCCGCGCGGCTACGAGACCCCGCTGGGCGAGCGCGGCGCCGGGCTGTCCGCCGGGCAGCGCCAGCGCGTCGCCCTGGCCCGCGCGTTCCTGCGCGACGCCCCGTTGCTGCTGCTCGACGAGCCGACCGCCGGCCTCGACGCCGGCAGCGAGGCCGTCGTCGTCGAGGCGACCGCGCGGCTGATGGCCGGCCGGACGGTGCTGGTGGTCGCGCACCGCCCCGCGATGGTGCTCGACGCCGGCCGCGTCGTGACGCTCGACCACGGCCGCATCGCCGGCCCGCCGCTGCCCGCGGGGGTGGTGCGCTGATGGTGCGGCGCATGGCGGGCCTGCTCCGCGCTCACCTTGCCCGGCTGCTGGTCGCGGTGTCCGCGTCGGTGGCGACCGAGCTGGCCGCGCTGGCGCTGATGGGCACCGCCGCCTGGCTGCTGGCGCGGGCCGCCGAGCAGCCGCCGCTGGCCGCGTTGTCGCTGGCCATCGTCGGCGTGCGCGGGTTCGCGACCGCCCGCGGTGTGTTCCGCTACGCCGAGCGGCTGGCCAGCCACGACGCCGCGCTGCGGGCGCTGGCGACGCTGCGCGGGAAGGTCTACGACGCGCTGGTGCCGCTGGCGCCGTCCGGGCTGCCCGCCTATCGCAGCTCCGACCTGCTCAGCCGCATGGTGTCCGACGTCGAGGCCGTGCAGGACCTCGTCGTGCGGGTGCTGGTGCCGGTCAGCACGGCCGTTGTGGTGGCCGGCGTCGCCATCGGCTTCTCCGCCGTCGTGCTGCCGTCCGCGGCCGTCGTGCTGGCGGCCGGGCTGGCACTGGCCGGGCTGGTGGTCCCGCTGCTCATGGTCGTGACGGCCGCCACCAGCACCGCCCGGCGGCTCGCTCCCGCTCGGGCTGAGATGAGCGCGCACCACACCGACTTGCTACAGGGCGCCGCTGATCTGGCCGTGTTCAGCGCGACGGCCGCCGCCCTGGCCGATGCTGAGGCCGCGAGCGAGCGACTGGCCCGGCTGGAGCGGCGCACCGCGCTGACGACGGCGCTCGCCGGGGCCGCCGCGATGCTGGTGCAGGGCGTCACGACCGTCGCGGTGACGGTCCTGGCGCTGGGCGCGCGCCACGACGGCGGGCTGGCCGGGGTCATGGTGCCGGTGGTCGCGCTGGTCGCGCTGATCTCGTTCGAGCCGGTGCTGCCGCTGGTGCCGGCCGTGCAGCGGCTGCTGGAGGCGCGGTCCTCGCTGCGCCGGGTGCTGGCGGTGCTGGACACCCCGGCGCCGGTGGCCGAGCCCGGCGCGGCCGCGCTGCCGGCGCCGTCCGGTCCGGTGACGATGGAGCTGCACGGCGTCTCCGTCCGCTATCCGGGTGCCGACGTCGACGCGGTCGACGGCGTGGACCTCGCGCTGACGCCGGGCCGGCGGGTCGCCGTCGTCGGGGCCAGCGGGTCCGGCAAGAGCACGCTGCTGGCCTGCCTGATGCGCTTCATCGAGCCGTCGGCGGGGACGGTGCTGCTGAACGGTCGTCCGGTGCAGCACTACGACGGCGACGACGTGCGCGCCGTCGTCACCGGCGTCACGCAGGACGCGCATCTCTTCCACACGTCGATCCGCGAGAACCTGCGCCTCGCCCGCCCTGACGCGTCCGATGACACCTTGCTGGCCGCGCTGGGGACGGCCCGGCTGCGCGACTGGGTCGAGTCGCTGCCGGGCGGGCTGGACACCCTGGTCGGCGAGTCCGGCGGGCAGGTCTCCGGCGGCCAGCGGCAGCGGCTGGCGCTGGCCCGGGCGTTGCTGTTCGACCCGCCGGTCGTGCTGCTGGACGAGCCGACCGAGGGCCTCGACCCGCGTACCGCCGACGACCTCATGACCGACCTCCTCGCCTCCACCCGCGGCCGCACGACGGTCGTCGTCACCCACCGCCTGGCCGGGCTGGACGCCGTCGACGAGATCGTGGTGATGGACGCCGGGCGGGTCGTGCAACGCGGCACCCACGCCGAGCTGGTCGCCGCCGACGGCGTCTACCAGGACCTGTGGTGGGCATCGCGGCCCGCCCTGGCGGAGTAGCGCCCTGCCGGGTGCGCTGACCGTGCCCCCCTTGCGATGAGCACCGATACGCATCACCGCGGCGGTGATGCGTATCGGTGCTCATTGCAAAGCGCCGGCTTACACCCCCGCAGCCTGCGGCGACGGGGCGATCAGATGGTGCCGAGCGCGTCGGACAGGTCGGCCCAGAGGTCGTCGATGTCCTCGATGCCGACGGAGAGCCGGAGCAGCGACTCGTCGACCGCCGGGCTCTCGGTGGGCCAGCGCCGGCGCCGCTCCAGCGACGACTCGACGCCGCCGAGGCTGGTGGAGTGCACCCACAGCCGGACCGCCGCGACCACGGCGTCGGCGCCGGCCGCGCCGCCGGCCACCTCGATCGAGCACATCGTCCCGCTGCCGGGGTAGCGCACGACGTTCACCGCGGGGTGCGCGCGCAGCCGCGACGCCAGCTCCGTCGCGTTGCCCTGGGCCCGCTCCAGCCGCACCGACAGCGTCCGCAGCCCGCGCACGGCGAGGTAGGCCTCCATCGGGCCCGGGATCGCGCCGTGCAGGCGGCGGTGCGCGTCGAGGCGGTCGTACAGGTCGTCGTCGGCCGTGACGATCGCGCCGAGCACGACGTCGGAGTGGCCGGCCAGCAGCTTGGTGACGCTGTGCACGACGATGTCGGCGCCCAGCTCCAGCGGCCGTTGCAGCAGCGGCGTCGCGAACGTGTTGTCGACGACGGTGAGCGCGCCGGCCGCGCGGGCCGCCGTGGCCGCCGCGGCGATGTCGGCGACGTCGAGGTTCGGGTTGGTCGGCGACTCCAGCCACACCATCGCCGCGCCCTTCGCCGCCGCGGCGATGCCGTCGGCGTCGGTGACCGCCACCTGCCGCAGCGTCAGCCGTCCCTGCGTGGCCCGCTCGCGCAGGAGGTCCAGCACGCCGAGGTACGCGCAGTCGGGCGCGACGACGACGGCGCCCTCCGGCAGCAGCGACATGACGGCGTCGGAGGCGGCCAGGCCGGACGCGTACGTCAGCGCGCGGCCGCCCTCGAGGTCGCCGAGGGCCGACTCCAGCGCCGTCCACGCCGGGTTGCCGTAACGGCCGTAGCCGACGTCACCGCCGGCGTGGTACGTCGAGGCGAACGTGACCGGCTCGTTCAGCGCGGCGTCGGCCGTGCGGGCGGGACGGCCGGTGGTGACGACGCGCGTGGCGGGGGAGTGCGACATGCCGTCAGTATGGGTCACGCCGCCGTGGGCCCGAGCGTCAGCGTCACCGTCGCCGTGCGCTCCTCGCCCGGTGCGACGGCGACCTGGGTTCCCGTCGTCGACCGCACGCCCGCCACCCCGGCGTCGGGCCAGCTGGTCGCGGGCTCCAGGGCGAGCACGTACGCGTCCGAGTACCACGGGAAGCCGGCCCGCCCACCCGCCTCCAGCCAGTACCACGCGTGCGGCATCAGCGAGGTGTCCCAGGTGAGGTCGGCCCGCAGCCCCAGTTCGTCGTTGACGATGCCGGCCCGGCCCTCGGCGAAGCCGTCCAGGAACGCCAGCCGGCTGACCCCGGACCCCGGCGCCGGGACGCGGTCGAGGCCGTCACCGGGCCACGCGGCGGGCGTCGTGGGGTCCAGCCAGACCGTCCGCGCGGCCGTCTCGACCCGCGTCGCCGGGCCGACCAGCGGCGCACCGAACGCCGGGTGGTGGCTCCACATCACCTCGACCGGCTCGGCGCCGTCGTTGCGCACCGTCTCCGTCACCGTGACCGCGGGGCCGTCGACCTCGACGCGCTTGACGATGGAGAACGGGCTGCGGACGAGGTCGGTGCGCAGCTCGACGGCGGCCGGGCCGGTCGCCGTCCAGTCGTAGGAGGCCAGCCACGCCTCGCCGTGCATGCCCCACTCGACGCCGTGCTCCTGGCTCGGCGCGCCCGCGTTCGGGAACACCGTCTGCCAGCCGCCCGGGTAGGCCTGCATGAGCAGCGCCTCGCTGCTGCCGGCGGTGACGTGTTCGCCACGCGGCCGCAGCCCCCACCGCGTCCGCCACATGACGTCGACGCCGAGCGGGCGCCAGCGCACCGACGTCACGTCGCCGCCCTTGCCCGGCACGACGTCGACGCCGAGCACGTCGGAGGTGAGGTGGACGATCTCCCAGCCGCGGTACGTGGACACGCTCGGTTCGCTCACGACGTTCACCCTAGGGCTCCGGATGCCGGGCGTCGTAGCGGAGGAAGCGGCGCTGCGTCACCGCCAGCGCGCTGACGATCGCGATGCAGGCGATCCCGCCGATCACCGCCGCCCACGCCTCGCCACTGAGCTCGGCCAGCGAGCCGAGCACGAGGTCGCCCAGTCGCGGCCCGCCCGCCACCACGACGATGAACACGCCCTGCAGCCGCCCGCGCAGCTCGTCCGGTGTGGCCGCCTGCAGGATCGTCATCCGGAACACCGCGCTGACGGTGTCGGCGGCGCCGGCCAGCACCATGCAGAACGCCGCCGGCCACAGCGCCCAGTGCACGACGCCGTCCTCCGGCCCGGTGACGACGAGCAGCACCAGGCCGAACGCGATGACCGCCAACGCCCACGCGATGATCGCGACCACGACGGCGAGGCCCTGCCGGCGCACGTGCCCCAGCGGCCCGGAGAACAACCCCGCCAGGAACGCGCCGACCGCCATCCCCGCCACCAGGATGCCCACCGTCGTCGGCCCGCCGCCCAGCACCGCGGCAGCGACCGCCGGGAACAGCACCCGCGGCATCGCCAGCACCATCGCGCACAGGTCCACCAGGAACGTCATGCGCACGTTCGGCCGGGTCCGCAGGTACGACAGGCCCTCCAGCACCGACCGCAGCCCGGCCCGGCGCACCGTCCCCTGCGGTGGCATCGGCGGCAGCGCCAGCAGCGTCGTCAGCGCGAACGTCAGCAGCACCGCCTCGATGCTGTACGTCCAGCCGTAGCCGACCGAGTCGATCAGCACCCCCGCCAGCAGCGGCCCGATCGTCAGGCCGAAGCTCATCGACATGCTGCCCAGCGCGTTCGCCGCCGGCAGCAGCGGGCCGGGCAGCAGCCGCGGGATGATCGCCGTCCGCGCGGGCGAGTTCACCGCGAAGAACCCGTTCTGCACCGCCACGAGCGCGTACAGCAGCCACACGTTGCCGAGGTCCAGCCACGCCTGCACCGCGAACCCGGCCGCCACCGCCAGCAGGCCGGACGAGCTCACGACCACCACCCGCCGCCGGTCGTACGCGTCGACGATCGCCCCGCCGTACAGGCCCAGCGCCACCAGCGGCGCCAGCGCGAACAGCCCGACCAGCCCCACCCGGAACGTCGACCCCGTCAGGTCGTACACCTGCAACCCGACGGCGACGGTGGTCAGGTGGGTGCCGATGCCGGACAGCGAGATGCCGATCCAGAGCCGGCGATACGGAACGCTGACCTTGAGCGGCGTAAGGTCCAACAGCAGCCGGCGCACCTGGCCATCCTTCCAGCGCGTCCACTCCGGCTTGACGTCAGGGCTGGCGAGAGCGGACGTGGTGGAGTGCGACGGCCGGCTGGAGATCGTTCCCACCCCGACGCCGATGCGCCTGGTCGACGAAGGCGACGGGCCGGTGGCCGTCGCCGATGTCGACATGCCGGAACTCACCACTGAGATGGTCCGCGACGTGTTGGAGCAGACACGCAGATGATCGCGGTCGACTCCAGCATCGTCATCGCCGGCTTCGCGAGCTGGCACGAACACCACGCGGAGAGCGTGAAGGTACTCGCACGCCGTCCGAGGCTGGTGGCCCATGCCGCCATCGAGTCCTATTCGGTGCTGACCCGATTGCCGCCGCCACATCGCGCCCTGCCGGGTCTGGTGCACGATTTCCTCGCCGACCGCTTCACCGAGCCGTACCTGGGGCTGACGGAGCGCGGGTACCGCGCGCTGCTGGCCACCGCCGCGAACGGCCTGATCCTCGGCGGGCGGACCTACGATGCGCTCATCGCCTTCACCGCTGCCGAGCATGACGTCACCCTGCTGAGCCTCGACCGGCGGGCCGTCACGACCTACGAGACGGTCGGTGCCCGCACCGAACTGCTGGCTTCCTGAGTCAGGGCGGGTCGAGGTCGGTGCTGCGCGACAGCGGCTCCCAGACGTCGAACTCCGCCCGCAGCCGGTCCAGGTTGTCGCGCACCGCGTCGGCGGCGTCGTTGCCCAGCGGCAGCCGCAGCGGCGGATCGTCGGCGTCGAGAGCGGCGCGGATGGCGGCGGCCGCCTTGGCGGGGTCGCCCGGCTGGGTTCCGTCGAAGCCGGCCTGCATCGCCCGAATCGGTCCGACCACGGCGTCGTAGGCGGGCAGGGACGTGGTCATCCGCATCGACGTGCCGTGCAGGCCGGTTCGGAACGCGCCCGGCTCGACGATCAGCACGCGGATCCCGAACGAAGCGACCTCCTCCGCCAGCGCCTCTGAGTAGCCCTCCAGTGCGAACTTCGTCGCCGAGTACGCGGACACCGCGGCGAACGACAGCCGTCCGCCCATGCTGCTGATCTGTACGACGGCGCCGGAGCCCTGCGCTCGCATGCCGGGCAGGACGGCCCGGGTCAGTGCCGCAGGGCCGAAGAAGTGGACGTCCATCAGGTCGCGCAGCTCGGCGTCGGTGGTCTCCTCGGCGGCGCCGATGAGGGCGCGGCCGGCGCTGTTCACGAGGACGTCGACGCGCCCGAAGGCGTCCGTGGCCGCGTCGACGGCGGTGCGGACGCGGGCGGTGTCGGTGACGTCCAGCTCGACGGCGGCGACGCGGCGTGGGTGCCGCTCGACGAGGTCGTCCAGGGCGCCGGCCTTGCGGGCGGTCGCGACGACGGCCTCACCGGCGTCGAGGGCCGCCTGCGCGACGGCCCGGCCGAGACCGGACGACGCGCCGGTGATCAGCCAGACCCGGGCGGGTGCTGGGGTGTCGGTGTTCACCCCGCCGACGCTACGTGGCGCCGTTCGCGGGCGGATGTACGTTCTTGCGGGCATACGCGCCCGGCGGGACGCCGACGAACCGTTGAAGTGCCGGGTGAAGTGGCTGAGGTCGTAGAACCCCGCCTCGTGGCCGGCGTCGATCACCGGGCGCCCGGCCAGCAGCAGCCGTTTGGCGTGCTCGACGCGCAGCTGCAGCTGGTAGGCGTGCGGCGGCATGCCGACGTCCGCGGTGAACAGGCGGGTCAGGTGGTACGGGCTCAACCCGCTGACGCGGGCGAGCTCGGCCAGCGTGACCGCGGCGGCGTGGTGCTCGTGCAGGAAGTCGCGGGCCCGGCGGACGGCGGTGCGGGCGGGTGGGGGAGGGCGGCCGGCGGGGAGCCGGGCGTGCCGGCGCAGCAGGCCGGTGACGAACCCGAGCAGCCGGACGTCCTGGTCCAGCACCGTGGCCGGCCCGCCGGACAGCGCGGTGTGCGCGCGGGTGAACCGGGCGACGGTGTGGGCGTCGGCGATGGTGAGGTCGCGGAAGAAGGGCAGCCCGCCGGGTCGTCCGGTGAGGTCGGCGGCTGCCGCGACGAGCGTGCCGGGCGTCAGGTAGAGGACGAGGTGTTCGGACTCGCGCTCGCGATGGTCGGGGTCGATCGGGGTGTGCGTCTCGCCCGGCATGACGACCGTCAGGCTGCCGGCCGGCACGACGTGGTAGGCGCCGCGGTAGCGGATGCCTCCGGGCAGGTCGAGGTTGAGGTTGAGCTGATAGCCGTCGTGCGTGTGCCGGGGGATGGTCACCGGCGGTCCGGGTGGGTAGCGGTACCACTCGAGGAGGACGTCGCGGCGGAGCAGGCCGGCAGCGTCGGCACGCGGCGTGGGCGAGGTCACATCGTCCAGCCTAGGAGGGCCGCGGTCGTCACCGAGCGTGACGCCGGCGGCCGCGTCACGATTCCGTAACGCCGAGTGGCCCCGAACCCCGCACGAGGCGGGGCCGGGGCCACTCGGGTTCAGCTGGTGCTAGCTACCTGATGATCAGGCGGTGGTGTTGCGGCGGGCGCGAACGGCCACCGCGGCGCCGCCGGCCAGCAGCAGCGCGATGCCGCCGACGACCATCCAGGTGGTGCCGGACGAGCCGGTGTCGGGGAGGTCCTCGTCACCGTCGTCGCCGTTGCCGCTGTCGTCACCGCCGCCACCGTTGGACACGGTGAAGGAGGCCACGGCCTCGGAGCTGGACAGCTCGGGGTCGCCGCCCTCGAGGCTCGCCTGAGCGGTGATCGTGTAGTCACCCTCCGGCAGGTCCTCGGCCGGGTCGAACGTCCAGTTGCCGGCGTCGTCGATGTTGAACTCGCCGGCCCACTCCTCGACGTCGTCCTCGCCCTCGGCGCGCAGGCCCAGGCGCGGCTGCGCGTCGTCGCCAGCGGCGTCGGCGGCAGCCTGCTCGAGCAGCAGGCCGATGTCGGCACCGGCGAACGAGGTGCCCTCGAAGTTCACGTCACCGGCGACGGTCGAGCCGTCCTCCGGAGCCGTGACGGTGACGGCGGCGGCCTCGATGCCGAGACCGGCGACCGTGACCTCCTGGGTGTCGTCCTCGAAGGACTGCGTCACAACGGCGTCGAAGCGCACGCCGACCGGCAGGTCGCTCTCCGGGGCGATGGCCCAGGAGCCGTCCTCGCCGACCTCGGCGGAGCCGTAGTCGGCGTCGCCGACCGACAGCGTGACCGTGGCGCCCGGCTGGCCGGTGCCGGAGAACTCCGGACGGGCGTTGCCGGTGGTCTGGCCCTCGGTCGGGGAGTCGACCGCGAGGTCCTCGACCTGCTTCTCGACGACCTCGAAGCTGCCCGTCGCCTCGCCACCGGTGGTGACGTCGGACGCGCCGTTCGCGGTGTGCGAAGCGGTGGCGGTGTAGTTGTACGTGCCGGGCTCGAGGGTCTCGTCGACCTCGGCGCTCCAGGCGCCGTCGGCGCCGACGGTGCCCTCGACGGTCGGGCCGCCCTCGATCGCCACGGAGACCGTGGCGCCCTCAGCAGCGGCGACCGTGCCCGAGATGGTCGGGGTCTGGCCCGTGGTGGCGCCGTCCTCCGGCGAGGTGACGGCCGGCGTGCCGACGTGGATCGACAGGCTGTAGTCGTCGCCGAACAGGGTCTCGGCGTTGGCCGAGCCGCTGGTGACGGCGAAGCCACCGCCGATGTCGCCGTCGGAGAACCCGCCCTCCTGGTACTCCGTCGCCGGGTTCCAGTTGCTGGAGTCGCAGGTGGCCGTGGTGGCCGCGGTGGAGAACGAGTCGACGCCCAGGGCGTAGTTGCCCGAGACGATCGCGCCACCGCTGTCACCCGACAGCATGCAGGCGGTGAAGATGAACGCCGTGACGGTCTCTTCGGTGCTCAGCTGGACGGTGTCCTCGGCGAACAGCACCTCGCCGCAGGTCCAGCCCGACGTGGCGCCGGACTTGCAGGCCGGCTGGCCCACGATGGCGTCGGTGGAGTCGAAGACGTTCACCGACTCGCCGTCGTCGGGAGCACCCGTGCCGCCGCCCCAGGTCGCGACCTGCGGGACCGGCGTCCAGTTCGGCGCGGTGATGTTGAGCAGACCGCCGTCGTTGCCGTCCTCGCCGGCGCCGAAGTGCATCGGGCCGTTCTCACCCAGCGGGTGGTCGAGGAACTCGCCGGTGGTCCACGAGTCGCTGTCGAACAGCGGGCCGTCGAGCGGCAGGTGGTACATCGGGTGGCCCTCGTCGAACTCGTAGCCGCAGTGGCCCGCGGTGAAGTTGACGGGGTTGCCGCCCGAGGTGCCGTTCAGGCCGGCCGAGCAGCGGTACAGCGAGCTCGGCGCCTCGGGGTCGTCGACGGTGGCGTAGCCGTAGCCGCCCTTGAAGTCGTCCTGCGGGTGGAGCTCCTGCTCCTCGAGCCCGTCGGACTTCTCCGGGACACCGATCTTGACGGTGGCGCCGACCGCCTCAGCGGCGGCGACGTCGGCCTCGGCCTCGACGTAGATGGTGACGTCCTGGCCGCTGATGGCGGAAGCGTTGATGTTCACGCCGGCGGCCTCGAGCTCCGCAACGACGTCAGCGGCGACCTTGGCGGCCGCCGCGTTGGCGAGGTACTCCTCGGCGGAGATGCCGAGGTCGCGCTGGATGGCCTCGACGAGGCCGGTCGGGAGCTCATCGGCCTGGGGGGCGAACGCCTCCGCGGCGAACGTCTGCAGGGTCCCGGTGACGGTCTCTTCCTCGGCCGAAGCGGCCGTGGTGGAGACGACGACGCCCGTGCTCACGAGAGCGCAGACGCCCAGCACACCGGAGACCCGTGCGACGCCACGACGGCGCAGCAGGGCTGTGCTCACAGTTACTCCAAAATGAAATGTCATTGACATGGAATGGACCGGTGCTCCGCCGGCGGGGTGGAACTGCCGACGGCACCCCGGAGCCTGTGTCACCCTACAGCACCGTTCCGACGCATATTCAAGTACTCGGCACCTATCAGGGCGAATGTCCGACATCACGCTGTGTGACGAGAAATTTGAATGCTCAAGTGGTGATTGGCGCAATTCGGGCACAACCACTGCGTTGACAGCCGGTGTCACCGGAAGATGCGCAGGTCGGCTCGCGTGTCGCGGGCGTGGCGGCGGGCTGCCGACCGGTGGGCGCGGTCGGGTGGCGTGGGTGCGGGCCACGGACATTCCGGTCCCGGCGGCGGATGCTCGCGCGGGCGGGCGCCGGGATCGTATGGCGCGCGTATGGCGGCGGTTCTTTACGGGTGGTGCCGATGTGGTCCGTGGGACTGATGTGACGTTGGTGTTGAGTGCGCCCGGCCGGCGCGGCGGCCTCCTGCAGCGGCGACTCGGGCCGCGGCGACTCGGTCAGTGGCGGCGCGAGTGTGTCGGTGGCTGCGCGTAGGTTGGACCCACCCGGTCCGGGGCGGGGCGTGCCCACGGCGACGCGGAACTCAGGCCGGCCGGGTGCGGGCCGCCGTGGACGCGGGCGTGCGCAGGAGCGGGGGACGGTGAGTCGCCCGACCGGCCGGCGCGGCGGCCTCCGTCAGTGGCGACGCGAGTGTGTCGGTGGCCGCGCGTAGGTTGGACCCACCCGGTCCGGGGCGGGGCGTGCCCACGGCGCCGCGGACGCAGAGCTGGGCGTGTGTGCCCACTGCGACGCGCAAGTCAGGTCGGCCGGGTGCTGGCCGCCGCGAATGCGGGCGTGCGCAGGAGCGGGCAGCCGGGGTCAGCCGGCCGTGCGGCGACGGCGCCAGGCGAGGGCGGCGGCGACGGCAACGCCGGCGAGGACGATGCCGCCCGCGGCCGCGAGCACGCCACCGGGCAGGCCGTCGTCGGTGGGGGTGGGGGAGGTGGCGCCCTCGAGGCCGCCCGCCGACCGGGAGGTCGCCGCCACGTCGACGGTGACGGGGGAGGACGGCTCGGAGGTGAGGTCGTCGACGGACTGGGTGGCGACGACGACGTGGCGGCCGGCGGGCAGTGGGGCGTCCAGGTGGAGCGTCCACGCGCCGTCGGCTCCGGCCTCGGTAGTCAGCTCCGGAGCGTCCGCCACGTCGGCGGCGGCCTCGGCGACGCGCACGGAGACGGCGGCGCCAGGCGCGGCGGCGCCGCTGAGGGTGCCGGCGTCGGTGACGGAGACCCGGCCGCGCGGTGCCCGCACCACCGGAGCGCCCGGCGCGACGCCGACACCGGCGACGGTGACCGAGGCCGGGGCCGACGGCGAGGTGGTCCCCGCGCCCGGCTGCACCGCGGCCGCGTCGTCCGTCTCCTGGGTCAGGACGGCGTCGAACCGGCCGGCCGGGCGGGCGGAGTCGGCTCGCAGCGACCAGGTGCCGTCGGCGCCGACGGTGGTGCGGGCGAGCTCCTCGCCGCCGACGGTGAGGGCGACGACGGCGCCGGGCTGGCCGGTGCCCTCGAAGGCGAGCCGCCCGTCGGGGCTGACGTGGCCGGGTGCGGGCCAGCTCACGCCGAGCCCGGCCCGCTCCGCGACCTCGAACTCGCCCGTCGTCTCGGCGGAGGTGACGGGGTCGTCGCCGGTCGCGGGCCGCAGTGTGGTGCGCGCTGTGTACGAGTACGTGCCCGGCTCCAGCGCGGCGCCGACCGGCGCGGTCCACCGGCCGGTCACACCGACCTCGGCCTCCAGCTCCGGCCCGTCCTCGATCTCGACGGTGACGACGGCGCCCGCGGCGGCGTCGGCGGTGCCGGTGAACGTGGGCGTCGGCCCGGCGGCGGCGTCGTCGGCGGGCGCGGCGACCTGGGGCGCGCCGACCCGGACGCCGAGGTCCCAGTCCGCGCCGTAGAGCGCCTCGGCGTCGCTGAGGGCGTAGCCGACGCTGAGGTCGTCGCCGCCCGCGGCGGGGTCGCCGCCGGCGCAGGTGGGACCGGGCCAGGTGGAGCCGGAGCTCAGACCGAGCGCATACGTCCCGATGGTGACCGCGCCGCCGCTGTCGCCGGGCAGCACGCACGCGTCGAACAGGAAGCCGGTGACGTCCTGGCCGCTCACCGGCACGGTCGTCCGCGCGTCGAGGATGTGCCCGCAGTTCCAGCCGGACGCGCCGCCGGCCGCGCACACCGGCGCACCGGCCAGGGCTCCGACGGAGTCGTGGACGGCGAGGGCGGAATCGGCGTCCGGGCCCCAGCCGGCCACCTCGGGCCGCACGTCGCCGTCGACGGAGATGAGGGCGGCGTCGTGGCCGTCGCCGAACGTGATGCTGTCCTCGACGTAGTCGCCGAGCGGGTCGCCGATCAGGCCGGGCCAGTCGCGCGGCTCGACCGTGGACAGCGGCGCGTCCGGCGGCACCGCGTCGATGCCGGTGGTGAACGGGCCGTCGGCGCCGGCGCCGCAGTGGCCGGCGGTCAGCAGGCGGGGTGCGCCGTCGGGGCCGGAGCCGGTGAACGCGGCGGAGCAGTGGTAGTCGGCCAGCGGAGCGCGGACGGCGACGCCGGTGCCGCCGACCTGCTCGCCGGACTGCGCGGACAGCCGCACCTGGCGGACCGGCTCGCCGCGCACGCCCGCGCCGACGGCGACGACGCGCTCGGCCGCGCGGTCGATGTAGGCGAGCTTGTCCTGGGCGCGGGCCGCGGCGAGGGCGTCGGCCAGGACGTCGCCGACCTGCACCTCCGCGCCGGCGTTGCGGGCCGCGATGGTGGCGCCGCGGTCGGTGACGGCGACGTGCAGCGTCTGGCCGTCCAGCCAGGCCGAGCGGACGGTGTCGCCGAGCGAGTCGACGACCCGGCCGGCCTGCCGCGCGGCCGCCGCCGTCGCCAGGTACTCCTCGGGTGACTGGCCGAGGTCGCGCCGGATCGCCTCGGCCAGCCCGGCCGGCAGCTCGGCGGCCCGGTCGGCGAAGTCGGCGGCGTCGTAGACGCGCATCCGGACGTCGGGCGCGGCCGGCGTGGTGTCGACCTCGAGCGCCGCGGCGGGACCCGCCGTGGCCAGCACGCCGCCGGCGACGACGAAGGCGGCGGCGACGCCGAGCAACCGGCGGCCGAGCGACGTTGCATGCACCGGCGTCCCGCTTCCCCTCTGACCGAAGTCCCCCGAACCGGATGTACCGGTCGAATCGCTGATCAGCGGCCCGGACCGGCCGCTTCGCCGACCGAGGCTACCCAATGGCGCGGCCGACCCAACCGTTGATGTGTCAAGAATCACCCGTACGGGCGATCCGCCATCGTCCAGGAGTTACATCACGCGCTAATATAAGCCCGTTATGGATTCCATGGAGCTCGCGTCCGCCCTGGAGCGGCTGGTCCGGCTGTTCCGCCAGCTCACCACCGCGGGCGACCTGTCGCTGACGGCCGCCGCCACCCTCGCGACGCTGGAGCGCACCGGCCCGCGCCGGCTCACCGAACTGGCCGTCCAGGAGGGCGTCACCCAGCCGGCGATGACCCAGCTCGTCGCCCGCCTGCACGACGCGGGGCTGGTCGAACGCAGCGCCGACCCCGCCGACGGCCGGGTCGTCCGGGTCGGGCTCGCCGACGCCGGCCGTGCGGCGCTCGCGGCCCGCCGCGAGGCCCGCGCCGACCGGCTGGCCGCCCTGCTGGCCACGCTCGACCCGGCCACCCGAGCCGCCCTCGAGGCCGCCGTCCCCGCCATCGACGCCCTGACGGCGAGCGTCCCCACCCGCGCCCCCGACCGCACCGGAGCCACCGCATGACCGGCACCGCACCCGCCACCAGCCCGTTCCGTCAGCCCAAGGCCGTCTACGCCGTCGCGTTCGCCTGTGTCGTGTCGTTCATGGGCATCGGCCTGGTCGACCCGATCCTGCCGGCCATCTCCAGCGAGCTGGACGCCACGCCGAGCCAGGTGACGCTGCTGTTCACCAGTTACCTCGTGGTCACGGCGGTGGCGATGCTGGTGACGAACTGGGTGTCCAGCCGCATCGGCGCGAAGAAGACGCTGATCGCCGGCCTCGCGCTCATCGTCGTGTTCGCGGCACTGGCCGGGGCGTCGGACAGCATCGGTGGCATCGTCGGGTTCCGGGCCGGCTGGGGCGTCGGCAATGCGCTGTTCATCGCGACGTCGCTGGCGGTCATCGTGGCGTCGGCCAGCGGCGGGTTCGTCGGGGCCATCGTGCTGTACGAGTCGGCGCTCGGCCTGGGCATCGCCGTCGGCCCGTTGCTGGGCGGCGTGCTCGGCGAGATCAGCTGGCGCGGCCCGTTCTTCGGCGTCGCGGCGCTGATGAGCATCGCGCTGATCGCCACCGCCGTCCTCGTCGAGCCGCAGCCGCTGCCGGCCAGGAGGACCGGCCTGCTCGAGCCGCTGCGGGCGCTGCGGCACCGCGGCCTGCTGGTGATGTCGCTGACGGCGCTCTGTTACAACTGGGCGTTCTTCACCGTGCTGGGCTACGCGCCGTTCCCGATGGGGCTGGGCGCGATCGAGCTGGGCCTGGTGTTCACCGGCTGGGGCCTGCTGGTGGCGATCTTCTCGGTGGCCGGCGCGCCCTGGCTGCAGCGACGGCTCGGCATCGCCCGCACCCTGTACGCGAACCTCGCCTGCTTCGCCGTCGTCGTGCTGGTCATCGCGATCTGGACCGACCACGTGCCGGTGCTGGTGACGGCGGTCGTCGTGGCCGGTGTGTTCATCGGCATCAACAACACGGTGACGACGCAGGCGGTGATGACGGTGTCACCGGTGGACCGGCCGGTGGCGTCGGCGGCGTACGGCTTCGTCCGGTTCATCGGCGGCGGGCTGGCGCCGTTCGCCGCGGGCAAGCTGGTCGAGGCGACGAACGTGCACGTGCCGTTCTACCTGGCCGCCGGCGTGCTGGTGCTGGGCATCGCGATCCTGACGACGGCGCGCGACGCGCTCGCGGCCGCGGAGCGCGTGCAGGCCGGCGAGACGGCTCCGGCGGCGGCGCCGCGGCTGGAGACGGTCGGCCCCGAGCCGTCCGAGGGCGACGGCGTCATCGTCGCGGCCGTGGCCGGGACGGACGGCGCCGAGGTCGCCCGGGTGGCCGCTCGGCTGGCGACCCTGAACGGACGCACCGTCGACGTGCTGCACGCGCAGGAGTCGGCGGTCGCTGGCGACAGCGTCGCCGAGACCGAGGACGACGCGGCCGCGCGGGCCGCCGTCCGGCAGCGGCTGGACGAGGTCGCCGCGCTCGGCGTCCCCGCGGTGGGGCACGTGCTGCGCGGCGTCGCCGGGCACGGTTCGGTCGGACGGCTGATCGCCGAGCACGCCGGTCAGGTCGGCGCGCGGGCCATCGTCATCGGCACGCCGAGCCACGGCGGGCTGGCCGCGTTGATGGAGGCCAGCGCCAGTCAGGAGCTGTGGCGGCACGCCCGCTGCACCATCGTGATCGTCAACGACGACTCACGGGTGTGACGGCGCCGGCTCCTGACCCTCGAGCTCGAAGGTGAGCTCGTCGGCGTAGCAGTACCACCAGTCCTCGCCCGGCTCGAACGACCGGATGATCGGGTGGCCGGGATGTTCGTTCGCGTGCGCCGTGGCGTGCTTGCCCGGCGAGCTGTTGCAGCAGCCCACGTGCCCGCAGGCCATGCACATGCGCAGGTGCACCCAGCGGCCGCCGACGCGCAGGCACTCTTCGCAGCCGGTGCCGGACGGCGTCACCTCGGCGACGGTGTCCAGGTGCGTGCAGGTCCTCATGGCGGTCATGCTCTCACGGCGGCGAGCCCGGCCAGCCCGGCGCCGGCCAGCTCGGCCCGGACGACGGAGAGCGCGAACTCGCGTCCGGCGCGGTCGCCGGACGGGTCGAGCAGCTCGGCCGCGAACTCGGTGAGATCGCCCAGCGCGCGGACCGCCCGGTAGTAGGCCAGCCGATCCGCGTCGACGTCGACGGGGCCGTAGCCGGCCGCGAACCAGCCCAGCTCGCGCTCGCCGACCGGCGCGTACCCCGGCAACCCGCCGACGACGAACATCAGGTCGCGCTCGGGCGGGGCCAGCGTCGCGTCGTCCCAGTCGATCAGCCAGACGTCGGCGCCGGCGTCGGCGCCGAGTGTGTCGGGGCCGGGTGTGTCGGCGGCGGGTGTGTCGGGGCTGGGTGTGTTGGCGGCGGGTGTGTCGGGGCTGGGTGTGTTGGCGGCGGGTGTGTCGGGGCTGGGTGTGTCGGTGTCGGGTGTGTCGGTGTCGGGTGTGTCGGGGCTGGGTGCGTCGGTGTCGGGTGTGTCGGGGCCGGGTGCGTCGGCGGCGGGTGCGTCGGGGCTGGGTGCGTCGGCGGCGGGTGTGTCGGCGGCGAGTGTGTCGGTGCCCGCCCGTAGGGTGGGCCCCACCCGGGCCGGGAGGGGTCCACCTACCACGGCTCGAGACGACCGGAGCAGCACGTTGCCCAGGTGGCAGTCGGTGTGACAGACCACCGCGCGGGCCGCACGGTCGCGGTCGCGAAGCCGGGCGCCCAGCACGGCCGCCCGTGCCGTCAGCGCGCCGAGCAGCTCCGCGCCGTCGCGCCACGCCGCGGCCAGCTCGCGGACGAGGTCGTCGCCGCCCTCGGCCGGCCCCCGCGTGAGGTCGTCGCCACCCGCGGCCCGCCCGCGGGTGAGGTCGCCGCCGGCCAGCCGCGCGGTCACGTCCGCCGTCGCCGTGAGTACCGCGTCGGGCCGGTGCTCCTCGACCGGCAGCTGCCGCGCGACGGCGTCGTCCGGGGGCACCGCGTGCACGCGCGCGAGCAGCGCGCCGAACGCCGTCCACTGATCCGGAGTCAGGCCGGCGTCGACCGCGCGCGCGTCGCCCACCCAGGGCTGCACCGACAGCCGCCGCCCGCCGCGCTCGGACCACAGCGCGCCATCCAGCGTCCGGACCGGCGCCGGGACGCCGCCGACGCCCAGCTCGGCCAGCCGCGACGGCAGCAGCAGCCCGGCCACCGAGCCGCCGCCGGTCCACTTGACCGCGTAGAACGCGCTGCCCGCCCGCACCATCCAGACCGACGCCGCCGCGTCGGCGCCGTGCCCGATCGGCGTCACCTCACCGGCCACGACACCGAAGTCGGCCCGCAGCCAGTCGCACAGCTCGTCGAGTCTCACCCGGCCGTCACCGTGGGCTCGTGCCGTACCGGCATCCGCACCGACGACGCGAGGAAGCACAGCTCGTGCGCCCGCTCGTGCAGCGCCACCGCCCGCTCCACCATCGACGCGTCGGCGACGGTGACGACGGGGCGCAGCACGACCTCGGTGATCGCGCCGCCGCCGTCCGGCGTCAGCTCCAGGGTGCCGCCGGCGGTGTCCTCGTAGGCGGTGACGACCACGCCGGCCACCGCGCACAGGTGCAGGTACTGCAGCAGATGACACTCCGAGAGCGCCGCGACGAACAGCAGCTCCGGGTTCCAGCGGTCCGCCTCGCCGCGGAACGCCGGGTCCGAGCTGGCCGCCAGCACCGGCCGGCCGTCGGCGGCGATGTCGTGCGCGCGGGAGTAGCCGCGGTACGACGCGGTGCCGTCGCCGAGGTTCCCGGTCCAGCGGACCGTCGTCGAGTACTGGTGCCTCGTCATGGTGCTCCTCCGTGGGGTGGCTACGCTGCGAGCATGACAGGCTCCCGTGTGGTCGCCGTCGGCCACCACCAGCCCGAGCGCGTGCTCACCAACGCCGAGCTGGCCACCATGGTCGACACCAGCGACGAGTGGATCCGTTCCCGCGTCGGCATCGAGTCCCGCCGCATCGCCGCCGACGACGAGACCGTCGACGCCATGGCCGCGAACGCCGCCGCGAAGGCGCTGGCCAACGCCGGTCTCGCGGCCACCGACATCGACTACCTCGTGGTCGCCACGTGCACCGCCATCGACCGGTCGCCGAACATGGCCGCCCGGGTCGCGGCGCGGCTGGGCATGACGACGCCGGCCGCCATCGACGTCAACACCGCCTGCTCCGGGTTCACCCACGCGCTGGCGACCGCCGACCACGCGATCCGCGCGGGCGCGGCGTCGAAGGCGCTGGTGATCGGGTCGGAGAAGCTGACCGACTTCACCGACTGGACCGACCGCTCCACCTGCGTGCTGGTCGGCGACGGCGCGGGCGCGGTCGTGCTGGTGGCCGCGGACGAGCCGGAGGTCGGGCCGGTGACGTGGGGCTCGGTGCCGGAGATGGCCAACGCGGTGCGCATCGAGGGCCGTCCCGGCACGTTCGGTCAGGAGGGCCAGGCGGTGTTCCGCTGGGCCACCACCGAGCTGCCGCGTATCGCTCGTCAGGTGTGCGAGCGCAGCGGCGTCGCGCCCGAGGACCTCGGCGGCGTCGTGCTGCACCAGGCCAACCTGCGCATCATCGAACCGCTGGCCAAGCGCCTGGGCGCCGTGAACGCCGTCGTCGCCCGCGACGTCGTCGAGTCCGGCAACACGTCGGCGGCGAGCATCCCTATCGCGCTGTCGAAGCTGGTCGAGCGGCGCGAGCTGCCGGTCGGCGCGCCGGTGCTGTTGTTCGGGTTCGGTGGCGGACTGTCCTACGCGGGGATGGTCATCCGCTGTCCGTGACCGGCCGGTCCAGCCGGTAGACGTAGTGCAGCGGGTCGTCGACGGGGTTGTCGGGCTCCATCGGCCCTTCGGCGACCCGGCGGAACCCGGCCCGCTCCAGTGCCCGCCAGGACCGCTCGTTCGCGGCGACGACGGCGACCAGCAGCGCGGGCACGTCGGGCTGCGTCCGCCACGTGTCGTCGACGACGGCGCGGATGACCGCCGTGCCGACGCCGCGGCCGACGCGGCCGGGGTCGCCGACGAGGTAGTCGATGGTGGCCGCGCCCTCGGGGACGTCGGTGAGCGCGGCGAACTCGTCGCGGTACTCGGCGAAGTCGGCCAGCCGCGACCGCTGCACCAGCCCGATCGGCTCGCCGTCGTCGAGCGCCAGCAGGTCCTCGCCCGGCTCGGTGCCGTCGGCGGTGCCGCCGAAGTCGCGCTCGAGATCGTCGGGGCCGGTGTCGTGGTTCCACCACCGCGCGACGTACGGCTGCTCGAGCCAGCGGCCCAGCAGCGGGAGGTCGGCCCGGGTGACCGGCCGGAACGTGAGTGTCACGAGCGCAACCAGACCGTCGACCAGGCGTCGTCGGCGCACCGGTCGCGCAGCGCGGCGAGCGACCGGAGCATGGTGTCGCGGTCGTCGCCCGGCCCGACCGCCGCCAGCAGGTCGTCGGTGCCGGCCCGCAGGTCGCGCGCGACGGCCCGGGCCAGCCGGCGCCCGGCCGCCGTGACCTCGATGCGGTTCGACCGCCGGTCGAGATCGTCGACGCGGCGGAACAGCAGCGCCCGCCGTTCGAGGTCGTCGAGGTCGGCGACGATGCGGTTGCGGTCGTAGCCGATGGCGCCGACGATCTCGCGTTGCGTGCGGCCCGGCGGCTCGGCGGCGGCCCGCAGGACGGCGCACTGCCAGGAGGTCATGCCATGGCGCCGCGCGACGGAGGACTCCATCGCGGCGAGCGCTTTGGCGAGTGGAAGCACCAGGCCGGCGAGGTCTTGGCCGGCCGTGCGCGTAACGGCCATCGCCCCAGCGTAGAGGAGGGGTCGGAGAGATGACCTGACCTGCGGGTCCGCCTCAGAACTGCTCGCCGGGCCGCACCGTCGACCCCGTGACGCGCAGCCCGTACTGGTCGATGACGTGACACGCGTGGTTCTTCTCGTCCGCGTGCGTGCGCGCGGCGTTCTCGGCGGTCGAGTAGCGGGAGAAGTCGCGGCTGGTCCACGGGCAGTCGGGACAGTGAGCACGATAACGAGCGGCGTCCACGCACCAAGACGTTAGCGGCGGCGGCGCGACCTCGCGCGCGGAACGGCTCAATGGGTGAGACGACGTTTTCGTTCCGAACGTCTCAGGGCGCCGGGACGCCGGCGAACCGCACCCGCCGCGGGCGCACCGGCCGTGGCCGTTCGCGTGACTGTGAGACACATGGCATTGAATTGCCGCTATTCGCCCCCTTACGATCTGACGGTGCCGCCGAACGAGATCGATCCGCCGACCCTGGAGGCGGCGGGCGATCGCCTCGTCGCGGTCGCCCCCGACGCCGACTACGCGCAGCCCGACGTCTACGGGCCCGACCTCTCCGCCATGCGCAACGACGAGTCGGTCACCGAGGCCCGGGTCAAGGCCGTCCAGGTGCTCCAGGTGCTGCACAGCCGCGCCGACCACCAGGGCCGGCTCGATCTGGCCGCCTACGACGAATACAAGGACATCTGACGCCGTGTTCGCGAAACCCGACCCGTTCGAGCACGACGCCGACGTCTGGGACGAGCAGGCGACGGGGTTCGACAAGGCCGCCGAGGCCGCCCAGGCCATCGCCGACGAGACCGCCACCGCGGCCACCGAGGCGGTCTGGAAGGGGCCGATGCCCTCCGAGCGCCTCGGCCGCATGCAGCAGCAGGCGAAGGACGCCGCGCAGATGGCCGACAACCTGGCCCAGATGGCGTCCGCCTGCCGGACCATCCGCGACGAGGCCGAGACCGCGACGACCGCCATCGACGAGCTGCGCCGCGAGTGGGACGACGGCTCGCTGTTCGAGCGCTTCGGGTCCGAGGGCGAGGCCGACGACATCCGCGGCCAGTTCGCCGAGCGGACCTCCGGCGCGCGCGGCGACCTCGAACTCCTCGCCCAGTCGATGCAGCCGATCATCAACGCCGGAGATCCGCTCGACTACCTGTTCAGCCCCATCCAGGTGCCCGGCGCGCCCGACCTCGGCGAGCAGATCGACCACGACGCCGCCATGGACTACTTCGAGACCGGCAAGCTGATCGACCCGGTGCAGGTCCAGGCGATCGAGGACACCATCACCGGGGTGTCCGACGGCGAGGACCCGCCGTCGAACTGGGACGAGTGGGCGGTGACCAACGGCTATTCCGCCGACGAGGTCCAGGCGGCCCTCGACAACCTCGACGACGAGGAGCGCGCCGCACTCAACCAGTGGCTGGGCGACAACAAGGGCGACCCCGACAACGAGCAGCCCGATCCCGGCCAGCCGTCGCTCGGCCTCAGCTCGTTCCTCATGCGCAACATGAGCGCCGAGCAGGTCCAGGAGTTCCACAACGAGGTCCCGAACCTCGAGCCGACGCTGCACGGCGACGCCGACGGCTGGGTCGACGGCGACGTCGACATGACCGCCGACACCGACTTCACCAACGGCGGCAACGGCTTCACCGACATCGACCAGGGCGGCATCGGCGACTGCGCCACGCTGACGTCCATCGCCGCCGCCCAGGCCGCCGACCCGACGTTCCTGGACCGCCACATCCAGGAGAACCCGAACGGCACCTACACCGTCACGGTGTACGACGAGAACGGCAGCCCCGTGCAGGTCACGGTCAACGGCTTCGTCCCGGCCGACGGCGGCAACCCGGCCTACAACGGCGACGAGCTCGACGGCGAGATCACCTGGGCGTCCATCTACGAGAAGGCCATGGCGCAGTACCAGGGCGGCAACTACGTCGAGATCGACGGCGCCTACACCCCGGACCGGCTGGAGACGACCATCGGCACCGGCAGCGACAAGACCGACCTGCCGTTGCCGTTCTTCCTCCCGCCCGAGCTCCAGGTCCAGCAGATGCAGGAGGCGTTCGAGGACGGCAAGCCGATCGTCCTCGGCGGTGGCGGCCACGCCTACTCCGTCGTCGGGTTCGACGACGACGGCAACGTTCTGGTGATGAACCCCTGGGGCGGTGAGGGTAGCGTCGTCGCGATGACGCCCGAGCAGTTCAACTCCGGCCAGTTCCCCGAGCCGGCCGACGACTGGCCCGAGTTCACCTACGTGGCGGTGACGAAATGAGCGCACGACAGCGCGAGGGCGGCGGGCTCGCCACGGTGGCCGTCGACCTCGTCGACCCGCCGGCCGACGACCCCACCGTGCACACGCGCACGGCCAAGGCGCGCGTCGTCGCCGGTGCCCCCGCGGGGACGAACCTCTCGATCATCCACATCGCGGCGCCGGTCAGCCAGCGTCCGTCCATCCAGGTCGGTTCCGCGCCCGACCGCGAGACCGCGCCGTGGGCGCACCTCACCACGTCGGGGCTGTGGAAGGACGTCACCGTCGGCGGCGGGCGCGCCACGCTCACCTACCGGCTGGCCTGGAGCCCGACGCCGAAGCGGTCGCTGCAGCGCGACACCAAGGTCGCCGTCGTCTACACCGACGACGTCGCGGTCGGCGACACCGTCACGCACGGGCCGCTGAGCTACGAGGTGCTGGGCATCACCGACACCGGCGACGTCGCCACCAGCCACGTCGACCTCGCGGTCCGCTTCGACCCGTCGGTCCCGCTCACCGAGGACACGCCCTGACCACCGTTCGCGGACGGACGCTCGCGGCGGCCGCCGCGGCGGTGCTCGCGCTCGGTCTCGGCGGCTGCGGCGACGACGCGGGCGACACCGGCGCGTCCGCGAGCCCGACGCTGGGCGAGGGCGAGATCCCCGACGGGGAGCCGACCGAGCCGACGGTCGCGATCGACCTGTGCGAGCCCGACGTCGAGGGCGACACCATCGGCGACCGGTCCGACTTCGCGCTGGTCGCCTGCGACGCGCCGCCCGGCAGCAACCTCTCCATCGTCCACGTCACCCCGCCCGCCGGCCAGGACGTCGCCGTCCAGGTCCGCTCCGCCGCCGGCGACGCGACGCCGCGGGTCACCCTGCAGGCGACCGGCCTCTGGCCCGACGTCGGCACCGGCGTCACCGTCATCGACGGCGACACCGCGACGTTCGAGTACACGCTGTTCTGGTACGCCGAGGGCGCCACCACCGAGACCCGGGTCGAGCGCGACTTCGCCGACGAGGTCGCCGCCGGCGACACCGTCACCCACGGCCCCCTCACCTACGAGGTCCTGGGCGTCACCGACACCGGCGACCCGCGGACCAGCCACCTCGACCTCGCCGTCACGTTCGACCCCGCGGTCGCCCTCGACTGACGCCGGCCGGGCCGCGCTGAGGCCCGCCGATCGCGACGCGACGTTCTCGCGCGAGGCGCCGTGGCCGCCACCCGGTTCTCGCCTGCCGTTCGCCGTCTCGTCACCGCGCATCCCTTGCGGAATCAGATTCCGCCTGCAATCCTCATCCGGAACATTGTTCCGTCCGAGGATGAGCAGAGGAACCGATGACTCACGACAGGACCACCCCGCGGGGCGACGCCGGCGTCGTCTCCGAACGGGTCCGTGCTCAGCTCCCGTCGCTGCCCACTGCCGAGGCGCGCGTGGTCAACGCCCTCCTGGCCAGCGGATCCGAGGCCATCCACCTGACGGTCTCGGACGTGGCGGAGTCCGCGGGCGTCGGCGTCGGCACCGTGGTGCGGGCGTGCAAGTCCGTGGGCTTCAAGGGCTTCCAGGACGCCAAGATCGCGCTCGCCCAGGACCGCATCCAGGTGGGAACGCCGGTGCAGGAGGGCGTGGACGCCTCCGACGCGCCCGGTGCGATCCTGCGCAAGCTCGCCGCCTCGACGGACGACGCGCTGCGCACCGCGCCCGGCACCGTCGACGCCGAGGCGCTCGAGCGTGCCGTCCAGCTTCTGGACGGGGCGCGGCGGATCCTGTTCCTCGCTGTGGGCACGAGCGCGCCGCTGGCGCAGGACGCCTCGTACCGGCTGGTCACGATCGGATTCGACTCGGCCGCCCCCGTCGACGTCCACACCCAGCACGTGCAGTCCCGGCTGCTGCGCCCGGCCGACGTCGCCGTCGTCGTCTCGCACACCGGGTCGACCACCGAGACCATCGCCGCCGCTCGGGCGGCACGCGAGGCCGGCGCCTCCGTCATCGCGATCACCAGCTTCTCCACCAGCCCGCTGACCGAACTGGCGACCGTCTCGCTGGTCGCCGGCAGCCGCGAGACGGAGTTCCGGGTCGAGGCGATGACCAGCCGGTTCGTCCACCTGCTCATCCTCGACGGCTTGTACGTGTCGCTCTACCTCAGGAACGCCGAACGCTCGAAGGCCGCCCAAGCGCTGATGGCGGACGCGCTCGCCGAACACCGCTTCTGACTGGCACCACCTCTCAGCTGGAGGAGACCATGAACACGACTCGCACCCGCGCCGCGGTGACCGCCGGCCTTCTGGTGGCGACGGCCGGGCTGTCGTCCTGCTCGGCGGCCGACGGCACGAGCTCGTCGGCGGAGACCTGCGGCTACGCCTTCGTCATGCAGGACCCGATGACCGGCAGCACCGCCGAGCAGACCATCAAGCGCGGGCTCGACCGCGCGGCGGAGGAACTGGGCGTCGAGATCGACGTCACCGACGGCACCGGCATCGCCGGCGTCGCGGACAACCTGCGAGCGGCGGCGGCCAAGGGCTGCTACGACGCCATCGGCGTCCCGTTCTTCGCCAACGGCGACGCCGTCACCCAGGTGGCGGCCGAGTATCCCGACCAGGCCTTCTACATCGCCGGTGGCATCGCCAGCGGCCCGAACGTCACCTCGTTCAACGCGGCGAACGAGGAGGGCACCTACGTCGCCGGAGCCATGGCGGCGGCCATGACCGAGTCGGGGACGATCGGTGTCATCATCGGCGACGAGTCGCCCACCCTGCTCCGCTACAGCGACGGCTTCGCCGCGGGCGCGGCGAGCGTCGACCCGTCCGTCGAGGTCATCACCACCGCCGTCGGGTCGTTCACCGACCCCGCGAAGGCCGGCTCCATCGCGACCAGCCAGGCCTCGGCGGGCGCCGACGTCATCTACAGCGCCGCCGGCTCGAACCTGCAGGTCTACGCGCTCGGCGCGGAGAAGGACTACCGCACGATCGCCTCCGACCTCACCGACTGGGCCACCGTCAAGGACACCCAGCCGGCGCTGGCCTTCATCGCCGCGCCGACCGAGGACAACCTCAACTTCGCCATCATCGCCGCGTACGCCGAGGGCTCGGTCCCGGGCGGCGAGACCCGTGAGCTGGGGCTGAAGGACGACATCTTCGAGATCCCCTACGTCACCGGCCCGGCCAGCGACGACTTCGAGCTGCCGGCGGAGGTGGTCGAGGCGGGGACCACTGCCTACGACCACATCCTGTCCGGCGGCTCGGCCGGCTGATGACGGCCCACACCGCGGGCCCGCCCGTCCACGTCCGCGCCATTGGCCTGGCCAAGTCGTTCGGCCCGGTGCGCGCCCTGCGGCGGGCCGACCTGACCGTGACCGCCGGGCGCATCTCGGCGCTGGTCGGCGAGAACGGCGCGGGCAAGAGCACGCTCATGCAGCTGATCTCGGGCGACCTCGGCCCGGACGCGGGTGCGCTCGAGGTCGGCGTCCGGGTCGGCCTGGTGCGCCAGCAGCTGTCCACCGTCGACGAGCTCTCGCTGCTGGAGAACATCGTGTTCGGCGCCGAGGACGCGGCCGGGACCGGTGCGTGGCCGCGCCGGCTGCTCGGCGGCATCAGCTGGAGCGCCCACAAGGAGAGCGTCCGCGACCTGATGGCCCGCACCGGCATCGTCGTGCCGCTGGCCAAGCCCGCCGCCGAGGTCCCGGTCGGTGTCCGCCAGCGCGTCGACATCCTCTCGGCGCTCTATCGAGGAGCCCGCTGCCTGTTGCTCGACGAGCCCACCACCTACCTGACGCCGCGCGAGGTCGACAACCTGTTCGAGGTCATGCGCGATCTCGCCGCGGGCGGCATGAGCGTCGTGTTCATCAGCCACCGGCTGCGCGAGGTGGTGCAGCACTGCGACGAGGTCAACGTGCTGCGCCGGGGCGAGAGCGTGCTCCACCTCCCGGTGGCGCCGTTCGAGCTCGGGCGGATCGGCCGGGCCATGACGGGCGGCGACGACGCGGCCGGTGGCGAGGTGGCCGGCGCCGTCCGGCCGGCCGGCGCCCCACCGGGCGCGCCGGTGCTCGACGTCGGCGGACGGCTGAGCGTGCGGGCCGGCGAGATCGTCGGCATCGCCGGGGTCTCCGGCAACGGCCAGAACGAACTGCTCGACACCATCGCCGGTCTGGAGCGCACCGCGGCTCACCTGCCCCTGACGATCGACGGGCGGGACGTGTCGACGTGGTCGACGCGCGCCCGCCGCGCCGCGGGCCTGCGCTTCATCCCGGAGAGCGTCAAGGAAGCCGGCTCGGCGCCCACCGCCAGCATCACCGACAACGTCATCTCCGCCGTCCCGCCGCCCACGGTGCGCGGCCGCCTCGGCCTGCTGCGCCGGGCCAGGGCCGACCGCCTCGCGCGGTCGCTGGTGGAGCGTGCCCGGGTGGTGGCGAGCAGCACCCGCCAGCCCGCGAGCGAGCTCAGCGGCGGCAACCTCCAGCGGGTCGCGGTCGCACGCGAGCTCGGCGACGGCGCTCGCATCCTGCTGGCGCACGAGCCGACCCGAGGAGTCGACTTCGCCGGTGTCGCGCTCATCCACGCCCAGCTGCGGGAGTTCACCGGCCGGGGCGGCGCCGTGCTCCTGGTCACCTCCGACGTGGACGAACTGCTCGCGCTCAGCGACCGGGTGCACGTCATCGACCGCGGCCGGCTCGGCCCCGGGTACGAGCGGGACCAGCTGACCCTGGGGCGTCTCGGCGAGCTCCTCGGCGGCCTCGGCCACGACGTCGCGGCGGCGCGGCACGAGGAGGTCTCATGACCGGCGCACGACGAGCCCTGACGATCGTCCTGGTCGCGGCGCTCGGGCTGGCGGTCGTCGCCGTCCTGCTCGCGGCGCTGCAGGGCGTCGACCAGGTGGCGCCCGGCTTCGCGTCGTTCTTCGCCGGCATCGGCGGGACCGACACCGCGCTGGCCTCGACCGCCCGGACCATGACGCCGATCCTGCTGATCGCGGTGTCGGCCAGCGTCTCGATCAGGGCCGGCCTGTTCGACGTCGGGCAGGTGGGGCAGTACGTCATCGGCGGCCTCGCCGCGGCCACCGCGGGCACGATGCTGCCCGGCCCGGGCGTCGTCGTCGCGGTCGCGTCCCTGCTCATCGGCGCGCTGGCCGGCGGGGCCTGGGCCTGCGCGATCGGAGGGCTGGCCGCGGCCACGCGGGTCCAGCTGGTCGTGCTGACCCTGATCGCCAACTACTTCGCCGACGGCCTGGCCCGCTTCATCACCCGGACCACGCTGCAGGATCCGGACGCGCACAGCATTGTCGCGACCCGCATGATCGCGCAGGACGCGTGGCTCCCGGTGCTCGTGCCGCGGACGTCGCTGCACCTCGGCTTCGTCATCGCCATCGTCGTCACGGTCGTCGTCTGGGCGATCGTCCGGTACACCGTCGCCGGGCACCGCCTCACGATGTACGGCCGGAACCCGAAGTTCGCGACGCTCTCCGGAGTCGACTCGCGTCGCTACCCGCTGACCGTGCTGCTCGGCAGCGGATCCATCACCGGCCTCGCCGGCGCCATCGAGGTCTTCGGCGTCTACCACCGCTTCCAGGACGGGACCCTCGGCGGGCCGAGCTCCGTCGCGTGGACCGGCCTGACGGCGGCCATCCTGATCCCGAGCGGCCTGCTGATCATGCTCCCGGCCGCGCTCTTCCTCGCCGCGCTCACCACCGGCCTGGCCGGTGTCCAGCGCGACATCGGGATCACCGCGGGGATGGGCACCCTCGTCCAGGGCGTGCTGATCGTCATCGCCGCCGTCGCGCTCACCAGGCAGGCGCCGCGCGCACGCGGCGGCACGGACCGACCGGCGCCCGCACCGCCACCGTCACCCGAACCGGCGATGAGTACGGCCAAGGGGGAATCCTGATGGGCTTCTGGTTCGGCACCGACCTCTGGCAGCTCACCCTTCAGGCCACGGCCGCGCTGCTGTTCGTCTCGTTCGGCGTCTACCTGCCGATGCGCGCGGGCGTGCTCGTGCTCGGCGCCGAGGGCGCGATGCTGTTCGGCTGCTTCGGCGCCATCGCGGCCCAGGAACTGACCGGCGGTGGCGCACCGGCCGGGCTGCTCGGCGCCGTCGCCGCCTCCACCTGCGCCAGCGCGCTGTTCGCCGCCGTCGCGATCAGCGGCGGGGTCAACCCGATCGTCACCGGCATCGCGCTGAACTTCATCGCTGTGGGCGGCACCTCGGTGCTGACGGCCGTGCTGTTCGCCGGCGAGGGCACCATCGTCACCCCCTCACTGGAGCCGTTGCCGCGCATCGAGCTGCCACTCGTCGCGTCGGTGCCATGGCTCGGCGACGTGGTCAGCGGGCAGACCATCGTGCTCTACGCCGCCGTGCTCACCACCCCGCTGCTCACGCTGTGGCTGCACCGCACCCGCGGCGGGCTGACGACTCGCGTGGTCGGCAGCGCGCCCGACGTCGCCGTGGCCGCCGGGCGTTCACCGGCGCGCACGCAATGGCTCGCCCTGGTGGTCGGCGGCGCGTTCGTCGGGCTCGGCGGCGCCCAGCTGGCCCTGGCCTCCGCGGCGCAGTTCTCGCCGGGCATGACCAACGCCCGCGGCTTCATCGCGCTGGCGCTGGTGCTGATCGCCGCTCAGCGGCCCTGGCTGCTGCTGCCGCTGGCCATCACGTTCGCCTACTTCGACACCCTCGGCTTCAACCTGCAGAACATCGGCCTGCCGACAGAGCTGTCCGGGGTGCTGCCGTACGTCGCCATCATCGCCATGCTGGCCGTCCCCAGCGTCGCTCGCCGGTTCCGGCCGGACGCCGCGGCCGAGGCCGGGGAGAGCCGGGTGGTGGCGTGACGGCGGGTTCGACGCTGCCTCCTCGTCCGCCCGAGGTCAGGGTCAGGCTGCTCGCCACCAACGACCTGCTGGCCTCAGTGGCGCCGCTGCCCGCCGGACACGGGCGCTCGGGCACCGTCGACGGCGTCGTCGGCCTGCTCGAGCAGGAGAGCCGCCGGGGCCCGACCCTCTGGCTGGACTCGGGCGACTTCACCGGCGGCCCGCTCTGGTCGCTGACCGGACGGCGGGACTGGGCGCTGCTCGCCGACCTGCCGATCGGCGCCGCCGCGGCCGGCAACCACGAGTTCGACGAGGGGACCGCCGCGGCTCGGGCCGGTGCCGACGCGCTCGCGTTCCCGCTGCTGTGTGCGAACGCCGCCGCCGGCCTGGCGCCGGCCCGGCTGATCGGCACGGCCGCCGGTGCCGTCGGCGTGATCGGTCTGACCCACCCGCACGTGCATCGCCTCGCGCCCGGCCCGGAGCCGGTGGGTGATCCGGCCGATGTCGTCCGGGCCCATGCGACGTGGTTGCGGGCGGCCGGCGCGGACTGGATCGTCGTCCTGCAGCACGACGGGGTCGAGTGGTGGCCGGAGGCGCCGCGGGCGGGCGTCCGCAGCAGCCGGTGGCTCGACGACCTCCGGGGCTGGAGCACTCACGCCGACGCCGTCCTCGGCGGGCACACGCTCGGCCGCTGGGCCGGCCGGCTCGGCTCCACGGTCGTCGGCCACGCCCATCCGTTCGCGGAATCCGTGCTCGTCGTCGACCTCACCACGTCGGGCGCGGTGCCGGCCGGCTTCGCCGCCGTCGCGCCCGCGGCGCCCGGCTCGCACGTCCGGCGCGGCGCCGCCGAACGCCTGGCCGCGGCGGCCGCCGAACGCGTCGGCACCAACCCCGCCGCGCTGACCAGCGTGCCGGGCGCCGGCGGCTACCTGCCGTCGGCGGTGGCCGACGCCTTCCGGACGTCCGCCGGCGCGGACGCCGCGTTCGTCCCGCCGCACGCGTTCTTCACCCAGGCGCCCGTCGACGGCGCCGTCGCGGCCCTCGCGGCGGGCCCCGTCAGCGAGCTCGACCTCCACCGCCTGTTCCCGTTCCCTGACGACTCGGTGATCGTCGCCGGCATCGAGGCCGGCGAGCTGGGCCGGCTGAGACGGGCCCACGACGAGCGCACCGATCCACGGACGCCCGGCAACGACCACCTGTGGTGGAACTGGAGCCGCGCGCCGGCCGGAGTCAGCGACCCGAAGGAGAACCCGCACACCGTGGCCCTGCTCGAACACGTACGCCCCCTGGCCGAGTCGTGGCTCGGCCGTCCGCTGACGGTCGAGGACCGGTTCAGTGCCCGCGACGCGATGCGGGGGTATTTCCGGTGATCGCCCCGCCACGACCACCGGCCGTCGTCGCCGTCGACTGGAACGGGACCATGGTCGACGACGCGGAGCGGGCCTGGCGAGCCACCCGTGCGGCGCTTGCGATCGTCGACCAGGAGGCGCTGACGCCCGCGACGGCGGACGCCTTCCGCGACGGCTTCCGGCTGCCGATGGACGCCTACTTCGCCGCCCTCGGCGTCCCCGCCGACGCCACCGGCCGCTGCGTCGACGAGTGGAACGCCGCGATGAGTGCGGCGCCCACCACCCTGGCCCCCGGCGCCCGGCACTTCCTCGGAGTCGCCGGGACCCTCGGCGTGCCCGTGGTGGTCGTCAGCGGCGCCGACGAGAGCGTGGTCCACGGCGACTGCCACGCCCAAGGGCTGACGGCCCTGATCAGCGAGGTCCACGGCAACGTGCACCCGAAACGGGAGGTCCTGCGCCGCTACCGGTCGAAGGGGCCGCTGCTGTACGTCGGCGACACCCGGTACGACGTCGCGGAGGGGCTCGGGGCCGGCGCGTGGACCGTCGGCGTCGACTTCGGCTATGGCAGCCGGTCCGACCTCGCCGACGCCCACACGATCGTCAGCGACCTGCGCGACGTCGCCCGGATGCTCGGCGGCGTCCCGTGACCGGCGTTCGTGCCGAGGTGGTGTGGCTGTCGAGCACCGTCCAGGACGAGCTGACCCTGCTCGGCCTGGCCTTCGTCCTGTGCGGGGCGATCGGCGTCGAGCGGCAGCTGTCGCAGAAGAGCGCCGGCGTGCGCACCCACCTGCTCGTCGGCATGGGCTCGGCCGGGTTCACCCTCGTCTCCGCGTACGGCTTCGCCGGGGTCGACACCGCGACGGCGATCATCGACCCGTCGCGCATCGCCGCCCAGATCGTCTCCGGCATCGGCTTCCTCGGCGCGGGCGTGATCTTCCTGCGCCGCGACGTCGTCCGCGGCCTGACCACGGCGGCGACCATCTGGCTGACCGCGGCCGTCGGCATGGCGTGCGGCGCCGGGCTGGTCCTGCTGGCCGTGTCGATGACCGTCCTGCACGTCGCGGCGGTGACGGTCGTCGCGCCGCTCACCCACCGCCTGCGCGGCTCGGCCGAGCGCACCACGCTCACCGTCCGCTACCTCGACGGACGGGGAGTGCTGCGCGGCATCCTGACGGTGGCCGCCGACATGGGCTACCAGACCACGATCCGGTCGACGGAGCAGATCCGCCCCGAGGGCCGGCCGGAGGTGGTGGCCCGCATGCAGTTCCGCGGACGACCGCCGTTGCAGCTGCTCGTCGCGGAGCTCTCCGAGCTCGCCGGGGTCGAGCGTGTCGCCGTCGCCCACGAATCCGAATGATCAGGAGAGGAACCATGACCCAGTACCACCTGAAGCTCCGAGAAGGCGACGTCGCGCCGTACGTGCTGCTGCCGGGCGACCCCGGGCGCGTGCCGCTCATCGCGGCCACGTGGGACACCGCCGAGGAGGTCGCCGCCAACCGCGAGTACGTCACCTACACCGGGACCTACCAGGGCGTGCCGATCAGTTGCACGTCCACCGGCATCGGCGCTCCGTCGACGTCGATCGCGATGGAGGAGCTCGCGCGCTGCGGCGCCCGGACCTTCCTCCGAGTCGGCACCTGCGGCACGTTCCAGGACCACGTCGCGAACGGCGACATCGCGATCTTCGACGCCGCCATGCGCCTCGACGGCGCGTCGCGCGCCTACGCGCCCGTCGAGTACCCCGCGGTCGCCCACCACGAGGTCGTCCAGGCGGCGATCACGGCGGCACGAAGCCTCGGCCTCCCGCATCACGTCGGCATCACCCGCAGCGCCGACACCTTCTACGCCAGCCACCCGCGCCCGGGGTCGTCGTTCAACGACTTCCACCAGAGCTGGTGGGCCGGTCAGTTCGACGACCTGCACCAGCTGAACGTCCTGGCCGGCGAGATGGAGGCCAGCATCGTCCTCGTCCTGGCCCGCGCGTGGCGGCTGCGCGCCGGCGGTCTCGCCGTGGTGATGGACAACATCCGCCACGTGTCGGGCGAGTCCGGGGTGTTCGACCCGCAGACCCAGCTGGACCACGGCCAGGAGCACATCGAGCGCCTCGCCCGGCTGGCCAACCAGACGGTGGTCGCGCTGCACGAGCACGACACGCGTACCTGACCGTCCCCGCCCCGGGACGTCGATGATCGAGATGGCCCTTGACCTGCTGGTGCCCGCGGTAGGATTCGAACCCACGGCATTCGTGCTCGCGCCGTCTGAGGTGTTGGTTGCGGTCGGGAACGCTGCTGACCAGCGCCTCTCGAGGTGTGCTGCGATGGCTGTCGATGGAAACCATCGGACGTATTGTGGTCGTAGTTGATCAAGCCTCACCGACGGCGGAACCGCAGCCTCCGCTCGGCTCCGCGCCGCATCCAGGGGCTTACCGACGATGAACATCGTGATCAGGCCGCGGAGACCGACGGCTGGTAGGCCAGCTCGTCCGCATGGACGAGCCTGCATGGGCTAGCGAGCCGGCCTCGCTGTAGCCCACCGAAGCAGGCGAGGCGGCGTCCATGGATGCAGCTGGGTTCGGTGGGCAGGGGACTACAAGCTGTCCGTTGGCTCTGACCGGGCTGGATGCGGCCACGGGCGGCGACCGTGAGGGAATACCTCCGCCTTGACAGGGCGATCCAGGCAACCCGCGGACCAGCGCCGCCGTCGCGATTGCCGCTCTGACCAACGCAATCGCAGACGGTGGTTGTTGGTTGATGTTGGTAGCGCCTGGACGTCTTGTCGACTCTCTGCGGACCGAGCAGCCACTGGTCGTGCGCGCCCGACGTAGGTTGATCCCCCTCGCGCGGACCTGGTAACGGATCTGGGCGAGTCGCGTGGACGATCTGGCGACCCGACGCCGAACGATGCTTGCCGGCGACGTGGAACTCGTCGCAGCTTGGGTTGCCCGGTGCGGAGAGCAGGTCGCTGTATCCGGGATCGGCGAGAGCATCGCTGAGCCTGCGACGCCCCGTTGCCCTCGCGGACGGCTGAGTCCTTGGGTGGCCGCGCGGCACGCTTCATGCCAGGTCGCGGTGGTGCCGATGATTGTCAGCCGAACAGATCGCCCGGGCGCACGCCGAGCGCGACGGCCAACTCGTCGAGCTGGCGGAGGTTGATGTTGCGGCCTCCTGCTTCGATGTGGCCGAGCATCGTGTGGTGCATGCTTGTCAGAGGTGCCAGCTCGTGCTGGGTGATGTCGCGCTCGACTCGGAGGCCGCGAAGGTGGATCCGAGGTTAGCTTTGATGTCGCGGTCCAGCCGCCGCCGGATGACTTCATGGTGGCGTCGCAGGATGTCGTCGCGGTTCCGCCGCGACTCCGTCGCCCGTAGCTCGTGGGGCGGGTCAGCCTCACGTAGCGGACCTGGTCGACGTAAAGGCGGTCGATGGTCCAGGGTTGGTGGAGATCGGCGAGGTAGACCGCCTGGCCGATCTCCCACACGGGGTGGTCGGTCATCTCGTCGCCGTCGTCGCCGTTGCTCATCGTTCGGGTTCCCCTTCAGCGTCGCTCTGCAGCGTCCGCGTCGAGCCGACGATCTTGATTCTGTAGTGATCTAGCAAGCAGGTGATGTGCTTGCAGTCGTCGCCGCAAGGGTGGACCGGCCAGCTGGTGCCCGTCTGGGCGGGTCCTCCGTGTTCATGTGCTGCGTCAGATGACGACTCACGAGCAAATCAGGTTGCCTGGCCCGGTATGGCTCCGCAGCGCTCACGCCGGGCCAGGCCACGCGGGCCCCTGGGGCAGGGGAACGCTCGTCTGGAGAGCGGTGTCCGGGGCCAGCGCTTGTGAGCAAGCTACGCGCGCCATGCAAGATAGTCAGGTTTTTGATATTAATATTTCGTACAATGAAACGACCTGGAGGCGCACCGTCTCGCCGTCGCCGACTTCTAGTAGACCGATGACGGGACGCTGCGGGTGGTGGTCCTGTCGCCGATCCGGTGAGCGCGTGTCAGTCGCACGGCTGGTCGGTGCGTAGAGCTCGCCGCCGGCCGTCCAGGCTCCTGGTGCTGGAGTTGCGGGGGTACCATTTAATGAAACATCTGATTCATTATTTCGCCAATTCGGGCGTGCGGGCCCGACTCATACGCGTTCGCCACACATTTGCTGACGATGGGCCGTCACTGTGATGACCGTGACCACTTCGCCGATCTCAGATAAGACATGGACATGACCTCTCCTGTCGGGGGTGTGGACCACGACGGCGCCACGGACAGCCGAGCGACGGCGGAGATCAACTTGTGGTCCACGACGATGGGGCTGACTTTCGACGAGGAGCGGTTTCGACCGCTGGTGGCCAGGGCTGCGGAGCGGGCTGTGCGGCATGGCGTTCGCCTTGGCCAGAGCATGCATGTGGGGCCGACCGGCTTGGAGCTCGCCCTGGTGATCGATGACCCCGAGATTCGTCGGATCGCTCTTGAGCGGGAACCTGACGATGCGTCGGACTACCTTCGTCGGGTTCAACCAGCCATCAGGAGCAAGCCGCCCTCCTGAGCCAGGCGCCGTCCACCGATCGGGCCATCACCGGCCCGACATCGGAAGCCCTCCCCCAGCTTCAGGTGCTGCGATGCCTCGAGCCGGTAGGCGTCTTGGTTGCGTCGTGTGTCGGCAACTGGACATCCGTGGGCGCTCGCGGTCCTCGGCTCAGATGTTGCGTTTCTGGCGGAGCACTGGCATCCGGCCGACGCTGAAGGCCTGGGGCGGCCACTAGGAGGAGGCTCCGCAGGTCACGCTTCGCCTACAAGGCCAGCGGTGTAAAAGGCCCTCTCCCGCTACTTCAGCGCGTGCCCGACGCTGAGGTGAAACGAAGCCAGCCTCACGGAGACGACCATGGGAAGTGTCGTTGGATGGTATTCACACGGCGTCGACCTGACCGATGAGCGATCAACGTTCTCTCGCATGGTCAGTGGCCTGTTCGGCTCGGTAGATGACTCCGTCGAGGCAATGGTGACGCCGCCGCTGGCACTCGCAGTACAGCGGCCGGCTCCAAGAGCCGGGGACGAACCAACCGGCCGACTCGCGTCGATCAGCACGACGACGGGCGTGGTCACCGTGGGAATGAGCGGGGAGATCTACAACCGGACCGAGCTGGCAGCGACGCTTCGACGGCGTGGGCATCCTGTGAAGGCCGACAACGACGCCGAGCTCCTTCTATACAGCTACCTGGAATGGGCCGACGGGATGCCTGACCACTTGGATGGTGTGTTCGCTGTCGTGGTTTGGGACGAGCGGTGTCGGCGACTGACTCTGGTAAGGGATCGCCTGGGCGTCGAACCCCTCTACTACGGCCGGTTGAGGGACGGCGTGGTGTTCGGTTCGGACCCTGCAGATCTCTTCGCGAACGGTAGCGTCCCTCGCCAAGTTGACATCGAGTCGATGCGCGACATGTTCACCTTCACGACGTCTCGTAGCACCTCACCTTGGAAGGGCCTCACGCAGGTCGAGCCCGGGGGAATCGTGACCGTTACGTCTGATCGGATTCGCTCGCACATTTACTGGCGGCTGACCGCACGTCCACACTCCGACGGTTGGGAGGACACGGTCACCTACGTCCGCGGACGCCTCAACAGCATCCTGCGCCAACAGCTGTCGGACGTGGCACCGTGCGCACTTCTCTCAGGCGGGCTGGATTCGAGCGCGATGACCGGGCTCGCAGCTCGCCAGCTGGAAGGTGAGAAGCCCGTCCACACGTACTCCGTGGAACATGCCAACACCGGCACCGAGACTGCGGACGCGCCGTTCGCTAGAGCTGTGGCGCGGCTTGTGGGTTCTGAACATCACCAGCTCGCCTACACATGCAGTGACCTCTCCGATCCCGACCTGCGCCGCAGAGTGATCATGGCTCGCGGCGGCCCCGTCGGATGGGGCGACGCCGATGCTTCGCTCTATCTGGCCTTCAACCACATTGGCCAGACGTTCGGGACGGCACTGTCCGGAGACGGCTCCGATGCACTCTTCGGCTTCCATCCATCCCTGGAACAGCGCGCCTTCGCCGCCCGGGTGATCCCATGGCAGGAAGCGAAACTGGTCGAGTTCTGGTCGGAACCACTTCACCCGCAGCTGCGCAAGGCTCTGGACCTCCCGACAGCGATGACCGACCAATACCAGCAGGCGGTGGCGGAGATTGAACACCTTCCCGACGCGGACAACGTGGAGAGGCGCATGCGGGAGATGTGCTACCTGGACCTGGGCTGGCACATGCGGACGGTGTTGGAACGCCGTGACAGGATCGCCCGCGCGACGGGCCTGAACGTGCGGGTGCCCTTCTGCGATCACAACCTGGTCGAGTACATGTACAACGTGCCGTGGTCGCTGAAGACCTTCGACGGAAGGGAGAAGAGCGTCTTGCGGCACGCAGCGCTGGACGTCATACCGCCCTCGGTGGCACAGCGCCGCAAGAGCGGGTATCCGTTCATGGAGGACCCGGGCTACACATCAGCATTACAGGACCAAGCGGAGGAGATCTTGGCGCAGCCGGACAGCCCTGTCTTCGACATCGTGGATCCGGCGTGGGTGGAGTGGGCGGTCGATGCGGAGATACCGCGGGACTCGTTGAGTCTGCGTTTCGGCCTGGACAAGGTGCTGGACCTTCACCATTGGCTGGACCTGTACGAGCCCGAGTTGCTGCTGGACTAACTCTCCACACGGACCCGCACCTTGAGGCTGACGTGTTCACCTCGCAGGCCGACACCGTGGACGGTGGCGACGTAGAGGCCGGCTCGGTCGTAGGAGTGGGTGATCCCGCCGTTGGGTGCGATGTCGGCCGTCGTGCCGTCGCCGAACTCGATGGCGGTGCCGACGACGTCTCGTAGTCGGCTCCAGAACTCCACCGGCGTCCCCGGGTGAATGGCACGGGGCGGGCTGTAGTGGACCCAGCCGCGGGGTACGTCGCTGCGCACGGTGGGCTCGTAGACGACGACGGAGATCGCGTCGCGATCCTCGCCGCCGTCGGCCGTCCGTACGACCAGTTCCTCGGCGAAGTATCCGGGCTTGCCGTACACCACGTTGGTGATCGGGCCATGGACGACTTGCCCGTCGTGCAAATGCCACTCGTAGTCGACGATGGCGGTGCCGGGCCGGGCGACGGAGCGGGTGCCGTCGAGGCGATAGGTGTGGCCCGTGAGTGTGTAGCCGAACCCGCCGGCCATGGCGAGGACCGTGTCGGTGTAGGTGCGGAAGTACGACTCGAGATACATCGGGTACGGGCTGATGGGGCTGCCGCCGCGGAAGACGTCGACGTGCAGATGGGGGTCGTCGTGCTGGGACTTGGACCCGTCGCAGGTCTGGCCGGTGAGCCCGATGGGCGAGCCACGGTCCAGGCGTTGGTGCGGCCGTATGTGGGGCCGGATCGTGTCGATGTTCATGTGCGCGTATCGAACGGCGACTCCGTGCCCGACGTCCAGGAGCACGTAGTTGCTGTCAACTGGCTGCCCGGGCTCGGGTGACTTCCGGACGGTGGCATCAGCGACAGCAAGTACTGGAAGCCGGTCGGGAACGGCGCCGAGGTCCTCGCCGCGGTGGTAGTAGTAGGTGTTGAACGGGACCTGGGCTCCCCAGGTGTTCTGGTAGGTGCTGCTGCGCCATCGGTAGTTGCCGATCGGGAACACGAGGTCGCCTGGACCCCACGTAGCGTCGGCTGGCGCGGCGGAGAATCGGACAGCCTGGTCGACACCGCTGATCGGTCGGAATTGGCTCGGCGATCGCGCCCAATCTCGGGTCGTCTCGACGTAGAGCCGCACTTGGCCGATGGTGGTCGGTCGTTCCCCCGGTCGGCAGGTGAGCGTCATGGGTTCACCGTCGATCTCGACCCTCACGTCGGCGGCGACATAGATTGCGTTGTTCGGGGAGACTCCGGTCCAGAAGTCCGGCTCGGTGTCGTGGCCTACGGCCCGGAGCGTGACGACCACATCCCCCTCGGGTGCGTGCAGGCGGGCGGCCTCACCGACGTTCAGGTCGAACTGGCTCGGCCAGGGTCCGTTGACGAGGACCTGACGCGCGCTCACGGCTGCGCTCCGCTCGGAACGGACGCCTGCGGCACCGCGGCGAGAAGAGCGCGGGTGTAGTCATGGCTGGGATCGCCGGTGACCTGTACAGTCGGCCCTTGCTCCACGATGCCGCCTTTCAGGAGCACCGCGGTTCGGTGCGACATGTGGCGGACGACGTCGATGTCGTGGGAGATGAGCAGGTAGCTGAGGTGGAGTTGCTGCTGAAGATCGAGCAGTAGGTTCAGGATCTGCGCCTGGATGGACAGGTCTAGCGCGCTGGTCGGCTCGTCACAGACGATGATCTGGGGTTGGTGGATGATGGCGCGGGCGATGGCGATGCGTTGTCGCTGCCCGCCGGAGAACTCGGCCGGGTAGCGGCGGACAGTGTCCGGGGGCATACCGACTCTGGCCAGGCCGTCGGCGACACGGGACTCGGCGGCGGCTCGGCGAAGTCCGTGCACGACGCGCAACGGCTCGGTGAGGGTGTGTCCGATGGTGCGGGACGGGTTGAGGGAGCCGTACGGGTCTTGGAAGATCACCTGGATGTGCCCGCTCAGTTCCCGGCGCTGGCGGGCGGAGGCTTGGGTGATGTCACGACCCTCGAAGAGGACGCTCCCGCCCGTCGGCGCGACGAGTCCGAGGATGGCGTTGCCGATCGTCGACTTGCCCGAGCCGGACTCGCCCACCAGCCCGAGGGTCTCACCCGTGCTGACGTGCAGACTGACGTGGTCAACCGCGCGGACCCGAGAGTCGCCCCGGCGTCGCCCGGGATAATCCACGATCAGGTCTCTGACCTCCAAAAGCGGCTCGGTCACGGGGCCTCCAGGCGTGCGATCTGATCATGGTGGAGACAGCGGGTGAGGTGTTTCGGTGCGGCCTCGGCCATGGCGATGGGGGCGGCGCCGCAATCCGCGGCGGCGAGCGCGCATCGAGGTGCGAAATGGCAACCGGCCGGCCAGGCGCCCGGCGCGGGTACGGCGCCTGGAACCGCCCGTAGGTGTTCCAGCGGAGTCGCCTGATGCGGCGTGGACTGAAGCAGGCCGACGGTGTAGGGGTGCGATGGCGACCTGAACATGGATGCGACGTCGCAGGTCTCGACCACCTGCCCGGCGTACATGACGTTCGCCCGGTGGCAGGCCGTCCCGACCACGCCCCAGTCGTGCGTGATGAGCAGCACAGCCATCCCGCGCTCGCGTTGCAGCCGCTGCAACAGTTCGAGGATCTCGGCTTGGACGGTGACGTCCAGAGCGGTGGTGGGCTCATCGGCGATGAGCAGATCCGGGTCCCCCGCGAGTGCCATGGCGAGGGCGACCCGCTGGGCCATGCCGCCGGAGAGCTCGTGGGGGTAACGGCGCGCGACCCGGTCGGGATCGCGCAGACTGACGCTCGCCAGCAGCTCGAGAGTGTGCGCGCGCGCCGCCGCGCGGGATCCGCCGTGATGCCGGCGCACTAGCTCGCTGACCTGTTGACCGACGGAGAACACGGGGTCGAGGCTGGAGATCGGGTCTTGGGCGATCATCGCGATGCGCGAACCACGTAGCTTCTGGATGGTCCGAGGCTGTGCCGACGTGAGGTCGGTTCCGTCGAACCAGATCTGCCCCGTGGTGATTTGTGCGCCGGCGGGCAGCAGACCCAGCACCGCGCTCGCGGTGATCGATTTGCCGCATCCCGATTCGCCAACCAGTCCGACAGTCTCGCCGGCCTCGACGTCGAGGTTGACGTCGTCCACCACGGTGGTGAGCGCTCCATTGACTGGCAGCGCGATCGACACGTGGCGCAGTCTGAGCAAGGCTGTCGGCGCTGGCTCGTCACCGGCGGGCGAGGAGACCCGTGCGCGGTTCGCCACGGCATGTGCTCGCCGCGACCTGAAGGCGGTGCGGCCGGTGCGTTCTTCCGTCGCGTCGCGGACCGCGTCGCCGAGCAGCGCGAACGCCAAGGTCGCCAGACCGAGGGTCGCTCCGGCCGGCACGAGCAGCCATGGCTGCTGCTGCATGACCGTGCTGGCCTCGACGATCATGCCACCCCACGTCGGTGTCGGCGGCTGAGCGCCGAACCCGAGGTAGGCCAGTCCGGCGTCGACGAGCAGGGCCGCACCGCAGAACAGGGAGAACTGCACCAGGATCGGGCCGGTCACTCGGGGGATCACGTGGTGGACGATGATGCGCCTGTTCGGAAGGCCGGAGACCTGAGCGGCCGCGATGTACGGCTCGGCCCGGACCGCGAGGGTGACGGCCCGCATGACGCGGGCGAAGCCCGGCGCTGTAAGCACGCCGAGGGCAACCATCGCCACGGTCATGTTCCCGCCGAACACGGCGAGGACGACCAGCAGGATGATGAGTCCGGGAATCGCGATCATGATGTCCACGACCCCGGAGATCGCGCGGTCGACCCAGCCGCGGTAGAAACCGGCCGCGAGGCCGCCGACCAGGCCGACCACGAGGAAGGTCACCGCGGCGATGGCCGCGTTGAGGAGACTGATCCGGCCGCCGTAGATCAGCCGGCTGAGGACATCTCGGCCCAACGCGTCGGTGCCGAGGAGGTGCTCGGCGGATGGCCCGGCCAGCACACTGTCCAAGTCCAGATCGGCCGGGTCGAACGGCGCGACGGCCGGTGCGGCGATCGCGGCGACGACGAGCAGCACGAGGTAGGCGAGCGACATGACTGCCAGTGGGCGGCTGAGCGCCGACCTCCACGCCCGCCGGGCGGAACGGGGCGAATCGCCGCCAGCTTGGCTTGCGGCGTGTGGCGTTGTCTTCGGACTGGTCGGATCGGTGGGTTGCTGCGTGGTCGATGTGGTGGTCGTCATGGCGTACGCACCTTCGGGTTGAGCCAGCCGTAGGTCAGGTCGACCACCAGGTTCGTGACGATCACCACCAGGGTGAGTACGACCACGACTCCTTGCATGACGGGCAGGTCGTGTTGGTTGCTGGCCTGGACTGCCAGCCGCCCGATGCCGGGAAGGGCGAATACGTTCTCGATGAAGACCGCGCCGCTGAACAGGCCGATGAACACCAATCCGACGAGCGTCACCACCGGGATGGCGGCGTTGCGTAGCGCGTGCCGCCACACGATCGACACTTCTGATGCGCCGTTGGCGCGCAGCATCCGCACGGAGTCATGCGTCAGCGCGGTGAGCATGGAGTCGCGTGTCTGCTTGGCGAAGGTGGCCGCGCCGGCGACGACCAGCGTGGTCACGGGCAGGACCAGGCTCTCCGCCCAGCCCTGCGGCGAATCGGTGAACGACACGAAGCCCGTCGCGGGCAGCAGACCGAGTGTGACCGCGAAGAGGGCCATGAACAGCAGGGCCAGCCAGAAGTTCGGCAACGCGGATCCGAGCAGCGACAGGACGTCCACGGCCCGGCCCAGCCGCCCGCCGCGGACGGCGCTGACCACGCCGAGCCCCACCCCGACGATGGCGGTGGCGAGGGTTCCGAGCGCGACCAGCGACAGCGTGACCGGTAGCCGGCTGCTGATCGCCGCGGTGACGTCGAGGCCACTGACCGGTGACGTGCCGAGGTCCCCGGTAACCGCGCTGGTGAGCCAGTTCCAGTACTGAACCAGCAAGGGCTGATCCAGCCCGAGTTCATGACGCAGCTGCAGGTACTGCTCCTCGGAGTAGCTGCGCCCGACGCTGCCGGAGCCGGATCCGAGGATGGTCTCGGCCACGTCACCGGGTGCGAGGGACTGCAGGATGAACGTCAGAAGCGAGATGACGAAGAGCAGCACGGCGGAGATGGCGAGTCGCCGTGTGATGAGTCGGAACATTGTTCGGCCTCCTTCCTCGGTGGTTCACAGTTCCGGTGTGGGCTGCTAGCCCGCCGGACGGAACTCACTGACGAGGGGCACGCTGACGAAGTCGACCCACGGCACCTCCACCACATCACTGTTGAACAGCACGGACTCGCCATGCAGCACGATCGGGAGGAACCAGGCGAGTTCAGCCACCCGGGCGACGATCTGCTGGTCGAGGTCTGCGCGGGCGTCCTCGTCGGCTGCGGCGCTCTGCTGGTTCAGATCGACCAGGCGCTGGTCGAGGGTGTCGAAGGCGTTGTTGGTCGCGTCGGGCAGCCAGAAGTTCGAGGCCATCCGATATGGGGGCTCGACCCCCCAGCCGAGGTAGAGCGCTCCGTAACCACGGTTGGTCGTGTCGTCGGCCTGGTACTGGTCCGGGGGTATGGCGTCGATCTTCATGTCGACGCCGATCTCGGAGAGATTGTCTGCGATGGCCTGGGTCAGTCGGACATGCTCCTCGGATTGCGGGATCCGGACGGTGAAGGCGAAACCGTCGGCAAACCCGGCATCGGCGAGCAACTCGCCGGCACGGTCCGGGTCGTAAGGATAGAAGGGCTCGTCGTGCCAGCCCGGCTGACCCGGAGCGGACAACTGGTCGGTCGGACGGCCGGAATCGCCGACGAGGGCGGTGACGATCTTCTCCCGATCGACGGCGTAGTTGAGCGCCTGGCGTACCCGTACGTCGCCCAACGCCGGCGATGTCTGGCCGGCACGGTCGATGAGGTTCAATCCCAGCACGATGGGATAGCCGGGGCCGGTCGCCGCGAGCCCGGCCGCCTTGCCCGCCTCCACAGCGGCGAAGGTGACCCGAGCGGCATCGAGCTGGCCGCTCTGCATCGCTGCGAGTGCGGCGCTCTCCTCGGGCATGTAGTGGATCGAGACCTTGTCCCAGACGACGTCATCGGGATTCCAATAGGTGGGATCCGGTACCAGCGCGTAGTGATCGCCGAGGACCGTCTCCGCCGGGTCGATCATGTACCGGCCGACGCCGTGGGTCTCGGTCGCCAGAACGCTCGGGTCTGCCAGCGCGGCAGGGCTGATCAGCAGACCGGGTCCGCCTGGGCTCTGGCTGAACAGCTCGGGCATCAGCGGGTTCGGTTCGGAGAGGTGCAGACGGACCGTGAGCTCGTCGACCACCTCGATCTGCGAGATGAGCGCGAGGTGGGGAGCGGACTGGCTGCCGACCGCCGGGTCGCGGCGGTACTCGATGTTGGCCTTGACGGCCTCTGCGGTGACCGGTTCGCCATCGGTGAAGCTGACATCGGGGCGCAGAGCGATCTCGAACGTGGTGTTGCCGGTGCCGACGTAGCCCCAGGAGGTTGCCAACTGTGGCTCGTAGTTGCCGTCCGGCGCCTTGCGGATCAGCATGTCGTAGGTGAGGAGGGTGACGTTCCCGCCTCCTCGCGCGGGATCCAGCGAGTCGGGGGCGCTGGTCCGGTCGTGGTAGCGCAGGATGCGAGCGGCGGCCGGATCGCCGTTGGCGCCGTCGGCGGACGTTCCGGTGTCGTTGGAGCCGGAGCATGCGCTCAGCGCAGCGGCGCCGGCGGTGATCCAGAGGAAGTTCCGTCGCGACAGGTGGGTGTCGTGCGCCATGATTTCTCTCCTCATCGAGGTGGTCATCTCATGCTGACCACGGTGGGCGGTGGGGATCAGACCGGTTCCGTCACGGTCGTGTGAGGACGGTCGTGGGTCCATGGCGGGCTGCATCTGTACCGTGTGGTTCCGGGGCGGGCCTCTGTGGTCTGTTCGTCGGGCAAGGTGACCTCCGCGGTGGTGCCGGGCGGGACCGTGACCTCGAGGGTGAACTCGTCATCTTCGATCTGCCACGCGACCTCGATCCGCCCGAACGGGGAGTCGTGTGCCGCACGGACCCACTCAATGCCGGGACCGGGGCGTGGGGCGACACGGAAACGGCGGTAGCCGGGCGTCTCGTCCAGGATTTGGATTCCAGCGGTGTAGCGGTGCAGGAAGGAGATCACGGCGCCCTTGCTGTAGTGGTTGAGCGAGCCGACACCTGCCGGCGCGTTCGGTTGGCCCTGTGCGTCGAGGCCGGACCAGTGTTCCCAGACGGTTGTGGCCTTCCGGTCGATCATGGTGAGCCAGGACGGTTCGGTGTCCTGGAACAGCAGTTCGTGCGCCACGTCGAGGTGGCCGAAATCCGCCAGCACGGGCAGCAGATACGGCGTGGCGAGAAAGCCTGTGTTCAGGTGGGTGTCCCTATCGCGGACCAGCTCGACCAGCCGCGACGCGGCCGCCGACTCGAGTTCGCCGGGGACGAGGTGGAACGCGAGTGCGCGCACGTAGCTGGCCTGGGTGTCGGGTGTGATGGTGCCGTGGGCGTTGAGGTATTCGGCTTGCCATGCCTGACGGCTGTGCGCGGCCAAGCGCCGGTATCTAGTCGCTTCCTCGTCTCGGCCGAGGATGGTCGCGATCTTGGCCAGGAGGTGGGCGGAATGGTGCAGGTAGGCCGTCGCGATACTGCCTGGGTCGGCCGCACGCAGCTCGGCCAGTATCGACTCGACCGGGGCCGGCCGGGCCTGTCCCGCGGTTCCGCCCGGTTCCAGCCATTCGCCCCAGTGAAATCCGGTGTCCCACAGGAACTGCTCGTGCGGCGCCGCCACCGGCCGTGCTGCAGCGCGACGGGGGTGTCGGCCGGTGCGAGCCGAACGTGCGGCGTAGTCCACCCACGCGGTCATCGCCGCCCACTGATTCTCGAGCAGGCCACGATCGCCGTAGGCGCGGTAGATCTCCCACGGCACCATCACCGCAGCGTCGCCCCAGCCAGCTGAGCCTGGCGGATGGACATGGTCCAGGCTCGGGTTCGGGGCGCTGTGCCACACGACTCCGTCCGGTCGCTGGTCAGCGGCCAGATCACGGAGCCATTTCGCGGTGAACCCTGCGACGTCGTAGAGAAACGCTGCCGTGGGCGCGAAGATCTGCCAGTCGCCGGTCCACCCGGCCCGTTCCCGGGTCGGACAGTCGGTCGGGATGTCGCAGGCATTGCCGCGGAAGCTCCACACCGCCGCCTCGTGCAGGCGATTGATGCGCTCGTCGTTGCAGAGAAACCAGCCCGTACGGCGCATATCGGTGTGCACGACAACCCCGGTGACGTCGTCGGCGCCGATACCGCCGACGTCGCCCTCGATGCGCACATACCGGAAACCGTGCGTGGTGTGCCTGGGCTCGAACACAGCGTCCTGGTCGTCTGCCGAGGTCACCATGTCTTCCTGGAACGGCCGGTGGTGCTTCCCTTCAGCTCCCGCAAGGTGATCGATCGTCACATCGCCGTCGAGGTCCAGCGCTTCCCCATGCGTGAGCTTCAACGTCGTCCCGGCCGAGCCAAGCCTGGTGAGCCGGATCCATCCATTGATGTTCTGGCCTAGGTCGACCACCAGGCGGTCGCGGGCCAGGCGGGTCATTGCAATCGGGCGCAACTCGTCGACCCGGCGGACCGGCGGAGCATGCGAGCCCGTGAGACGGGTGAAGTCGAGCGTGCGCGCCTGCACCGGACCCCATCGAGTCATGTCGCTTCCGGGTGTGGTCCAGCCAGGTGTCTCCTCGTTGAAATCGGTGACCTGGCCTTCCTGCAGGTTGGCGGCCCGGACGGCGCCGCGGGTGCAACGCCAGGCCGGGTCCGTCCCGATCCGAATCGGCGACCCGTCCCGGTCGTACACGTGTAGCTGCGCGAGGAGCGCCACCGGAGCGCCGCGGGTGATGGGGGCCCACTTCAGCCAACCACCGGAGACAACGGCGCCAAGCACGTTCTCGCCCGGCAGTAGCATCTCGGTGACGTCATACGACTGCACCTGCAGGACGGTGGAATAGCTGGTGAACCCGGGCGTCAGCTCACGGTCCCCGACACGGGAGCCGTTGATGAAGAACTCGTAGATGCCCTGTGCGGTCACGTGGAGGCGGGCGCGCCCCACCTGTGGCGGGAGCACGCACGAACCGCGCATCTGCCATACGTCGTGCGGCGCCGGCGCTGAATCGGCAGGTGGGCAGATCCACTCAGCGACCCAGTCGTCCGCCCGCAGCAGACCCATCTCCCACCACGACGGCGTCGACCAAGGACTCTCCCCGACGTCGGTCCAGACCTTCACCGCCCACTCCACCTGGTCCTCGCTGTGCAGCGCCGGCCCGGCGTAGGACACCAGACGGCTCTCATCGGACTCGACGCGTCCGGAGTCCCACGCCCCAGCTCGCACTTGGTAGGCAACCTGAACCGCGGCATCGGACGGTAGACGCCATGACAACCGTGGCGCCTCCACGGTCACGCCCAGGTGCTCGTCGAGGTGCTCTACCCGTAGGTGCGTTGGGGGTGCCGTCATCTACGAACTCCTCGCATACTTGATGGCGCCGCATTCGGACGTGGAGCAGTCCGGCGCCGAAGAGCCGGTCGGAACGGGTCACGTCAGGGACGGGTGTGGGCCCGCAGGAGACTCCTGGGTGTCCTGCGGCGACACCGGACAGTCACCTCGGTGCCGTCTACCGGTCAGCTTGGCGTAACACTTTCGACTATCGCATGACGGTTTCATTCGACGACACTCATGATTCGACTACGATTGTTCCCGAAACACGGGGGTGTTCATGACCCGTCCGCCGGCTGTAGGAGGCGCTCGGTTCGAGGACTATGGCCATGGGCTGTCCGCGTTCACCTTCCGGCGTCACGTGGACTCCCATGGTGAGCCTGACCTGCGTGATTCCGGATTCCATACGCACCTGGAGATTGAGATCCATCTGGTGGAGTCCGGTGAGATCACGCTGGATTGCGCGGGGCTCGAGGTTCGGCTTGTCCCTGGCGACGTGCTGGCCTTCTGGGGCGGCGTGCCGCATCGTGATGTGGACCCGAAGCCGCCGTTGACCGTCTACCACGTTGCGCAGGTTCCGATCGTGAACGTGCTGGCGTGGGCGAGTTCGGCGCCGGTGTTGGGCAGGTTGCTCGACGGCGAGCTGGTCAAGCTGGTCCCGTCGCCAGGGCAGCTAGCCGTGAGCGGCCTGGACTTCGCCCGCTGGAGCGCGGATGTGGCGGGGAGGGACCCGCACCTGATGATGGCCGCAGAGATGGAGTTGCATGCGCTCCTGCTGCGACTTCTGCACCACACGCCCGGCGCTGCGGCGACTGTAGGCCCTCGCGTCAACCGCGCCGCGGCAAATGTCGTGGCCAACGCGATCCGTTACGTCACCCGGCACTTCGGCGAGCACATCACCGTGGACGACGTCGCGCGAGCCGTCGGGCGCAACCGTGATCATTTGACGACCACTTTCCAGGCCGTCTGCGGGATCACGGTCAAGGGCTATGTGGTCCGTCTCCGTCTCGCCGAGGCGCGACGGTTGCTCACCGCGACAGATCTACCCATCAGGGCTGTAGGGCACCGCTCCGGATTCGGTTCCACGGCCAGGCTCTACGAGGCATTTCGTAGCCATTACGGCATGACCCCTGCGATGTACCGACGCCAGGCCCTTATCCGGTGATCGCGACCGCCTGCTCGACACAGGCATGCAGGGCGTCACGCCACGACCGCATGGGCGTCAGGCCGGATGCGACCCAGGATCGGTTGGACAGCACTGAGTAGCCCGGTCGCTGGGCAGGGCTTGGATGTCCCACTGGCGTACGCGTCCGAACCCTGCCAGGATCCGCGCCGACCTCCTCGAAGAGTGCGCGTGTGAACCCATGCGGCGTTGTATGCCCGGCGTTCGTGCAATGCAGCAGGCGCAGCGACGGCCCTGCACTGTAGGCGATCTCCCACGCGAGTTCGGTCAGCGCCGCAGCGAGGTCAGCCGCCCAGGTGGGTGAGCCGCAGCGATCCTCGAGCACGGTGACGTCGCCTGTGCCGGCCGCACGCCGCAACGTGGTGGGGACGATGCCCGACCCGCGGGCGCCGTACAGCCAGGACGTCCGCACTATCCATGATCGCGCGCCCGAGCCCAGAACGGCGTCCTCGCCCGCTGCCTTCGACCTTCCGTATTCGTTCCTCGGCCGGCGGTCGTCCTCTGGGCGATAAGGAAGTTCGACGTCGCCGGCGAACACCTGGTCCGTGGAGATGTGCACCAGCGGCACAGCGCAGCTCGCGCACGCCTCGGCCACGGTCGCGGCGCCCTGCGCGTTCACGGCGAAGGCACGGGCAGGATCCACCTCGGCCGTGACGACATCTGTGTCGGCGGCGGCGTTGATCACGAGGGGTAGGCGGCCACGCCGGCTTGCATGACCAGCGAGCTCGCCGACCGCGTTGGCTACGGCGCGGTGATCTCTGACGTCGAGCTCTCGGGATCCCGGGGCGATGACGTCGACGTCGGCATCGGTGCCGCGCGCCAGAGCAGTGCCGACCTGGCCGGTGCCTCCGGGCACCAGGATCGTGAGCATGATGGCCACTCCTGCAGGCAGCTGCGCTGACAGGGGCTCGGCAGCGCCACGCCACGGCCATTGCGAAGTGCTCGCGGATGCCTCAAGCGCGACAGGTCCACCTACCCCACCCAAGATCAAGCTTGCACTCATGGGCACGCATTGCGCTAGGGGCCAGTTTCGGATTCATCGATCGCCCATCACCGGCCGATGCGGGTTTCGTCTTGCGAATCAGGCGTGTCAGGGCGCTAACATACGAGCAATTGAATCGTCTCAGGTCGGCTGTCGTGCCGGGTAGTCCCTTGTGCGGGCGTCCCGGCGCGGACGACTCCGATCAGCCCGCTCCGCTGGACGGGCCGGGCCGTCACTGTCCTCAACACACGGAGGTCTCATGAGAAGCGCTGTCCCGCTCACTCGCACCGCCGCCGGGCTGCGCGAGCCGGCACGAGACGTGCCCGTGTACGCCGAGGTCGACGTTCTCGTCGTCGGTGGCGGCCCGGCAGGGATCGGCGCAGCCCTTGGTGCCGCGCGCTCAGGCATGAGGACCCTGCTCGTTGAGCGATACGGCTGCCTCGGTGGGATCTGGACAGCCGGCCTTCTGAACCCGTACTTCGACGCGGCCGGTAAGGGCGGCATCCCCGAGGAGATCATCGACAGGCTGCATCAGCATGGTGGACGGCGGGCGGTCCAAGACTGGGACGACGTGTCGATGATCGCCAACGTCTTCGACTTCGAGTCGATGAAGTACGTCCTGGATGTGATGACGGCCGAGGCTGGGGTGCGTCCCCTCTTCTACACCTCGGCGGTGGCGACCGTCGTCGACGGCGGCCGCGTCGCCGGCGTGGTCGTGGAGAACAAGTCTGGCCGCTCTGCCATCCTCGCCGGCGTCACCATCGACTGCACGGGCGACGGAGACGTCGCCCATCACGCAGGATGTGAATACGAGATGGGCCGGCTCGATGACGGCCAGCTACAACCGATGACGCTCCAGTTCACAGTGCAGGGAATCAGCTGGCCTCGATTCGGTGAAGCCTATGACGTACTGGCCCGATTCAACACACCTGAAGACCTGGCACGGATCCCATTCCGTTCTCTGGCGCCGGTGCCCATCGCCGGCCATGACGACAGCCGGGCCATGATGTGGACGCACATCCACGGTGCCGACGGCACCAACGCCGACGACCTCACGTCCGCGGTGATCGAAGGACGTCGGCAAGTGCAATCTGCCATGGTGCTGCTCGGGGCCGCGCGTGAGGTCCTCGGAGAGGGTCGGCTGGTCGCGACGGCGATGCAGGTGGGCGTGCGAGAGACGCGCCGCATCCGCGGCGAGTACTACCTGGAGCTCGACGACCTGCTCCAGGGCCGCACGTTCGACGACGGAGTCTGCGAGGTGACGTTCAACGTCGACATCCACGACCCAGACGACACCCACATGAAGACCCAGGCCGTACCGCGGTACCAGGTGCCCTACCGTTGCCTGGTTCCGAAATCCGTCGACGATCTCTTGGTCGCGGGGCGCTGCATCTCTGGATCACACGAAGCGCATGGTTCCTACCGCGTCACCGGGAACTGTGTGGCCATGGGGGAGGCTGCGGGTGTGGCGGCCGGGATGTCCGTTCAGTCCAGCACCAGACCTCGCGAGATCGACGGAGCACTTGTCAAGGCCGAGCTGCAGCGTCGCGGCGCGAAGGTCACGTAGCCGCGCGGCCCCGGAGCACTTGCCTCTGATAGCGACAGCCGGGTCGCGACCATGCCGCGCCAACTACCGAACGAGCTCCCGCCGGCTTAAGCTCGGCGCTCGTTCGCCCGGTCGAGTACAGCTTCGGCCAGGTTGCGCATGTGGCGGTCGGCGCGTCGCGTGAGATTCGCAGACGCGTCCATGGTCGTGGCGTCGTGAGCGCGCGCCAACGCGTTGTTCACCGCCGCGTCCAGGTCATCCAGTAACACCCCGTAGGGCATGTGCGGGTCCCACAACCGGGCGTAGCGATCTGGCTTGGTCGACAAGAAGATCGAGAGCGTCACTCGAGGCACCGCGTAGGCGCACGCGACGATCCGCAGGTGCAGTGAGGTCCCGATGACGATGCGGGCTCGGCTGATGTGGTCGACGAGCCGGAACGGGTGCCGGTCGCGGATCAGAGCGACGTCTGCGCCCGGAGCGATATGCAGCATGCGAGCGATGAGCTCGTGGTTGAGCGCCTCGGAATCGGCACCCTCGCGCCACGTGCCCGTCATCAGGACGCGGAGACGCAGCTTCCGGAGGTGCTCGTTGCTCATCAGCATCTCGGCGACGGCGTCAACCCCGAGCTTCGACAAAACCGGTTTGGAGATCTGGAACAGGGCGATATCGGACTCGGCGTCCCCCAACGGCGGGCGCCACGAGCTGATCGCGTGAATGGCGTCGGGTGCGAGTGTGTGCGACACCCCGATCGAGTCCAGGAGCTGGCTCGACTCGCGATCGCGTACCGAGACGAAGTCCAGCTCGCGCAGGTAACGGGCCCGCTCGTCACGACCGGCGTCCTCGTCGAGCAGGTGCGATATGCCAACGGAGTTCAACACTGTCACTGCGTCGGCGTTCAAGGGATAGGCCCGGTGCGGGGGCATGTAGGCGTGGACGACGGGAGGGATGGGCACATCCCCCATCGCGCGGCTCATGATTGCGCGCCGCTCGTCCGCCGTGCCCCGCTCGTAGCGTTCGTAGTCAGCGTCCGGCGCAGAGATCCGATAGGCGTCCTCGAGCGCGCCTGAGCCGCCCATCTCGCCTCCGACGGTCCAGATCACATCGAAGGGCTCGGAACTGAGAAGGGGGCCATAGGCGTGCACCTGGCGAGCCAGGATCGGTTTCATGTTCCAGCCGAAAGGGGCCACGGGCACGACGTCGGCGGCGGCTAGGTAGCGCTCGGTGAGGAGGAAGAACAACAGGTCGCCGAAGTTGTCGACATCGAGGGAACCGCCCGCCATGACGCGCGGCCGGTGGTTGTCTGGGTTCATGGCGCGATCTCCTCATTGCGTGGCTGGTCGGAGCCGGGAGCCGGGAGCCGGAGCCCCGCCGCGGCGGGCCTGACGCTGCCCGGCAGCGGCCCGGTGGTCGAGGTTCTTGATCCGACCGTAGGGACCGTGACTCAGCGGCCGTAGGAGGCGATTTCAGCCGCGAACGCTGACCGGACGACCTCACTGTGATCAGCTGACGGGTGCCACGAGGCGGAGATCGTCCCCTGTGACAGGCGAGGGTTGCGATCGACGATGGCATTGCTAACGGGGGCGCAGGTGGCGTAACGGCGGCAACACGATCCCGGTTTTGCGGCCGTTCACGGCGCAACCCGCCAGGCTCGGGGCCGGCCCTGGTTGCAGGCACTGGATCGCTGGAGGTCTCAGATGAACGCCCACGAGCCACGGCACCGGGCCCAGGCCGCAAGGCGGGGTCCGGTCCGCGGGGCTTCATCGCGGCCCTGGCGAATGCACTCCTGTCGGAATAGAAGGCGCCAGGCGAACTGGTGAGCGCCGGGCGCGGACCTGAGCGAGCCACGGTCCTGCTTGCTATGGTCTTCCTGGCTCAGTTCATGGTGATCCTGAACGGCGCGATCGTCGTTGTCGCCTTGCCGGCGATTCAGCGTGACCTGGACTTCGGCACCAGCGAGCTCTCGTGGGTGGTCACTGCGTACCTGCTCGGTTTCGGCGGCTTCCTGCTTCTCGGGGGGCGCACCGTCGACCTGATCGGTCACCGGCGCGCCCTGCAGGCGGGCACATTGATCTTCATCGTGGCTGCGGTTGCCGGGAGTGTGGCGGAGTCGTCCCTTCAGTTGCTGGCGGCGCGCACCATGCAGGGGCTTGGCGCGGCGGTGATCGCCCCTGCAACCTTTTCGAGCATCGTCGCGACGTTTCCGGACGGCCCTCGGCGTCAGCGTGCGATTGGCCTGTGGGCTGGTGTCACGTCCGTCGCGGGCAGCTCGGCATTTCTGCTGGGCGGCGTGTTGACCGACGCGTTGTCATGGGAGGCGGCCTTTTACGTCAACGTCCTCCTGGGGTTGGCGATCTTCGTTGGTGTGAGACGTGCGTTCCCCGAAGCGCCACGGCCAGCGCGGGTGCAGCTGGATGTGAGAGGGGCAGTGACGGTCACGGCGGCATGTGCTGCTGTGGTGTACGCCCTCGCAGCGGGACGTGACCGTGGATGGACCAGCGTCCCGGCGTTGGCCGCCGCGGCAGGCGCGACCCTGCTGGCAGTCTCCTTCGTTCTCAACGAGCGTTCCCACCCGGCGCCATTGATTCGGCTCAAGCTGGCCCGAGCACGCCGATTCGTGGTGGCCGTCCTCATCGTCTCGGTGGTAGCGGGGACCATGACGGCGGTGTCGTACTTCATGACGTTGTTCTTCCAGCAGGAACTCGGCTACTCGCCGACAAGGACCGGGCTCGCGTTCCTCGCGCCGACCGCGGCACTGTCGATCGCAGCCGTCAGTACGCGGTGGCTGATACAGCGCCTCGGCGCCTACGTGATTCTCCCGGCCGGTCTGCTCGCGCTCGCGGTTGGCGCACTCACGCTGACTCGCGTAGCGCACGGCGGGTACCTCACGTCGGCGCTGCCGGCGTTGACCGTCATGTACGCAGGCGTCGGCTGCGCCGGCGTCACAGTCGCAATACTCGCAACCGCTGATGTCTCCGCAGCAAACAGCGGCACCGCCTCGGGGGTAATCGCAACCGCCCGCGAGCTTGGCGGCGCGATCTGGTTCACGACGATTTCCGGTCTTGCTGGGGACTGGGCGTCTGCAACCGACACAGCCGCAGGAAGCGGAATGCTCGCTGACAACCAACGGCTGGCGCTTGCCTGCGCCGCAGGCTTGGCAGCCTTTGCGGCTGTGGGGGCGCTCGCCGCGTTGCGGCGGACATAGACGCACGCTGCGCGATTCAAGGCCCACATCCGGCACGTGCTGAGAGGCCGCGCCGACTTGTCCCTTCGTATCCAGAATCGAGTCTGCGCGCACATGTACGTCCCTGTGCTATTGAAACTGGCATTTCTTTCGCTTGGTGTAGATGCCTGCAGTCGATGGCGATGGGGCGCTGCGCGGGAGCCTACGGGCCGAACCCGGGTGGAGTCGGAGCCTGCCGAAGGAGCCTCCGATCCAATCGTTCTCTCGCACAGGCGGCATGGCGCTCGAGACGGCCTCACTCGCGCATCGGTCCATGGATGGGGCAGCGTCATGCGAGCCCGAGTGGATCATTGAAAATCGTCCCCTCGTGTCGCAGCGTCGAGCGGTCAACGATGGTGACAGAGGTGCATACAAGGAGATTCACCCTTGTCTGTACGCGACCACGCCGATGGGGCAGCAAAGTCGTCGGCGGTTTCGATCCGTCAAATCAGCAGTGGTGTCCACGCAATTCCCGCCCATCATCATGGGTCGTGGGGCACTTAGCAGAATCGGGGCGCAATGAAGGTATTGCTGATCACGCATGGCAGCCGCGGCGATGTACAGCCGTTCGCGGCCCTCGCAAAAGGTCTCGCCGAGGCCGGGCACACCGCCACGTTGGCGGCGCCAGCGGCGTCGGCGTGGCTGGGGAAACCCTTCTGCGACCGGGTTCTGGCGCTTCACGACGGTCCCAACGTGCTCGCGGACGACACGGAGGTCGTCAAGGGCTTGGAGTCGGTCTTTCGGGGTGTTAGCGGCAAGCGAAGGTTGCTCACAACGATCCCGAAGACCCGGAGGCTGGTCGGCGCGGTACAGGACGACCTCGCGTCGATGGCGCACGAGATGGCCCGCAATGGCGGCCGGGACTTCGATGTTGTCGTCCATCACGTGGCCGGCGCCGGCCATGACGTCGCCGAATTCCTCGGCGTGCCCTCGGTACTCATGTGCCCGCAGCCGTACTGGGTGCCGACGGGAGCCTTCCCGGATCCTTCACTTCCATGGCCGTGGCCCGCCCGCTTCAACCGGACCAGCTACTTCGCCAGCCGCGCAGTGTGGTGGGCATTCAGTGGGAGCTCGGCCAGGTGGCGGAGAAGGAGCCTGGGACTCGGCGAGCGACCTGGTGGCCGGTATCGGCAGGTCAACGGCCAGCCGACGCCCGTATTGCACCCGTTCAGCCAGTATCTGCTGCCCGGCCCAAGTGACTACCCGTCCTGGGTGCACACCACAGGATTCTGGTTCCTCCCCGCCGCCGACAACTGGTCCCCACCGGCAGCGCTGACATCGTTTCTCGCAGACGGGCCACCACCGATCTACCTCGGGTTCGCCAGCACGGTCAGCTCCGACCCGAAACGTCTCGGTCGGATCGTGCGAAACTCGGCGCGGTCGGCTGGGGTCCGAGCCGTCGTGGTCGGCGGTTGGAGCGGCCTCACGACAGCGGACGTTGGGAAGGACATCCTGCTCCTGAACGATGTGCCCTTCGACTGGCTGTTCCGTCACGTGGCCGCCATCGTGCACCACGGCGGCCTCGGGACGACAGGAGCAGCGATGGCCGCAGGCGTGCCGCAAGTCGTGTGTCCATTGCTGCCCGACCAGTGGTTCAGCGCACGCCGCATGCAGACGCTCGGGATAGCCCCGGCACCCGTACCGCAACGAGCCCTCACTGCCGACGCACTCGCCCAAGCGATTCACGCAGTGCTTGCCGACCCCCGGACCGCGGCCCGGGCCGCGGCCGTCGGCGAGCTGGTGCGCGACGAGAACGGCGTCGCTCGAGCCGTCGACATCCTCGAAACGGTTGCCCGTTCGGGCCGAATCGCGATGGACGTGAACTGGCCGATTTTCGACGCAGCAGGGACGGAAAAATGAAGGGAATCGTCCTTGCCGGCGGTAGCGGGAGCCGACTGTACCCCGTAACCCTCTCGGTATCGAAGCAGCTGTTGCCCGTTTACAACAAGCCGATGATCTACTACCCGCTGTCGGTGTTGATGCTCGCCGGCCTCAGCGACATCCTCATCATCACCACTTCACATGACCAGCCACAGTTCAGGCGCCTCCTCGGTGATGGCTCGCAATGGGGAATCCAGTTAAGCTATGCCGTCCAGTCGGAACCTCGCGGTCTAGCGGACGCATTCATCATCGGCGCCGAACACGTCGGAGACGACGCCAGCGCACTAATCCTTGGCGACAACATCTTCCACGGCCCACGACTCTCCAACCTCCTCCAAACCACTGTCAATGAGCTGAATGGTTGTTCACTGTTCGGCTACCCGGTCTCTGATCCGTCGCGGTACGGCGTAGGAGAGGCCGACCAGACCGGCAGGCTCATATCGCTTGAGGAAAAACCGGAACGGCCGCGTTCGAGCCGCGCCATTACCGGGCTGTACTTCTACGACAATGACGTCGTCGAGATGGCACGCGGATTAACGCCATCGCTGCGGGGCGAGTTGGAAATCACGGATGTGAACCGCATCTATCTCGAACAGGGCCGTGCAAGCCTCGTCGATCTCGGTCGCGGGTTCGCGTGGTTGGACACCGGGACCTACGAGTCGCTGCTTGCGGCAGGAGAATACGTACGCACCCTCGAGAACCGGCAGGGAGTGCAGATCGCATGCCTGGAAGAGATCGCCCTGCGGATGGGGCTGATCGACGCCGACCAGTGCTATCAGCTGGGCGAACGTCTTAGGACGACCAGTTACGGCGAATACATCATGGACATCGCTGCAGCGATCGTCGACCAACCACCCACCGATGCCTTGAGCCACGTGTACGACCGAACCGGAGTGACATGACGTCCTGTCCGTCCTGTCAGGCTGGAGTTTCAATCGTGGTCATCTGGGTTGTGCCCGACATCCTCGACCTGGGAAGGCACTGACAGCGGTCGCCCTGCTGTGGCACTGTGGACCCGTGCCTGGCGAGGACGGTGACCCCGGTTAGCGGGGGCGGTCGAAGGGCTGAGCGAGATCCTTGACAATTCGCTGCCGGGCGCGGTTGCCGTGGAGTGGCGACCGCCGCTGCGGCGAAGATCCTTCAAGGAGCGAACTGAATTGTGGTCGTAAGCTGGTCGTTCGATCCTGTGACGATGATCCACATGCCTGCTGACCTGCTGGTGCCCGCGGTAGGATTCGAACCTACGGCCTTCTGCTCCGGAGGCAGACGCTCTATCCCCTGAGCTACGCGGGCTCGGGCTTGAGAAGGGTATCAGCAGCGGGCGGCGCCGAGCGAACGCGTTGCCGTCACGGCAGGGTGAGGATGCGCGGCCCGTCGTCGGTGATGGCGACGGTGTGCTCGACATGCACGCTGCGGCTGCCGTCGTTGGTCACCAGCGACCAGCCGTCGTCGGCCATGTGGTAGCCGTCGCGGCCGCCGGCCATGAGGCTGGGCTCGATGGCGATGACCAGCCCGGGCCGCAGGTCGAGGCCGCGACCGGCGCGTCCCTCGTTGGGCACGAACGGCTCTTCGTGCATGGCCCGGCCGATGCCGTGACCACCGAAGTCGTTCTGCATGCCGTAGCCCGCGCCCCGGCCGACGGCGGACATGGCGTGACCGATGTCACCCATGCGGCCGCCCGGCTGGGCCGCGGCGATGCCGGCGGCGAGGGTGCGCTCGGCGGTCTCGATCAGCGCGGCGTCGGCGGCCGACGCGGTGCCGACGACGAAGCTGATTGCGCCGTCGGCATGCCAGCCGTCGAGGTGGGCGCCGCAGTCGACGCTGAGGAGGTCGCCGTCGCGCAGGCGGTACGACGTCGGCAGGCCGTGCAGCATGACCTCGTTCACCGACGTGCAGATGACGCCCGGGTACGGCGTGGCGCCGAACCGCGGGTGGTAGCCGAGGAACGACGACCCCGCCCCGGCGCCGTCGATGACCTTGCGGGCCAGTTCGTCCAGCTCCGCCAGCGACACCCCGGGCGCGGCCTGCGCCCGCACCTCCGCGTGCACGGCGGCGACGACGCGGCCGGCGGCGCGCATCGCCTCGATCTCAGCGGCGGTCTTCAACTCGATCATGCGGCTTCCTCGCGGTCGTGGTGCACTGTCGCGAATAACTATACCGGTCCCCGCACGGTCCGGCCGTGCGGAACGCATGGTGGGGCGGTGACGCCGCGCATCTACGGCGCTGCGCGGATCGGCCCGAGCCTGGGGACATGACGACGACACCCTGGTACCGGCGCATCGCCGCACGCTGGCCCGCCGCACTCGGCCTCGGCATGTCCCTCCTGATGGCCGGCGGTGCGGGCACCGACGACGGGATGAGGGGGTTCGCCGAGATCCTGCCGTTGCTGCCGCTGCTGTACCTGGTCGTCGCGACGTTGGAGCGACGGCGCGCGACGTGGCCGCTGCTGGGGGCCGGGTTCGCGGTGATCTTCCTGCTCCGCGCGGTGGACCTGATCTCGCCCGGCGCGGTGTTCTGGGCGGTCGCGCTGGTCGTGCTGGTGTGGAACGCCGTGGGCGGCCGGTTGCGACGGGACGGGACGGTGCGTCTGCAGGCCGTCGGCATGCTGGTGTTCGGCGGCCTCGCCCTGGCCGGGCTGGTGGTCGACCCGGCGGTGGGACGGTATCTGGTGGCGGCCGGGTGGTTCTTCCACGGCGTGTGGGACGTCGTCCATCTGACGCTGAACCGGGTGGTGGCCCGCTCGTTCGCCGAATGGTGCGCCGTCGTCGACGTCGTCGTGGCCGCCGCGATCGTGCTGCGGCTCTAGGACGCGTCGAGGGCGAGGCGCAGCAGCGCGACGGCCTCGTCGACGCGGCCGGCGGGCAGGGCGCCGAAGCCGAGCAGCAGGCCGCGGTACCGGCCGGTCAGCGTGAGGTCGGAGATCGCGGCGACGCTGACGCCGGCCGTGGCCGCGCGGCGGGCGACCTCGACGTCGTCGAGGCGGGGGTCGCGGAACAGGGCGGGGACGTCGAGGCCGGCGGGCGCGGGATGGACGACGACGTGCTCGCCCAGGCGCCGCGTGGCGGCCCCGATCATCCGCTCCCGCCGCTCGGCGTAGACCGTCCGCATCCGCCGGACGTGCCGGGACAGCTGCCCGTCGCGGAGGAACGCGGCGGCCGCCAGCTGCACCGGCGTCGGCGGCGACGGGTCCAGCACCCGCCGGGCCTTGTGCAGCGCGGCGTGCAGGGGAGCGGGCGCCACGAGGTAGCCGACGCACACGTCCGGGCGCAGCAGCCGGGACAGCGAGCCGACGTAGAGCACCCGGCCGGACGGGTCCAGCGCGCGCAGCGGGTCGAGCGGGCGTCCGATGTGACGGAACTCGCCGTCGTGGCCGTCCTCGACGACGACGCCGCCGGCCCGCGCGGCCCAGTCCAGCAGCGCCCGCCGGCGGCCGTCGGACAGCGTCAGGCCGAGCGGGAAGTGCCGGGCCGGCCGCGTGTAGACGCAGCGCGCGCCGGACGGGATCGCGTCGACGACCAGCCCGTCGCCGTCTGCCGGGACCGGGACCACCCGCAGCCCGAGGCTGGTGAACAGCGCCGCGACGTCGCGGTGCCCCGGCTCCTCGACGGCCACCAGGTCGCCGGGCTCCAGCAGCACCCGCGCGGCCAGCTCGACGGCCTGCCGCGACCCGGTGGTGACGACGACGTCCTCCGCCTCCGCGTCGATCCCGTGGACGACGCCGAGGTGCCGGGCCAGCGCCGAGCGCAACGCCGCCGGCCCGCCCACCCCACCCGGCCCGTCCGCCGCCCGCAGCGCGTCGGCGTTCGTGTGCCGCGACAGCTCCGAGCGCCACGTCGCGAACGGGAACTGCCGCGGGTCCGGGCGCGCCGGCCGCAGGTCGAACCGGGCGTCGGCGGTGGCGGCGCCGCGCGACGCCGGCAGCGTGGCCCACAGCCGGGCCGGCCGCAGCGGCGACGGCGGCGGCGCCGTCCGCGACCGTCGCGCCGGGCTCGCCGTCACGAACGTCCCCACCCCGACCCGCCCCTTCACCAGTCCTTCCGCGAGCAGCCGGTCGTAGGCCGTCCCCACCGTGGTGCGGGACACACACAGCTGGTGGGCGAGGTCGCGGGTCGACGGCAGCAGCTGGCCGTGCTCCAGCAGGCCGTCCAGGATCGCCTGCCGGATGCGCCGGTGGATCTGGCCGGAGAGGTCGCGGTCACCGGCGAGAGGGACGTGGAGGTTGATCCGGCGTGGCAAGGAGCGGTCCCATCGGCTGCGAGAGTGGTCTGACAGCAGCAGCCAACTCGCGCGTGGCGTCGTGTCGGCGTCGCGACGACTTCACCCCGCACGTCCGCGCTGCTCACGTGGCCGATCCGTGACCGTCCGCCGCCCGGCCCGCGCGATCGGCCCTTGGTGTCGCCGGACGCCGGCCGTGGACTCGTGCCGTGCCGACCGGCACCGCCACCCGCCCGCGAGGAGACCGTCATGTCCGCCACCACCCGCCTGCGCCGCCGCGCCGCCGGCCTCATCGCCGCGGCCGCCTGCGCCGCCACGTCGCTCGTGGTCGCCGCGGGCCCGGCCGGCGCCGCCAGCCTCTGGCACTGCCAGGGCACCACCACCACGGAGACGTGCACCACCGTCACCAGCGCGCCGGCGTCGGGTGTCCGGGTCTACGACCGCATCACCGGCCGCACCTACACGCTCTACAACGGCAACAGCGTGTACATCCGCTACTGGTACCGCGACACCTCGGGCCGGTGCGGCGTCAATGGCGACCCCTACGTCTGGCAGGCGTACTGGACCAGTGCGGACGGCCAGCAGCACCGGGTGATGATCGGCGACTACTACCTGGCGACCGGTCCGGAGTCGTACTGGAAGGACTTCCGCACGCCGTACGGCTCCAGCCTCGGCGCCTGGTACGGCGGCACCGGGACCGGCACCTGCGACGTGTTCCGTCCCGGCAGCTGACGCGGCTCAGCGCAGCGCGGCGGCCAGCGCGCCCGCCCGCGGATCGTCGCTGCCGCGCAGGATCGCCATGGCCTCGTCGTACGCGGCCCGGGCGGCGTCGGGGCGGCCGGTCGCCGTCATCACCTGGACGGTGGTGAGCAGGACGTCGACCAGGCCGTCGGAGGCGGAGATCGACCGCAGCACGGCGGCGGCGCGCGCACAGTGGGTCTCGGCGAGGGTGTAGTCGCCGAGGGCCGCGTAGCTCTCGGCGAGGTTGCCCAGCGACATGCCCTCGATGATCCGGTTGCCGTCGGCCCGGGCCAGGTCGAGCGCCTGCGCGGTGTGCTCGATCCCCTCGGGGTGGCGCTCCAGCGCGGTCAGCGAGTTGCCGAGGTTGAGGTGCAGCGCCGCCAAGTTGGGCGACAGGATGGACCGCCGCGGGTCGGTGGTCTCCCAGCGCCGGGCCGCGTTCAGGGCGGCGGCGAAGTGCTCGACGGCGCCCTCGACGTCGCCGGCGGCGTGGACGGCCGAGCCGAGGTTCATGAGGACGACCGACTCCGTGCCCGGGTCGTCGGCCGCGCGGCAGCCGTCCAGCGCCCGCTGGTACCAGGGCACCGCCTCCGGCAGCCAGGCCTGCTTGAGCGCGTTGCCGAGGTGGTTCGCCGTGATGTACCCGGCGGCGTCGTCGTCGACGTGCGCCGCGGCGTCGACGGCGAGCCGGGCCAGCCCGACGTTGTCGTCGCTGTGGGCGGCGAGCTGCAGGAACCGCCCGAGCTGCCAGGCCAGCCGCCAGACGTAGCCGTAGCGGCCGAAGTCGTGGGCGCGGCGGGTCAGGAACATCAGCGCCCGCGCCTCGGTCACGCACCAGGCGCGCGCGGCGACCGGGTCGTCGAACGTGAGCGGCCGCACCGCCGGGTCGGGGAAGTACAGGGTGGCGGCTCGGTGGTCGATCGGCTTGATGACGTCCACCGCGTTGCGCAGCGAGTACAGGTACCAGTCGAGGCAGCGCGACTCGGCCGCGTCGAGCTCGTGCTGGTCGTCCTCGCGCTCGGCCCGCTCCGCGGCGTCGATGCGGACGAGGTCGTGCGCCTGGTACCGGCCGCCGGACGCCGTGACGAGGTTCAGGCCGGCGAGGCGGTCGAGGATGCGGGCCGCCTGCGACGCCGGCCGGCCGGTCACCGCCGCGGCCAGGTCGGCGCCGAAGTCCAGCGGCAGCAGCCAGGCCATCGTCCGGAACGTGTGCGCGGTGTCTGCGTCGAGGGCGGCGTAGGACCACGAGAACACCGACCGCACGCTGGCCATCGGGTCGTCGCCGTCCTCGTCCAGCGCGTCGAGGCGGTGGCGTTGCTCGCGCAGCCGCCGGACCAGCAGGTCGGCGCCCACCTCGTGCTGGGCGGCGACGTACTCGGCCGCGATGACCAGCGCGAGCGGCAGCCGTCCGCACAGTTGCGCCAGCTCGGCGAGGACGGGCTCGGCGAGCGTGACGCCGTGGCGGCTCAGCCTGACCCGCAGCAGCGACGTGGCGTCGGCGGGCGTCACCTCGCCGACGAGCACGCCGCGAGCGCCCTCGCGCGCGGACAGCCCGCGCAGCGCGCCGCGGCTGGTGACGATCGCCCGGCCCGCTCCGCCGGGGAGCAGCGGCCGGACCTGCGCGGAGTCGCGGGCGTTGTCGAGCAGCACCAGGATGCGGCGGTCGGCGACCAGCGAGCGGTACAGCCCGCCCCGCGCGTCGACGTCGTCGGGCTGCTGCTCTGGTGGCACGCCGAGGCTGCTCAGCAGCGAGCCCAGCGCCGCGCCGGGCTCCAGCGGCGGGTCGGCGGAGAAGCCGCGCAGGTCGAGGAAGAGCTGGCCGTCCGGGAACGCCGACTGCATACGGTGTGCCCAATGCACGGCCAGCGCCGTCTTGCCTGCGCCGCCCGGTCCGGTCACGGCGGCCAGCCGGGCACCCGCGGCGGGCGGGAGGCCGATCCCCATCGCGTCGTCGAGCTGGGCGAGCGCGGACTCGCGGCCGACCAGTTCGAGGTCGGCGGGTAGCTGACGGACCCGGGGCGGCGCGGGCGTGGCGACGGGGGCCGTGGCGGCGGGATCGGGCTGGCGCAGCAGCCGCGCGTGCAGCCGGCGCAGCTCCGGCCCGGGGTCGACGCCCAGCTCGTCGGCGAGCCGGACCCGGACCGCCTCGTACGTCGTCAGCGCCTCGGCGCCGCGGTCGGCCGCCTCGAGCAGCCGCAGGTGCCGGGCCCACAGCGACTCGCGCAGCGGGTGCCGCTCGGTCTCGGCGCGGACCCGTTCCGCGATGCCTCCGGCCAGCCCCGCCTCCGCGCCGACATCGCCGTCGAGCAGCAGGTCGGTGGCGCGTTCCAGCGCCCGCAGGTACCGCTCGGTGAGGCGGGGCGCCTCGAGCTCCTCCAGCCGGCCGGCCGCGGCGTCGCCGTACGGTGCGCCGCGCCACAGCCGCAGCGCGTCGTCGATGGCGCGCAGCTCGGCGGCCGGATCGGCGAGGACGCCGGCGCGGTGCAGCAGGCGGTCGAACCGGAGCACGTCGACGTGGTCGGGGTCGACGATCAGCGCGTAGCCGGGCGGCCGGCTGACGATCGACGCGGTGCCCAGCTGACGGCGCAGCCGCAGCACCAGCGTCTGCACGGTGCGCCGCACCGACTGCGGCGGGTCGTCGCCCCACACGAGGTCGCCGAGGGTGTCGGCCGAGATCGCGGTGCCCGCGGACGACGCCAGCGCGGCCAGGACCGCGCGCTGGCGGTCGCCGGCCAGATGCACCGGCCGGCCGCCGACGAGCAACTCGAACGGGCCGAGCAACCCGATGCGCACCTGCGAACCCACCGGCACAGCATTGCGGCTCGGGCCCGGCGTGTCGACTCGCTGACGGGGACACGCCGATGGGTCAGTAGCCGGTCAGGCTCAGCTCGCTGATCGCGGTGAAGTCGCGGCCGCCGGGACGGGACACCTCGTCCAGGCGAAGGCGCACCGTCGTCGTCTCGACCGGCGCGTCGAGCGTGAACACCTGTGGCTCGACGGTCTCCTCCAGCTCGAAGGACGCCTCGGTGCCGTCGTCGAAGACCCAGGTCGCGGCCAGCACCCGGCGGTTCTGGCCGTAGCGGCGGTCGCCGCTCTCCTCGTCGACCTTCGCGTAGCCGTTGACGATGCCGACCTCGGTGACGGTGCGCGCCTCCGGCAGCGTCAGCACGATCTCCTCGCCCTCGGCGTCGCCCTCGACCCGCCAGGCGGTGTTCGGGTCGCCGTCGACCAGGTGAGCGCCGGAGTAGCCGACGGTCGCGCCGGCGCTGTCGACGCCGTCGGGCGCGGTGCCCGGCACCTCGACCTCGGCGTTCGCGGCGACCTCGCCCGCGGCCGCCGCCTCGCCGTCGTCGTCGCCGGACGGGTTCTGGGCGATCAGCGCCACCGTGATCATCGCGACGACGATCAGGGCCGCCGCGGCGGCGATGACGAGGACGGTGCGCGACACCGGCTCGCGCTCGGGCGCCGGCTCGGGCTCCGGCGGCCTGGGCACGGACGCCGACAAGGGCGGCGGCGGTGGCGGCGCCGGCGGGTTCGGACCCGGCGGCGCGAGCACCGCCACGGGCGTCACCGCGGCGCGTGGTGGCGGCGGGGGAACGGCCGAGGCCGCCGGCTCCGGCGTCGCCCCGATGGTGGCGCGGCACCTGGGGCACTCGAGGGCCAGCTCGGAGACGCGGTTCCCACACGAGCCGCAGACGGCCATGACGCTTGTCCTCCTCATCGCTGCGCCGTGACGCTACGCGACGCCGCCGCCGGTCGTCGAGTCGATGAGTTTCCGCTGCCGCGCCGGTCAACCCCGGTATGAGCACACTGACGGTGGACATCTTCGTCTCGGCCGACGGGTTCGCGCGCGGCGAGATCTCGCCCGGATATTTCGGTTACATGGGGCCTGAACTGGATGAATGGATCAATTCGGAGGCGGCGGCGCCGCAGCTGGTGGTGCTCGGCCGGGTCACCTACGAGGCGCTCGCCTCCATCCCGCCGCAGGCCCGCGACGACGGCTGGCAGCAGTGGACCGAGCTGCCGAAGGTGGTCTTCACCCGCACGCTGACCCGGACCGACTGGCCGAACACCCGGCTCTGCCACGACCTCGAGGGCGACATCCGGCGGCTGAAGGAGGGCGACGTCGAGCTGCGCACCATGGGTAGCGTCTCGCTGGCCCGGCAGCTGATCGACGCCGGCCTGGTCGACCGCCTGCGGTTGATGACGTTCCCGCTGGTCGTGGGCGACTCCGGCCGCGATCCGTTCTTCGCCGGCCTCACCGCCACCGAACTGGAGCTGACCAGCAGCCGAGTGCTCGACGGGCGCATCGTGCTCACCGAGTACCGGCCCACGGGCACCGACATCCCGCGCGGCTAGGCCGACGCGGGTGAGCGAGCGTGTGCCCGATCCGCGCCGCCGTCGTCGTTGTCGCTGATCGGCCTGGTGCGGCACCTGACGGAGATGGACGGGCCTACGCGGCCTGGGCGCTCGGCCCGGCCGGGCCCTGGCGCGGCGTCTGGGGCGAGTACACCGACGGCGCTGGAACCTGCAGAAGCTGGTCGGCGAGTACGCCCGCCACAACGGCCACGCCGACCTCGTCCGCGAGCGCATCGACGGCTGGACCGGCGAGTAGGCGGCCTCGCCCGCGGCGCCGCCTCTACCGCCGTCCGTACGTCACCCGGCGCACCAGCACCTCGAACGGGCCGCGCCGGTCGCGTCGGCGCAGCTGGTCGGCGACCACGACGGTGGCCGCCCAGGTGGCCGTGGCCAGCAGCGCCGTCCCGGCCACCGTCAGAGTGCCGGACAGGTCGAGCAGGAACGGCGTGAACACCGCCGCCCACACGACCGACTGCAGCAGATAGCAGGTCATGGAGCGCTGGCCGGTGGCGCGGATCGCCTCGGTGACCCGGCCGGTGCGCCCGGTCAGCCGGGCCGCGACCAGCGTGATCAGCGCCGCGTAGCCGAACCCGCCCAGCACGCCGGACCAGTCGTGCAGCGGACCGATCAGCTCCAGCGTCGACGCGCTGGGCACGTCGGTGACGCCGGCCAGCATGAGCGCCACCGGCTGGGCGCCGAGCACGGCCACCGTGAGGCCGGCGACCGCCGTGACGGTGAGCAGCCGCCGGTGCTCGGCCGGCCGTTCCAGCACGCGCGCCCGCCCGGCCAGGAGCCCGACGAGGAACGGGCAGGCGAAGCCGATGGGGCCGCCGAGCATGACGAAGGGCTGCACGACGATGCGCTCGGAGAACATGCTGGCGAGGTCGGGCGACAGCATGGAGGCGTCGGGCGGGTCGGTGGAGATCGACAGCGAGTCGGCCGACGGGAACAGCAGCAGCGCGAAGAACCCGGCGGCCAGCAGCACCAGCCAACGGGCCCGCCAGCGCACCGTCCACGCGCCGAGCAACAGCAGGACGCCGTACGCGGCCAGGATGTCGCCGACGTAGAGCAGCATGGCGTGCAGGAAGCCGACGACGATCAGCACCAGGCTGCGCCGCCACAGCAGCCGCCGCACGCCGCGCGGGCCCAGCGCCTCGTTGCGCCGGACGAGCCGCGCCACGCCGTAGCCGAACAACAGGCCGAACATCGGGAACGCCCGGCCGTCGACGAACGTGGCGACGAGCCAGGTGACCGCGGAGTCCAGCCACGACCCGTCCATCGGGAACCCGCCGCGGACGACGTCGCCGCGGAGGAAGTAGTGCGAATTGGCCAGCGCGATGAACAGCAGCATGAAGCCGCGCGCGAGGTCGGGGCCGAGCGCGCGCTCGGCGGTGGCGGTGGGTCCGGCGGGGCGGGCCTGCGCGGTCGTGGCCATGGTGACGAGCCTCCCGAGCACCGGGCGGGTCGCGCATCGGACCAAAGTCGACCGGCCCGCGACCATCGGCTACGTCGCCGGATCCGCCGGCGGCCGCCCCCTGAGCGTCGCCTCCGCGTCGTCGAGGCCGGCCAGCGCGTCGGCGACCGAGTCGCGCTCGCCCTCGGTGAGCGGCAGCGCGCGGGCCTCGGCCACGGCCGCGGCGGCCGCGGCGGTGTCGTCCGCCCGCAGCGCGAGCTCGGCCCGGTAGGCCAGCGCCTCGACCACCTCGGCCGTCGTCGCGGCGGCCCGGTGCCGCAGCAGGCCGGCGTCGAGGATCTCGGCCGCCCGCACGTGCAGGCCGTGGGAGTCTCCCATCACGACGGCGCTGCGCAGCGTGCCGGTCAGCCGGCCGGAGGCGACGTCGTCGTCACCGGGGCCGGTGGTGGCGGCCATGATCCGGATCCAGTTGCCGCCGGGGTCGATGACGGAGAACCCGGTGCGGCCCTCGGCGTTCTTGCGCAGCCGCGGCCGGGTCATGCGCGGGATCCCGGACACCAGGATCTTGCCGTGCGCCGCGCGCATCGCCGCCGCGAACGCCTCGAACAGCGCCGCGGTATCGGGCACGAGGACGACGCAGGTGCCGTAGGAGTCCTCCGGCACGAAGTCCGGCATCCCGAAGAACTGCAGCCGGAGGTCCTCGCGCTGCAGCGCGATGAAGGGGTTCGGCCGGGTCTGGTAGTAGGTCCTGGTGAAGCCGAGCATCGTGTAGAACGCGTCGATCTCGTCGATGGACCGGCACGGCAGCACCGGCACCGTGATCTCGTCGGCCACGGGTCCTCCTCAGGTCTCGCCGGCCATGGTGAACGCGCCCTCCTCGAGGCGCCGGACCAGCCGGTCGGTCCAGCGGGCGCCGGTGTCGGCGGTGGTGAGCCACAGCCCCAGGACCTCGCCGACCGGGCCCCAGGTGTCGAGGTCGGTCCCCTCCGGCAGGTGCTCGGTGATGGCGGCGCGCCACTCGTGCATCGCGGCGGCACGCTCGCGGAGCAGCCGCAGCGCCTCGTCGCGGGGCAGGTCCTCGATCAGGCCGACCGCCGCGGTCAGCACGTCCAGGGCGCGGTCGTGCCCGGACAGGGCACGGCCCAGCAGGGCGAGGTACTCCCGCTCGCCGGCCTCGGTCAGCTCGTACTCGATGCGGGGCGGACCGCCGGCGGTCGAGGCGACGGTCTCGTGGGCGGCCAGCAGTCCGTGCCGCGCCATGCTCTTGAGCGCGTGGTACACCGAGCCCGAGCTGGCCGTCGACCACTCGTGCGCGCCCCACGCCTCCAGGTCAGTGCGCACCTGGTACCCGTGCGCCCGTCCGCGTCGGCGCAGCGCGCCGAGGACCAGCAGCCGCAGTGACGTCATGCCCTGCCTCCCGAGTGCAGCTAGCCAAATTTGGCTAGTCACACCGTACACCGCGGGCCGGTATTACTATCGGTGGCATGGTGCGAGTCCCGTTGACGATCTCCGAGCGCGAACGCGGCGAGCGGCTGGGCCTGGCGCTGCGCGCCGCGCGGGGCGAGCGCAGCATCGCCGACGTCGCCAAGCAGGCCGGCATCTCGCCCGAGACGCTGCGCAAGATCGAGCGCGGCCGCATCCCCACGCCGGCCTTCTTCACCGTGGTGGCGGTCGCCGACGTTCTCGGCCTGTCCCTCGACGACCTGCTCACCGGCCTGGGCGCCGGAGAAGTGGCCGAGATGGCTACGCTTGGCCGGTGACCCCCGAACAGCTCTCCGCCGCGGTACGTGACGTCCTCACCGCCGCCGTCGACGCGGGCGACCTCGCCCTGCCCGACGGCGTGCCCTCCCAGGTGACCGTCGAGCGACCGCGCAATCGCGACCACGGCGACTACGCCACGAACGTCGCGCTGCAGCTGGCGAAGAAGGCGGGCACCAACCCGAGGGCGCTGGCCGAGCTGCTGGCCGCCCGGCTGCGCGACGTCGACGGCGTCGACGGCGTCGACATCGCCGGGCCGGGCTTCCTCAACATCACCGTCTCGGCCGCCGCGCAGGGCGAGCTGGCCCGCACCGTCGTCGAGGCGGGCGAGTCCTACGGCCGCGGCGACGCGCTGGCCGGCACCACCATGAACGTCGAGTTCATCTCGGCCAACCCGACCGGCCCGTTGCACCTCGGCCACGTCCGCTGGGCCGCCGTCGGCGACGCGCTGGCCCGGGTGCTCGAGGCCGCCGGCGCCGCCGTCACCCGCGAGTTCTACATCAACGACCGCGGCGCCCAGATGGACAAGTTCGGCGCGTCCATCATGGCCCGGGCGCACGGCGAGGCGGTGCCCGAGGACGGCTACCACGGCGAGTACGTCGCCGACCTCGCCGCCACCATCGTCAAGGAGCACCCCGGCCTGCTCGACCTCCCGCGCGACGAGCAGCTCGTCGTGTTCCGCGACGAGGGCTACCGCCTGCAGCTGGCCGAGCAGCAGTCGCAGCTCGACGACTTCCGCACCCACTTCGACGTCTGGTACTCCGAGCGCAGCCTGCACGAGAACGGCCGGGTCGAGCACGCGCTCGACGTCCTGCGCCAGCAGGGCCGCCTGTTCGAGGCCGACGGCGCGCTGTGGATGCGCACCACCGACTTCGGCGACGACAAGGACCGCGTGCTGCGGCGGACGAACGGCGAGTTCACCTACTTCGCCGCCGATGCCGCCTACTACGTCGACAAGCGCGAGCGCGGCTTCGACGTCTGCGTCTACCTGCTCGGCGCCGACCACCACGGCTACATCGGCCGGCTCAAGGCGCTGGCGGCGTGCGCGGGCGACGACCCCGAGAAGAACATCGAGATCCCCATCGGCCAGCTGGTCAAGATCGTGCAGGACGGCCAGGAGCTGCGGCTGTCCAAGCGGGCGGGGACGATGCTCACGCTCGGCCAGGTGGTCGAGGCGGCCGGCGTCGACGCGCTGCGCTACTCGCTGTGCCGCTACCCGGCCGACTCCCCGCTGACCCTCGACGTCGCGCAGATCACCAAGCACGCGCCGGAGAACCCGGTCTACTACGTGCAGTACGCGCACTCGCGGCTGGCCTCGCTGCAGCGCAACGCCGCTGAGCTGGGCGTCGACAAGGGTGAGCTGCGGCCCGAGCTGCTCGACCACGAGCGCGAGTCGCTGCTGCTGGCCGCGCTGGCGGAGTTTCCGCGGGTGGTGGCCGCCGCGGCCGCGCTGCGCGAGCCGCACCGGGTGGCCCGGTACCTCGAGGACACCGCGTCCGCGTTCCACAAGTTCTACGACGCCTGCCGCATCCTGCCGATCGGCGACGAAGAGGTCACCGACGTGCACCGCGCCCGGCTCTGGCTGGTCGAGGCCACCAAGGTGGTCGTTGCCAACGGCCTGGGCCTGCTCGGCGTCGACGCACCAGATCGGATGTGACCATGCGCGCACACGAAGCCGGCGCCCTGCACGCGGAGGCCGGCCACCGCGGACCGTCCTGGCTGCGCGAGCCCGACGACGTCAACGCCCTCTACCCGGGCCTGTGGTCGGCCGGGGTCACCCGCGACGACGACGGCGTGCTGCGGGTGGCCGGCGTGTCCGTCAAGGAGCTGGCCACCGAGTTCGGCACCCCGCTCTACGTCGTCGACGAGGACGACTTCCGCGCCCGGGCGCGGGCGTACCGGTCCGCGTTCGGCGACATCCTCGGCGGCGCCGACGTCTACTACGCCGGCAAGGCGTTCCTGTCCGTCGCGACCGCCCGCTGGGTCGCCGACGAGGGCCTGAACCTCGATGTCTGCTCCGGGGGTGAGCTGGCCGTGGCGCTGCGGGCCGGGTTCCCGGCCGGGCGCATCGGCCTGCACGGCAACAACAAGTCGGTGGCCGAGCTGGTCCGCGCTCTCGACGCCGGGGTCGGGCGCATCATCGTCGACTCCTTCGAAGAGATCGAGCGGCTGGCCACGCTGGCCGCCGCCCGCGGCGCCCGGGCCGCCGTCCTCGTCCGCACCAAGGTCGGGGTCGAGGCGCACACCCACGAGTACATCGCCACGGCGCACGAGGACCAGAAGTTCGGCTTCTCCATCGCCTCCGGCGAGGCGGCCGAGGCCGTGCGGGCGGTGCTGAAGCAGCCGTCGCTGCGGCTGCTCGGGCTGCACTCGCACATCGGGTCGCAGATCTACGACACCGCCGGCTTCGAGGTCGCGGCCCGCCGGGTGCTGGGCCTGCAGGCCGCCGTCCGCGACGAACACCGGGTCGAGCTGCCCGAGCTCGACCTCGGCGGCGGCTTCGGCATCGCCTACACCAGCCAGGACGACCCCCAGCCGCCGGCCGCCCTGGCCGCCGGGCTGGCCGAGATCATCGAGCACGAGTGCGCCGGCTACGGCCTGGCCGTCCCGCGGCTGAGCGTCGAGCCCGGCCGTGCCATCGCCGGCCCGTCGACGTTCACGCTCTACGAGGCCGGCACCGTCAAGTCCGTCCCGCTCGACGGCGGGGCGTCGCGCCGCTACGTGGCCGTCGACGGCGGCATGAGCGACAACATCCGCACCGCCCTCTACGACGCCGACTACTCCTGCACGCTCGCCTCGCGCGCCTCGTCGGCGGCGCCGGTGCTGTCGCGCGTCGTCGGCAAGCACTGCGAGAGCGGCGACATCGTCGTCAAGGACGAGTTCCTCCCCGGCGACGTCGCGGCGGGCGACCTCATCGCCGTCCCCGGCACCGGCGCCTACTGCCGCAGCATGGCCAGCAACTACAACCACCAGCCGCGCTCGGCCGTGGTGGCCGTCCGCGCCGGTGCCGCCCGGCTGATCATGCGCCGCGAGACCGAGGACGACCTGCTCGCGCTGGACGTCGGCTGAGCCGCGGCGCGGGAACCGGGTGGACCGAAAGCGCGCCGCGACCCACCGCTACCGGGGTCGACGGTGTAGCAGCACCTCACCCGGCGCGAATCGAGCGTAACTCGGGGGTTGACCGGTTGTCGATGCGCGCCGACCATATGGGCACAACTCAATAACTGGAGTCCCGGCCGGGACCGCCAGCTTCTTGGCTCCCGGTCGGCCGTAGCAGCGGTCCGTGCCCGGAAGCCCTGATCAGAAGGGTGGAATTCCGGGTGGATGACCGTTCTCGGACGCGACGCGCACCAGCCCGCTTGCGCAGGTGGCTGGTGAGCCCGCGAGGTCAGTATCAGGTCGCCGGTCTGGCACTCGGCCTGGTGGTGTGCCTCGCGGTGTCGCTCGCCATGGGGGTGAGCGCATAGCCGGCTCCACGATCCGGAGACACCGTCTGCCGCCCCGACCCGGCGGCGGCGAGTCCTCCGCGATCGCACCCGGCCCAGCCCTCGCTGGGCCGACGTGCGCCAGGGCTGCTCAAGATCATCGGTGCAGCGTCAGCGAGTGGAACGGCGGCCCGCCCGTGTCGACCTCGTGCACGTCGACGACGTCGAACCACGGCTGGACGGCGTCGAGCAGCTGGTCGCGGGTGCGCCAGCAGAAGAACCGCGGCGGGTCGTGGCTGTCGTCCGCCAGCACGCCGGCCGAGCCGTCGCCGCCGTAGACGCCGAGGAAGAACAGGCCGCCCGGGCGCAGCAGCCCACCGATCGCGGCCAGCGCCGCCGGCAGGTCGGCGTCCGGCACGTGCAGCAGGCAGTTCAGCGAGTAGACCGCGTCGAACGACTCCGGCGGCAGGTCCGGCGCGAGCAGGTTCATCACGCGCGCGTCCAGGCCCTTCGCCGCGCAGGCGGCGACCATCTCGGGCGTCAGGTCCGTCGCGACGACCGCCAGCCCGTTGTCCTGGAAGAACAGCGCGTCGTGACCGGTTCCGGCCCCGATCTCGACCAGCGTGCGCGCGTCGGCGGCGCGCAGCCGGTCCAGGAACGCGGCCCGTTCGGCCACCTTCCACGCCGTCTTGGGCGCCGAGTCGCGCCAGCCGGCCCCACCCCGGTAAGCCGCCCGCAGATCGTCGGCGACGTCGTCGAAGCGCAGGTTCATGGCGCCGATCCTCTCGCATCCGCCCGGTAGCCTGGCCGCCGTGCCCGACGACCTTGCCCGGCGGCTCGCGCACGTGCGCTGGATCGGCGGCGGCACGGGCGCGGGCAAGAGCACCGTCGCCCGGGCCTTGGCCGACGCGCACGGGGCGCGGGTGTACGACGGCGACCGGGCCGAGCACGGCTGGGTGGACCGGGCCACCGCGCAGGAGCATCCGCGGTTCCACGCCATGGTGCACGCGGGTCCGGCCGGCGCGTGGTGGGGTGGTCGCAGCGCGGCCGAGCTGTTCGACGCGATGGCGAGCCGGCACGGCGAGACGATCGGGTTCGTGACGCAGGACCTGCTGGCGCTGCCCGCCGGCCGGCCCATGCTGGTCGACTGGTTCGGCAACCTGCCGCGCGAGGTCGCACCGCTGTTGCTCGAGCCCTGGCAGGCCGTGTTCCTGCTGCCCACGCCCGGTTTCCGTCGTCGCATGCTCACTGCGCGGTACGCAGATCCGGACCGCGCCCGTGCGAATTGGGGCGACCACGACCCGGCCGCGATGCTGGCCAAGCGGCTGGACCGGGACGCGCTCTGGGACGCCGAGGTGCGGGCGCAGGCCGCGGCCGCCGGGCTGCGGGTCGTCGAGGTGGACGGCGCCCGCGACGCCGGTACGATCGCCGCGGACCTGGCCGCGCACTTCCGGCTCGGGGCGCGGGCTGTACGCCCAGGGCGGACACGGGAGTAGCGGCGCTGCCGCCCGGCGTTGGACCCTGCATCTTCGAGGTCTGGAGGTGCGCCGTGGCCGACGAGCTCGACGCGTATTCGCAGGTGGTCACCGGGGTGGCCCGCACGCTGCTGCCGTCCGTCGCGAGCCTGGCGGTGCAGGGGGAGCGGCGCGGCCGCACCGGCGTCGTCGGCACGGGGTCGGCGGTGGTGTTCACCGGCGACGGGTTCCTGCTGACGAACGCGCACGTCGTGGGCGCGACGACCCGGGGGACGGCGGCATTCGCCGACGGCACGGAGGTCGGGTACACCGTCATCGGACGCGACCGGCTGTCCGACCTCGCCGTCGTCCGCGCCGACGGCGACACCCCGCCGCCGGCGCGACTGGGCGACGCCGACGGGCTCACCGTCGGGCAGCTGGTGGTCGCCGTCGGCAGCCCGCTGGGGCTGTCGGGGTCGGTGACGGCGGGCGTGGTCAGCGCGCTGGGCCGGTCGATGCCGGCGCAGAGCGGGCGGACGGTGCGCATCATCGAGGACGTCATCCAGACCGACGCCGCGCTGAACCCGGGCAACTCCGGCGGCGCGCTCGCCGACGCCGACGCGCGGGTGGTCGGCATCAACACCGCCGTCGCCGGGGTCGGGCTGGGGCTGGCGGTGCCGATCAACGCCACCACGAACCGCATCGTCACGACGCTGCTGCGCGATGGCCGGGTGCGACGGGCCTTCCTCGGCGTCGCGACGGCGCCCGCACCGGTGCCGCCGGCGCTGGCCGAGCGCATCGGCCGCACCCGCGGCGTCCGCATCGTGCACGTCGAGCCGAACAGCCCGGCCGACGTCGCCGGCCTGCGCACGGGCGACCTGGTGATCACGGTCGGCGGCCAGCCGGTCGACGACGCGCAGGCGCTGCAGCGGCGCATGTTCGCCGACGCCATCGACGTGCCGCTACCGATCACCACGTTTCGCAACGGCGCCATGGTCGACGTCATCGCGCGGCCCGTGGAGCTGGCCGACCAGGCATGACTTCTGTCATGCCCAGGACCGGACGGCGGTGACCTCCGCTTCCGCCGTCCGCGGCGGACGCTGGAGGCATGACAGAACCCGCCCCGCACGCGATCCGGCTGACCGGGCTGCGCAAGTCCTACGGTCCCACCACGGCCGTCGACGGCATCGACCTGGAGATCGCTCCCGGTGAGATCGTCGCCCTGCTCGGCCCGAACGGCGCCGGGAAGTCCACCACCGTCGACCTCGTCCTCGGGCTGAGCCGGCCCGACGCGGGCACCGTCGCCCTCTTCGGCCGCACCCCCCGCGACGCCGTCGACGCCGGGCTGGTCGGCGCCATGCTCCAGGACGGCGCCATGCTCGAGGACGCGACCGTCGGCGAGGTCGTCGCGCTGTTCGCGGCCGTGCACCGGCACCCGCTGCCGGTCGCCGAGGTGCTCGACCGGGCCGGCATCGCCGACCTCGCCGGCCGCCGCGCCACCGAGCTGTCCGGCGGCCAGACTCAGCGGGTCCGGTTCGCCCTCGCGCTGGTGCCGGACCCGGACCTCGTCGTCCTCGACGAGCCGACCGTCGCGATGGACGTCGCCACCCGCCGCGAGTTCTGGGCCGCCATGCGCCGGTTCGTCGCCGCGGGCCGGACCGTGCTGTTCGCGACCCACTATCTCGACGAGGCGGACGGGTTCGCCGACCGCGTCGTGCTGCTCCGCGACGGCCGCGTCGTCGCCGACGGCACGCCGCGCCACGTCAAGTCCATCGTCGCCGTCCGCACCGTCCGCGCGACCGTGCCGGACCTCGACGAGACGACCCTTCGCACGCTGTTCGGCGACGCCGTCACCGTCGACGGCGCCGACGTGCGCATCCGCACCGCCGACGGCGACGGCGCCCTGCGCGCGCTGCTCGCCCACTCGCCCGGGGCACACGACATCGAGGTGACCGGCGCCGACCTGGAAGCGGCGTTCCTGTCGATCACGGAGGGGACTGTCCGGTGAACACCACCTACACCCTGCTCGAGGTGCGGAGGCTGCTGCGCGACCGCGCCGCGCTGGTCCTCACCGCCGGCCTGCCAGCCGGGCTGTTCCTGCTGTACAACGCGATGTGGGGCGACGACACCGGCGCCACGACGTCGCTGATGGTGATGATGGGCGTGTTCGCCGGGCTGGCCGCGACCATCTCGTCCGGCGGCCGCGTCTCGCTGGAGCGGCACGCCGGCTGGACCCGTCAGCTGCGGCTCTCGCCGTTGCGGCCGCTGTCGTACGCGCTGTCCAAGAGTGTGGTCGCACTGGTGCTCGGCATGTTGGCCGGGACGCTGGTGTTCGCTGTCGGGCTGGCGGCGCAGGGCGGCGGCGCGGACCTGCCGGCGATGGCCGGGTCGTTGCTGCTGCTGTGGCTGGGCAGCATCCCGTTCGCGCTGCTCGGCGTGTTGCTCGGGCAGGTCGGCTCGGCGAACTCGGCGCAGCCGCGGGGCATGGTCGTGCTGCTCGGCAGCGCGTTCCTCGGCGGCGTGTTCGTGCCGATCGACCAGCTGCCCAGCGGCCTGGAGTCGGTCGCGCAGTGGTACCCGTCGTACTGGCTCAACGCGCTCGCGCAGGCGCCGTTCGGCGAGCCCGTCGACGTCGTCCGCGCCGCGATCACGCTGGCGGCGTGGACGCTGGCGCTGGCCGGTCTGGTCCGCTGGCGCTACGGCCGGGCGGAGCGGTGAGCGTGCGCGCTAGGTTGGCGCCGATGGCTACCGAGACGGCCGCGCCGCCGGCCCGCGACGACGAACGGCTGATGCCGCTGGTCGCGGTGCTGGTGTGGATCGTCATCCTGATACCCACCGCGGTGGGCGTCTACCAGCAGCACTACTCGCTGGGCTGGACGGTGCTCGGCTACCTGTCGCTGGTGGCCTTCTTCGCCGGGTTCTACTACGTGTTCGCCCAGGCCCGGTCGGCCCGGCGTCGCGACGAGCCGCTGCCGTGCCGGATCCGCCGGTTCGGGTTCCTCGCCCTGTGCCTGCTGGGCGCCCTGGTGGTCGGGTTCGCCGGCGAGTCCGGCGTGGTCGTGTGGTTCGCGCTGAGCCAGGTCTCCCTGATGGTCATGCCGCGGCACAAGGCGTGGTCCAGCATCGGCAGCATCTGCTTGGCCGTGCTGTTCGTGCCGTGGTCGCTCGGGCTGGACTGGCAGGTCAGCGTCTGGTTCGTGGTGGCGATCCTCGGCTCCTCGTGGGCGACGGACGCGATCTTCCGGCTGCGCGAGACCAACCTGCACCTCACCCGGGCGCAGGAGCAGATCGCGTCGATGGCGGTCGAGCAGGAGCGGCTGCGCTTCGCCCGCGACCTGCACGACGTCGTCGGCCACAGCCTCACCGCGGCGACGGTGAAGGCGCAGCTGGCCCGCCGCATGGCCGGCGCCGACGACGACCGCGTCCGGACCGAGCTGCGCGAGGTCGAGGAGCTGCTGCGGGAGGCGCTCAGGGACGTCCGCGGCACCGTCGCCGGCTACCGCGACGTCACGCTGACGTCCGAGCTGGTGCGTGCCGCGACGGTGCTCGAGGCGGCCGGCATCGCGGCGGAGCTGCCCGGCGCCGTCGATCACGTGCCGGCCGCACGGCGCGAGCTGTTCGGCTGGGTGTTGCGCGAGGCCGTCACCAACGTCGTCCGGCACAGCCGCGCGGCGCACGCGCGGGTCACCGTCACGTCCGGCGCGATCGAGGTCTGGAACGACGGCGCCGACGGCACCCGGCCCGGGCCGGCGTCGTCGGGGCTGGTCGGGCTGCGTGAGCGGGTCGAGGCGGCCGGCGGGACGCTGCGGGCCGGGCCGTCCGGCGACGGTGGCTGGACGGTGACCGCGAAGATGGTGCCGTGATCAGGTTGCTGCTCGCCGACGACCAGGCGTTGGTCCGCGGCGCGATGGCCGCGCTGCTGTCGTTGGAGTCCGACCTCGAGGTCGTGGCGGAGGTCTCGCGCGGCGACGAGGTCGTGGCCGCCGCGCTCGAGCACCGCCCGGACGTCGCGCTGCTGGACGTCGAGATGCCCGGCCTCGACGGCATCGCGGCGACGGCCGTCCTGCGCGAGCAGCTGCCGTCGTGCCGCGTCCTCATCGTCACGACGTTCGGGCGGCCCGGCTACCTGCGCCGGGCCGTCGAGGCGGGGGCCGGCGGCTTCGTCGTCAAGGACAGCCCGGCCGAGCAGCTGGCCGACGCGATCCGCCGCATCCACTCCGGCCTGCGCGTCGTCGACCCCGCGCTGGCGGTGGAGTCGCTGGCCGCCGGCCCGTCGCCGCTCACCCCGCGCGAAGCCGACGTCCTGCGCGCCTCCCGCGACGGCTCCAGCGTCGCCGACGTGGCGGGCCGGCTGTACCTGTCCGAGGGGACGGTGCGGAACTACCTGTCCAGCGCCATCGGCAAGACCGGCACCCGCAACCGGGTCGAGGCGGTGCGGGTGGCCGAGGGCAACGGCTGGCTCTGACAGCGCAGGAGATCGGCGCAGGGAGCTCGGCGTGAGGAAGCCCGGCGCTAGGAATACCGGCGCAGGAAGCCCGCCGCCCGGTAGCCACCCCTCCCGGCCGGGTGGGCCACCAACTCTACGAGCGACCACCGACAACGTCGCCCGGGACCGCCACCGCGTCGCCTAGTAGCACCGCCGGGCCGCCCGGCAGCACCGCCGGTCGTTGCACCGCCGCGCCGCCCGGTAGCCACCCCTCCCGGCCGGGTGGGCCACCAACTCTACGAGCGACCACCGACAACGTCGCCCGGGACCGCCACCGCGTCGCTCGGCAGCAGTGCCGGCTCGCCGGTCAGCGCCGTCGGGTCGCCCAGTACCCACCCCTCCCGGCCGGGTGGGCCACCAACTCTACGAGCGACCACCGACAACGTCGCCCGGGACCACCGCCGCGTCGCCCGGCAGCACCGCCGGTCGCGCAGTGCCCACCCCTCCCGGCCGGGTGGGCCACCAACTTTACGAGCGACCACCGACAACGTCGCCCGGCGTCACCGCCGCGTCGCCCGGCAGCAGCGCGTCGAGCGCGTCGTCCAGGGCCGCCGCCAGCGACTCGGGGGTGACCCAGTCGCGCGAGCTGACGGCGTGCAGCGCCAGCCCGTCGACGGTGGCGAGGACGACCTGGGCCCGCGCCCGGCGACGCTCGGGCGGCCCGCCGTCGACGTGGGCGAGGGCCGCGGCGATGGCGTCGGTGACCTCGCCGAGGATGACGCCCTGGAGCTCGGCCAGCGCCGGCATCGTCGCGGCCCGGGCGGCGAAGGCGACCTGGACGCGCACCTCGGCGGCCCGGCGCTCGTCCAGCGGCAGCAGTTCGCGCAGCACGGCGGCGAGGTTGCGCCGGACGTCCGGACCGAGGACGGTCGCCGCGACGCGCTCGCGGATGCGGCGGACCACCTCGGTGAACGCCGCCGTCAGCATGGCGTCCTTGGTGGGGAAGTAGTGCTGGACGGTGCCGATGGCGACCCCGGCGGCCGCGGCGACGTGCCGGACGCTGACGTGGTCGAGGCCGCGTTCGGCCGTGATGTCGAGCAGCGCGTCGGTGATGACGTCCTTCGTCGGCCGGGGGGTTGACAGCTGCGCCATGCGTGCCATCATACAGTCGTATGAGACCATACGATCGTATGACAGTGCCGCGTGGCCTGGCGGCGGGCACGGCCATCGCCCTCGCGGTGGTGTGGGGCCTGTACGCGCTGGACCCCGGAGCCTGGCCGGGCCTGCCCGGCGCGCTCATCCAGACCGCCCTGTTCCTGGCGAACCTCGTCGTGACCGCACGCAGCCGTCGGACGAAGATCGCCGTCGTGCGGACGATGCAGCGGTGGGTGATCAACCCGCTGGTCCGGCTGCTGTTCCGGCTCGGGCTCAACCCGCTGGGCCTGGCGATCCTGGAGACCCGCGGCCGGACCAGCGGGCTGCCGCGCCGCACGCCCGTCGGCAACGGCCGGGTGGGCGACGACTTCTGGATCATCGCCGAGCACGGCCTGCGAGCGGGCTACGTCCGCAACCTCCTGGCCGACCCGCGGGTACGGGTTCGGCTGCGCGTCGGCTGGCGGTACCGGTGGGTCGACGGCGTCGCCGAACCGCTGCCCGGCGACGACGTGCTGGCGCGGCAGCGCGCGATCATCCGCTGGCACCCACTGCGGATGCTCAACGCCATGAACGTCCGCGTCCTCGGCGCCGACCTGCTGACGGTGCGCGTGCGGCTGCTGCCCGGCGAACCCGGCGAACCCGGCGACGACCGGGCCGGTCAGGTGGTGCGCAACCGCCGCCGGGCCAGCCAGGCGTACGCCGTCCCCAGCACGGCGAGCGCCAGCAGCGAACCCAGCCAGGCGGCCGGATTGTGGCTCCAGAGCGCGTCGTCCGGCGCGTTGCGCACCAGCTCGGTGAGGTCGACGGTCGACGCGGCGGCGGCGTATCCCCAGCGCGACGGCACCAGCCAGGACAGCTGCGAGACCACCGCCTGACCCGTCACCTCGATCAGCCCGCCGCACAGCACGAGCTGCGCCATGATCGCCACCACCAGCGGCGGCATCGTCTGCTCGGGCGTGGACACCAGCGCCGAGATCAGCAGGCCGAGCAACGCCGACACGATGGCCGTCGCCGCCAGCGCGATGCCGACCTCGACGTTGCCGGCGCCGAACAGCACGCCGTCCTCGGGGCCGGCCCGGAACCAGTAGACCAGCCGCAGCAGGATCAGCGTCTGCACCACCACGACCCCGCAGAACACCGCGATCTTCGCCGCCAGGTAGGCGTCGGGCATCAGGCCGGCGGCGCGCTCGTGCCGGAAGATGCGCCGCTCGGCGACGAGGTCGCGGACGGTCGCGGCCATGCCCATGAACGCGGCGCCGACGACGAGGACGACCAGCAACCGCATCGCCTCGGTGCTGGCCGGGCTGACCGGCCGGCCCAGCCCGGTCTCGTCCGGGATCGCGAACGTCAGCAGCGCCAGCACCATCGGCAGCGCCAGCAGGAACCCGGCGTAGCCGCGGTCGGCCCAGATGAGGCGGAGCTGACGGCGGATCAGCACCCACGTCTGCTGCCGGCGGCGGCGCTGGTCGATGGCCTGCGGCCCGACGATCTCCGGCGCCGGCCGGACGACGCGCGCGGCCGAGCGCTGGGCGTCGGGACGGCCGAAGCCGCTGAGGCGGTCCAGCCAGGCCAGCGGGTTCAGGCGGCGCAGCCGCTCGCCGAGGTCGGGACCCGCGGTCGCCGGCGGTGGCGGCGGCGTCGCGGCGTTGAGCCGTTCGAAGATGTCCGCCCAGTCGGCGGTGCCGAAGTGCGCCTCGATGCCGCCCGGCGGCCCGAAGTACTCGACCCGGCCTCCCGGGAGCATGATCAGGACGTCGTCGCACAGGTCCAGGTGGGCGAGGTCGTGCGTCGTGACGACGATCTGCCGGCCGCCGTCGGCCAGCTCGCGCAGTCCGGTCATGATCTGACGGACCAGCGCGGGGTCCAGCCCCGCCGTCGGCTCGTCGAGGATCAGCAGCGACGGGCTCGTCAGCAGCTCGAACGCGATCGCCAGCCGGCGCTGCTGGCCGCCGGACATCCGCCGCACCGGGATGTCGGCGTGCTCGGACAGCGACAGCTCGGCCAGTACGTCGTCGACCCGCTGCCGCCGTTCGCCGGCCGTGGTGTCCTGCGACAGCCGCAGCTCGGCGGCGTACTGCAGCGCCTTGCGGGCGGTCAGTTGGGCGTGCGCGATGGTGTGCTGCGGCACCACGCCGATGCGGCCGTGCACCTCCTCCTGCTGGCGGTGCGCGTCGATGCCCTGGTAGCGCACCGACCCCCGCGCCGGCTCCAGCTCGCCGCTGATCAGCCGCAGCAGCGTCGACTTCCCCGACCCCGACGGGCCGATCAGCGCGACCAGCCGCGGCCCGGCCACGTCCAGCGAGACGCCCGCCGTCAGCACCTTCCCGCCGGGCAGCGCGTAGTGCACGTCGCTGACGTCGAGGCCGCCGCTGGACGGGGAGTCGGGCACCGGCAGCACGCCGTCGCCGGTGACGACGAAGCGCACCTTCCCGAACGTGACGACGTCGCCCTCGCGCAGCTGCGCGGTCTCGACGTCGGCGCCGCGGACGAACGTCTGGTGGTGCTTGTCGAGGTCCTCCAGGAACCAGCCGTCGGCGTTCGGCGTGAGCCGCGCGTGGTGGCGGGCGGTCAGCAGGTCGTCGATGACGATGTCGTTGCCGGGGGCGCGGCCCACCGTGATGGTCCCCGGCGGCCGGGGCGGTGCGGCCCGCGGCGCCGCCAGCGAGACCACCGGCCCGGACGGCCCGCCCAGCGCCAGCTCCACTGCACCGTCGACGGGCACCTCGCCGACCTGCACGCCGTCGCGCCAGGTGCCGCCGGAGCTGCCCTGGTCGCGCGCGACCCAGCCGTCGTCGAACGAGACGAGCAGGTGGCGTCGCGACACCCTCGACTCCGGCACGACGACGTTCGAGGCCGCCGACCGCCCGATCAGGACCTCACCGGCCGACGGCGGGAAGTGCTGCGTCACCCCGCCGGCGGTGACCCGCAGCACGCTCACGCGCGGAATGATACGGCCCGCCCTAGGGAGTGTCTGACGGATCTTGGTCTTTGTTCGGTCCAAGATGCTGGGTGTGGTTGAGCGGCGGGTGTTGTCGGATGAGGCGTGGTCGTGGTTGGAGCCGCGGCTGCCGGACCGGACGCCTCGGCGGGGTGGGCGGTGGCGTGATCACCGGCAGGTGATCGAGGCGATCGCGTGGAAGTTCCGGACCGGGGCAGCGTGGCGGGAGATCCCGCAGGGGCGGTTCGGGCCGTGGCAGACCGCGTATGAGCGGCTCAATCGGTGGAGTTCGGATGGCACGTGGGCGCGGTTGCTGGCCGCGGCGCAGGCCGATGCTGATGCTCGGGGCGAGTTGGATTGGCTGGTCGCGGTGGACTCCTCGCTGGTGCGGGTGCACCAGCACGGGGCGTCGGCTCGGCGTGTGGGTGGCAACGCCGCGACCGTGTCCGGGCCCGCACCGGCGCCGGACGCGGGGGGCAGGACCGAATGACAGGTGTTCGCGTGGCGATCACCCCGTCGCCGCGGTGGTGGCCGAGCCGGCCGATCATGCGATCGGCCGGTCCCGGGGCGGGCTGACCACCAAGATCCATGCACTCGTCGACGGGCGGGGCCGGCCGCTGGTGCTGCACCTGACGGCGGGCAACGTCAACGACACCACCCAGTTCCCGCAGCTCATGGCCGGATTACGGGTGGCCAGGCCCGCAGGCGGGCGGCCACGCACCCGGCCGGACTACGTGCTGGCCGACAAGGGCTACAGCTCGCGCGCGAACCGGGAACTGCTCCGTCGCCGCAACATCGCCCACACCATTCCAGAACCGGCCGATCAGCAGGCCAACCGACGCCGCCGCGGCTCAGCCGGCGGGCGCCCGGTCGGGTTCGACAAGACCCTCTACCGGCGACGCAACGTCGTCGAACGCGGCTTCTGCCAGCTCAAACACTGGCGCGGCCTGGCCAGTCGCTACGACAAGCACGCCCGCAACTACCTTGGTGCACTCCACCTCGCCGCGCTACTCACCTGGCTCCCATGATCCGTCAGACACTCCCTAGGGTGGACGGATGACATCGGTCGAGCCGTGCGCGTTCCCGAGGGCACGGTGACGGGTGCAGGTCTTCCGGCCGACCTGCGTACGGTGAGACGGATGTCTCGCATCATGGATGGACGGCGCGAGATCGTCCGGACCTCCCGGAGACTGGTGCCCGTGCGTACCACCGGGGCGAAGGAGGGGGAGTGATGGCCAGCCTGCGCGTGGCACTGCTCGGATGCGGTGTGGTGGGCACGGAAGTCGCCCGCCTCCTGCACGAGCATGCCGACGACCTCGCCGCGCGGGCGGGGGCCCGGCTCGAACTCGCCGGCATCGCCGTGCGCCGCACCGGCCGCGTCCGCGACATCCCCGGCGTCGACCCCGACCTGTTCACGACCGACGCGCGCGCCCTCGTCGAGCGCGACGACGTCGACCTGGTGGTCGAGGTCATCGGCGGCATCGAGCCGGCCCGCGGGCTGCTGCTGGCCGCCATGGAGCGCGGCGCCTCCGTCGTCACGGCGAACAAGGCGCTGCTCGCCGAGGACGGCGTCACGCTGCACACCGCCGCCGAGAAGCACGGCGTCGACCTCTACTACGAGGCCGCCGTCGCCGGGGCCATCCCGCTGCTGCGCCCGCTGCGCGAGTCGCTGGCCGGCGACCGCATCAAGCGCGTGCTCGGCATCGTCAACGGCACCACCAATTACATCCTCGACCAGATGGACAGCGAGGGCAGCAGCTTCGCCGAGGCGCTCGAGGAGGCGCAGTCGCTCGGGTACGCCGAGGCCGACCCCACCGCCGACATCGAGGGCTTCGACGCCGCCGCCAAGGCCGCCATCCTGGCCGGCATCGCGTTCCACTCGCCGGTGGTGGCCGCCGACGTCCACCGCGAGGGCATCTCCGACGTCACCTCGGCCGACGTCGCGTCGGCGGCGGCCATGAACGCCGTCGTGAAGCTGCTGGCCATCTGCGAGCTGTCGCCCGACGGGCGCGGCGTCGGCGTCCGCGTCCACCCGGCCATGCTGCCGCGCACGCACCCGCTGGCCAGCGTCCGCGGCGCCTACAACGCGGTGTTCGTCGAGGCCGAGGCGGCCGGCCGGCTGATGTTCTACGGCCCGGGCGCCGGCGGCGTGCCCACCGCGAGCGCCGTCCTCGGCGACCTCGTCACCGCTGCCCGCAACCGCATCGGCGACGCCGTCGGGCCGCGCGGCTCCTGGTACGCCGACCGCCCCGTCCGTCCGATGGGCGAGACCATCACGAGGTACCACATCAGCCTCGACGTCGACGACCGCCCGGGCGTGCTGGCGGCCGTCGCCGCCGTGTTCGCCGAGCACGACGTGTCCATCGAGACCGTCCGGCAGCGCTCCGAGGGCCCCGACGACGCCGAACTGGTCGTCGTCACGCACCAGGCCACCGACGACGCGCTGGCCGCGACTGTCGACGGACTGACGCGACTCGATACCGTTCGTGCTGTCCTGTCGGTGATGCGGGTGGAGGGGGACTGACCACCATGGCTGTCGTGACCCAGTCTCGGCTGTGGCGTGGAGTGATCGAGGAGTACCGCGACCGGCTGCCGGTCACGTCCGCCACGCCGGTCGTGACGCTGCGCGAGGGCGGCACGCCGCTGGTGCCCGCGCCGTGGCTGTCCGAGCAGACCTCGTGCGAGGTGTACCTCAAGGTCGAGGGCGTCAACCCGACCGGCTCGTTCAAGGACCGCGGCATGACGGTGGCCATCTCGAAGGCCGCCGAGGAGGGCGCCGAGGCCGTCGTCTGCGCGTCCACCGGCAACACCAGCGCGTCCGCCGCCGCGTACGCCGTCCGCGCCGGCATGCGCCCTGTCGTGCTGCTGCCCGACGGCAAGATCAGCGGGCCCAAGCTGGCCCAGGCCGTCGTGCACGGCGGCATCATCGCGTCGGTGCAGGGCAACTTCGACGACTGTCTGAGGCTGGCCCGCGAGCTGGCCGAGACCTACCCCGTCGCGCTGGTCAACTCGGTCAACCCGTACCGCCTGGCCGGGCAGAAGACCGCCGCGTTCGAGGTGGTCGACGACCTCGGCGACGCGCCCGACCTCCACGTGCTGCCGGTCGGCAACGCCGGCAACATCTCCGCCTACTGGCTGGGCTACTCCGAGTACACCAAGGACGCCGCCGACCAGCCCGGACCCGCCACCCACCGCCCGCGCATGTGGGGCTTCCAAGCGGCCGGCGCCGCGCCGTTCGTGCACGGCGGCCCGGTGTCCGCGCCCGAGACGGTGGCCAGCGCCATCCGCATCGGCAACCCGGCGTCGTGGGATCTCGCCATCGCCGCGCGCGACGACTCCGGCGGCCTCATCGACGCCGTCACCGACGAGCAGATCCTGGCCGCGCAGCAGGAGCTGTCCGGCCGCGAGGGCCTGTTCGTCGAGCCCGCGTCGGCGGCCGGCGTGGCCGGGCTGCTGCACTACAGCCGCACGGGACGCCTCGACGCCGGCCAGCGGGTCGTCGTCACGGTCACCGGGCACGGTCTCAAGGACGTCGACACCGCCAGCGCCTACTACGGCGAAATCCGCCCCTACGTGGTCCCGGCCGAGGCCGGCGCGGCCGCCCAGGCCCTGGGCCTGGCGTGAGCACGTCGACCGTCCGCGTCCGCACCCCCGCCACCAGCGCCAACCTCGGTCCCGGCTTCGACGCGCTCGGCCTTGCGCTGTCGCTGCACGACGAGGTCGAGGTGACGGCCGGGTTCGGCGGGCCGGCGACGCCGGTCGAGGTGACGGTCGACGGCGAGGGCGCGGGGTCGGTGCCGCTGGACGAGCAGCACCTCGTGGTCCGGTCGCTGCGCGCCGCGTTCGCCGAGCTGGGCGAGCAGCCGTCGGTGCTGCGGCTGCGCTGCCGCAACGCGCTGCCGCACGGCCGCGGGCTGGGCTCGTCGGCGGCCGCCATCGTCGGCGGCGTCGTCGCGGCCCGCGCGCTGACCGGCTTGACAACGCACGACGACGCGCTCGCGGCGGCCGACCGCATCGAGGGCCACCCGGACAACGTCGCCGCCTGCCTGCTCGGCGGTCTGACGGTGGCGTGGCGCGACGACTCCGGCGCCGCGCGCGCGACCCGCGTCGACGTCCACCCCGACGTCGCGCCGGTGGTGTGCGTCCCGTCCTTCGAGGTGTCGACGGAGAAGGCGCGCGGCCTGCTGCCCGAGACCGTCCCGCACGCCGACGCCGCCGCCAATGCCGGCCGTGCCGCGCTGCTCGTCCACGCACTGGGGAAGCGGCCGGACCTGCTGCTCGACGCCACCGCGGACCGCCTGCACCAGCACTACCGCGAGCCCGCCATGCCGGCCACGTACGCGCTGGTCACAGCCTTGCGGGCGCAGGGCTTGGCGGCCGTCGTGTCCGGCGCCGGCCCGACCGTCCTGGTACTCGGCGGCGGCGACGACCTGAGCCGCGTCGAGGCGCTCGCCGAAGGGTGGGACGTCCGCGCGTTGCAAGTGGACACGCGGGGTGCCGTTGTGGAGTACGCCACTGCATGAGCGGTGCCGGCGGGGGTGGGTCAAACGGCCCACGGCGTGCTACGCTCGCTGTGCACCGACGTTCTGCTGGTCGGTATCCCCATGGTGGTGACGTTCGTCGCTAATGACCATGGTCTTCGCCCATCTCCCCGGGTTCGCTGTTGCGGGCTCCGCGGAGGGGCGGCCCATCAGTTCGCGTCGTGCCTTTCCTCGGGAGCCACCCGAGGTGTTCGATGCATCGGCTTGTCTGAACCGATGCCGGTCCAGGGAAGGACCCTGAGTGACTAATACCGAGATCCCCGGCGTCACCGCGACGCCGGATGCGTCGACTGACGCCACCGCGGCGAAGCGCCCCGCGCGCCGCCGCGCAGCCGGCCTCGAGGGCATGGTTCTGGCCGAGCTCCAGCAGCTCGCCGGCAGCCTCGGGCTGAAGGGCACGGGCCGCATGCGCAAGGGCGAGCTGGTCGCGGCCATCAAGGCGGCTCAGTCCGGCGGCTCGGCGCCGGCCGCTGCCGACACCCTCCCGGTCGAGACCGCGGCGCCCGCCGCCGCGCCGGCCGTCACCGACACCCCCGCGGCGCCCGCGGCCGAGGCCGCCGCGCCCGCCGCCGACGCGGCGCCCGCCCGCGGCCGCACCCGCCGCCGGGCCGAGCGGCCGCAGGCCGCCGCCGAGAACCGTCCCGACGAGGTCGTGGTCGTCGCGGACGCGCCCGCCGACCAGGCCCCGGCCACGCAGGCCCCGGCCGCCGAGGCGCCGGCCGCCGAGGCCCCCGCCACGGAGGCCCCGTCCACCGACGACGAGCCGGCCGAGCGCCGCTCCGAGCGGCAGGACAACCGGCGCAACCGCCAGGGCGGCCGCGACGGCGACCGTCAGAACGACCGTCAGGGCAACGAGCGCGGCGGCAACCGCGACCGCAACGACCGCGCCGACCGTCAGGACAACCGGCAGGACGCCGACGGCGGCCGCCAGGGCGGCGGCAACCGCGACGACTCCCAGGACGATGACGACGACCGCGGCCGCCGGCGTCGCCGTCGCGACCGCCGCGGCAGCAACCGCAACGACCGCAACGACCGCGACCGCGATCGCCGTGGTGGCGGCGGCCGCGAGCGCATCGAGGAGCCGACCGTCTCCGAGGACGACGTCCTCATCCCGGTCGCCGGCATCCTCGACATCCTCGACAACTACGCGTTCGTGCGCACGTCGGGCTACCTGCCCGGCCCGAACGACGTGTACGTGTCGCTGGCCATGGTCCGCCGCTACGGCCTGCGCAAGGGCGACGCCGTCACCGGCGCCGTCCGGCAGCCGCGCGAGGGCGAGAAGCAGCAGAAGTTCAACGCGCTGGTCCGCGTCGACACCATCAACGGCGCCGACCCCGAGGCGGCCAAGCAGCGCCCGGAGTTCTCCCGGCTGACGCCGCTGTACCCGCAGGACCGCCTGCGCCTCGAGACCGACGCCACGAACATGGCGACGCGCATCATCGACCTCATCGCCCCCATCGGCAAGGGTCAGCGCGGTCTCATCGTGTCGCCGCCGAAGGCCGGCAAGACGCTGATCATGCAGGCGCTGGCGCACGCGATCACGCAGAACAACCCCGAGACGCACCTCATGGTCGTGCTGGTCGACGAGCGGCCCGAGGAGGTCACCGACTTCCAGCGCACCGTCAAGGGCGAGGTCATCGCGTCGACCTTCGACCGCCCGCCGGTCGACCACACCATGGTCGCCGAGCTCGCCATCGAGCGGGCCAAGCGGCTGGTCGAGCTCGGCCACGACGTCGTCATCCTGCTCGACGGCATCACGCGTCTGGGCCGCGCCTACAACCTGGCGGCGCCGGCCAGCGGGCGCATCCTGTCCGGCGGCGTCGACTCCAGCGCGCTGTACCCGCCGAAGCGGTTCTTCGGCGCGGCGCGCAACATCGAGAACGGCGGCTCGCTGACCATCCTCGCCACCGCGCTGGTGGAGACCGGGTCCAAGATGGACGAGGTCATCTTCGAGGAGTTCAAGGGCACCGGCAACATGGAGCTGCGGCTGCGCCGCGACCTCGCCGACAAGCGCCTCTTCCCCGCCATCGACGTCGACGCGTCGAGCACTCGCCGCGAGGAGATCCTGGTCTCCCGCGAGGAGCTGGCCATCATGTGGCAGCTGCGCCGCGTGCTGTCCGCGCTCGACCCGCAGCAGGCCATCGAGCTGCTGCTCGACCGGCTCAAGAAGACCAAGAGCAACGCCGAGTTCATGCTCACGGTCCAGAAGACGACGCCGGCCGGCGGCGGGAACGGCTCCAAGGACGCCGACTGACCCGCCTCGCCTGCTGTCCCGCGCTGCCCCGATCGCTCGCCGAGCGGCCGGGGCAGCGCCGCATTTAGACCTCGGGTTTGCCGCCGGTTCGCCGCCGTGCGGCAGTTGGCCGCGGGCCGCCAGTTGGCCGCTTTGCGGCAGTTGGCCGTCCCCCTGCTGCCCATTTTCTTAGCCGCGCACGCGCGCCTCAAGTCCGCGCCGTTGTGGTCGGTGTTCGCTGTGGTCGGGGGCTTGGACTTGACCCGCACGCACGCGGCCTAAGAGCGGGCAGCTATCAGGGGGACGGGGGAAGTGCGGGCACAGCCCGCCCAGTGCACGGTTCGTCGCCAGCCGCCCCGGCCGCCAGCGCACTGCAGCCCGCTGCCTCCGCTGCGCCGTTGCCGGGGCGTGCAGGCGGCGGGTTGCCGTCTTCGATAGCGGGCGTTGCGTTCTGGGCGCTGGTGTGGGCCGATCGCGTGGTTCTGGCTATCGAAGTGGGCTCCGGGCGCGAACCGAGCCGACCTCAGGCCAGGTGGCAACCGGGCCGGTTTGGTCGCGACGGCCTGTACCTGGAATACTGATCTGCTGGCTCCGGTTCACGATGCGACGCCCCGTCGTGTCGACCCGGCGGCCCATGAGACGCCAGGAGTAACAGATGAAGTCCGACATCCACCCGGCTTACGTGGAGACCACGGTCACCTGCACCTGTGGCAACACGTTCACCACCCGCAGCACGGCGGCCAACGGCGTCATCCACGCCGACGTGTGCTCCGCCTGCCACCCGTTCTACACGGGCAAGCAGAAGATCCTCGACACCGGCGGCCGGGTGGCGCGCTTCGAGTCGCGGTACGGCAAGAAGAAGGCCGACGCCAAGTAGTTCTTCGTGGGCGGGGCGTGCGAGGTTCTCCTCGCACGCCCCGCCCCCTTTGTGCCCGCGTCCTCGGAAGGGAGCCGCCCCGTGTTCGAAGGTGTCGAGGCGCTGGTGTCCGAGCACGCCGAGCTCGAACAGCGCCTGGCCGACCCGTCGGTGCACGCAGACCCGTCGCTGGCCAAGCGGCTGAACCGGCGCTACGCCGAGCTGACGGCCATCGTCTCGGCGTACGGGGCGTGGCGGCAGGCCGGCGACGACCGCGCCGCGGCACTGGAGCTGGCCGCCGACGACTCCGCGTTCGCGGCCGAGGCGGCGGAGCTGGCGGCGAAACAGGACGAGCTCGCCGAGCGGCTGCGCATGCTGCTGCTCCCGCGCGACCCCAACGACGACCGCGACGCGATCCTGGAGATCAAGGCGGGCGAGGGCGGCGCCGAGTCGGCGCTGTTCGCCGGCGACCTCCTGCGCATGTACCTGCGCTTCGCCGAGCGGGCCGGCTGGAGCACCCAGGTGCTCGACGCCGAGGAGTCCGACCTCGGCGGCTACAAGGACGTCTCCGTCGCGGTGAAGGCGCGCGGCGCGGCCGAGCCCGGCACCGCGCCGTTCGCCCGGCTCAAGTACGAGGGCGGCGTCCACCGCGTCCAGCGGGTCCCCGTCACCGAGAGCCAGGGCCGCATCCACACCTCCGCCGCCGGGGTGCTGGTGCTGCCCGAGGCCGAGGACGAGGGCGAGGTCGAGATCAACCCCAACGACCTGCGCATCGACGTGTTCCGGTCGTCCGGCCCGGGCGGGCAGAGCGTCAACACCACCGACTCCGCGGTGCGCATCACCCATCTGCCCACCGGCATCGTCGTCTCCTGCCAGAACGAGAAGAGCCAGCTGCAGAACAAGGAGCAGGCCATGCGCATCCTGCGGGCCCGGCTGCTCGCGGCGGCGCAGGAGGAGGCCGAGCGCGAGGCGTCCGACGCGCGGCGCAGCCAGGTGCGCACCGTCGACCGCTCCGAACGGGTGCGCACGTACAACTTCCCGGAGAACCGCATCTCCGATCACCGCACCGGCTACAAGGCGTACAACCTCGACGTCGTGCTCGACGGCGAGCTCGGGCCGGTCGTGCAGTCGCTGGCCGACGCCGACGCCGAGGCGGCGCTGGCGGCCACCGCCGAGCGCGGTGACGGCGAGTGAGCACGGCGCCGCTGCTCGAACAGCTCCGCGACGCGGCCGGTGTGCTGGCCGCCGCCGAGGTGCCCTCGCCGCGGCACGACGCCGAGGTGCTGGCCGCGCACGTGCTCGGGGTCGAGCGCGGCGCGCTGCTGACCCAGCCCGACCCGGACGACTCCTTCGCACCGCGCTTCGACGAGCTGGTCCGCCGCCGCGCCGGGCGCGAGCCGTTGCAGCACCTCACCGGTGAGGCGCCGTTCCGGCACCTGATCCTGCAGGTCGGCCCCGGGGTGTTCATCCCGCGGCCGGAGACCGAGCTGACCGCCGGCGTCGCCGTCGACGAGGCGCGCGCGGTCGTCGCGGCCGGCCGGGTGCCGGTGGTCGTCGACCTGTTCTCCGGGTCCGGCGCCATCGCCGTCTCCGTCGCCACCGAGGTGCGCCCGGTCATGGTGCACGCCGTCGAGCGCGAGGACGACGCCGTCGCCTGGCTGCGCCGCAACGCCGCCGGCAACTCCGTCATCGTGCACCGCGACGACGTCGCGCTGGTGGCCGAGCGCAGCCTGTCGATGCTGCTCGGCCAGGTCGACGTCGTCGCCGCGAACCCGCCGTACATCCCGGCCGACGCCACCATCCGCGACCCCGAGGTGGCCGAGTACGACCCGCCGGCCGCCCTGTGGTCCGGCGCCGACGGCCTCGACGCCATGCGGGTGCTCGCCGACGTCGGCGCCCGGCTGCTGCGTCCCGGCGGGCTGCTGGTGGCCGAGCACGCCGACGTGCAGGGCGAGGCCGCCCCTGACGTGTTCCGCGCGCACGGCGGCTGGGCCGAGGTGGAGGATCACCTCGATCTCGCGGGCCGCCCGCGGTACGTCACCGCCCGGCGTGCGGGATGATGTCTGCGTGAGTCCGCTGTACGACTGCTCCGACGAGACCAAGCGGCAGCGCGGCGTCGCCGCCGCGGCCCGCGCCATCCGCAACGGCAAGCTCATCGTGCTGCCCACCGACACCGTCTACGGCATCGGCGCCGACGCCTTCACGCCTGACGCTGTGGCCGCGTTGTTGCAGGCCAAGGGGCGGGGCAGGGACATGCCGGTGCCGGTGCTGGTCGGCTCGCCGGCCACGCTGGGCGGTGTCGCGGTCACGGGCAAGACCATCGACGCACTGGTCGAGGCGTTCTGGCCGGGCGGGCTGACGCTGATCTGCCGCCAGCAGCCGTCGCTGCGGTGGGACCTCGGCGACACCGACGGAACGGTCGCGGTCCGGATGCCCGACCACGAGGTCGCCGTCGAGGTGCTGAAGACCACCGGCCCGCTGGCCGTCAGCAGCGCCAACCTCAGCGGCCGGCCGCCGGCCCGGTCGGCGGGGGAGGCCCGCGACCAGCTGGGCGACTCCGTCGCCGTCTACCTCGAGGCCGGCGACACCGAGAGCGACACGCCGTCGACCATCGTCGAGGTCTCGGGCGAGGTCCCGCGGGTGCTGCGGCAGGGGGCGCTCGGCCTCGCCGAGTTGCAGGCCGTCGTCCCCGAGCTGCAGGGCCCGGAAGACTAGGGGGCGCGTCCGCCGGTGCGCGAGTATCTTCTGACCTTCTTCATCGCGGCCTCGGTCACGTATCTGGTGGTGGGGCTGGCGGGCCGGTTCGCGTACTGGGTCGGCGCCGTCCCGCCCACCCGCGACCGCGACGTCCACCGCGAGCCGGTGCCGCGGCTGGGCGGCATCGCCATGCTGGCCGGCATGCTGGTCGCGATGCTGGTGGCCAGCTACCTGCCCCGCATGCGCGACGTGTTCACCGAGTCCAGCGACGCGTGGGCGCTGATCCTCGCGGCGGTCGTCATCTGCCTCATCGGCGTCGCCGACGACATCTGGGACCTCTCCGCGCTGGCCAAGTTCGCCGGCCAGGTGGTCGCCGCCGGCCTGCTGGTGGCCCTCGGCGTGCAGCTGGTCTGGCTGCCGCTGCCCGGCGGCACGTTCGTGCTCGACCAGACCCAGGGCGCCATCATGACGGTCGTGCTGGTGGTCGGCGCGTCCAACGCGGTGAACTTCGTCGACGGGCTCGACGGCCTGGCCGCCGGCGTGGTGGGCATCGGCGCCACGGCCTTCTTCTCCTACGCCTACCTGCTGTCCGTCGAGAACAACAACACGTCGTACATGACGACGTCGGCGCTGGTCTCGGTGGTCGTGGTGGGCATCTGCGCCGGGCTGCTGCCGCACAACGCGCACCCGGCGAAGATCTTCATGGGCGACTCCGGCGCCATGCTGATCGGCCTGCTGCTCGCGGCCGGCTCGATCAGCCTCACCGGCCGGCTGCCCAGCCAGGACGTCGACACCTCCAGCTTCCTGCTGACGCTGCTGCCGCTGGTGCTGCCGCTGGCGGTCATCCTGCTGCCGTTCCTCGACATGATGCTGGCCGTCGTCCGCCGCACCCGGGCCGGGAAGTCGCCGTTCGCGCCCGACAAGATGCACCTGCACCACCGGCTGCTGGAGATCGGCCACTCGCAGTGGCGCGCGGTCGCGATCATGTGGGTGTGGGCGGCCCTGGTCTCCGGTGGTCTGGTGGTCATCGCGCTCGTCGGCGGCTGGACCACCTACGTGCTGCTGGCGCTCGCCGTCGCCATCATGATCGCGTTCACGACCGGCCATCCGCGCCGCCTGTTGCGCCGCGGACACCCGTCCGCGGTGTGAGAAATGGCACGTCTGAGCAGGCAGGTAGGCTGATGGCGCCATGAATGCACCCGTCTCCCCGCCGCCGCGCCGGCGCAGCCCGGCCGCTGCCGCCAAGCCCGCCCTGCTGCTCACCACCGCCGCCGGCGTCGTCTGCGCCGTCACGGCCGCGGTCGCCTCCGGCAGCGCCGCGCTGTGGTCCGCCGTCGTCGCCGCGGTGCTGGTCATCGCGTTCTTCGCCAGCGGCGCGCTGCCCGTGCTGCTGGCCCGCTACCTGCCGGCCAGCGGCATGGCCGGCGCGGGCGTGCTGATCGTGACGTACAGCCTGCGGCTGGCCCTGATCTTCATCGGTCTCGGCGTTCTGACCAGCGTCGACGGCCTCGACGAGCGCGCGCTGGGGTTGTCGCTCATGGTCTGCGCGCTGGTCTACACGCTCACCTACGCGGTGACGATGTTCCGCGAGAACAACCGCGGCGCACGGCCCGCGGTGCCGTCCGGCGGCCCGGAATGACCTTCGACTCGACAGCGTTCCGGGCGCTTAGTGGGACCCGATTTCGTTACCGGCAAGGGCACCCAGTAGTATTCGAGGCGCCATGAGTCCGGACGGTCCCGACGACGTACGTCGGCAGGATCAGAACGGTGCGTGGGATGCCTTCGCACTGGTCGTGTCCGGAGTAGCAGTATGGGGTGGCGTCGGCTGGCTCGTCTCCGAGTGGCTCAACAGTCGCGTGTTCCTCGTACTGGGGCTCCTGGTAGGGATGGGCGCCGCTCTGTACCTCGTATGGGTCAGATACGGTAAGCCCTGACCTGGCCCTCCTCGTCGGGCGTGTCGCGAGCGCGCTGAAGAAAGGACCACGTGAGCACTCGGATCGTGGCCGAGTCGGGATTCCACAGTCCCGGGCCGGCCGACTTCGAATTCCCGCCGCTCTTCGGCGAGGGTACGTTCTTCACCAAGCCGATGCTCGTCATCGTGCTCGGCACCATCGCCGTCGGCGCCTTCTTCTACTTCGCCGCCCGGCGTAGCACGCTCGTTCCCGGCAAGCTGCAGTTCGCCGGCGAGTCGGTCTACGGATTCGTCCGCGACGGAATCGCACGCGACGCCATCGGCCGCGAGGGCATCAAGTACGTCCCGTATCTCGTGACGCTGTTCGGCTTCATCGCGGTGCTGAACATCTCGGGCATCATCCCGGTGCTCCAGCTGCCGGCCACCTCGAAGATCGCGATCCCGCTGTTCCTGGCGCTGATCTCGTGGGTCATCTACAACTACGTCGGCATCAAGCGGCAGGGCTTCGGCGGCTACTTCAAGAACATGATGTTCCCGCCCGGCGTGCCGAAGGCGATCTATCCGCTGCTGGCCCCGCTGGAGTTCTTCTCCACCTTCATCGTGCGGCCCTTCACGCTCACCCTTCGTCTTACGTTCAACATGTTCGCCGGACACCTCGTCCTGTTGCTGACGATTCTGGGTGGCGAATACCTGATCTTCGAATACCAGGGTCTGGTCGGTGTCGCGGCCGGCAGCGTGTCGATTCTGTTCAGCATCGTGCTGACTTTCTTCGAGGCTTTCGTCCAGATTCTCCAGGCGTACGTTTTCGTCCTGCTCTCCGCCATCTACATCGGCGGCGCTCTGTCCCACGAGCACTGAGCTTTCACAAAAGAGGAAAGGAACAAAAGATGGACGGCTCGCTCAACATGGTCGGTCTCGGCCTCGCGGCCATCGGCCCGGGCGTCGGCATCGGCCTGATCTTTGCCGCCTACATCAACGGTGTGGCCCGCCAGCCGGAGGCGCGTAGCGTCCTCCAGGGCATCGCGATCCTCGGCTTCGCGCTCGCCGAGGCGCTGTTCATCATCGCCATCGGCCTCGCGTTCGCCATCTGATCATGGCTCTCTCGATGGCACCGATCGCGGTGATCGCGGCGGAGGACGGCCCCGACCCGCTGATGCCGCACACCTCCGAGCTGATCGTCGGTCTGGTCGCCTTCGCTCTGCTGTTCTTCTTCCTTCGTGCGAAGGTCTACCCGATCTTCGAGAAGACCTACGCCGAGCGCGCCGCCGCCATCCAGGGCGGCGCGGCGAAGGCCGAGGAGGCGCAGGCCGAGGCCCAGCGCCTGCTCGAGGAGTACCGCGCCCAGCTGGCCGACGCCCGCAGCGAGGCGGCTCGCATCCGCGAGGACGCCAAGCAGCAGGGGGCGGCCATCGTGGCGCAGGCGCGCGAGGACGCCGAGACCGAGGCCAAGCGGGTCGCCGCCCGCGCCGAGGCGCAGCTGCAGGCCGAGCGCGAGCAGGTGCTCCGGGAGCTGCGCGGCGAGGTCGGCACGCTGGCGACGACGCTGGCCGGCAAGGTGGTCGGTGAGTCGCTGCAGGACGACGACCGCTCCCGCCGGGTCGTCGAGCGGTTCCTGGCCGACCTCGAGACCGCTCAGGCCTCCGACGCGGCCAAGCCGGCCGCAGGGGACGCGTGAGCATGCCTGACACCAACCTCGGCGAGAGCCACGGCGAGCTGCGGCTGCGGTTCGAGAGCATCGTCGACGCCGCGGCCGGCCGGGCGCCGGCGGTGGGCGACGCGCTGTTCGCGTTCGCGAACCTGCTCGACTCGCGCCCGTCGGTGCGCCGCGCGCTCACCGACACCGGCCGGACGCCGGACGACCGGGAGACGCTGCTGCGCCGCCTGGCCGGCGACCGCGTCGAGCCGGCCGCGACGGACGTCCTGGCGGCGGCCGTCCGGGAGCGCTGGGCGAACCCGGGCGAGCTCACCGCCGCGGTCGAGGAGTTCGGCCTGCAGGCCGTGCTGCTGGGCGCCCGGTCGGCCGGCCGCCTCGACGCCGTCGAGGAGGAGATCTTCCGGTTCGGGCTGGTCGTGCGCGACAACCGCGACCTCCGCTCGGCACTGATCGACCGCGCTGCTCCCGCTGACGCACGGCGGCAGCTGGTGCGCACGCTGCTGCAGGACAAGGCGGCGCCCGAGACCGTCGCGCTGCTCGAGCACGCGGTCCTGGACCGCCGGGCGCGTAGCCTGGAAGCGGAGCTGGCCCGCGTCGCGGACTTCGCCGCGCGGCTGCGTCAGCGCCGGGTGGCCGTGGTGCACGTCGCCGCCCCGCTCGCCGTCGAACACCGCGAGCGGCTGGAACGGGCACTGGCGGTCCGCGCGGGCGGCCCGGTCCTGCTGAACGTCGTCGTCGAGCCTGACGTCGTCGGCGGCATCAGGGTCGAGCTCGGCGACGAGGTCGTCGACGGCACCGTCACCAGCCGCTTGGACGCCGCCCGCCGTCAGCTCGTGGTGAGCTGACCGGCACCACCCAGACTTGAGACCACCGTTCGAGAGCGAGAGAGCAGGAGCAACGATGGCGGAGCTGACTATCCGTCCCGAGGAGATTCGCGAGGCGCTCGACGCCTTCGTCGAGTCCTACCAGCCGGCGGCCGCCGTCCGCGAAGAGGTCGGCCACGTCACCATCGCCGGTGACGGCATCGCCCGGGTCGAGGGCCTGCCGTCGGCCATGGCGAACGAGCTGCTGGAGTTCGAGGACGGGACCCTCGGGCTGGCTCTGAACCTGGACGTGCGCGAGATCGGCGTCGTCGTGCTCGGCGACTACGCCGGCATCGAGGAGGGGCAGACGGTCCGCCGCACCGGCGAGGTGCTGTCGGTGCCGGTCGGCGACGCCTTCCTCGGGCGCGTGGTCGACCCCCTGGGCGCTCCGCTCGACGGCCTGGGCGAGATCAAGGCCGAGGGCCGCCGCGCCCTGGAGCTGCAGGCACCGACCGTCGTCCAGCGGCAGAAGGTCGCCGAGCCGCTGCAGACCGGCATCAAGGCCATCGACGCCATGACACCGATCGGCCGCGGCCAGCGCCAGTTGATCATCGGCGACCGGCAGACCGGCAAGACCACGGTCGCCGTCGACACCATCCTCAACCAGCTCGACAACTGGAAGAGCGGCGACAAGAAGAAGCAGGTCCGCTGCATCTACGTCGCCACCGGCCAGAAGGGCTCGACCATCGCGGGCATCCGGCAGCAGCTGGACGAGGCCGGCGCGCTCGAGTACACCACCATCGTGGCCTCGCCGGCGTCCGACGCCGCCGGATTCAAGTACCTGTCGCCCTACACCGGCTCGGCCATCGGCCAGCACTGGATGTACCAGGGCTACCACGTCCTCATCGTCTTCGACGACCTGTCGAAGCAGGCCGAGGCGTACCGCGCGGTGTCGCTGCTGCTGCGCCGCCCACCGGGCCGCGAGGCGTACCCCGGCGACGTCTTCTACCTGCACTCGCGGCTGCTCGAGCGCTGCGCGAAGCTCTCCGACGACCTCGGCGGCGGCTCGATGACCGGCCTGCCGATCATCGAGACCAAGGCCAACGACGTGTCGGCGTTCATCCCGACCAACGTCATCTCGATCACCGACGGCCAGTGCTTCCTCGAGTCGGACCTGTTCCACTCGGGTGTCCGCCCGGCCATCAACGTCGGTATCTCAGTCTCCCGCGTCGGTGGTGACGCGCAGATCAAGGCGATGAAGAGCGTCGCAGGCACGCTGCGCCTCGACCTCGCCCAGTACAACGAGCTCAAGGCGTTCGCGGCGTTCGCGTCCGACCTCGACCCCACCAGCAAGGCGCAGCTGAACCGCGGCGAGCGGCTCACCGAGCTGCTCAAGCAGCCGCAGTCGGCGCCGCTGTCGGTCGGCCGCGAGGTCGTCTCGATCTGGTCGGGCACCACCGGCAAGCTCGACGACGTCCCGGTCGAGGACATCCGCCGGTTCGAGGGCGAGTTCCTCGACACTGTCGTCCGCGAGCACGGCGCGGTCCTGGAGAACATCGAGTCCAGCGGCAAGCTGTCCGACGACGACATCAAGACGCTCGAGCAGGCGGTCGACGACTTCAAGCAGACGTACGTCACCGTCTCCGGCCAGCCGCTGGTCAAGGACGAGCCGGTCCATGCTCTGGGCGAGGGCGAGGAGGACCTGACGGTGCTGCGCCGGCGCAAGCGCGACGCGCAGGACATCCAGGAGGCCGCTCGTCCCGACGCGGGCGAGTGACCGTGACCGTCATGTCGTACCGAGGCCCTGAAGGGAGGTCGCACGCGTAATGGGAGCTCAAATTCGCGAGCTGCGGCAGCGCATCCGCTCCGTCGAGTCGATCAAGAAGATCACCCGCGCCCAGGAACTCATCGCGACCTCGCGGATCGCGCGGGCCCAGCAGTACGCCGAGGCCGCGCGGCCTTACAGCCAGGCGCTGGTGCGGGCCATGGAGGCTGCGGCCGAGCGCGCCCGCCTCGACAACCCGCTGCTCGAGGGCGTCGAGCAGCCGCGCCGTTCGGCCATTCTCGTGGTCAGCAGCGACGGCGGCTTCGCCGGCGCCTACTCCGCCAACGTCATCCGGCAGAGCGAGGCGCTGGCCGGCCTGCTGCGCGAGCAGGGCCAGGAGACCGTGCCCTACGTCGTCGGCCGCAAAGGCGTCAGCTGGTTCACATTCCGCGGCCGCGAACTCGGCGGCCAGTACGCGGGCTTCACCGGCCGGCCGTCCTACGCCGACGCCCGGCGCATCGCCGACGACCTCCTCGATGCCATCAACACGCCCACCGACGAGGGCGGCGTCGACGAGATCCACATCGTGTCGACGCACTTCCGCAACATGGTCACGCAGGAGGTGCGGGCCCGGCGGCTGTTCCCGATCATGGTCGAGGACGTCCCCGACGACCTCCACCACGCCGAGGCCGGCGCGGCGCGCACGGACAACGCCGGCGCCGGCTCGGGCAACGGGCGCCCGGCGCGCGGCGACGTGCTGCCGCTCTACGAGTTCGAGCCGTCGGCCGACGAGGTGCTCGACGCGCTGCTCCCGCAGTACGCCGGCAACCTCGTCTACACGGCGCTGCTCGACGCGGCCGCGTCGGAGTGGGCGGCCCGGCGCCGGGCCATGAAGAACGCCACGGACAACGCCGGTGAGCTGCAGGAGACGCTCACCCGTCAGTCCAACTCGGCTCGCCAGGCCGAGATCACCCAGGAAATCAGTGAGATCGTCGGCGGCGCGGACGCGCTGGCGGCCGCAGGGAGCGAGTAATCATGACTGCCACGGTTGAAGAGACCGCCGTCGCCACCGGCCGGGTGGTCCGGGTCATCGGGCCCGTCGTCGACGTCGAGTTCGGCGGCGGCCACATGCCCGGCATCTACAACGCGCTCGAGGTCGACGTGAAGCTGGCCGACGAGGCCGGCGGCGACCGCACGCTGACGCTCGAGGTCGAGCAGCACATCGGCGACGGCCTGGTCAAGGCCATCTCCATGCAGCCGACCGACGGCCTCACCCGCGGCGCGGTCGTCCGCGACACCGGCAAGGGCATCTCGGTGCCGGTCGGCGACGGCGTCAAGGGCCACGTGTTCAACGCCCTCGGCAAGCCGCTCGACACCGACGAGTCGAAGATCGAGGTCAGCGAGCGCTGGGAGATCCACCGCGACCCGCCTCCGTTCGCCGACCTCGAGGGCAGCACGCAGATGCTCGAGACCGGCATCAAGGTCCTCGACCTGCTGAGCCCGTACATCCAGGGCGGGAAGATCGGCCTGTTCGGCGGTGCCGGTGTCGGCAAGACGGTGCTCATCCAGGAGATGATCACCCGTGTCGCCCGGAACTTCGGTGGCACCTCGGTGTTCGCCGGCGTCGGCGAGCGCACCCGCGAGGGCAACGACCTCTGGGTCGAGATGGGCGAGGCCAACGTCCTCAAGGACACCGCGCTGGTGTTCGGCCAGATGGACGAGCCGCCGGGCACCCGCATGCGGGTCGCGCTGTCGGCGCTGACCATGGCCGAGTACTTCCGCGACGTCCAGAAGCAGGACGTGCTGCTGTTCATCGACAACATCTTCCGGTTCACCCAGGCCGGCTCCGAGGTCTCCACGCTGCTGGGCCGCATGCCCTCGGCCGTCGGCTACCAGCCGACGCTGGCCGACGAGATGGGCGAGCTGCAGGAGCGCATCACCTCGACGCGTGGTCACTCCATCACGTCGATGCAGGCCATCTACGTCCCGGCCGACGACATCACCGACCCCGCGCCGCACACGGCGTTCGCGCACCTCGACGCCCGGACGGTGCTGTCGCGGCCCATCTCGCAGCTGGGCATCTACCCGGCCGTCGACCCGCTCGACTCCTCGAGCCGGATTCTCGACGCCGCGTACCTCGGCGAGGACCACTACCGCATCGCCACCCGGGTGAAGGAGATCCTGCAGAAATACAAGGAGCTGCAGGACATCATCGCCATCCTCGGTGTCGACGAGCTGACCGAAGAGGACCGCGTCACCGTCAACCGGGCGCGGCGCCTGCAGCGGTTCCTGTCGCAGAACATGTTCGTGGCCGAGTCGTTCACCGGCCAGCCGGGCGTGTTCGTCCCGCTGTCGGAGTCGCTCGAGTCGTTCGACGCCATCACCAAGGGCGAGTACGACCACCTGCCCGAGCAGGCGTTCAGCTACGTCGGCAACATCGAGGACGCCGAGAAGAAGGCGCGCGAGCTCGCCTCCTGAGAGGCTGACATTCCGCGTTGACCGGCAGGGAGTCGCCCCCGTACGGGTGGCGGCTCCCTGCCGGTCCCGGGGAGGAAGGGAAAGATCGTGGCCGAAGATCTGAACGTCGAGGTGGTCGCCGCCGACCGCAAGGTGTGGTCCGGCGCGGCTTCGATCGTCATCGCGCGCACGCCCGAGGGTGAGATCGGCATCATGCCCGGTCACGAGCCCGTACTCGGCCTGCTGGTGGCCGGCCCGGTGACGGTGCGCTCGACCGGCGGCGAGGCCGTCGTGGTGGCGGTGTCCGGCGGGTTCCTGTCGGTGTCCGAGAACCACATCGCGATCCTCGCAGAGCAGGCCGAACTGGCCGACGAGATCGACGTCGCCGCAGCTCAGGCCGATCTGGACGCGCTCGGTGAGGACGGCGACGGCGCGAGCCGATGGGCGCAGGCCAGGCTCGACGTCGCGGCGAGCCGGTAGATCTGAGAGCATCGGTATCACGCTCGGGGGAGGTGATCGGTGGCGCTGGTGTCGTGGACCCTGCTGGTGCTGGGTGCGCTCGCGCTCGCCGCTGTGCTGGTCCTCCTGGCCCTGTACGTCCGCCGGGGCATCCTGCAGCGTGACGGTGGCTTCGACATGTGCGTGCGCGGCGACAGCCACGACGGCTGGTCCGGCGGCTGGGCGTTCGGCATCGGGCGCTACCGCGACGACACCCTCGAGTGGTTCCGCACGTTCAGCTTCACGACCTGGCCGAGGCGGTCGTTCCGGCGCAGCGTGCTGGTCGTCGACGGACGGCGCCAGCCCGACGCCGAGGAGAGCTACGAGCTGCCCGCCGGCCACGTCGTGCTGATCTGCCGGTCGAACGGGAGCAGCGTCGAGGTGTCCATGACCGAGCCTGCTGCCACGGCCTTCGTGACCTGGCTGGAAGCGGCGCCGCCCGGGGGGCAGTTCGCCGGTTGACGCCTCCGAGGCGTACCGTTCATCGGAACGGCGAAAGGGTACATCGGGCGTGGAGAGATTTCGGGTCACCGGGGGGAGCTCCCTACGGGGTGAGGTCCGGGTCAGCGGCGCGAAGAACAGCGCACTCAAGCTGATGGCGGCGGCGCTGCTCGCCGAGGGACGCACCGTGCTGCACGACGTCCCCGCCATCACCGACGTCGACTACATGGGCGAGTTGCTGCGTCAGCTCGGCGGCGACGTCCACCGCGAAGGCGGCACCGTCGCCATCGACGTCCCGGCCGACATCGCCCATGAGGCGCCGTACCACCTGGTGCGCCGGCTGCGTGCGTCGATCTGCGTGCTCGGCCCGCTGGTGGCCCGGTGCGGCGCGGCCAACGTGGCGCTGCCCGGCGGCGACGCCATCGGCTCGCGCGGCCTCGACATGCACATGTCCGGGCTGGAGAAGCTGGGCGCGCAGGTCGAGATCGAGCACGGGTTCGTGGTGGCGCGGGCGCCACAGGGCCTGCACGGCACCAGCATCTGGCTCGACTTCCCCAGCGTCGGCGCCACCGAGAACATCCTCATGGCCGCCGTGCTGGCCAAGGGCACCACGGTCATCGACAACGTCGCCCGCGAGCCCGAGATCGTCGACATCTGCCGCATGCTCGGCGACATGGGCGCCAAGATCGACGGCGCCGGCACGTCGACGCTGCGGGTCGAGGGCGTCGACTCCATGAACCCGACGACGCACACCACCATCCCGGACCGCATCGTCACCGGCACCTGGGGCGTCGCGGCCGTCATGACCCGCGGCGACATCACCATCCGCAACGGCCGCGCCGAGCACCTCGAGATCGTCCTCGACAAGCTGGCCGCCGCCGGCGCCACCGTCGAGTCCGGGCCGGCCGGGCTGCGGGTGGCGATGTCCGGGCGGCCGCGCGCCATCGATGTCGTCACGCTGCCGTACCCCGGTTTCCCGACCGACCTCCAGCCGATGATCGTCGCGCTCGACGCCGTGGCCGAGGGCACCGCGATGATCACCGAGAACGTGTACGAGGCCCGGTTCATGTTCGTCAACGAGCTGGTCCGTCTCGGCGCCGAGGTCCGCATCGACGGCCACCACGCCGTCGTCCGCGGCCGGCCCGGGCTGTCCGGCGCGCCGGTCGTCGCCACCGACATCCGGGCCGGGGCCGGCCTCGTGCTGGCCGGCCTGCTGGCCGAGGGCGAGACACTGGTGTCGGCCGTCCACCACATCGACCGCGGCTACCCCGACCTCGTCGGGCAGCTGCAGTCGCTCGGCGCCGACGTGGTCCGCGAGCCCGATCCGGACCACTTCGATGACTGACGAACCGGAGGTCGCGGCCGGCGTCGGGGACCGCTGGCGCGGCCGGGTGACGCCGGGCCGCGTCTGCCTGGCCGTCTACCTGGTCGTGCTGGTCGTCTACAGCGCCGTCGAGGGCATCCCGATGGACCGCGTCGGGCAGACCGGCTGGATCCTCGCCGGCATGATCGCGGTCAAGATCGGCCGGCCGTGGCGCGAGCACGTGCGCACGTTCCTCGACTGGCTGCCGCTGCTGGCCGCGCTCATCCTGTACGACCACACCCGCGGCATCGCCGACACCCTGGGTATGCCCCTGCAGGTCAGCGGGGTCGTCGACATCGAGCGCTGGTTGTTCGGCGGCACCATCCCGACACTGTGGCTGCAGGAGCAGCTGTTCGAGCCGACGGTGCGCTGGTGGGACGTCGGCGCCGCGCTCGTCTACTTCAGCCACTTCGTCGTGCCGTGGGTGCTGGCCGCCGCGTTCTACATGTGGTCACGGCCGCTGTGGGTGTCCTACATCCGGCGGGTGCTGCTGCTCACCTACACCGGCCTGCTGACGTACGTCCTGCTGCCGGCCGCGCCGCCGTGGTACGCGTCGGCCCGCACCGGCGACATCGCCGAGCCGGTCTACCGCCTCGTCGGACGCGGCTGGAACGAGCTGGGGCTGCGCAGCGCCCAGGCGTGGCTGTCCGACGCCCAGGGCGGCGCCAACGAGGTGGCCGCGCTGCCGTCGCTGCACGCCGGGTTCTCCATGCTGGTCGCGGTCACCCTGTGGCCGCTGGCCAAGCGCTGGTGGCTGAAGGTGCCGATCGTCGCGTATCCGCTGGCCATGGCGTTCACGCTGGTCTACGGCGGCGAGCACTACGTCGTCGACGTCCTGCTCGGCTGGCTGTACGTCGCCGCCATCATGGTCGGCGCGCACTGGTGGGAGCGCTGGCGCGAGCAGCGCCACCGGCCCCCGGAGCCCGTGCTGACGGCCGGCACGCCCGCGCCGGTCGAGCCGGCGCTGCGCACCGAACCGGGCATCACCCCGGAACCGAACGAGCGAGCGGGAAGGTAGCAGCATGGCACGCAGTGTGGCCGTCATCGGAGCCGGCCTGATGGGAGCGGGCATCGCCCAGGTGGCCGCCACCGGCGGCTGGAACGTCGTGCTGCGCGACCTCGACGACGCCGCCGTGGGCCGCGGCCGGGCCGCCATCGAGGCGAGCACCGCGAAGTTCGTCGAGAAGGGCAAGCTCACCGCCGGCGCCCGCGACGCCGCGCTGGGCCGCATCACCACCACCACCGACCTCGACGCCGTCGCCGAGGCCGACATCGTCGTCGAGGCGGTGTTCGAGAACGTCGACGTCAAGCGCGAGCTGTTCGCGCAGCTGGACCGCCTGTGCCGCGACGGCGCCGTCCTGGCCACCAACACCAGCGCCATCCCGATCACCAAGATCGCCGCCGCCACCGAGCGGCCCGAGTCGGTCGTCGGCACGCACTTCTTCTCGCCGGTCCCGATGATGGCGCTGTGCGAGCTGGTCCGCGGCCTGCACACCTCCGACGACACGCTGGGGGCGGCGCGCGAGCTGGCCGAGTCGTCCGGCAAGACCTGCATCGTCGTCAACCGCGACGTCGCCGGGTTCGTCACCACGCGGCTGATCAGCGCGCTCGTCGTCGAGGCGGTCAAGCTCTACGAGTCCGGCGTCGCGTCGGCCGAGGACATCGACACCGCCTGCCGGCTCGGCTTCGGCCACGCCATGGGCCCGCTCGCCACCACCGACCTCACCGGCGTCGACGTGCTGCACCACGCCACGTCGAACATCTGGGACGAGACCGCCGACACCAAGTTCTTCCCGCCCGAGCTGATGCGCCGCATGGTCGACGCCGGTGAGCACGGCCGCAAGTCCGGCCGCGGCTTCTACTCCTACTGACGCCTGCGCAAGCTGATCACCGGCTCGATCGCGGTGCCGGTGCCCGTGGCGCGCCTGGCGCGGCGCTGGATGGGCGTGCCGTTGCCGCCGACGTCACGCCGCCTCGGCAGCAGCAGCCGGGTGGTGACCAGCTTGGCGCGGTCGCGGCGGCGGGACCGCTCGCGGCGGGCGAGGTCGGCGGCGCCGATGAGCCCGGCGTCGTTGCCCAGCGCCGCCCGGACGACCTCGGCCTCGGGCCGGAAGCCGCGCCCGGTCAGCGTGCGGCGGAACGTCGTGCGGGCCGGCTGCAGCAGCAGGTCGCCCACGTCGGAGACGCCGCCGCCGATGACGAACAGGCCGGGGTCGAACGCGGCGGCCAGGTTGGCCAGGCCGACGCCCAGCCAGTGGCCGATGTCCTCGAGCAGCTCGAGCGCGGCGGGGTCGCCCTGCGCGGCCAGCGCGCTGACCATCGGGCCGGTGATGCGCGACGGGTCGCCCTCGCACGTCTCGGCGATGCGGTAGGCGACGGGGGAGCCGTTCAGCACCAGCTCGCGGGCCTCGCGGACCAGCACGTTGCCGCTGGCGTACTGCTCCCAGCAGCCGCGGTTGCCGCACTCGCAGCGGTGCCCGCCGGGCACCACGACCATGTGGCCGAACTCGCCGGCGACGCCGAACCGGCCGCGGTGCAGCACGCCGTCGAGGACCACACCGCCGCCGATGCCGGTGCCGAGGTTCACGCAGACGACGTGCGACTCGCCCTGGGCGGCCCCGAACCGGCACTCGGCCCACAGCGCCGCGTTGGCGTCGTTGTCGACGACCACGGGCAGCCCGATGCGGCGCTGGACGGCGTCGCGCAGCGGCTCGTTGCGCCAGGCGAGGTGCGGTGCGAACAGCACGGAGGACTGGGTGCCGTCGACGAAGCCGGCGGCGCCGATGCCGACCGCCAGCACGTGGTGGCGGGCGCCGAGCTCGGCCACGATGTCGGCGATGGTGTCCTCGACCACGCGCGGGCTCTTGCTCTTGCTCGGCGTCTCGCGGCGGGTGCGCTCGATGATCGTGCCCTCGGCGTCGACGACGCCGGCGGCGACCTTGGTGCCGCCGATGTCGATGCCGATGGTGGGCCGCAGCGCCAGCCGGGACACCCGCGTACGGGTTTGAGCCATGCCCATAGTATTGCGGGGCGCGCTCAGGATGCCGGGGACGACCCCGGTGGCGCCAAGATGCCCAGCGCGTACGCCGTCGTCACGGCCGCCGTCCGGTCGTCGACGCCGAGCTTGGCGAAGACCCTCAGCAGGTGCGTCTTCACCGTCGCCTCGCCGATGTGCAGCGCCCGCCCGACCTCGGCGTTCGACAGTCCCGTGGCGACGGCCGCCAGCACCTCGCGCTCACGCGGCGTCAGCGGCGGCACCGACGGCGCCCGCATGCGGCTGACCAGCCGCGCGGCCACCGGCGGCGCCAGGATCGTCTCGCCGCGGTGCGCCGCCCGGACGGCCGCGGCGAGGTCGATGCGCGGGGTGTCCTTGAGCAGGTAGCCGGTGGCGCCCGCCTCGACCGCGCGGACGATGTCGGAGTCGGTGTCGTACGTGGTGAGCACCAGGATCCGGGTGCCGGGCAGCTCGGCCAGGATGCGCGCCGTCGCCTCGGCGCCGTCCAGCCGGGGCATGCGCAGGTCCATCAGGATGACGTCCGGACGCAGCCGGCGGGCCAGCACCAGCGCCTCCTCGCCGTCGCCGGCCTCGCCGATCACCTCGAAGTCGTCCTCGGCGCCGAGCATGCCGGCCAGCCCGGTGCGCACCACCGGGTGGTCGTCGACCAGCAGCAGCCGCAACGTCGTCACGGCCGCCCACGCTACCCTGACGGCGTGGGCGACCTGGTCACCGAGACGTTCGACTATGACGGCGGGCGGCAGGTCACCGTGTATGTGCCGCCGGAGCCACCGGAGGCTGTCGTGTTCGCGGGCGACGGCCAGCTGATCTCGCAGTGGGGCGGACACCTCGAGGCGGCCGACGTGCCGCCTACCATGATCGTCGGTGCCCATCGGACGGGACGACCCGGACGAGATGATCCGGGTTGGCGAGTACTCACCGTCCTTCGACAAGGAACGGTTCGCGGCACACGAGCGGTTCTTCGTCGAGGAGGTCCGTGGCTGGGTACGGTCACGTTTCGGCCTCGCCCTGCCCGCCGGCCGCACCGCGGTGTGCGGCGTGTCAGCCGGTGGTGAGCTCGCCCTCGCCATGGGGCTTCGTCACCCGGACATCTACGGTGCGGTCTTCTGCGCGTCACCGGGCGGCGGCTTCCGCCCGCCCGCCGTGATGCCGAGCCTGCTGCCGCGCACGTACCTCGTCGCCGGGACGCTGGAGCCGTGGTTCCTCGAGAACGCGACCCGGTGGGCAGCCGCACTGCTCGACGCCGGCGTCGACGTCGTCCTGGCTGAGCGGGCCGGCGACCACGGCGACCCGTTCTGGCAGGCCGAGTTTCCACTGATGGTGTCCTGGGCGTTTCAGCGCTGAGGGAGCGCTGCCAGCCCGACGGTCGCACGGACGGTGGTGCCGGCATCCGGCGCGCTGACGACCTCGAGCAGCCCGCCGACCTGCTCGACCCGAGCCCGCATACCGCGCAGCCCGTACCCGTCGTGCGCCGCGCCCGGCCGGAACCCTCGTCCGTCGTCGACCACGGCGACGGTGGCCGCACCGGGCGGGCCGGACCGGAACCGCAGCGCGACGATGACCCTGCGGGCGCCGGCGTGTTTGCGCACGTTCGTCAGCGCCTCCTGGGTCGCGCGCAGCAGCACGACCTCGACGTTCGCCGGTAGCGGCGGGCCGGCCTCGTCGATCTGCAGGCTCACCTCCAGCCCGGTCTCGTCGGCGAACCGGCCGGCGATGCGCTCGATCGCCTCGGGCAGCGACGCGTCCTGCAGGCTCACCGGCGCCAGCGAGCTGACCAGCGCCCGCGCCTCGGCGAGGTTGTCGCGCGCCGTCTGCTCCAGCAGCGCCAGCCGGTCGCGGACGGCGTCGGGGTTGCGGTCGAGCGCCACCTCGATGGCCTGCGCCAGCGTGAGGATGCTGGTGAAGCCCTGCGCCAGGGTGTCGTGGATCTCGTGCGAGAGCCGCTCCCGTTCGGCCAGCACGCCGCGCGAGTGCTCGAGCTGGGCCAGCTCGGTGCGGGTGCGTTCCAGCTCGTCGATCAGCTCGGCCCGTTTCTCGGCCTGGATGAACACGTGCGTGATGAACAGCCCCATCAGCAGCGACAGCCCGATCTGCAGCGCCACCTGCGGTGCGACATCGCGCACCGCCGTGGCCGTCCAGCCGTCACGGCCGATCTCGATGACGGCCAGGCCGGACAGGAACACGAACGTCGCGCCGATGGCCCACCGTGTCGGCAGGAACACCCAGATGTGCGGGATCAGCCCGAACAGCAGGAAGTACGCGTCGAAGATGCCCGTGCCGAGCAGCAGGTAGAGGCAGCCCCAGCTGACGGCCAGCTGGACGATCACCTGCCAGCCGACCTCCTCGGTGCCCAGCAGCCGACGGCCCAGCAGGAGATAGACGACGACCATGGCCGTCACCGCGAGCAGGCCGGTCAGGCGGTCGTCGCTGGACAGGTTGCCGGAGCTGCCGATGATCAGCGCGAGCAGCCCCAGCAGGCCCAGGTAGACGCTGTGCCAGGCGACCGTGGTGCGCTGCCAGAACGCGTCCAGCTCGGCGACGCTGCTGCGCGCCGGGGCGCCGCCGTCCGTCGTCAGCCGTCGTCCCTGCGCTGCCACCGGAACGTCCGGACGCAGATCACCAGGCCCGCGACCAGCCACAGCGACAGGATCAGCGCCGTCGGGCCGTGCTGCCATGATGCGGATACCTCCAGCGTCTCGAATCGGTCGGGCAGGAACACCGAACGCATGCCCTGCGCCAGCCATTTCAGCGGGAACACCGAGGCGACGTTCTGCAGCCAGCTTGGCAGGTCGGAGAAGACGAAGAACACGCCCGAGATGAATTGCAGCACCAGCAGCGGCCCCACCACCACGGCGGACGCGCTCTTCGCCGACCGCGGCACCGACGAGTACGCGATGCCCAGCACCGCGCCGCCGGCCGTGCCGAGCACGTAGCACCAGGCGAACGTCAGCCACTTCGACGGCTCCGCCGGCAGCTCGACCCCGAACGCCAGCACGGCCACGGCCAGCAGCAACGCGATCTGGCTCAGCCCGACGACCAGGATCATGCCGACCTTGCCCAGGAAGTACGACACCGGCGGCATCGGCGTGCCGCGCAGCCGCTTCAGCGTGCCGTCCTCGCGCTCGATGGCCAGGCTGATCGCCAGCGTCTGGAAGCTGACCAGCATGATGCCCGAGGCGACCATTCCGGGCAGGAAGTACTGCGCGAAGTCGATCGGGACGCCGCTGCTCTCACCGACGTCCTCGTTGCCGAACACGACGGCGAAGATGCCCAGCATGATGACCGGGAACAGGAACGAGAAGATCACGGAGTCGCGTTCGCGGAAGTAGCTCCTGGTCTCCAGCGAGGCGCGCGACACCGCGATGCGGCTCGTGCTCATGACACGACCTCCAGGGTGTGGTCCGGCTGACCGATCAGCCGCAGGTACACGTCCTCCAGCGTGGGGCGGCTGACGACGAGGCCGGGCACCTCGCCGCCCAGCCGGCCGGCCAGCTGGGCGACCAGCGCGGTGGGGGTGGCGGTCCGCTCGGTGCGCTGCTGGCCGTCCTCGCTCCACCGGACGACCGCGTGGTCGTGGTCGCGGCCGCCGAGGCGGTCCGGCGTGTCCAGCGCGACGATGCGCCCGCCCGTGATGACGCCGACGCGTCCGGCCAGGTGCTCGGCCTCGTCCAGATAGTGGGTGGTGAGGATGATCGTCGTGCCGCCGTCGGCCAGCGACGTGATGAGCGCCCAGAACTCCCGCCGCGCCTCCGGGTCGAACCCGGTCGTGGGCTCGTCGAGGAAGAGCAGCTCCGGGTCGCCCAGGATGCCCAGCGCGACGTCCAGGCGGCGGCGTTGCCCACCGGACAGGTGCCGCGCCCGCGTGGCGCGCTTCTCGTCCAGCCCGACGGCCGCGATGACCTCGTCGGGGTCGCGGGCGGCGGGGTAGTAGCCGGCGAAGTGGTGCACCAGCTCCTGCACGGACAGCTCGTCGTGGCCGCCGGAGCTCTGCAGCACGATGCCGATGCGGGCCCGCCAGCCGGCGTCCGGCCGCGCCGGGTCCGAGCCCAGCACGCTGACCTCGCCGGCGTCGCGGCGGCGGTAGCCCTCGAGGATCTCCACGGTGGTGGTCTTGCCGGCGCCGTTCGGCCCCAGGAGCGCGAAGACCTCCCCCTGCGCGACGTCGAGGTCCAGCCCGTTGACGGCGGGGACGCCGGCGTAGGCCTTGCGCAGCCCGCGGACCCGGATGGCGGAAGTCGTCATGCCACCACGATGCCGCCGGGACTGTGGCCGCGACGAGCACCGCGTGGTGGGCTGCTGCGTCCACCGATCGGTGGACCCGTCGCCCGGTTGCCGCCGCCGCTCGCCCCCAGCGCACCGCAGCCTAGGTCGTCCGGGCCACCTTAGACGCCACCTCAGGGCGCCTTAGACGGTTCCGCGCCGCCACAATGCGGCAGTCTCCCGATGCATCACACGGCGCCTCAGAACCATGCTCGATATCAGAACGCAACGAGTAGGGGCAGGAGCCGAGCATCATGAGCATCCACGGGGACTACGCGGCACGGATCGTCCACGACCAGCGGTCGCACGACCTGCAGGCGGAGGCACGCCGCGACGGGCTGGCCCGTCAGGCACTGGCCGCCGTCCGGCGCGGGGCCGCGCGCAAGAACGCCGGCGGCGCCACGGCACGTAGCCGGGCGCGCACCGCCTGAGCGGGAGCGATCTGCTGGAAGGAAATTCGCATGGGCTTGTCGGTGGCGGGTGGCAGGATGAATGACGTGGTCATTCACGTCACCCGCACCGTGAGCCTGGTCGGGAGGGAACGGCAGCTCGCCGACCTCCGCCAGGCCTATGCCACCGCGTGCGCGGGCGAGCCGGTCACCGTCCTGCTGGGCGGCGAGGCCGGCATCGGGAAGACGCGGCTGGCCGAGGAGTTCGTGGCCGAGGTGGTCGCCGGCGGCACCCGCGCCGTCGCCGGCCAGTCGGTCCCGCTCGACGGCGAGGGCCCGGCGTTCGCGCCGCTGGTGGGCGCGCTGCGCGGGCTGCACGCCGAGTTCGGGGCGCAGCGGCTGCTCGAGCTGGCCGGTCCCGGCGGCGACGCACTGGCCGGGCTGGTGCCCGAGGTGGGCGTCGCGCCGGCCGAGGGGCCCGAGGGCCGCGGCCGGTTATACGAGGTCGTCACCTCGCTGTTCGAGCGCGTCGCGGCGGAACGCCCGCTGGTGGTCGTGCTCGAGGACCTCCAATGGGCCGACAGCCCCACCCGCGACCTCCTGCGCTTCCTCGTCCGCGGGGTGCGCGACGCCCAGCTGCTGTTCGTCGTCACGTACCGCTCCGACGAGCTGCACCGCGGCCACCCGCTGCGGCCGTTGCTGGCCGAGCTCGACCGCCTGCGCCAGGTGCACCGCATCGAGCTGCCCCGGCTCGACGCCGACGAGGTCGTGCTGCAGCTGCGCGAGCTGCTGGGCCGGCCGCCGGAGCGGTCCCACGTCGACCGCATCGTCCGGCGCAGCGAGGGCATCCCGTTCTTCGTCGAGGAGCTGGCCTACGCCGACGACTGCGGCGACCTGCCCGGGTCGCTGCGCGACCTCCTCCTGGTCCGGGTCGAGCCGCTGTCCGAAGACACCCAGCGGCTGCTGCGGCTGATGTCGGCAGCCGGCAACCGCGTCGACCACTCCGTCCTCGAGTTCGTCGCCGGTGAGCAGACCGGCCCGCTGGAGACCGCGCTGCGCGAGGCCGTCTCGGCCGGCGTCATCGTGGTCGACGGCGACGGCTACGCGTTCCGGCACGCGCTGCTGCGCGAGGCCCTGCACGCCGACATGCTGCCGGGCGAGCACGCGCGCATGCACGCCCGGTACGCGCAGGCGCTCGAGGCGCATCCCGAGCTGATGCCGAGCACGCCCACCGCCGCCGAGGTCGCGCACCACTGGTACTCCGCCCATGACGTCGAGCGGGCGTTCGCGTGGTCGCTCACCGCGGCCGCCGAGCTGGTCCGCAGCTACGCCCACGCCACGGCGCAGCAGCTGCTCGAGCGGGCGCTGGAACTGTGGGACCAGGTCGCCGAGCCCGAACGGGTGGCCGGCAGCGACCGCCTCGAGCTGCTCATCCGCGCGGCCACCGAGGCGTACGCGGCGGGCGAGACCGAGCGCACGCTGTCGCTGGTGAAAGAGGGGCTGCGGCTGGTCGACCGGTCCGCCGACCCGGTCCGGGCCGGCTGGCTGCTGGCGCACCTCGGCAGCGTGAAGAACCGGCTGGGCCGGCCCGGAGCCATCGAGGCGCTCATGGAGGCGCGCGAGCTCATCCCGGCCGAGCCGTCGGTGCAGCGGGCCGAGGCGCTCGACTGGCTGGCCACCATGCTCATGCTCGACTGGCGCTTCGCCGAATCGCTGGAGGTCGCCGACGAGACCGAGCGGGTCGCCACCGCCGTCGGCCTCGACCGCGTCGTGGCGTCCGCGCAGATCACCCGCGGCACCGCCTGGGTGCACATGGGCGACGCCGAGAAGGCGCTCGACGAGCTGCGCCGGGCCGGGCCCACGGCCACCGCCAACCCCGACCACCTGCACCGCTACTTCGTCAACCTCTCCGACGCCTACACCCTGCTCGGCCGCTACCGCGACGCCGTCGACGTCGCCACCGAGGGCTACGAGCACGCCCGCCGGCGCGGCCGCAAGCGCACGTCCGGCGTGGTGCTGGCCGGCAACGCCGCCGAGCCCATGCTGGCGCTGGGCGACTGGGAGCGGGCCGAGCGGATGATCGAGCGCGGCCTCGAACTCGTGCCGCCCCCCAACCACGAGCGGCACATGATCGGCCTGCAGGCCTGGCTCGTCCTCTGGCGCGGCGACGTCGCCACCGCGGCCGCCGCCGTCGACCGGCTGCGCGCCGGCATGACCCGCCGGGTCGTGCTGCCGCAGGACAGCCGCCTGGTCGCTCGCCTCGAGGCCGAGGTCGCGCTCGCCCAGGGCGATGCGGAGCGGGCCTGGTCCGCCGTCGCCACCGAAGTCGGGCCGTCGGCCGACGCCGCGGTGCCCGGGTACGACCTGCCGCTGGCGTTCGCCGGGGCGCAGGCGTTGGGGGCGCGGGTCCGCGCCGCCGGTGGTGCCGCGACGGCCGGTGCCCGGGTGACCGGTGTCGACGGTGCCGGGCCGGCTGGTGTTGACGGTGGCTGGCTGGCTGGCAGTGCCGGGCCGGCCGCGGAGGGGTTCGCGGCTGACGCCGCGTGGCTGCGGGCGCTCGTCGCCCAGGCGTCGCGCGGCTGGCCGGTCGGTGTGTGGACGGTGCTGGTCGAGGCCGAGCTGGTCAGCGCCGGTGCGGCAGGGGCGGGCGGTGCCGATGGCGGCGAGGCGGCTGCTGCCGGTAGCGCGGGGCCGGCGGACGCCGGCGCGTCTGCGGTGGCCGGCGCCGAGGTGGTGGCGTGGGAGCGGGCGCTGGCGGCGCTGCGGTCGGCCGAGGGACCGGTGCATCTCATCCCGTACGCCGGGTTCCGGCTCGGCCAGGCGCTGGTCGGGGCGGGCCGGCGCGACGACGCCCTCGAGGTGCTGCGGCAGGCGGCCGCTGCTGCCGACTCGCTGGGCGCCGGGCTGTATCGCGGCTGGATCGACACGTTCTCGAAGCGGGCGCAGTTGCCGCTGGTCTCCGGCGTGCCCGATCCCGCGGCGGCGCCGTCCGGGCTGACGGTGCGCGAGCACGAGGTGCTGCGGCTGGTGGCGGCGGGCCGCAGCAACCGCGAGATCGGCGAGGAACTGTTCATCAGCGCCAAGACGGCCAGCGTGCACGTGTCGAACATCCTGGCCAAGCTCGGCGCGTCCGGACGCGGCGAAGCAGCCGCCATCGCCCACCGCGACGGGCTCCTCGACACCGCCGCCTCCTGACCGGCGCTTGGCCGGGCCACGAGTAGAGCCATGCCATACACGTATGGCATAATGAGCGCATGGTGCGGACGACGATCTATCTCCCCGAGGAGCTGAAGCGCGAGCTCGAAGCACGAGCGCGGCTCGAGGGGCGCAGTGAGGCCGACATCATTCGCGACTCGTTGGCGCGCACCTTGCACAGCAGCAGCCGAACGATCAAAGATCTCCGTTTCGGCATGTTCGCCAGTGGCCACAGCGACACCTCGACCCGCACCTACGAGGTCCTGGCCGAATCGGGCTTCGGCGAATCGTGACCCTGATTGCCGACACCGGCGCCTTGTACGCGGCATTCGACCGCGATGACCAGCACCATGACGCAGTCGTCAGCTATCTCCGGACGGTCGACGCCAAGCCGATCGTGCCGCCGCTCGTCCTCGCCGAGCTCGATCACCTGGCACTCGTGCGGCTCGGTGAGAGGGCCCGCGCGGCCATCATGGCCGAACTCGCGGAGACCACGCACGTGGCGACTTTCAGCCATGCCATGTTCATCTCCGCGGCCGATGTCGCTGCCCGGCACGGCGAGTTTCCCCTCGGGCTGACCGACGCGTCTGTCATGGTCGTGGCATTCGAGCATCAAACGCACGACATTCTGACCACCGACCAACGCCACTTCCGCGCTGTCCGCCCATTGCTGGGCGCGCCCGCAGCCGCCTACCGGCTGCTGCCGTTCGACGCCTGACGGGCGGGTCAGACGGCCGGCGACTGCTCGTCGGGCCAGCGGCAGAGGCCGCCGTCGCCGGGGGAGACGGAGGCGGCGTGGGCCTCCGAGTCGGACTCCGGCCGGTAGCCCAGCTCGGCCACCGCGTTGGCGTAGGAGAACACCCCGCGGGTGTTGGCCGACACCCCGAAGTAGCAGCCGTACCGGACGTCCGCCGCCAGCGCCGACCGCACCAGCAGCCGCAGGTCACCGGGCGACAGCCAGCCGATCAGATTGCCGGTGTCCGTGGGCTCCGGCAGCACGCCGCCCAGCCGCAGGCACACCACCGACGGCCCGCCGCCGTCGGCGACGGTGCGGGCGTAGGCCTCCGCGAACGCCTTGCTGGCGCCGTACGCGCAGCACGGCCGCACCGGCCACGCCGGGTCGACGAGACCACCGCCGGCCCGGGCGGCGGAGACGTAGCCGCCCATCGCGTGCACCGAGCTGGCCAGCACCACCCGCCGCACCCCCGCCCGCCACGCCGCGTCCAGCAGGGTCACGACGGCGTCGGCGTTGGGCCTGCGCAGCTCCGGCCACGACGCGCCGGGCGACGGGTTGGCGGCCAGGTGCACGACGGCGTCCATCCCCTCGACCGCCGCGGCGGTGAACGAGGGGTCGGCGAGGTCGCCGACCCGGACGTCGGCGCCGTCCCAGCCGGTGACCGGACGGGTGTCGACGGCGCGCACGGAGACGTCGTCCAGGCCGGGGCGGAGCATCCCGGCGACATTCCCGGCCGCGCCGGTCACGAGCACCGCGGTCATGCGCACCCTCACCAGTTCGTCAGAGATCCGTCCGGACGACGGTAGCGGGCGTCGCGAGCCATCCGGCCCGGACCCTGATGTTGAAGGCGGCGTGCATCATATGGGATAGTTACGCATATGTTGCATGATGCTGAATCGGCTCCGGATGTCCGATGCTGATCCGTGCGGTCGAGACCTTCGTCCTGAAGCTCGGAGCTGGTGAGGCGTATCTCGGCGCGCTGCGCGACGGCGGGCAGATCGGCCCCGAGTACGCCGTGCGCGAGCCCTGGCGCAGCCTGTACTCGTCCCGGTACGAGACGCTGCTGGTCAAGGTGACCGCCGACGACGGCACCTGCGGCTGGGGTGAGGCGCTGGCGCCGGTCGGCCCCGAGGTCCCGGCCGCCGTCGTCGATCGCCTGCTCGCCCCCGTGTTGCGCGGCATGGACGCCCGGCGGCCGCGCCCGGCGTGGTCGCGGCTGCGAGACCTGATGCGCGAGCGCGGCCACCTGACCGGCCATCAGGCCGACGCGCTGGCGGCGGTCGACATCGCGCTCTGGGACCTCGCCGGGCGCATCGCCGGCCGACCGGTCGCCGAACTGCTGGGCGGCGCCTTCCGCGACGCGGTGCCGGTCTACGTGTCAGGGCTGCCGCGCGAGACCGACGACGAACGGGCCGCGCTGGCCGCCACCTGGGTGGAGCGCGGCGCCACCGCGGTGAAGCTGCACCTGGGCCACGGCGTCGACGCGGACCTCGCCACCGTCGACGCGGTCCGGGCGGCGGCGCCGTCGCTGCGGGTCGCCGTGGACGCCCACTGGGTGTACGACGTCACCGACGCGCTGCGGCTGGCCGACGGGCTGGCCGCACGGGGCGGCTGGTTCCTGGAGGCGCCGCTGGCGCCGGAGGACGTCGCCGGGCACGCCGAGCTGGTGCGCCAGGCGCGGCTGCCGATCGCCGTGGGCGAGGCGCTGCGCAACCGGTACGAGTTCGGGTCGTGGCTCGACGCACGGGCGCTGCGGCTCGCGCAGCCCGACGTCGCGCGCACCGGCATCACGGAGGCCATGGTCGTCGCCGAGCTGGCGGCGGCCCGGCACGTGCCCGTCGCTCCGCACCACTCCACCGGCCTCGCCGTCGCGCTCGCGGCCGGCCTGCACGTCAGCGCGGCCGTCGAGAGCCTCGCCGTGTTCGAGTACCAACCCACCTCGGTCGACGTCGGGCAGCGCGTGCTCCGGCAGCCGCTGCCGATCGGCCCCGGCTCCATAGCGGTGCCGGGCGGTCCCGGCCTCGGGATCGACGTCGACGAGGAATCCATCCGCAAGCTCGCCGAGGAGTCTGACGCCAGATGACCCACACCGTCCACGGTCTCGTGCCGATTCTCGCCACCCCGTTCGGGCCCGACGGGTCGCTCGACCGCGCCGGTCTGCGCCGGCTGGTGGAGTTCCAGCTGGCCAGCGGCGTGGACGGCGTGGCCGTCTTCGGCATGGCGAGCGAGGGCTTCGCGCTGACCACCCCGGAGCGCCGGACCATCCTGGCCGACGTGGCCGAGGTGGCGGGCGCCGCGATTCCGGTCGTGGCCGGCGTGAACGGCACGTCCACGGCCACCGCGCTCGAACAGGCACGCGAGGCGCTGAGCGGTGGCGCCCGGGCGCTCATGGTGCTGCCGCCGTTCATGGTGAAACCCGGCCCGGACCAGCTCGTGCAGTTCTACGGCGAGGTCGGCGCGGCGGCTCAGGCGGCCGGCGCCGAGGTGATGGTGCAGGACGCGCCCGGCAACACCGGCGTGGCGATGCCGCCGTCGCTGATCGTCGAGCTGAGCAAGCTCGACGGCGTGACGTCGGTCAAGGTGGAGGCGCCGCCGACGGTGCCCAAGGTCGGCGCGGTGGTCGACGCCATCGGCGAGGACGACGACTTCGCGGTGCTCGGCGGGCAGAACGCGCAGTTCGTGCTGGACGAGTACGCACGCGGCTCCGTCGGCACCATGCCGGCGTGCGAGTTCCCCGACCTGCTCGGGCCGATCCTGGCCACCTGGAACGCCGGCGACCGTGCCGGTGCGCGGGCCGCGTTCACCGGTCTGCTGCCCCTGATCGTGCACGGCCTGCAGCAGGGGTACGCGTGGGCGGTGCACAAGGAGGTCCTGGTGCGCCGTGGCATCATCGAGCACGCCACCGTGCGTCTGCCGGCCAAGCCGCTGGACCCCGGTGGCCGGGCGCTGCTCGAGGACGTGCTCGCGGGGCTGGAGTTGCCGCGGGTGAAGGGGTGACGACGTGAAGGTGGCGATCGTCGGCGCGTCGACGCCGATCGGGACCGCGATCGCCCGGCGCTTCGCCGCCGACGGCGGCCGGGTCGCGGGGATCTCGCTGGAACCGGCCGGCGACCCGGTGCTGGCCGCGGACCTGACGGCGGACTGCACGGTCCCGGAGGCGGCGACTGCGGCCGTCGAGGACGCCGTGCGGGCGCTCGGCGGGCTGGACGTCCTCGTACCGGCGGCCGGCGTCATGCCCGTCGCCCCGGCCCACCGGACCACCGACGAGCAGTGGCGACGGGCGGTCGCCGGCTGCCTCGACACGTTCTTCTACACCGCCAGGGCGGCGTTGCCGCACCTGCTCGACGGTGGCGGGGCGATCGTCGCGGTGTCGTCGGTGAACGCGTTCCTGGCCGCGCCGTGGGTGGCCGCCTACGCCGCGGCCAAGGGCGGCGTCGACGCGCTGGTGCGCCAGCTGGCGCTCGACTACGCCCGGCACGGCGTGCGCGTCAACGCCGTCGCGCCGGGCATGGTCACGTTCCCGTCGGACGTGCCGGAGCCGCACGCCGGCTACCCGATCGCCCGCACCATCGAGCCGGCGGAGGTGGCCGAGGCCGTCGCATTCCTGGCCGGCCCCGGCGCCTCGGCCATCACCGGCGTGGTGCTGCCGGTCGACGGCGGCCTGTCCATCGCCTCGCCGGCCGCCTTCGCCCGGGAGGACCTGCGGGCCCGGCTCGACGGAGACCTCTGAGCCCGCTCAGCCGGCCCGGCGGGCGCGGACGGCGGCGGCGAGGTCGCCGAGCAGACCGGTCGTCGTCTCCCAGCTCATGCACGCGTCGGTGACGCTCTGGCCGTACACCAGCGGCGTGGCGCCGATGTCCTGCCGGCCGGCCACCAGGAAGCTCTCGAGCATGACGCCGGCGATGCCGCGCTGGCCGCCCGCGATCTGCTCCGCGATCTCGCGGGTGACGACCGCCTGCCGCTCGTGGTCCTTGCCGCTGTTGCCGTGGCTGGCGTCGATGACCAGCCGCTCCGGCAGCTGCGCCTTGTGCAGCAGCGCGAGCGCGTCGCGGACGTGGCCGGGGCCGTAGTTGGGGCCGGCGCTGCCGCCGCGCAGGATGACGTGGCAGTCGGGGTTGCCGGCGGTGCTGACGGCGGCCGCGCGGCCGTCGTGGTCGACGCCGAAGAACACGTGCCCGTGCGAGGCCGCCGTGCAGCCGTCGATGGCCGCCTGGACGTCGCCGCTGGTGGCGTTCTTGAAGCCGACCGGCATGGACAGGCCGGAGGCGAGCTGGCGGTGCACCTGGCTCTCCGGGGTGCGCGCGCCGATGGCGCCCCACGACACGGTGTCGGCGATGTACTGCGGGCTGATCGGCTCGAGGAACTCGCAGCCCACCGGCAGCCCGGCGCCGAGCACCTCGAACAGCAGCTCGCGGGCGACGCGCAGCCCGCGCCGCACGTCGAACGTCTCGTCCAGCCCGGGGTCGTTGATCAGACCCTTCCAGCCCACCGTCGTGCGCGGCTTCTCGAAGTACACCCGCATGACGACGGCGAGGTCGTCGCGCAGCTCGTCGGCGACCGGCCGGAGCCGGTTCGCGTAGTCGAGCGCGGCCACCGGGTCGTGCACCGAGCACGGCCCGACGACCACCAGCAGGCGGTCGTCCTCGCCGGCCATGATGCGGCGGACCTCGGCCCGGCTGTCGCGGACCAGCGCGGCGTGCTCCTCGTCCATCGGCAGCTCGGCCAGCATGCGTGCGGGCGGGACGAGCGGCTGGAACCCGGTGACGCGGAGGTCGCCGGTGGGGGACTGGGGCTCGGACATGGGTACTACGTCTCCTCTGCGACGAGCGGGACGTCCCGTCGGATCACCACCGAGCCGGCCCGTCTCATGACGAAGGGCAGAGACGAGACGTCTCTGCCCAGCTGGCTCCGGGTGGTTCGTCGGTCAGTGCATGACACGCCCGGCTCCACCCGGAGCCTGCGCAAAATACGAATACCGACGGACCGTGATCACGGATCGAACTATAGCCGACCGCCGGTGGGCGCGGCGTGGTAGCCCAGGGCGGAGGAGATGCGGTCGGCCTGCTCGATCACCGTCATCGCCAGCTCGTCCTGACGCCGCGGCAGGTTCATCGCGGTCAGCGGACCCGACACCGACAGCGCGGCGACGACGCGGCCGGTGCGGTCGCGGATGGGCGCCGCGAGGCAGGTCCGGCCGAACGCCAGCTCCTCCAGTTCGGTGGCGAAGCCGCGGTCGCGCACCTCGGCTAGCGCCTCGGCCAGCGCGGCCGGCGTGGTGATGGTGCGCGGTGTGTACCGGGCGTAGCTGGCGCCGAGCAGCTCGTCGACGGCGTCCGGCGGCAGCTCGCTGATCAGCGCCTTGCCCAGAGCCGTCGCGTGCAGGGGCCCGCCGCGGCCGATCAGCGTCGAGGGCCGCGGCGCCAGCCGGCCCTCGAAGTTGCACAGATAGAAGAGGGCGTCGTCGTGCCGTTCGGCGACGTTGACCCCCAGCCCGAGCCTGGCGGCCAGCTCCTGGACGAGCTGGCGCGACTGCTGGTGCACCGGCGACTCGTTGAGCCCGATCGCGGCCAGCGGCACCAGGCGCGGGCCGATGCCGTAGAGGTTGCTGCGACCGTCGTGGGTGAGGAAGCCCAGACCGACGAGGGCGCCGGCCAGCCTCGACACGGTCGACTGGCCGAGCCCCGTGGCCGCGACGAGCTCGGAGACGCGCAGCTGGGGGTGCTCCTCGGAGAAGGCCGAGAGCAGCGACAGCGCACGCTCGACGCTCTGCGTCCCGCCCGCGGTCTCGCGCCCGCGTACGCGCGGAGTCATCGTCGGCTCCCGTCCGAGGTCACCGTTTTGACCAGCGCCTGAAACACACGCTTGACACCTAACAACATGTGCGTAGTGTATGCACATGTTGCATTCCATCTCCACCCGATGCATGGGGGCATTGTGGAACCAGGTCGAGCGGGCGTAACGAGCATCGACGCGCCCTCGACGACGGCACCGCGACGGGTCGGCGACGGCGCGTTCGCGGTGGCGCTCACGCTGCCCGGACTGGCCCTTCTCGTGGCCGTGGTGCTCTATCCGCTGGTGTCGGCGCTCGTCACCGCGTTCTTCGAGCAGAGCCTGGTGATACCCGGGCGCGAGTTCGTGGGCCTCGACAACGTCCAGGCCGTCCTCGAGAGCGACTTCTGGCGCATCTTCCGGCAGACGCTCGTGTTCACGCTGGGCAGCACGCTGCTGCCGTTCGTCATCGGCTTCGGTCTGGCGCTCGCGTTGAACACCGGGCTGCGCGGGCAGAAGGTCTTCCGCGGCGTCCTGCTGGTGCCGTGGCTGGTGCCCGGCGTCGTCGTCTCGTTCCTGTGGATGTGGATCTTCAACGCCAACTACGGCGTGGCGAACGGGCTGCTCGAAGGGCTCGGCATCATCGACGAGCCGCGCGCCTGGCTGGCCGAGCCGGGCACCGCGATGGCCGCCGTCATCATCGCCAAGACGTGGGCCAGCTTCCCCTGGATGATGGTCATGCTGCTGGCCGGCCTGCAGACGGTGCCGCCGGACCTGCACGAGGCGGCCGAGGTCGACGGCGCCGGCACCATCAGGCGGTTCTTCGCCATCACGCTGCCGCATCTCAAGGGCATCGTGGGGCTGGTGCTGCTGCTGGAGTTCATCTGGAACTTCCAGCACTTCGACATCATCTACGTGCTCACCGGCGGCGGCCCCGCCGGCACGACGCAGACGTTCGCCACCTCCGTGTACGAGACCGCGTTCCGCGGCTTCGACCTCGGCCGTGCCGGGGCGCTCGGCCTGCTCTGGATGATCATCCTGCTGGTGCTGGTGGTCATCTACGTCCGCTTCTCCGAACGAGGTGAGCAGGAGTGAGCGTGACCACGTCCACCCGCCCGTCCCCGGCCACCGCCGCCCCCGGCGCGCCGGGCCGGAAGCGGCGCCGCCGCTCGCCGCGCGACCGGCGCGGACCGCGCGTCTCGGCCTGGGTCGCCATCGTCGTGTTCGGCGGGTTCGCGCTGCTGCCGGCCTACTGGCTGCTGGCGACCTCGCTGAGCCCGCAGGACCAGGTGTTCCAGTACCCGCCGTCGTTCATCCCGGCCGACATCACGTTCGAGCACTACGCGGACCTCGCCGACAACCCCGACCTGTTCCGCTACCTCGTGAACAGCGTCATCGTCTCCGTCGTCACCGCGGTGCTCAGCGTCCTGGTGTCGGCCTACATGGGCTACTCGTTCTCGAAGTTCCGCTACCGCGGCCGGCGCTCGCTGATGTACCTGGTGCTGTCGTCGCAGATGTTCCCGCAGGCGCTCCTGCTGGTCACGCTGTACGCGGTGTTCAGCGCGTACGGGCTGCTCAACAGCTACGCGGCGCTGATCCTGTCGTTCACGACGTTCACGCTCCCGCTGTGCGTCTGGATGCTCAAGGGGTTCTTCGACACCATCCCCGACGAGCTGATCGAGGCCGCCCGGGTCGACGGCGCGTCCCGGATGCGCATCATCCACTCCGTCGTCCTGCCGTTGTCGGCGCCGGGCCTCGTGGCCGCCGGCCTGTTCGCGTTCGTCCGCGGCTGGAACGACTTCATCTTCGCCCTCACCCTGGCCGGCCCGGACAAGCAGACGCTGCCGCCCGGCCTGGTGAACACGTTCGTCGGCGAGGCCCAGACGGCCTGGCCGCAACTCATGGCGGCGTCGCTGGTCGTGTCGCTGCCCGTCGTCATCGGCTTCATCGTCCTGCAGCGCTATCTCGTCGGCGGCATCACCGCCGGCGCGGTCAAGGGCTGATCAGTCCTTCAGTCTTCCTCGGAGGTACCATGAGCGCCACCTACTCCCGCCGCCGCCTGCTCCAGTTGATGGGCGTGGGCGCGGGCGCCGTCGGTCTCGGCGGCCTGGCCGCCTGCGCGCCGTCGGCCAACGACGACAGCGACACCAGCAGTGGCTCCAGCAGCACCCCGACCAGCGGCGGCGAGGCGCAGGACTTCTCCTTCGCGTCGTGGTCGCTGAGCGAGGAGGCGCCGAAGCCGGTCATCGAGGGTCTGGTCACCTCGTTCTCCGGCGACGCCGGGATCTCGATCTCGCCGGTCACCTACCCGTACAACGAGTACCTCAACCAGCTGACGCTGCAGGTCCGCGGCGGCCAGTTCGCCGGCGCCGCGCAGGTCGACGTCGCGTGGCTCGGCGCGCTGGCCGCGCTGGGCAAGCTCACCGACCTCGGCTCGTTCGCCGAGGGCCGCGGCTACACCGACGCGGCGCTGCAGGCCGGGCAGTACGAGGGCACGCAGTACGGCCTGCCGTGGACCATCGGCGCCATCGGCCTGGTGACGAACACCGAACTGCTGCAGCAGGCCGGTGTCACGACCACGCCGACCACCATCGAGGACTTCGAGGCGTTGCTGCGCGAGCTGAAGGGCCTCGGCGACGGCATCGTCCCCTACGCCGCGTCGACCAAGGTGGCGCAGCTCAAGGACATCCTCATCTGGATGCAGACGTTCGGCAGCCCGCTGATCGAGAACGGCCAGGTCACCATCGGCGACGAGGCCAGCATCGAGGCGGTCACCTGGTACAAGAAGCTCTACGACGAGGGCCTGATCGCACCGGACGTCGACCGCTTCGACGCCCGCGCGCTGTTCAGCCAGGGCCGGGCCGTCATGTACGACGACGCCATCGTCGGCAAGAGCGCGGTGGTCGGCGAGTCGCCCGACCCCGACTTCGGCGCGAAGCTCGACCCGATCGCCCGCCCGGTCGTGCAGTCCGGCGACGACCCGCGGGCGCTGTTCTGGGGTCACGCGATCGTCGTCGTCGACGGCGAGGGCTCGGGCACCGCGGCGGAGTTCGCCCAGTGGATCACCTCCGACGAGCAGACCACGGTCGGGTTCTTCGAGGACCTCGGCCTGCCGCCCACGACCCAGGCGGCGCTGGACTCCGACGCCGTCACGGGCGACGCGTTCACCGCCGCGTTCAGCGAGCGGGTCACCGCCACCGCCACCGTGAACCCGTTCTGGCAGTTCCCGCAGTACGCCCAGATGGAGTCCGCCGTCGCCGAGCAGGTCCAGGCCGTGCTCGTGGGCAGCTCGTCGCCGGCCGACGCCATGGCCGCCGCCGGTGAGGCGGTGCAGTCCCTGGTCTGACCCCACGTCCTCACTGCGTCACGGGGGGCGTAGCGGGGTGTCGAATCATCCGTCGTCGCATCGAGGAGACACCATGCCCCTGCACCGTGCTCGCCTGCCCCGACGCCGTTTCATCACCCTCGCCGCGGGAGCCGTGGCCGGAGCCGCCGCGGGGGTGGCCGGACCCGGATCCATCGCGACGGCCGCCGCCGACGGCCGCCGGTTGACCCTCGCCGGCGACCGGGTGTCGGTCGAGTGGGTGCACGACGCCGGTGGATGGATCACCGGTTCGGTCCGGGTCCGCGACGACGACGGCTGGCGGACGGTGTTCGCGCCGGCCGGCGGTTACGGCGTGCTGATGCACGCCGATCCCGCGGCGCCGGACCGTGAGGCCGTCCGCCGCGCGCAGGTCGGCCGGCACCTGGAGCTGCGCGCCCGCGAGGCCGGAACCTCTGGCGCCGCCGTCCGGTTCGGTTGCGTGCACCCCAGCGGTGAGCTGACGGCGGTGTGGAGCCTGGATCCCGAGTACGGCCAGGACCTGCTCGTGACGCTGACGTGGACGCCTCGGCGGGCCGGCTGGTACAGCCTGCCCAGCCCGACCCTGGCCACCGTCGCGGAGGACGAGCTGGCCTGGGCGGTGGTGCCCGGTTACTGGACGTCGTCGGCGCACGCGGGCGACGCCGAGCTGAGCCGCCGGTACAACGTCGGCGTGCCGGCCGTGCCGCTGCTGGCCGAGGAGCGCAGCAGCACGAGCCTGGTGGCCGCCGTCGAGAGCACGGCGGGCGCCACGCTGGCCGTCGTCGCCGACCCGTCGCTGGCGCGTGACCCCTGGCCGGCCGACCGCAGCGAGCAGGCGGTGTGGCAGGTCGGCCTGTCGCCGCGCGACCTCGGCGGTGCGCTGACCCCCACGCTGTTCTCCCCGGTGCTCGGTCAGCGCGGCTCCTGGCTCGAGGCCGAGCAGCCGGTCAGCGTGACCTTCCGGTACGTCCTCACCGCGGGCGGCTGGCCCGAGGTCACCGAGCACGTCACGACCGACGTTTACCGGCTGCCGGACCTGCTGCCGCTGGCCCGCGACGTCGACTCGCTGTCGCACCGCATCAACCGCATGCACGACTTCCTGGTCACGCCGGACTCGCGCTGGCACACCTGGGAGTTCGACGGCAGGACTCTCGGCGCCGAGAGCGGCAAGCTCTCCGACGTCGGCGCCATGTGGATGATGACCCGGCTCACCGGTGACCCCGTGTTCGAGCACGAGCGGCTGCCGTACGCGCGCAACTTCAAACTGGGCCAGCAGCAGACCGCCGAGGGCCCGTTCCAGGGCGCCGCGCTGGGGGAGTACTTCCGCGACGGCCGCTGGATCAGCGAGATCGTCTGGGCCGGCCGCGAGGACACCTACGGGCCCGACTACGTCTCGCCGATGATGACCACGTTCTACACGCTGGCCGACGACGGCAACATCGCGCTGTTCGACCCGGACGACGACGAGATCCGCGACCGCCTGCGGCAGGGCGCGGAGCGGCTCCTGCGGTGGCAGCACGACGACGGCGGCTTCGACATCGGCTACCTGCGCGACGACCCCGCGACCGTGAAGTACCCGGACCTGCCGGACCTGCGGGCCACCTGGTACGGGTTCCTGCCGGCATACGCCGTGCTGGGCGACGAGCGCTATCTCGCGGCCGCCCGGCGCGGCGCGGACTGGTTCATCGAGCACGCCGTGCGTACAGGCGACTTCATCGGGGTGTGCGACGACGTCGGCCTGCTGCGCGACTTCCAGGTCGTCTTCGCCGCCCAGGCGCTGCTCGACCTGCACGACCTCACCGGCGAGGCGGCCTACCTCGACGCCGCGGTCCAGTGCGCCACGTTCTACACGCTGCACCTCTACGACCACCCGATCGCCGATCGCGCGGCGAAGACGTTCAACGGCGGCCCGGTCGAGGACTGGCAGCTCACCCAGACCGGCCTGCCGTTCGAGCACGCCGGGTACCACGGCAGCGTCAACGGCGCCGGCCCGATCACGTTGGCCAGCCACGCGGGCGCGTTCGTCCGCTTCCACCAGCTGACCGGGCGGCGGCTGTTCCTCGACCTCGCCCGGGCCGCCGCACGCGGCCGCGACGAGTGGGTCGGGGAGCTGTCCGGCATCCCGTCGTACTACTGGTCGGCGGGCAACGGCGGCTCCAGCGTGTTCCCCTGGCACGGCTGGTGGCACATGGGCTGGCTGATGGACTACCTGCTGGCCGAGGCGCACCTGCGCACCGGCGGCGGCGTGGAGTTCCCGCACGGCTTCTGCACCGCGAAGGTCGGCTCGCACCGTCCCTACGGCTTCGCGCCGGGCACGATCCTCGGGCACGAGGCGCAGCTGTGGATGCCGCGCGCGCTGGTCACCGTCGATGATCCCGAGGTCGACTGGCTGACCGCCCGGTCCGCCGACGGCTCGCGGCTGTTCATCGTCGCTCTCAACGAGTCGCCCGAGCCCGTGACGGCGACCGTGCGGCTGGACCCGCGCGGGCTGGTCGCCGGGCAGCGCGCGACCTGGGCCGGCACCGACGTCCTGGCCGGCGACGCCACGGCCGGGCCGGACGCGGACGCCTGGACGGTCCGGCTCGACGGGCACGGCGTCGCGGTGGTCGCGGTCGGCACGACGCTCGAGCCCGACCCCGAGGGCCCGCTGCTGCGCCGGTTCGACCTCGTCGGCTCCGAGACGACGCTGGAGCTGACCTGGTCCTACTGGGCCGACGCGACCACCTGGGCCGAGTGGCGGGTGAACGGCGGCGACTGGACCGCCACCGCCCGGCAGGAGGGCTACGCGCTCACGGCGAGTGTCGACCTACGCGGCGTGAGCGCGCCCGCCACCGTCGAGGTGCGGGTCGCCGCCGAGACCGACGGCGTCACCGGCTACTCCGCGCCGCAGCGGTGGGAGATCCCGCGGCTGGGCCCGAACCTCGCCCTCGGCCGGCCGGTCGAGGTCAGCTCCGTCTACGCCCCGCAGTACCCGGGCTCGAACCTGGTCGACGGCAACCGCACCGCGACGGCGAGCCGCTGGCTGTCCGCCCTCGGCGACATCCGGCCGACGGCCACGTTCACCCTGGCCGCGCCGACGACGCCGGCGCTGCTGCGGCTCTACACCGGGACGCTCGACGCACAGATCGTCGTCGCCTGGACCGTGCAGGCACGCGCCGCCGACGGCAGCTGGGTCGACGTCGGCTCCGTCGCGGACAACCGGTCGCTGCGCCGTGACGTGCGCCTCGACCCGGTCGTCACCGACCAGCTCCGGGTCGTGGTCACCGACCGGTCCCGCGACCAGGTCGACGTCGCCCGCATCTTCGAGATCGAGATCTACGACGACGTGGAATGGGAGAACTGATGACGCGCCGGATCCGGATCCGACGACACCGCTATGTCCGTGGGATGGCGATGGGGCTGAGCACCTCGCTGTTGCTGGCGGGGACACTGACCCAGGCCGCCGCCGAGCCGGTCGCGCCCGAACTGGACATCGAGCCGGCGCCGTACTCGATGGACACCTCGAACCAGGCCGGCTGGTGGCACCCGCTGGCCGAGTACGACGGCAGCACGTACATGGTCTTCAACGCGCCGGCGGCCACCGAGAACCGGCATCAGGTGCACGTGGCCCGGCGAGATCCCTCAGGGGAGTGGACCACCGGCTGCCTGCAGACCTCCGATGGAGCCTGTGCCGAGTACGTCGACGACATCGGGCACAACCAGCCGTCGCTGGCCATCGACGGTGACGGGTACCTCCATGCGTTCGTGTCGATGCACAACGACGGCTGGCGCTACTTCCGCTCCGAGGAGCCGGGCTCGGTGACGACGATCGTCGATCACGCCGCGGACCTGCCGGACCAGGAAGGCGGCGTGACCTACCCCGTGACGGCCACCGCGCCCAGGAGCGGCGACGTCTACCTGATGGCGCGGGTGAGCATGCCGGGAGTCGGGCACACCGGCCGGCTCTACCGGTGGAGCGTCGACGAGCGGACGTGGCAGCGAGAGGCGGTGTTCACGCCCGGCCACGTCGAGACCGGCTACGTCCCCTATCCCGACGACCTCGAGATCGACGACCGGGGCCACGTGCACATCCTGTGGGAGTGGGCGCGGGGCAGCACCAGCAACCTGCGCTACTACGGGTCGTACCTGGTCTACCGGCCGGCGGAGGACCGGTTCGTCGGCATCGACGGACGCGACGTCGAGATCCCTGTGAGCCCTGCCGACCAGGAGATCCTCTACGAGCCCGAGGGCGGAGTGGTGCAGAGCGCGCGGCTCGCCCTGATCAACCACACGCCGAACCTCGCCGGAATCGCCTACCGCTATCAGCCGCCGGGCGAGGCGGCCTTCGAAGTGCGCTGGGCGGCCTGGGACGGACAGCAGTGGGTGCGGGAGACCGTCGACGCCGGCGGCTTCAACAGCTATGCGGCCATCGAGGTGACCCACCATCGCGCCACAGCGCGCATCTACTACATCAAGCATCCGTCGTGCGAACCGGAGCAGGTCACCCGCGGCACGGTGTTCGTGGCCGAGAAGCAGGTCACGGTCAGCTCCGACGACGGAGCCGCGGACTGGCAGCCCCGATTGCTGGGCGGTGCGCCGGGGACCGAGCGGCTGGCGGCGACCACCAGGACCGACGGCACCGACGTGCTGTACCTGGCCGCACCCCGTCTGGAGAACCCCACGCAGGACCCCGCCCTGTACCTCGCCACGCTGAGCCGGACCGCGTCCGCGGTTCCGCTGGAGCCCGTCAGCACCGACCAGGCGCACGCCGCATCGGCCGACGGCGGAACGGACCCTGTCACCGGGCGGAAGAACTGGGCGTTCGGCGCGCCGGTGTCGGTCAGTTCCGCGCTGAACGAGACCAGCGGCGGCGAATGCGCCGTCGACGGGAACAGCTGGGCCGACTACAGCCGGTGGATGTCGTCTCGCAGCGACCCCGAGCCGACGCTGACGATGGCCTTCGAGCAGCCGATCCAGGTGGACGAGGTGCGCGTGTACAGCGGCTACAAGGGCGGCACGACCGACGCCCTGGAGGACTTCGCCATCGATGTGCTCGTGGCCGGCGAGTGGCGTGAGGTCGCGCAGGTCAGCGGGAACGTCGCGAACCCAGCGGTCGTCCGGGTGGACGACCTGGCCTTCACCGGCGAGTTGCGGCTGCGTGCGCTGAACCTGCAGCACGTCAATCACCTGGCCCGCATCTACGAGGTCGAGGTGTACTCGCGCGACGACGCGCCGGCCCTGGACATGTCGCTGTCGGCGAACCCGCCGTACCTGCTGTTCGCCGGCGACTCCACCGACGTCGAGCTGACGCTGGCCAACCGGTCCGGCGAACCGGTGAGTGGCACGGTCGAGTTCCAGGCGCCCGAGGGGTGGACGTTCGAGCCCGCCGAGGGCTCCTACGACCTGGCGCCGAACGAGACCACGTCGATTCCGGGAACGGTGACCTCCGCGACGGGCGCGGCGGCGGAGACGTTCCAGATCGTGGCCAGAGCGCCCGCGCACGATGTGGAGGCGACGCTGTCCCTGCCGGTGCGCGACGGCATCGTCTACAGCGGGGACGGCGCACCGCACTACACCGAGGCCGGTCCGTGGGCTGCCAGCGGCCTCGTCGGCCATGCCGGCAGCACCACCCGCTACACCCAGGGCGGCACCGGCGCGAGCGCGACCTGGACGCCTGAGCTACCACAGGCCGGGAGATACCAGGTCTACGCCTGGTACCCCGCCGCCGCGACGAACACCACCGAGGCGCAGTTCACGGTGCGGCACGCCGGTGGCACCGCGCAGCTGGTGGTCGATCAACAGCAGACCGCGAACACCTGGCACCTGCTGGGGGAGTGGGAGTTCGACGCGGGCAGTGCCGGCTCGGTGACGCTGACCTCCGTCGCCGCTGGTCACCACCGCGCCAACGCGGTCCGCTTCCAGCCGCAGGGGTCCGGTCAACCAGAGCTCGAAGGCCACGACGATGCTGAATGACACCGCGATGACGGACCGGAAGACCGGACGGACTCGACAGCACCGGATGCTCGCTGCCGGCGCTGTGGGCGCCCTGGTGCTGGGTCTGGCCGGGGTGGCCGGGCCGCCGGCCGGCGAGACCGCGGCGGCCGCGCCCGCCAGCGAGGTCGTCGCCACGACCACGCACGCCTCGTACACCGAGACCGGGACCTGGGCGCAGGCGCGCGACCCCGGGTACCAGGGCGGTCGCACGCGCTACACCCGCGAGGCCGGCGCCACGGCGACGTGGACGCTGGAGTTGCCGGCCGACGGCAGCTACCAGCTCGACGCCTGGTACACCGCGTCCACCGAGAACGACAAGGTGATGACGTACGGCTGGACCGGTGCGGCCGAGCCGGTCACGTTCGACCAGTCCACCGGCGGCGGGTCGTGGCGCCCGGTCGGCACGGTGGAGGGCGAGGCCGGCGAGGAGGTGCGCGTCACCGTCACGGCGGTCACCGCCGGCGCCATCACCCGCACCGACGCGATCCGGCTGTCGCTGCCGCGGTGCGACCTGGCGCCGGACCCCGCGCCGCCGGGCGAGCCCACGACCCGCGAGTTCGCCGGCTACACGCTCACCGAGACGCCGGATCGGGTCGCCGTCGAGACCGAGGCCTGGGCGATGCGGATCGAGCGGGCCGGGTTCCGGTACGCCCTGTACCGCGGCGACGAGCGGGTGGCGGCCGCGCACCCGGAGTCGGGCCTGCTCAGCGGCCCGGACGGCGGGGAGCTGTGTGGCGTGGTCTCGACCGAGGTCACGGAGGCCACCGACGACGGCGTCACGCTGCGGGTGGTCTTCGCCGACGGCCTGCCGGCGACGGTGACGGTGCGTCCCGAGGACGACACGCTGGGGCTGTCCGTCGTGCCCACCGGGCCCGCCGCGGACGCCGTCGGCCGCATCGTCGCGCAGGTCGCGGGCGGCATGAACCCGGCCTACGGGCTGGGCGACGATGGCGGCGCCCGGTCGCGCAACCTCAACGTCTACGGCTCGGACTTCGACGAGATCTATGGGCAGAACGGCGGGCCCGTGTACCGGTTCGTCAGCACGTTCACCGTCTTCCCCGACCGCGGCCTCGCCCAGGTCGTCTTCGACCGCGGCCGGATGAGCGCCCAGGTCGACGCCGACGCGACGGCGCTCGGCGTGCACGCGGCGGCGCTGCCGGACCTGCGCTACTTCTTCGGTGACCTGCCCACGGTGTACGCGGCGTACCAGGACGCGCGGGCCGACGCCGGCTACGTCGACGCCGCACCCGACTACGACTTCTTCGGCGTCGGCTACGAGTCCTACGGCGCGCTGGCCTACAACACCAACCAGCAGACGATCACGCAGTCGGTGACCCGCTACCTCGACGAGGGCTACCCGCTGCGCTGGGCCGTCACCGGGTCGGGCTTCTGGCCCTACGGCCCCGACGGCGGCCAGGGCACGACGTCGAGCTTCGGGATGTGGGGCGAGAAGTACCCCGACCCGGACGCCTACAAGGAGTTCTTCGCCGAGCGCGGCATCGACCTCATCCTGGGCCTGCGGCAGAGCTTCAAGGCGCTGCCCGAGGACGGCGGGAAGTACGACCCCGCGCTGGACGGGCCGTGGGTCCTCGAGGGTCTGGAGAAGGGCTACTTCATCGAGGACGCGCCGGGCGAGGCGAAGGTCTTCACGACGCCGAACTTCCCGGGCTCGCCGATCTATCTCGTCGACCCCGACGACGCCGAGGCCGTCTCGTGGTTCGCCGACCTCATGGAGCTGTGGGGCGCCGACGGCTACAAGGAGGACCACATGTTCGTCGGCGGCGACAACGACTTCTACGACAGCGCCCTGGTCAACGCCGTCAACGAGGAGTTCGCCGAGCGCGGCGACCTGGTGATGGTGCGCAACTCCGCGTACTCGGTGCCCGGCTCGATCCTGCGGATCAACGACACCGACTACAACCACGGCGTGGCCGACCGCGACCGGACCGTCGTGAACAGCCTGGCGTACGCCGCCAGCGGGCAGCCGAACTTCTATCCCGACATCGTCGGCGGCCGGCCGATGCCCGACCTCGAGACCAACCACGACAAGCAGGTCTTCCTCGCCCGCAACGCGATGTTCGCCGCGGTGTCGCCGTCGATGTCGTTCGGCAACGAGCCGTGGCGCATCTCCGACCCGCGGCTGCGCGACGCCACGCTGAAGGCGGCCCGCTGGCACGACCGCTATCTGCCCTACATCTACAGCGCGGCCGCGGAGAGCATGCGCACCGGCTTCCCGTCGACCGCCACGCCGCTGCCGATCGCCTACCCCGACGACCCGGCGACCTACGACCTCGTGTCCTACGGCGCCAAGCAGTACCAGTGGATGCTCGGCCCGTCGCTGCTGGTCCACCCGCTGTTCGGGTCCGACGTCACCACGGCGCAGGCGCGCGACGTCTACCTGCCGGCGGGCGAGTGGATGGACCTCGAGACCGGCGAGCGCCACACCGGGCCGGTCACGCTCGAGGACCACCCGCAGCCGGTCGGCAAGGTCCCGGCGTTCGTCGGCGGCACCGGCATCCTGACGGCGCAGCGTGACGGCGCCGTGGTGGCCGAGGTCTACCCGGTCGCGCCGCGGGACGCGCGCTACACCTACACCGCCGCCGACGGCGAGACGACCTCGGACATCACCGCCGCGAACACCGGCTGGGACGCAGTCCGTGTGCTCGACACCACGACCGGTGCCGAAGTGCCGGCCGAGCGCGACGCCGTCACCGGCGCCGTCGTGTTCGCCGTCGTCGCCGGCCACGACTACCAGGTGCTCGACGACGCCTGCCCGGACGGCGACCCCGCCGGCGGCACCATCGTCTTCGGCGACCAGGACTCCGGCGTGCCGAACCGCGACGGCGGCAACGGCTGCACGTTCCTGGACGAGGTCCGGGCGGCCGGTCCGTTCGACGGGCACGGCGCGTTCGTCCGGGCGGTCGTCGACGTGGCGGATCGCTGGCGGGCCGACGGGTTGTTGAGCCGCACCGAACACCAGGCGGTCCTCGCGGCGGCGGCGCGGTCGGAGGTGGCCCGATGAGCCGCCCGGCGGCGTTCCTGACGACCCTGGCCCTGACGCTGGCCGGCGCCGCCGCCCCGGCCGCGGCCACCGGCACCGGCGACGCCATCGTGCTGCGCGGCGACACCTACACGATGACGATCGACCCCGACGGATTCCGCTACGGCTTCACCGACACCGCCGGGCGGGCCACTCTCCCGCCGCACCCGGAATCCGGCCTGCGCGTGGACGGCGTCGACGCCGTCGACGCCGACCTCGTCAGCAACCCGAACGCCGCGACCGCGGTGCTGGACGTCGAGCTGGAGGACGGCACGACGGTGCGCGTGCACGTGCACCCGTCGGCCACCACCGTGCGGATGACCGTCGACGAGGTCGACGACGCGACCGTCGACCTGCGCACGGCGGCCGCCGGCCCCGCCTACGGGCTGGGCGACTACGGCGCGCACGCCGACGGCCAGCCCGACCAGGGCACGCCGTGCAGCGGCAAGGTCGAGGCGCGCCCGACGCTGGAGCTCACCGGGATCGTCCTGGACAACCTCACCAACCAGGGCTCGTGCAAGCGCTACATCAGCACGTTCATGGTGTTCCCCGCGCAGGGCGTGGCGCAGGTGCTGTTCGACGAGGGCCAGAAGCGGGTCGCGCTGACGGACACGGAGAACCGCCTGGGCGTCGCGGGCGTGGACCGCGTCGACGCCGTGCACTACTTCCTGGCCGGCGACCTGAAGCGGGTCTACGCCGACTACCGCGAGGCGCGCGTCGAGCACGGCTACACCGACGTCGAGCCGCGGCCGGACCTGTTCGAGCTGGGCTGGGAGGCCTACGGCGCGCTGGCCTGGAACACCTACCAGACCTCGGTCGAGGAGACCGTGCAGGGCTTCCTCGACCACGGCTACCCGCTGGGCTGGGGCGTCGTCGGCTCCGGCTTCTGGCCCGGCCCGCGCGGCCGCCCCGCGGAGGGCACGACCAACAGCTTCGGCATGTGGGACGACACCGAGGAACCGGGGCGTGAGGACGCCCAGCCCGGCCTGCCGAACCCGCGCTACCCGGACCCGGACCGGCTCAAGGCACTGTTCTCGGACAACGGCCTCGACCTGCTGCTGGGAGCACGGAACAACGTCAAGGCGCTCCCGGCCGACGGTGGCAACCACAACCCGGTCCATGACGGGCCGTTCACGGAGGAAGCCACCGCAGCGGGCTTCCTCCTGCAGGACGCCGACGGGACACCGACGGTCGTGACCCGGGCGCAGTTCCCCAGCGGCCCGAGCTACGTGCTCGACGGCTCGAACGAGGACGCCGTCGAGTGGTACGTCGAGCGGATGCGCGCGTGGGGCGTCGACGGGTGGAAGGAGGACACCATGCTCTACGAGCCCGACCTCCACCTCGACGGCAACTGGAACCCGGTGCAGACCGCCCTGGCCGAGGCCGGCGACCTGCTGATGGTGCGCAACGCGGCGTACTCGGTGCCCGGCGACATCATCCGCATCAACGACACCATCTACGGCACCGGCGAGGTGTTCCACGAGGACCCGGACCGCATGCCGGTGAACCTGCTCAACATGGCCGCGAGCGGCGCCGGCAACCTGTACCCGGACTACGTCGGCGGCACCCCTGGCCCGTCGCTGACCGACCCCGCGTACATGGACTACTTCATGCGCAACGCGCAGTTCAACGCGCTCACGCCGGTGCTCGCGTTCGGCAAGGGGCCGTGGGAGCTGGGCCGGGCCGACTACGCGGAGCAGGTGCGCGACCTCGCGCTGTGGCACGACGCCCTGCACCCGTACGTGTACGACGCCGTGCTCGACGGCCACGCGACGGGCTACCCGTCCGCCATGACGCCGCTGCCCGTCGCGTACCCGGACGACCCCGCCACCTACGGCCTGGTGAACGACGAGACCCGGCAGTACGAGTGGATGTTCGGCGAATCGCTGCTGGCCGCGCCCGTGTTCGGGGCCGACTTCGACACCGCGCAGACCCGCGACGTCTACCTGCCCGAGGGTCGGTGGATCGACTACTCGACGGGTGCGGTGTTCGACGGACCACGCACGCTGGAGGACTACGCCGTCGGCACCGACCGGGTGCCCGCGTTCGTGGGCGGCAAGGGCGTGCTGGTGACCCGCGACCGGTCCGAGGCCGGCGACGTCACCGGGTTCACCGCCGAGGTCTACCCGGTGGCGCGTGCGTCGCGGTACGAGTGGACCGACGGCGCCGCGGACAGCACGATCCTCAACGCCAACACCGGCTGGGACCCCGCCGCGCTGCGGATCGCCGACCGCACCACCGGCGAGGCCGTGCCGTTCGAGGTCGACGACGTCACCGGCGCGTTCCGGTTCGCGTTCGAGCCCGGGCACGACTACGTGCTCAGCGGCGGTGGCCGGGCCGCGCACTCGCTGCCGGTCGAGACCGCGGCCCCGGCGGTCGCACCGGCCGGCGTGAGCGCCGAGATCGGCGACGACGGACAGGTGACGCTGAGCTGGGACGCGGTGCCCGGCGCTCGTGCGTACGTCGTGGAGGTGTCCGAGGCCGCCATGTGCGCCGAGGGCCTGATCGGCAGCACGACCGGCACCTCCCTGGGCCTCGGCAGCCTGGACCAGGCGGCCGGCACCTACACCGTCGCCGCGGTGAACACCGCCGGCGCGGGACCGGTGTCCGAACCGGTGGTCGTCACCGCTCCCGGCGGCGGCCCGGCGGTCGTCACCGTCACCGACGAGGGTTCGCCGCCGACCTGCGACCCGGACACGCCGGCGTACGCCGAGACCGGCACGTGGGCCGGCAGCAGCCTGGCCGGGTTCGACGGCTCCCGGTCCCGTTTCAGCACGACCGACGGCTCGACCGCGACCTGGTCCGCGACACTGCTGGACGGCAACTACGACGTCTCGGTGTGGTTCCCGGCGCACACCAACAGCACGTCGGCCGCCACCTTCACCGTGAGCCATGCCGGCGGCGAGTCCGACACCGTGCTCGACCAGCGGGCGGACGGCGGGCGCTGGGTCTCGCTCGGTGAGTACGAGTTCAGCGCGGACCGGCTCGGCTCGGTCACGCTGACCGTCGGCGACGCGCCCGGGAACGCGCGCGCCGACGCCGTGCGGTTCTCCCCGGTCGTCGAGGAGCCGCCGCACCCGGGCACCGGCACCTGGACGGCGTCGTCGTCGCTGCTCGAGGACGTGCGGATCGAGAACCAGACGGTGCGCATGGTGGTGCGCACGAGTATCGGCGGCGACGACCTGCGGCTCCGGCTCACCAACGCCTTCGGCCTCACGCCGGTCACGTTCGGCGAGGTGACGGTGGGTGCTCAGCAGGACGGCGCCGAGGTGGTCGAGGGCAGTGTCCGGCCGGTCACCTTCGGCGGCCAGGCGACGGTGACGGTGCCGGCCGGCGGCTCGGTGGTCAGCGACCCCGTGTCCGGCAACTGGGCACCGGCATCGGACGTCGTCGTCAGCGCGTACGTGCCCGGGTCGGTGCCGACGGTCACCGGGCACCTGCGGCCGACCGCGACGACGTACCTGGCCGGCGGCCAGCACGCCGCCGAGACCGGTGCAGCCGCCTTCACCGACGAGTTGGAGCACTGGTTCTGGCTGGACCGCGTCTCCTTCGACAGCACCGAGGCGGCCGGAGCGATCGCCATCGTCGGTGACTCGCTGACCGACGGCGGCGGTGACGTGCCCGACACCAATCTGCGCTGGCCCGACCACCTGGCCCGCCGGATCCTGGAGTTGCCGGTGGCCGAGCAGTCGGCGGTGCTCAACGCCGGGATGTCGGGCAACCGGATCCTGTTCGACGGCTACGGGCCGCGCGTACTGGACCGCCTGGACCGAGACGCCCTGGACCAGCCTGGTGTGCACACCGTGCTGTTGTTCGAGGGCATTAACGACGTGTCGCGCAGCGTGACCGAGTCGGCCCCGCTGATCGAGGGCTACCGCGAGATCGCCGACCGTGCGCACGCCCGCGGGCTGCGGATCGTCGTCGCCACGCTGACGCCGATCGGCGGTGCGGCGACCTACACGCCGGCGAAGGAAGCCGTGCGCCAGGAGGTCAACGAGTTCCTGCGCACGTACAGCGGCTTCGACGGCGTCGTCGACTTCGATGCCGCGCTGCGCGACCCCGCCGACCCGGAACGACTGCTGCCCGCGTACGACAAGGGCGACCACCTGCACCCCAGCGACGCCGGGCGGGAACGGCTGGCGGAGGTGGTCGACCTCGCGCTGCTGACCCCGCAGGCGACCAGCTGACCGGTGGCGCCGGACGGCGTCGCCCCGTGCCCGCCAGACGTCGCGTCCCCCCGTCCCTCGCCTGAGCCACCCGTTCGACGCCCGAGGAGGACACCGTTGTCCGCTGCATTCCGCCGCCTCGCCGGACTCGCCGCGGCCGCCGCGCTGCTGGTCACGGCCGCCCCCGCTCCCACGCCCGCCACGGCCGCGGGCACGCCGGCCGCCGACGCCGTCGTCCCGATCGACTGGGACCGGTTCGAGGCCGGCCTCCCGTCCGACGCGCAGGCGGAGCGCACCCGCGCGATCCTGCTGAACTCCAGCGAGTACTCCCTGCGCACCTGGTACCCCGCCACGTACGGCGACCAGACCGGCGACCACCTGGACCTCGGCGGCGTCGGCGAGGGGCAGATCCGCCCGCCGGGCAGCGCCGCGCTCGGCCTCGCCACCGCCCTGGCCACCGGCGCCTACGACGCCGCGGCCACCGGCGTGCCGGAGGAGCAGGCCCGTGAGGTGGCGATCCGGCTGATCACGTCGATCGCCTACCGGCACGAGGCGAACTCGTCCGGCGGCTGGGGCACGGCGTGGCAGAGCGCGCTCTGGGCGTTCAACGCCGCGTTCGGCGGCTGGCTGCTGTGGGACGACCTGACGGCGGAGGACCGCGAGCTGGTGGCCCGCATGGTGCGGGCGGAGGCCGACGTCTTCCTCGACTACACCGTGCCCTACTACCAGCGCCCGGACGGCACCGTCGTCACCCCGGGCGACAGCAAGGCCGAGGAGAACGCGTGGAACGCCGCGTTCCTCAACCTCGCCGTCGCGATGATGCCCGCGAACCCGAACGTCGGGGTCTGGCAGGACAAGGCGCTGGAGCTGATGATCTCGGCCTACTCCCGGCCGAGCGACCTGCGCGACGACACCGTCGTCAACGGCAAGCCGCTGAGCGACTGGCTGAACGGCTCGAACATCTTCGAGGACGGCACGCTGGTCAACCACAGCCGCATCCACCCCGACTACTTCACCAGCATCGCCAACAGCGTCGGCGCGCCGCTGGCGTACGGGCTGGCCGGCCGCGACACCCCGCGCGCGGCGCTGCACAATGCGGGCGTCGTCTACCGGGCGCTGGCCGACCACCAGTTCGCCGCGCCGCCGTACGCCGCCCCTGGCGGCACGATCTACCGGCGCGACGCGTCGGGCGCGGCCACCGCCGACATCTACTACCCGCAGGGCAACGACTGGGGGACCGGCCGGCAGCTGCACTTCCTGCTGCTGGACACGCTCGCCGACGCCTACGGGTTCGACGACGGCGGCGACGTGCCGGCCGCCGACTGGGCCGCGGCGCACGCCCAGCGCGTGCTGGACATGCAGGCCCGCTTCGACGACGGCCGCACGTATGGCGCGGCGTCGGAGGACACCTACTCCGGCCGCGAGCAGTGGGTGGCGCTGCTGGCCGCGCGCACCTACCTGACCCACTGGCTCGGCCACAACGCGCAGGTCGGGTTCACCGACCAGGCGTTCCCGGTGCGGCCGGGCGACCGGCCCGGCGCGACGCTCACCCTGGACGCGGCCCCCGCCTACCCCCGCGGCGTGGCGACGCCGCTGACCGTCACCGTGCACAGCGAGTCCGACGCCCCGCTGCACCGGCTCACGATCGGCCTCGACCTCCCGGACGGCTGGACGGCGACGCGCGAAGGCACCGCGGACGGCATGCTGCCGCCCGGCGGCACCGCGACGGTGACCTGGCAGGTGACCGCCCCGGAGCACGCCGGCGACAACGCCGCCGAGCTGGCGGTCAGCGCCCGCTACCGCCACTACGGCGTGCAGCGTGAGCTCTCGGACACGGCCTCGGTCGCGGTGCCGCCCGGGGTCAACGTCGCGCTCGGCCGGCCGGTGACGGTGTCGTCGGCGCTGCGCGCGAACACCGGCGGCGAGCTGGCCGTCGACGGCGCCCGCACTGACGCCAGCCGCTGGCTCTCGGCCGAGGGCGACCCGGCGCCGTGGCTGGTCGTCGACCTCGGCGAGCCCGTCCGCATCGCCGAGATCCACGTCTTCTCCGGCTACGTGAAGACCGGCCACGACCCGACGACGACGCTGAAGGACTTCGCCGTCGAGGTCCGCACGCCCGCCGGCTGGCAGCGCGTCGCCGCCTACACCGGCAACGTCGCGCACCACGTGGCGGCCGACGCCGCCGGAGTGACCGGCGACCAGGTCCGGCTGTCCGTCACCGATCCGTCCGCCAGCACCATCGACGTCGCGCGGGTCTTCGAGCTCGAGGTCTACCGGGAGGGGTCCTGATGCGTGCACCGCTCGCGCTGGCCGTGCCGGCGCTCCTGATCGCACCGCTCGCGCTCGCCGCACCGGCGCCCGCCGTGGCCGCGGCCGAGACGATCTTCGCCGACGACTTCTCCGGGGGCCTGGACGGCTGGCAGGCCGTCACCGGCGCGACCTCGGAGTGGACCGTCGCCGACGGCGTCGTCGGCATCGACACCCGGCAGCAGTCGTCCGGGCGGTACCTGGCGCCGTCGGCCGGCGTGACGCTGCCGGACCAGTACGAGGTGACCGTGCGGGTCCGGTTCGAGGCGGCCGCGGCCAGCCCGACGGTCAACCTGCTCACCGACTGGCGGGCGCCGCTGGCGGCCAACCAGCGCAACCTGGCCGCCCAGCTCACCGGCGCCGGGACGATGCAGGTGGCCCGCCCGCTCGGTGGCGGCACCGTCTGCTCCGGACCGGTGCCGACCAGCTTGAACGAGTGGCACGACCTCACCATCCGGCGGGCCGCCGGCGTCTCCGTCGTCGAGGTCGACGGCGAACGGGTCGCGGCCGTCGCGTCGCCCGAGGCGGGCGGCACTGTCGGCCTGGGCGTCTACCACGCCAAGGCGTCGTTCGACGCGATCGAGGTGCGCACGCTCGACGAGGTGCCGGCCGACCACCCGGACCAGGCCACCGGCTGCGACTGGACCCCGCCCGGCGCGCCCGACGACGACCAGCCCGTGCTGGTGAACCAGAGCGGCTACAACGTCGACCAGGCCAAGCGGTTCACCGCGCCGCTGGCCGAGGACGGCGCCACGTTCACCGTCGAGGACGCTGCCGGCGCCGTGCGGTTCGAGGGCGCCGTCACCGGCGGCGTCGGCGACTTCACCGACTTCCGGCCCTCCGGGAGCGGGCCGTACACCGTCACCGTCACCGGCGAGAACGGCACGGCGACGTCGGTGCCGTTCGGCATCGGCGCGGACTGGATCGAGCGGGTGTCCTACCGCAACGCCATCGGGTTCATGACCGACGTGCGCTGCTACTACGGCGACTTCGCGGCCTTCGTACACGGCGGCACCGACAGCCGGAACTGCGCCCTGGGCGTGGCGTGGCGCGACTCGCACCAGATGTCGTACGAGCTGCCCACGCTCATCGACCTGTACCTCGCCAACCCGTCGGCGTTCCAGCGGATCACCGACCCCGACGCGGTGTACGAGGGGCTGCCGGTCGAGCTGCCCGCCACCACGCCGGAGATCGTCCGGCTGATCCACTGGGCGGTCGAGGTGTACCTGGACGCGGAGGTCGACCACACGCTGCTGAAGGAGCAACTGGCCGCGTTCCTGGCCGCCTACCCGTACCTGGAGGAGTACATCCCGCGGTCGGTCTACGAGCGCGTGCGCGACTACCTCTTCCCGATCTGGGGCCAGGAGTCGAAGCAGCGCTACGCCTGGCACGACTACACCCCGCACACCGCCGACCTGTTCCAGACCTACACCCAGATCGGCACCGGCAAGGGCGAGTTCCCCGTCGGCCACTCCGTCCTGCCCAACCTGCACATGTACGAGGTGGCCGTGCGCGAGGGCCGTGACGACGCCGGCGCCTACCTGACCGCGGCACGCGACCAGGCGGCGTGGATCATCGAGAACGTCGACCCCGCGGACCCCGCGGTGACCAAGGGCCAGCGTCAGGGGGAGTACCACCTGATCACCGGGCTGGCCCGGTTCCTCGCTGGTCACCCGGAGCAGGCGCCGGCAGGCGCCGCGGCGTTCGTCGCGAACTGGGCGCGCACGGCGGTGGAGCGGTCGGACAACCTGTGGGACTTCCGCCGCTACTCCGACGAGCGTTGGACCATCCCGTCGTTCACCGGCGGCGGCGCCGAAGACCCGAACGAGACCGGCAACGTCGCAGGCTTCCCGGCCGCGGCGCTGGCCGCGGCGCAGGTGCTCGGCGACGACCCGCTGGCCGGCCGGCTGCGCGAGATCGCCACCGCGCACGTCGACAACATCTTCGGCCGCAACCCGACCGGGCGGCACGCCTCGTTCCGCGGCGCCACGGACGAGTGGGGCTTCGAGGGCGTCGACCTGGGCTGGTACTCGGAGTACCAGGGTGGCGCGGGCCGGTTGCAGGGCGCGCGCGGCGTGCTCGACGGCAGCCCCAAGAACGCCCACTACCCGTTCCATCCCGAGGCCGGGAACCTCGGCCACTCCGAGGGCTGGGTCACCTTCAACACCGCCTGGAACGAGGCGCTGGCCTGGCGCGCCGCCGACGCCACCGAGATCGCCGTCGTCGACGGCTCCGGCACGGCGCTGGCCGAGATCCCCGCCGGCCGCACGGCCACCGTCCGCCTCACCGCCCCGCTCAACCTCGACCCGGAGGCGATCGACACCGGCGAGGTGCGCGTGCGGGTCGGTGACGGGGAGCCGGCCACGCTGACGGTGCGGCAGGACGGCGCCGCCGCGACGACGTCGAGCGCGACGCTGGACCCGTCGGCCCTCGGCGCCGGGCCCGGCGACGTCGTCACGGTCTCGTACGGCTACGGCGCGTTCGCGGAGCAGGCGTCGGTCGCGGTCGTGCCGGCGGCCGCGGCCGACGCCGTCGACGGCATCGCGGCCACCGACCTGCCGGCGCGGGTCGCCGTCGCCGGCGAGGAGGTCGTCAGCCTCGACGGGGAATGGAGCTTCCGCACCGACCCGGCCGCCGACTGGGACACCATGACCGTCCCCGGCAACTGGGATGTGCACGACCGGTACGCGAACCACCGCGGCAAGGGCTGGTACCAGCGCGGCTTCGAGACGCCTCCCGTCGCCGACGGGGAACGGGTGCGGCTGCACTTCGGCGCGGTCTACTGGGACTCCCGCGTGTGGCTGAACGGTGAACTGCTCGGCGAGCACCACGCCGGGTACACGCCGTTCGAGTACGACGTCACCGACCTGCTCGAGCCCGGCGAGAACGTCGTGCTGGTCGAGGCCGACAACGGCTTCGGCCAGGGCGCCTGGTGGCCGTGGGGCGGCATCTCGCGGTCGGTCTCGCTGGTGACCACCGCCGACGTGCGCATCGACCGGCAGGAGGTCGTGGCGGTGCCCGACCTCGGGCTGGGCACGGCGGCGGTGATGTCGACGGTGTTCCTGTCCAACGCCGGCGACACCGACCGCGCCGTGACGGTGACGGGCACCCTCACCGACCCCGACCGCGCCGAGCCGCTGCCGGTGGCCGGCGGCACGCTGACGGCGACAGTCACCGTCCCGGCCGGCGGGACGGCGACCGCGGACCTGACCGCGCGGCTGGCGGCCGGGACGTACGACCTGTGGTCGGTGGACCACCCGGCGCTCTACCGCATCGAGACCGCGCTCGACGCCGGGCACGCCGTCAGCGAGCGGTTCGGCATCCGCAAGATCGAGCTCGACGGGACGTCGTTGCTGCTCAACGGCGAACCGGTGCGGCTGTCCGGCTACAACCGGGTCTCCGACGACCGGGTGTCGGGCAACGTGGAGCCGACCGCGCTGGTGCGGCGCGACCTCGACCGCATGAAGGGCGCCGGTGCGAACCTCACCCGCATCATGCACGTCCCGCAGGCGCCGGAGCTGCTCGACTACGCCGACGAGATCGGCCTGCTGCTCATCAGCGAGGTACCGGTGTGGGGCGGCAACCGGGACATCTCACCGGCCGGGTACCCGGCGATCCAGGCCGAGCTGACGGAGATGGTGCACCGCGACTTCAACCACCCGAGCGTGTTCGCCTACTCGGTGGCCAACGAGATCGCCGCGCACACCCCGGTGGGCCGCGAGTACGACCGCGTCATGGCCGACTTCACCCGCGCGCTGGACCCGACCCGCTACGTGACCCAGGTGAGCAACTCCTACACCCACGCGCAGCGGCCCGAGGACGACGGCTCGTTCTACATGGACTTCGTCAGCATCAACATGTACGGCGACTTCGCGCGGAACGCCGACCACGCCCACAGTCTGTGGCCGGACAAGCCGGTCTTCGTCTCGGAGTACAGCCCGGACAGCTTCACCTTCCCGGTGACCCGCGAGCACCTCGACTTCCGTACCGGCGCCGGCGCGCAGGCCGCGGCGTTCGCGGACCGGCCGTGGCTGATCGGGTGGTCGCAGTGGACGTTCAACGACTACCGCAGCGGCTACCCGGGCACCTCGCCCAACCAGGTGCGCGGCTGGGGCGTCGTCGACGTGTGGGGCCGGCGCAAGCAGGCCTACGCGCAGGTGCGGGAGGCGAACGCGCCGGTCGCCGGGCTGCGGCTGACCGGTGGTGACAGCGGCGCCTCTGACGGCCGGGTGAGCATGGCCGAGCTGACGCCGCGGGGCGCCGGCGACGCGCCCGCCCACGTGCTGCGCGGCTACCGGCTGGCCTGGCAGGCCACCGACGCCGCGGGCGAGGTCGTCGCGAGCCGCATCGTCGACCTGCCGGACATCGCGCCCGGCGCCGACGTGCTGCGGCTGCCCGTGGGCTGGGCCGACGACGGCTCCGCCGTGACGCAGCGGGTCAGCCTGCTCGCGCCCACCGGGCACGAGGTGGCGGTGGCGACGGCGGCCGTGCGTCCTCCGGCCGCGCCGTCGCTGGCCTCGGTCGTCGAGGCGGCGGGTGCCGTCCGCGTCCGCTATGCCGAGGTGCCCGGCGCCGAGTCCTACCGCGTGACGGCGCGCGTGGACGGCGAGGTCGTGGCGACGGCCGACACCGTCGAGGCGTTCGCCGACCTCACCGGGCTGCCGGACGGCGAGCCGGCCGAGGTTGTCGTGGCCGCGGTCAACGCCGCGGGCGCGACGGAGGCCGAACCGGTGACCGCCACCCCCGGCGCGGACGCCGGCGCGCTGCCGCCGCGGCTGGCCACGGTGGTCCCGGTGCGGTCCGGCCTGGTGCTCGGTTTCTCCGACGGTCGCGCCGGCGGCAGCTACGAGGTCGCCGTCACCGACGCGCGCACCGGCGAGGAGGTGCACCGGTACGAGACCTCCGTGCGCGGCTCGACCCGCGTGGACGGCCTCGCCGCCGGTCGCGCGTACGAGCTGCGGCTGCGCCGTCTGGAGGCCGATGGCGCCGCCGGAGCCTGGAGCGAGCCGCTGACCGGCACGACGCTGTCCGCACGGTCGGCGCCGGAACTGACGGCGCACGGCGTGGTGGCCGGCGCCACCTCGGCGGCCGTGGGGGTGACGCCGTCCGACGGCGTCGAGCGCTACCACGTCCGCGTCGCCGGGCCGGGAACCGGTGGACGGCGCGACTTCACCGTCGAGCGGGCCGGTGTCGAGCTGCTGCCCATCGCCGGCCTGGAGCCGGACAGCGCGTACGTCGTCACCGTCCGGGCCGAGACCGCGACCGGGCTGTCGCGGCCGTGGACGGCGCCGTTCCGCACCGCGTCCGCCGCGGGGGAGGCGCCGGCCGCGCCGGACGGGCTCGCCGTCTCCGGTGCCGTGCTGAGCTGGGACGCCGTCGACGGCGCGGCCGGCTACCTGGTGACCCGCGCGGCCTGCGGGACCACCACGACGCTGGCCGTCACCACCGGCACGTCGGTGGAGCTCGGCCCGGCCGGGCGCAGCGGCGGCGGCTACACCGTGACGTCGCTGGCCGACGGGCACATCGGCCAGCCGTCCGAGCCGGTGGTGGTCGACGAGCCGGAGAACTGCACCGTCACGGTCACCGTCGGCGACACCGAGCCACGACCCGACGGCACGGTCCCGTTCGCCGCGGCGGGTGCCTGGTCGGCCAGCTCGCTGCCCGGTCCCGACGGCGCCGGGTCGCTCTACAGCAACACCCGCGGCGACACCGCGACGTGGACCCCCGGCCTGCCCGAGGCGGGGCGCTACGAGGTGCGGGCCTGGTTCCCGGCCGACGCCAACACGACCACCGACGCCCTGTTCACGGTCACGCACGCCGGCGGGACCGCGGAGGTCACCGTCGACCAGAAGGCGCAGGGCGGTGCGTGGCTGCCGCTCGGGACGTGGGAGTTCGCGGCCGGGACCGGCTCGTCGGTCGTCCTGTCCGCGGTGTCGGCCGGCTACACCCGAGCGTCCGCCGTCCAGTTCGTCCCCGCGGCCGGATCCTGATGTTCCCTTCACGGAGGTACCGATGACCAGCACCTACACCCGTCGCGGGTTGCTCCGGCTGGCCGGCCTGGGCGCCGGAGCGGTGGCGCTGGGCGGCTGCGCGCCGTCCGCCCCGGGCGCGGACAGCCCGGCCACGGGCGGCGCGTCCGAGGACGCCGCCGACCCCACCGACTTCAGTTTCGCCTCGTGGTCGCTGTCGGAGGAGGCGGCCGCGCCCGTCGTGCAGGCCCAGCTGGACGCCTACGCGGCCGAGCACGACATCGCGATCAAGGGAGTGACCTACCCGTTCAACGAGTACCTCAACCAGCTGGTGCTCCAGATCCGCGGCGGGCAGTTCAGCGGCGCCGCGCAACTCGACGTCGCCTGGCTCGGCGTGGTCGCCCCGCTCGGCGCGCTGCGCGACCTCGGCGCCGTCGTGTCCGGCAGCGGCTACACCGACGCCGCCGTCCGGGCCGGGCAGATCGACGGCACCCAGTGGGGCGTCCCCTGGACCATCGGCGCCATCGGCATGGTCACGAACACCGAGTTGCTCGGCCGGATCGGCGCCACCTCGGCGCCGGAGACGATCGAGGACTTCGAGGCCGTGCTGACCGAGCTGAAGGCACTCGGCGACGGCATCGTCCCCTACGCCGCCATGACCAAGCCGGCCCAGATGAAGGACATCCTGACCTGGATGGAGACCTTCGGCAGCCCGCTCATCGACGGCGACACCGTGAGCATCGGCGACGAGCCCAGCGTCGAGGCGGTCGCCTGGTACAAGCGGCTCTACGACGCCGGGATCATCGCGCCCGACGTCGACCGGTTCGACGCCCGGGCGCTGTTCGGCCAGGGCAAGGTCGGGATCTACGACGACGCCGTCAAGGGCACCGCGGCCACGATCGCCGACTCGCCGGACCCGGAGCTGGCGGCCAAGCTCGACGGGATCGCCCGGCCGGTCCTGGCCGCCGGTGACACGCCTCGGGCGCTGCTGTGGGGACACGTGATCGTCGTCGTGGACGGCGACGGGGCCGGCACCGCCACTGACTACGCCCGCTGGGTGACGTCGGACGAGGAGACGGTCGTGCAGTACTTCGAGGACATCCTGGCTCCGCCGGCGCTGGTCGCGGCGATCGACGCCCCGGAGGTGACCGCCCACGCGCTGACCGCCGCGTTCAACGAGCGCATCACCCCGCACGCCACGGCCAGCCCGTTCTGGCGCTTCCCGCAGTACGCGCAGATGGAGACCGTGGTCGCCGAGCAGGTGCAGGGCGTGCTGGTCGGCGACAGCTCACCGGCCGACGCCATGCGGGCGGCCGGCCAGGCCGTCCAGGCGCTCATCTGATGGGTGTGCCGACGCCCCTGGTGCGCGCCGTCGCGGACCGTACGGCGGCCTGCCCGGTCACGATCTGGGGGTTCGGGATCGACGGGACGCTGTCCGGGCTGGTCCGCGCGTCGGCGGCGCTCGACGACCCCGTGTACGCCGACCGGGTGGCGGCCCTCGTCGGCCCGGCCCTGGACGGCCCGCCGGCGCCCACCGACCACCTGATCCCCGTCCCGGCGCTGCTGGCACTGCGCGAGGCGCGCCCGCTGACGGCCGTCGACGCCGCCTGCGAACGGTGGGCGGCGGCCGTTCTCGACGCGCCCGAGGCCTGGCCGGACGGGCCGCGGGTGCACCGGCCGGACCTCGAGCCGTGGTCGTCGACCATCTGGGTGGACTGCATGCACACCGACGGGCCGGGGCTGGCGGCGCTGGGCCGGTTGCCGGAGGCGGTGGAGTACGCGGCCGCCTACGCGGCCGTGCTGCAGCGCGACGACGGCCTGTTCCACCACGGGTACGACGTCGCCGCCCGGCGGGGCAACGGCGTGGCCTGGGGCCGCGGCCAGGCGTGGGCGCTGTTCGGGCTGGTCGACACGGTGCGCGCCGCGCCGGACGACGCCCTGGTCGCTCGCCTGGCCCGCCTGGTCGAGGCGCTGGCCGAGCACGAGGACGACGGCCGCTGGCACACCGTCGTCGACGACCCCGCGTCGCCCGTCGAGCACAGCGTCGCGGCCTACCTCGCCTGGGGGCTACGCCGGGCCGTACGGCACGGGCTGGTCGACGCCGGGTACGCGGCGGTGGCCGACCGCGCCTTCGACGCCAGCCTCGCGATGCTCGACGACGGCACGCTGGTCGTGTCCGAGGCGACGCCGGTCGGGGACCGCCAGAACTACGTCAGCCGGGCCACCGGGGTGTACCCCTGGGGCCAGGCGCCGGTCCTGCACGCCCTGCTGGACCGCATCGAGGAGGAGCCGAGCCGATGAAGGTCCAGACCGTCGAGACGTTCGTGCTGCGGGCGGCGCCCGACGAGGTCTACTGGGGCGCCCGCGCGTGGAGCGCCGGCCACGGCCGCCCGCTGGTGGAGTACCCGCCGCCGGCGCGGCGACGCTATGTCTACAGCGAGACCATCGACACCGTCCTGGTGAAGGTCACGACGTCCGACGGCGCGACCGGCTGGGGCGAGGCGAAGGCGCCGGTCGGCGGCCGGGCCACGGCGGCGATCGTCGACGACCTGCTCACGCCGCTCGTCCTCGGCAGCCGGCTGGACGAGCTCGCCGCCACCTGGGAGCGGATGTACGCCGGCATGCGGGTGCGCGGCCACGACTCCGGGTTCTGGCTCGAGGCGCTGGCCGGCGTCGACATCGCGCTGTGGGACGCCTGGGCGCGGACGCTCGGCCAGCCGCTCTGGGCGCTGCTCGGCGGCCGGTTCCGCGACACCGTCCCGGTGTACGCGTCGGGGGTGCCGGCCGGGTCGTCCGACGCCGCCGGCCAGGACGCCGTCCGGGCCGAGGCCGAGCGGCTGCGCGACCAGGGCTACCGGGCGGTGAAGGTGGCGATCGGCGGGACCCCGGATGATGACGTCGCCTCGGTGCGGACCGTGCGCTCGGTGTTCGGGCCGTCCGCCGCCGTGTTCGCCGACGCGGCGGGGCAGTACGAGCTGCCGCAGGCGCTGCGGGTGGGCCGGGCGCTGCAGGAGCTGGGTGCCGGCTTCTTCGAGATGCCGCTGCCGCCGGAGGACATCGCCGGCTACGGGCGCCTGGCTGCGGCGCTGGACGTGCCGCTCGCGCTGGACAGCCTGGCGACTCGGCACCGGGCACTGGCGTTCCTGCGCGCCGGCGGCCTGCACGTGCTGCAGCCGGACGTGTGCCGGGCCGGCGGCGTCACCGAGACCATGCGCATCGCCGCCCTGGCCGACGCGTTCGGCGCCCAGGCGACGCCGCACGTGAGCATCGGCTCGCCCATCCACGTGGCGGCCAGCGTGCAGTGCGCGGCGGCCATGCCCAACTTCGCGATCATGGAGTACTGGATCGGCGCCAACCCGCTGGCCGTGGTGGCGCCCGACGCGCTCACGCCGTCGGCCTCGGCGATCGAGGTCCCGCCGGGACCGGGCCTGGGTATCACCGTCGACGAGGACGCCGTGCGCCGTCTCGCGGCGTGAGGGCCGCCCCGTGCTCAGGCGCGCAGGTTGATCAGCGTGGGCCCGGTGCGGGTGCCGTCGGAGCGGGACAGCGCGACGACGCAGTGGCCGGCCGGGATGCGGGTGACGATGTCGGAGACCGTCCACCGGGGCCGCTCGACCCGGCGCAGGTTGGTGCCCTTGGTGACGCCCCAGTTGCGGGTCTCGCCGTCGGAACGGTTCCAGCCGCCGCGGCTGTCGCGGGAGCTGCCGCTGGTGCGGGCCAGGCCGGTCGCCTCGCCCTGGCTGTAGCTGACCTCGGACACCCAGTGGTCGCCGAACCAGTCGGAGAACACCTTGGCGTCGACGGGGTCGATGCCGCCGAACACCGCCTTGCAGCCGACCGACCCGAACACCGTGGCCCGCACCTGCACCGGGAAGTCGCTGATGGTCTGTGCCAGCAGGATGAGCCCGGCGTTGTTGGAGCGCAGCTTCTGCACACCGCGGGCGACGTAGTCGTCGACGAAGCGGCCGGCTTCGTCGATGGCGAGCGCCTTGAAGATGCCGCGGTTGGTGTCGGGAGCGGACGTGACCTGCACGAACTGCGACACCACCAGCCGGGCCAGGATGCGGGTGGCGTCGGGGAACTCGGCCTCGGGCAGCGACACCCGCACCCGCGTCGGCTTGTTGATGTCGTGCATGCGGAAGGTCTTCTCGCGGTCGAACAACTCCATCAGCCGCGGCCGGGCCAGCAGCTGGAACCGTTCGACCAGCGACGCGGCGGGGTCGGCGTTGCGGGCCTGCTGGTCGCGGCGGCTGTCGAGCAGCGCCTTGGCCTCCTTGCCCTCGGACCCGCGCAGGTTCGCCTTCACCTGGTCGGTCATGCCCTGCTCGGAGCGCAGCAGCGCCAGCATCTCGCGGATCTTCGGCCACCGCCCGAACGCCAGGTGGAACGGCGCCAGGCACGCGTACAGCGCGTTGCGCGAGCCGTCCATGAAGTAGGCCATGTCGTCGGTGACGTACGGCGGTAGCATGGCGCTGGCCAGCCGGTCGGCCGCGGTGTCGGGGTGCTGGGTGCCGCCGTAGAGGTCGAACCCGGTGGTGGGGTTGAGGGGGTCGATGGTGACGTCGAACCAGCCCTGGTGCGCGAAGTCGTCGCCCTTGGGGTCGACGACGACCACGCTGGACTGCCCGGCCAGCGCCGACAGCGACAGGTGCTCGACGATGGGCAGCGCGAACCCGCGCGTCTTGCCCGACCCGGGCGGCCCGATGACCAGCAGCGACGTGCGCAACACGTCGTGGTCGACGCCGAAGTCCTGGGCGATGACGGTGTCGGCGTGGGGGTCCTGGACGGTGCGGCCGAGCCGGACCTGCCCGAGCGCGAGGTTGTGCTTGGCCAGCCGCGGCACCGGGAGGTCGTGCAGCGCCGACGGGTGCGCCAGCGCGGCCGGGCCGTACCGGACGATCTCGTCGGCCAGCTGCGCCAGCGCGGTGGCGTCGCCGGACCGGGCGTCGAGCGCGCCGGCGATGCGGGCGGTGTCGACGTCGGACAGCCGGCCGTCCTGGACCAGCCGGTCCATGGCCACGGCGGCGTCGGGATGGGCGTCGCGCAGCACGTCCCACGGGGTGTCGCCGCGGCGGCGTCGTCGGATCGGCATGGCTCCCCTAAGCGTTCTTCCGCAGGTAGGCGTCGAGCCGCTTGATGCGCGCGGCCAGCGCCGGGTGGGTGCTGAACAGCCGGGCCCGCAGCACGAAGGTGCGGCGGTCGTCGTCCATGCCCTGACGCAGCCAGTCCTCGAACACCTCGACCAGCGCGTGCCCGTAGCCGAGGTTGGCGGCGATGCGGTCGGCGCGGTACTCGCTGCGCCGCGCCAGCCAGGGCAGGATCAGCGGCGTCAGCACGATCAGCGCGACCGTCGGCGGCGCCCACACCTGCCCGGAGCGCACCGCCGTGAGCATGAGCACCGTCACGAAGAACAGCACGAACAGCAGCAGCGACCACGTGATGACCTTGGCGACGAACGACGCCAGCCCCGGCATGCGGGCGACCACCGCGAACAGCATGGAGAACAGCGCGACCACCAGTCGCAGCACGAGCCGCAGCGCCCGGGTGAGCAGCCGCGCCGGCACGGAGTACCAGTAGGCCAGCAGGTTGCTCCACGGGTGCCCGCCGAGGTGGTGGCCCAGCTCGTGCGCCAGCACCGCGGCCAGGTGGTGGTGCGGCATGGCCTCGAGCGTCTTGCGGGTGACGGTGACGATGTGCCCGGACGCCGCGTAGGCGTTGAGCGCGTCGCTGTCCTCGATGAACAGCTGGTACCTGCCACCGTCGCGCCCGGCGGACTGGGTGACCTCGATCCAGGCGTGCTCCAGCCGCTCGCGCTCGCTGGGCGTGGGCCGGCGGGCGCGCAGGAAGAACCGGGCGACCGCGACCTCGACCGGCCGGTAGAAGATCAGCACGCCGCTGGCCAGCCACAGCACCATGCAGAGAATCGGCACCACGGTGGTGTTGCCCACCAGCGCGCCGATGCCCAGCCCGGCCATGCCGACGACGGTGAGGCTGAACACGAACCACGGCAGCGCCAGCACCAGCGAGGCCAGCGTGGAGAGGTCGGCCCGGCGACGGTGCCGCAGCGGCCGCGGCGTGGTGGCGGCGGACGGCCCGGACCAGCGCTGCCGCAGTCCGGTGGCCGCCGGGGGATCGGGGTCGTCGAAGCCGCCCGGTGGCCCGCTGGGCCGCACGCCGGACGTCCGGCCGTCGTCGCTCATCGCCGCCTCCGATGAACTGGTTCCGTTGCTGGTTGTGAAAGTCACCATAACCGCTGGCTGTGACAACGTCAGGCAAGATCGTGAGCGCTGGACGGCCGGGCACCGTAGGGTCGAAGACGTGAGCGAGATCCATGAGCTGACCGGGTTGGAGCTGGCCACAGCGGTTCGCAAGCGCGAGGTGTCGCCGTCCGAGGTGGCCGATCACGCGCTCGAACGGGCCGAACGGCTCGACCCGTCCCTCGGCGCCTTCGTCACCCTGACCCCCGACCTCGCCCGCGAGCAGGCCGCCGAGGCCGAGATCCTGCTCCGGGAGTCCCGCTCCGGCGACGAGCTGCCGCCGTTCCTGGGCGTGCCGTGCCCCGTCAAGGACCTCGCGATGGTGGCCGGCGTGCCGTTCCGTTCCGGCAGCGCCGCCCTCGGCGACTTCGTGGCGCCCGCCGACGACGGCGTCGTCACGCTGCTGCGCCAGGCCGGCACGCTGATGCTCGGCAAGACGAACACCCCCGAGTTCGGCCTGCCGCCGTACACCGAGCCCGACATCGCGCCGCCGGCCCGCACGCCCTGGGACACCACGCGGTCGGCCGGCGGGTCCAGCGGCGGGTCGGCGGCGGCGGTCGCGGCCGGCATCGCGCCCATCGCCCACGGCAGCGACGGCGGCGGCTCCATCCGCATCCCGGCCAGCGCCTGCGGACTGGTCGGCCTCAAGCCCACCCGCGGCCGCGTCAGCCCCGGCCCGTACCGCCCCGAGGGCGCCGGCCTGGCGTCGAACGGCGTGCTCACCCGCGACGTCCGCGACACCGCGGCGCTGCTCGACGTGCTGTCGCACCAGTGGCCGGGCGACCTCTTCGCGCTCGCGCCGCCGCACACCACCTTCCTCGACGCCTGCGAGCGCGAGCCCGGGCAGGTGCGCATCGGCCTGCTGACCACGCCGGTCATCGTCGACGACGCACCCGTCGACGACGCCTGCCTTGCCGCCGTCGTCCGCACCGCGCGGCTGCTGGAGGACCTCGGCCACCAGGTCGAGCCGGCGCCGGTGCCGTTCACGGCCGAGCGCTGGGACTCCTTCGCGGCCATCTGGTCGGTGCTGGCGCTGAGCGCGCCGGTGCCGCCCGAGCACGAGCACCTGCTGCTGCCGCTGACCCGCTGGCTGCGCGAGCAGGGCCGGTCGGTCAGCGGCATCGACTACGCGTCGGCGCTCGGGCTGATCCAGACGACGACGCGCGAGACCGCGGCCACCTGGGCGGCCTACGACGTCATCCTGAGCCCCACCCTGGCGCGGCTCCCGGCGCCGGTCGGCTCGCAGCGCGACGACGCCGACCCCGCCGCCGACTTCGCCGCGCAGATGGCGTTCACGCCGTGGACCAGCGTCTGGAACCTCACCGGCTGGCCGGCCGTCAGCCTCCCGCTCGAGACGACCGAGGCCGACGGCGTCACGCTGCCGGTCGGCGTCATGCTCGGCGGCCGCCACGGAGCGGAGGAGACGCTGTTGTCGCTGGCCGCGCAGCTGGAGGCGGCCCGTCCGTGGCGCGATCGGAGGCCGCCCACATGGTGAGCTTCGGCCATTTCCTGGTGCCCGACGCGTCCCAGCCGCTGGTCGCCACCGCGCAACTGGCCGAGACCCTCGGGTTCGAGTACGCCGGCATCCAGGACCACCCGTACCAACGCCGCTTCGCCGACACCATCGCGTTGTCCAGCGCCGTCCTCACCGCGACGTCCACCCTGCGCGTCTTCCCCGACGTCGCCTGCCTGCCGCTGCGCCCGCCCGGCGTGCTGGCCAAGACGGCGGCGTCGCTGGACGTGCTGTCCGGCGGACGGTTCGAGCTGGGGCTGGGCGCCGGGGCGTTCTGGGACGCCATCGAGGGCTACGGGGGCGTGCGGCGGACGCCGGGGGAGGCGCTGGCGGCGCTCGGCGAGGCCATCGAGGTGATCCGGCTGCTGTGGAGCGGCGAGCGCGGGTTGCGGTTCGAGGGCGACCACTACCACCTGCGCGGCGTGCACTCCGGGCCGCTGCCGGCGCACGACATCGGCATCTGGGTCGGGGCGTACGGCCCGCGGGCGCTGGCCCTGACCGGCCGCCTGGCCGACGGCTGGGTCCCCTCGATCAACGCCGACGTGCTGCGCCGGCTGCCCGAGCTGAACGAACGGGTCGACGCCGCCGCCGTGGCCGCCGGCCGCGACCCCTCCGCCGTCCGCCGCGTCTTCAACGTGGGCGGCGCCATCACCGACGGTGTCACTGAGGGCTACCTCGCCGGCCCGGTGTCGCAGTGGATCGACGAGCTGAACGTGCTGGCCACCGAGCACCGCGCCGACGTCCTGGTGTTCGGCGGCCCGCCCGGCCAGCTGCGCACGTTCGCCGAGGAGGTCATGCCCGCGGTCCGCGCCTCCCTCCCATGATCATCAAGGATCGACCCCACTCCGACGTGGTCGATCCTTGATGATCACAGGAGTGGCCGACGAACGCCGGATCCCGGGGCGCGAACCGGCCGCCGTCAGCCGGGGAGTGCGGTCACCGTGGCGTGGTAGCCGAGGTTGGACGAGATCTGGTCGGCGTGCTCGATGGCGATCATCGCCAGCTCGTCCTGCCGGGCCGGCAGGTTCATCGCCGACAGCGGGCCCGACACCGACAGCGCCGCGATGACCTGCCCGGACCGGTCGCGGATCGGCGCCGCCACGCACGCCCGTCCGAACGCCAGCTCTTCCAACTCGGTGGCGTAGCCGCGGGAGCGGACCTCCTGCAGCGCCGCGGCCAGCTCGTCGTAGGACGAGATGGTGTGCGGGGTGTAGCGGGCGTACTCGGAGCCGATCAGCTCGCGCAGCTCGTCGGGCGGGAGCTCGCTGGTCAGCGCCTTCCCCATGGCGGTGGCGTGCAGCGGGCCGCCGCGGCCGATCAGGGTGGACGGCCGCGGCGCGTTGGCACCCTCGAAGTGGCAGAGGTAGAACAGGCTGGCGCCGTGGCGCTCGGCGACGTTGACGCCGAGGCCCAGCGTGGCGGCGAGGTTCTGTGCGAGCTGGCGCGACTGCTGGTGCACCGGCGACTGGTTCAGCCCGATGCCGGCCAGCGTGATGACCCGCGGCCCGACGCCGTACAGCCCGCTGCGCCCGTGGTGCGTCAGGTACCCCAGGTTGACCAGCGCGCCGACCAGCCGCGACACCGTCGACTGGCCCAGCCCGGTGGCGGCCACCAGCTCGGAGATGCGCCGCTCGGGGTGCTCCTCGGTGAACGCGGACAGCAGCGAGAGCGCGCGCTCGACGCTCTGGGTGCCGCCGGCGGACTCGCGGGCAGGTACTCGTGGCACGTTAATGATCCCCCACCATCTCGGAACCGTCATCTACATCGTAGATGAAACCCCGCACAGAACCCGTCAGCCTGCCTGGCTGTCGCGCTCCTGGGCCCGCAGCGCGCGGTCGAGGTCGGCCAGGCCCTCGACGACGAGCCGCCGGGCGGCGTCGGGCAGCTCGGCCGTCTCGAGCCAGCCGCGCACCGTCGCGGCCGTGGCGGCGTCGGCCAGCAACCGCGGGAACAGCCCGACGACGATGGCCTGCGCGCTCTCGTTGGTCCGCTCCGCCCACACCCGCGGGACGGCGTCGAGGTACGGCTGGACGTACGCGCGCACCAGCTCGCGCTGCTCGGGCTGGGCGAAGCCGCGCACAGTCGCCGACAGCAGCGCGTTCGGCAGCTCGTCGGACTCGACGACGGCCTGCCAGGCGGCCGCCTTGGCGGCGTAGGACGGGACCGCCGCACGGGCGTACGCGGCCTGCCGCTGACCGGTGGCGGTGTTGTCGCGCTCGAGCTCGGCGTCGATGGCGTCGTCGCCGGCCACACCCAGCACGACCAGCCGCTGCAGCAGCGTCCACCGCAGGTCGGTGTCGACGACCAGGCCCGGCAGCAACTCTTCGTCGCCGTCGAGCAGCGCCCTGATCTCGGTGACGTGTTCGTCGCTGGCCGCGGCCGACACCCAGGCGCGGGTGAAGGCCAGCTGGCGGTCGCTGCCGGCCTCGGCCGACCCGGCCGACTGCCGCAGGGCCGCCGCCCACCGCGACGACAGCAGCGTCCGGTTGGCCGGCCACGCGTACAGCTCGATGGCCGCCCGGGCGGAGGCGAGCACGTGCTGCACCACGCCCATCGACGTCTCGCGCTCGATGCCGCCGAGCACCAGCTCGACGAACGAGCTGGCCGACATCTCGGCGTCGCGCAGCATGTCCGTCGCCGCCGTCCAGCACAGCGCCCGCGGCAGCGGGTCGAGCGACCCGATGGAGCGCACCACCGTCGCCAGCGAGCGGTCGTCGAGGCGCACCTTCGCGAACGTGAGGTCGTCGTCGTTGACCAGCAGGAGGTCGGGCTGGGTCTCGCCGCGCAGCTCGGCGACCTCGGTGCGCGGGCCGTCGACGTCCAGCTCGATGCGCCGCCGCCGCACCAGTACGCCGTCGTCGTCGTAGTCGTAGAGCCCGATCGCGGCCCGGTGCGACCGGATGGCCGGGTGCTCGGTCGCGGCCGTCTGCTCGATCGCCACCGACGTGTACGCGCCGGCGTTGTCGACGGTGACCACGGGGCGCAGCGTGTTGACGCCGGCCGTGCGCAGCCACTGCTCGTTCCACTCCGACAGGTCGCGGCCGCTGGTGCGCTCGAGGTGCGCGAACAGGTCGCCGAGCGAGGTGTTGCCCCACGCGTGCTCGGCGAAGTACGCCCGCACGCCCTCGAGGAACGCGTCGCGGCCTACCCAGGCGACCAGCTGCTTCAGCACGCTGGCGCCCTTGGCGTAGGTGATGCCGTCGAAGTTGACCTCGACGTCCTCGAGGTGGCGGATGTCGGCGGAGATCGGGTGGGTTGACGGCAGCTGGTCCTGGCGCAGCGCCCACAGCTTCTCGGTGACGGCGAACGTCGTCCAGCCGTCGGTCCACCGGGTCGCCTCGGACAGCGACAGCACCGACGCCCACGTCGCGAACGACTCGTTCAGCCACAGGTCGTCCCACCAGCGCATGGTGACGAGGTCGCCGAACCACATGTGCGCCATCTCGTGCAGGATCGTCTCGGCCCGGCGCTCGTAGGCGGCGTCGGTGACGCGGCTGCGGAAGACGTAGTCCTCGTGGTGGGTGACGGCGCCGGCGTTCTCCATGGCGCCCGCGTTGAACTCGGGGACGAACAGCTGGTCGTACTTCGCGAACGGGTAGGCCAGCCCGAACACGTCCTCGAAGAACGCGAAGCCGCGGCTGGTGACGTCGAACAGCTCGTCGGCGTCGAGGTGCTCGGCCAGCGACTTGCGGCAGTACAGCGCCAGCGGGATGGTCTTCTCCTTGCCGACGTGCTCGGACCGCTCGACGTGGTACGGACCTGCGACGATCGCCGTCACGTAGGTCGACAGCCGCGGCGTCGGCTCGAACGTCCACCGCTTCTTGCCGTGGCTGGCCTTTCCGGCCTTGCCCGGCGAGTTCGAGACGACCTGCCAGCCCGACGGCGCGTCGACCAGGAACGTCACCTCGGCCTTGAGATCGGGCTGCTCGAAGCAGGCGTAGACGCGGCGGGCATCGGCCACCTCGAACTGCGAGTACAGGTACACCTCGTCGTCGACCGGGTCGACGAACCGGTGCAGCCCTTCGCCGGTGTGCATGTAGGCGGCGTCGGCGACGACCTTGACCTCGTTCTCGCTGGTCAGGCCGGTGAGCCGGACCCTGGCGCCGTCGTACACGTCGGCAGGGTCGAGCGCGGTGCCGTTGAGGACGACCTCGTGCACCGTGGGCGCGATGAGGTCGAGCCAGGTCTCGGCGCCCTCGGTGGCGGCGAAGGTCGCCGTCGTCGTCGACCCGAAGGTGGTCTCGCCGCGGGTGAGATCCAGTTCGACGGTGTAGCGCACCGACGCGGGGTCGACGACGGATGCGCGGTCGCGTGCCTCGTCGCGGGTCAGGTTCGTGCCAGACATGGCCTCGATCCTGGCAGAACATCCGCCGCCGCGCTGGCCGTGGGCGCGGGAATCGACCGTGCCGTCGCGCGGTTGGCCAGATCGAGACCTCTTTGACGCGTCAATTGTGATGAAGGGCAACAGCATGAGCGAGACCACCCAGGTCGATTTCTGGTTCGACCCGATCTGCCCGTGGGCGTGGATGACGTCGCGCTGGATGATGGAGGTGGAACGGGTCCGGCCGGTCGAGGTGACGTGGCACGTGATGTCGCTGTCGTACCTCAACGCGGGGCGTGACCTGGGGGAGACGTACAACCGCCTGATGGCCGACAGCTGGGGGCCGGTGCGGGTCATCACGGCGGCGAAGGAGCTGCACGGCCAGCAGTGGGTGAAGCCGCTCTACGACGCCATGGGCACCCGGTTCCACCTCGGCGGCCAGGAGGACCGGTCGGTCGTCATCGCCGAGGCACTGGCCGAGGTCGGCCTGCCGGCGTCGCTGGCCGAGTACGCCGATTCAGACGAGTACGACGCCGCGCTGAAGGAGAGCCACCACGCCGGCATGGACCAGGTCGGCACCGAGGTCGGCACGCCCGTCCTCGCGGTCGAGGGCTACGCGTTCTTCGGCCCGGTCATGTCGCCCGCGCCGCGCGGCGACGAGGCCGGCCGCGTCTGGGACGGCGTGCGGGCGCTGGCCTCGTACGACGGCTTCTTCGAGCTCAAGCGGACGCGCACCCGCGAGCCCATCTTCGGCTGACGTACGGCAGACTGACGCCCATGCGCGTCCACGTCGGCTCCGACCATGCCGGATACGAGGTCAAGAACCGCCTCGTCGAGTTGCTCCGCGACGGCGGCCACGAGGTCGTCGACCACGGCCCGTTCGTCTACGACGAGCTGGACGACTACCCGACGTTCTGCCTGCGGGCGGGCGAGGGCGTGGCCGCCGACGACGGCAGCCTGGGCGTCGTCATCGGCGGCTCCGGCAACGGCGAGCAGATGGCCGCGAACAAGGTCAAGGGCATCCGGTCGGCGCTGGCGTGGTCCGAGGAGACCGCCCGGCTGGCACGCGAGCACAACGACGCCCGCGTGCTGGCCGTCGGCGCCCGCATGCACCCGTTCGACGACGTCGCGACGTTCGTGCGGACGTTCCTCGACACCCCGTTCTCCGGCAGCGAGCGGCACGCCCGCCGCATCGCCATGCTCAGCCGTTACGAGGCTGACGGCGAGCTTCCTCCGCTGCCGGCGCCGGCCGACTAGACCGCGGCGGCAGCGGCGTCTTCCCGATGCGCTCCAGCGCGGCCTCGATGTCGCCGGGGGCCGGGCGGGACACGTCGCGGGCCCGCATGGCCCGCGACACGCCGACCTGGGAGCGCCGGTCGACCTGGTCGAGCTTGCGGACGCCCTTCTCGCGATCGCTCACAGGAAGGACGGTACGTGCCCGAGGGCCATACGATCCACCGTCTGGCCGATGACGTGACCCGCGCCTTCGGCGGACGGGTCGTCGGCGTGTCCAGTCCGCAGGGCCGGTTCGCGGCCGGCGCCGCCGTCGTCTCCGGGTCCGTGCTGTCGCGGGCGGAGGCGCATGGGAAGCACCTGTTCATCGGCTTCGCCGGGCGGCGGTGGGTGCACGTGCACCTCGGGCTGTACGGGAAGTTCGACGTCTTCTCCGGTGCCCCGCCGGCCGGACCGGTCGTCGGTCAGGTGCGGATGCGGCTGGTGGCCGGGGCCGCGGCCGCCGGGCGCGCGGCCGCCGGGTCCGGGTACGCGGACCTGCGCGGGCCGACCCGGTGCGAGGTCGTCGGCGACGCCGAGAAGGACGCCGTCGCCGCCCGGCTCGGGCCGGACCCGCTGCGCGGCGACGATCCGGGGCGGGCGCTGGAGCGCATCGGGCGCAGCCGGGCGCCGATCGGCGTCCTCCTCATGGACCAGGCCGTCGTCGCCGGCGTCGGCAACGTGTACCGCGCGGAGTCGCTGTTCCGGGCGGGTGTCGACCCCGCCCGGACCGGCGCGTCCGTGCCGGAGCCCGTCCTGCGTTCGATCTGGGCCGACCTCGTCGGGCTCATGGAGCTGGGCGTGAAGACCGGCCGCATCGACACCGTCCGGCCCGAGCACGAGCCCGAGGCGATGGGCCGTCCGCCGCGCGTCGACGACCACGGCGGCGAGGTGTACGTCTACCGGCGGACGGGGCAGCCGTGCCTCGTCTGCGGCACGCCGGTCGCGGCCGGAAGAGCGGCGGCCCGGAACCTGTTCTGGTGCCCGAACTGCCAGCATTGACGCGCCCTGACGGGCAATTCTGTGTGATCTTCCTCCCACGCTCTTTTTGCCGCTAGGGTCCTCCGTGTGACGACCCGATCGGCTGGCGTGCTCGGGCTTGCCGGGGCGTTCTTCGGCGGGCGTCCGGCCAGCGCCCTGACGCGACGGCTCCTCCGCGAGCCCGTCGTCATGGCCGTTCTGCTCGCCTCCACCCTGCTGCTCGGGCTGTCGATGGTGCAGTGGGAGTCGATCGTGCCGGCCATCGCCCTCGTGCTGCCGCTGCTGTTCGGCGGGTTGTTCGTGCCGCCGCGGGCGCTGGCCTGGCTGGTCGGCGCCGTCGCGTTCTGCCTCCTCGCCGGCGGGGTCGTCATCGGCGGCGGCCAGACCTTCCTCGCCGTCACCGTCGTCGTCGGCATCACCGCCGTCGTCTCGCTCGGTCTCGCGCGGTCGCGGGCGCGGCTCGGCCTGCAGGGCACCATGGGCGAGTCGATGCTCGTCGACCTGCGTGACCGGCTGGCCGCCCAGGGCCGCATGCCGCAGCTCGGGCGCGGCTGGCAGATCGACCTCAAGCACCACGCCGCCGAACGCTCCAGCTTCTCCGGCGACTTCGCCGTCGCCTCCCGCTCCACCGACGGCCGCGACCTCGAACTGGCCCTCGTCGACGTGTCCGGCAAGGGGCACAACGCGGGCACCCGCGCGCTGCTGCTGTCCGGCGCGTTCGGAGGGCTGCTCGGCTCGCTGCCGCCCGACCAGTTCCTGCCCGCCGCCAACGCCTATCTGCTGCGGCAGCGCTGGCCCGAAGGCTTCGCCACCGCCGTCCACCTCGTCGTCGACCTCACCACCGGCGAGTACCAGGTCCGCTCGGCCGGCCATCCACCCGCCATCCACTTCCACGCCGGCTCCGGCCGCTGGGCCACCCTCGACACCGAGGGTGGCCTGCTCGGCGTCTACGAGCAGAAGCACTACGAGCCCGTCACCGGCCGCCTCCGCCCCGGCGACGCGCTCATGCTCTACACCGACGGACTGGTCGAAGCGCCGCGGCGCGACCTCTCCGACGGCATCGACAAGCTCCAGGGCGAGGCCGAGCGCCTGGTGGCGCGCGGCTTCGACGGCGGCGCCCAGAAGCTCATCAACGCCGTCGCCTCGTCCGACGCGGACGATCGCGCCCTGCTGCTGTTGTGGCGGACGTTTTGAGCTGCTTCGCCGCGTAGGGCTGAGCGGCCCCGCGCCCTTGCGGCCCTGCTCCCTTGCGGCCCTGCTCCCTTGCGGCCCGGCGCCCCGGTGGCCCCGGGCTCGGTGGCCCCGCGTCCTCGCGCCCCGATGGCCCCGCGCCCCGGGTGTTGGCCAGGCCGCGGCCGGCCCTCGTTCGCGCGGGGTGACGTCAGTGCCAACCGTTGGCATCTTCGTCACCACCCGCGTCGCCAACTCTCCTGCCCGCCGGCCGGCCCGGGGCGGGCCTGCGGGCTGATCGTGGTCAGCTGTGCCCACCGACCGCACCCAACTGTGGCGACACCTGTTGCTCGACCTCGTCCGCGGCCGCACTCAGCCAGCGCCTGCCCCGGAGCGGCCGGCCCTCGTTCGCGCGGGGTGACGTCAGCGCCAACCGTTGGCATCCTCGTCACCACCCGCAGCGCCAACTCTCCTGCCCGCCGGCCGGCCCGGGGCGGGCCTGCGGGCTGATCGTGGTCAGCTGTGCCCACCGACCGCACCCAACTGTGGCGACACCTGCTGCTCGACCTCGTCCGCTGCCACACCCAGCCAGCGCCCGCCCCGGAGCGGCCTGCCCCATGCGACGCGGGGTGACGTCAGCGCCAACCGTTGGCATCCTCGTCACCACCCGCAGCGCCAACTCTCCTGCCCGCCGGCCCTGGGCCGGCCTGCGGGCTGGTGTGGTCGGCCGTGCCCCGTACCCGCGCAGCGTCGCGGCGGCCTCGGCTCCGGTGTCGCCGGCGGATGCCTCAGCCTCGCGCCCCGCACGTCGCGCGGAGTGCTGCCGTACCAGGCGTTCACCGGCCGGCCAGCGCGTCCCACCCCGCCATCGTCAGATCGACCGTGCGCAGCAGCGCCGCCCGGCTCGCCCCCTCCAACGCCCGTACCGCGAGCCCCTGCACGTGCGCGTCGTAGTACTGCGCCAGCGTGTCGACGTCGTCGGACGGCAGTGGTTCGCCGTCGGCCGCGGCGGACCGGAGTCTCGTCCGCAGCACCGCCAGCCGATCCCGCCGGCTGCGCTCCAGGTACGCGAGCACCGTCGAGTCGGTCGGCGGGCAGCTCAGCGTCGCCCGGGTGAGTAGGCAGCCGCGGGGCCCGCCGCGCCGGGTGAACAACGCGACGTTCTCGCGCAGCAGCGCCTCGACGCCGCCGCGCGCCGTCGGCGCCTCGGCCAACGCCACGCCAGGCCGCCCGCCGTCGCCGTCCTGGTAGCGGTCGGCCGCCTGGCAGAACAGGGACGCCTTGGAACCGAACGCGGCGTACAGGCTCGGCGAGCCGATGCCCAGCACGTCCGTGAGGTCGGCGATCGACGTGTCCTGGTAACCGCGGGTCCAGAACAGCCGCATGGCGTCGTCGAGTGCCACGTCGCGGTCGAAGCTGCGTGGTCGCCCGCGCCCCATCCAGTCTCCTTTCTGTGTCGATCACTACATTAACCACTTGACGCCACCCGCCGCCACTGTTTTATTGTGTAGCAACCACTACAGAAAAAGGAGCGCGACATGTCCGGCGTGACGAAGGCGACCAGCGGCGACGACCTCGAATGGTTCCGCCGCCTCGATCAGAACCTGCAGCTGGCCGACGCGATCGACCAGCGCCACGATGCCGCGATGACCGTCGGCTTCGCCCGCTACGGCGCGGGTGAGTCGAATCCCTGGACGGTCTCGTACGACGAGGCGCTGGTCGTCACCCGCGGCCGGTTCAGTGTCGAGAGCGGCGGCACCGTCACCACCGCGGCCGCCGGCGAGGTCATCTACCTGCGCGCCGGCACCGACCTCGTCTACCGCGCCGACGAGGAGAGCGAGGTGGTCTATGTCTCGCATCCGCACTGGCTCGCGGCCACCGAGAGTTCGCCGTACGCCGGCCGCTTGGCCGAGTTCCAGCCCGCGACGAGCTGACGGCCGAAGACGTTCCCGTTGTCGGTGGGGAGGTGTTGTATATGAGGGCAGTCGCCGTTCGTCGTCATGGTGAGGGCGGCACCGGGCCGCCCGCGACGACCCTCGAAGGGGGACCGAGATGCAGTACCTGCTGCTGATCTACAGCGAGCCGGCCACCGAGGCGCCGGCCCAGAGCCAGATCGACGCCGAGATGGCCGAGTGGTTCGCGTACGACGAAGCCATCCGCAAGTCCGGTGTCTACGTCGACGGCAACGCGCTCGAGCCGACGTCCACCGCCACCACGCTACGGGTGAAGGACGGCGAGCGGGTGGTCACCGACGGGCCGTTCGCGGAGACCCGTGAGGTGCTCGGCGGCTACTACCTGGTCGACGTGCCCGACCTCGACACCGCGCTCGACTGGGCCGCCAAGTGCCCCGGGTCGCGGTACGGCTCCATGGAGATCCGCCCGATCACGGTGTTCGACCAGGGCTGACGGTGAACGGGTGGGCGGCCGACCCCGCCGAGGCGGTTTTCCGCGAGGAGTGGGGCCGGCTGCTCGCCACGCTCGTCCGCTGGGTCGGCGACTTCGACCTGGCCGAGGAGGTCGCGGCCGATGCCATCGCGGCGGCGGTCGAGCGCTGGCCGGTCGACGGCGTGCCGGAGCGGCCGGGCGCGTGGTTGCTGACGACGGCGCGGCGGCGGGCGGTCGACGTCCTGCGACGGCGGCAGAACTACGCGGCCAAGCTGGCGGTGCTGAAGGTCGAGGCCGAGCGCGACGAGCTGGCCCGGCTCTCGGAACCGGCCGGCGACGCCGGGCCCGACGTCATCGGCGACGACCGCCTGCGGCTGTTCTTCACCTGCTGCCATCCCGCGCTGGCCGCCGACGCGCGGGTCGCGTTGACGCTGCGTTACCTCGCCGGGCTGTCGACGGCGCAGGTGGCGCGGGCGTTCCTGGTGCCCGAGGGGACCATGGCGCAGCGGCTGGTGCGGGCGAAGCAGAAGATCGGCGTGGCCGGCATCCCGTACCGCGTGCCGTCGGCGACGGAGCTGCCCGGGCGGCTGCCGGCCGTGCTCAGCGTGGTGTACGTCGTGTTCACCGAGGCGTACGCGGCCAGCAACGGCGCCGCGCTGCTGCGCCCCGAGCTGGCCGACGAGGCGATCCGGCTGGCGCGCATCCTGCACCGCCTGCTCCCGGCCGAACCGGAGGTCACCGGGTTGCTGGCGCTGCTCCTCCTGGTCGACGCCCGCCGCGACGCCCGCGTCGACGACGCCGGCGACCTCGTGCTGCTCGACGACCAGGACCGATCTCGCTGGGACCGGGCCAAGATCGCCGAGGGTCAGGCGCTGGTGCTCGACGCGCTGCGGCACCGGCCGCCCGGTCCGTACGCGCTGCAGGCCGCCATCGCCGCCGTCCACGACGAGGCCCCGACGGCGGCCGCCACCGACTGGCCGCAGATCGTCGGCCTGTACGGCGTTCTCCGCGCCACCGCTCCTTCGCCGGTCGTCGACCTCAACCGCGCCGTCGCCGTCGCGATGGCGCACGGCCCGGCGGCCGGACTGGATCTGCTGGACGAACTGGCGGCGGGCGGCGCGCTGGACCGCTTCCATCCGCTGCACGCCGCCCGCGCCCGGCTGCTCGACCGGCTCGATCGCCCGGCCGACGCGGTCGCCGCCTACCGGCGGGCGCTCGAGCTGTGCGGGAACGACGCCGAACGGGCGTTCCTGCTGCGCTGCCTCACCGCCGCGGAACGGCGCCTCGGCCGGCCCGGCGGCCCCTGACCGTTGACCGACGACGCCGGCGCACCGCCGTCGTGTGGTCCCGGCGCCGGCACCACGTCCACCGGTTCCGGCGCGACGATGATCAGGACGCCGCCGCGGCGACTGCGCGATCGGACGCGTCGGTGCCGAGCGAGACGCCGATCGCGGCCAGTGCCTCCTGGACGACCTGCGGCGGCAGCGCCCGGGGCGTGATGCCGCGCCGCGCACACTCGGCCGCGGCGACGCCGGCCGCCTGGGCGGTGATCGCGCAGGCCGGTGTGTTGCGCGTCGAGGCGAACGCGCCGGCATCGACCGACAGACAACGGCCGGCGACCAGCAGGCCGTCCACGCCGCGAGGCAACAGGCACCGGTAGGGGATGCCGTAGCCGCTGCCGACGCCGATCATCGCGCCGCCTTCGCCGCCGGGCTCGTGGATGTCCAGGGGAGCGTTGGACAGTCCGATGGCGTCGGGGAACCGCGCTTCGGCGCGCACGTCGTCCTCCGTCAGCACGTAGTCGCCCGAGATGCGGCGGGTCTCGCGGACGCCGAGCACCGGCGCGACGTCGAGGAAGATGGCCGACTCCATGCCACGGACGTAGCGCTTCAGGAAGTCGAACGCGCAGTAGGCCTGCTTGCGCACCTCGATCGCCGCCCGGGTGCGGGTCCGGGGGTCGAGGGCGTTGCCCTGCACGCGAGTGGCGTTGACGTTGAGCTCGCCGGGCAGCAGTCCGGCCTTCATGTGCAGGTGGGTCTTCGGGATGATCCAGTCGAACCCGTCGCGTCGGGCGTCGGCGATGCGCTGCTCGAAGCCGGCCATGTAGAACTTCAGGACGTAGTCCTCGTTGTCCTGACCGGCTCCCTCCGGAATCACCAGCTCACGGATGTCGCCGGGGTGGTCCCGGCAGTCCTGCGCCAACTCCGCGAACTGGACGTTCAGGATGCGGAAGTAGCTGGTCATGGGCTGAACGTGCCCGTCGCCGGGGCGTCCGTACATGGAGTCGGCGCCGGCCAGCACCGCGACGTCGCCGTCGCCGCTGGCGTCGACGACGGTCGCGGCGGTGGCCAGGCACGGCCCGGCCTTCGTGTGCAGTTCGACGCCGCGGATCCGGTCGCCCTCGCGCAGTGCGCCGGTGACGTGGGCGAACAGCAGCACCTCGACACCGGCCTCCTCCAGCGTCTCGATGATGACGCGCTGCATGACCTCGGTGTCGAATACCCCGCTGTACGTGCCCCAGTGCGACTCCTGCACGTTGGGGTCGGCGCCGCCGTAGGCCGCCGCCCGCTCGATCAGGTCGAGGTACACGCCGGGCTGGACGATGCCGGTGGGCTTGGTGAGGCGTCCGCCGGTGATGAGACCGCCGAGGATGCCGCTGCTCTCCACCAGCAGGACCCGGGCGCCCGCCCGCGCCGCCGCGACGGAGGCGACGATGCCCGTGACTCCGGCGCCGGCCACGATGGTGTCGTACTCGCCGAGATGCTCCATGGGTTCCTCTCCGTAGCCCCGTGCGACCTCGCCCATGGACGTGAGCAGCGCGTTCACCGTCGGTGAAGGTCAAGGTCTTGACTCGATGTGACCTAGGTATACCATGACGCGATGTTGGTATACCACTTCGCGAGCCGGGGCCGGCCGTGAGCAACCTCAGCGGCGCCGACGCCGGAACACGCAAGTTCGAGGCCATCCGTCAGGAGCTGCGCACGCGGATCCTCGACGGTCGCTACGAGCCTGGGCAGCCCATTCCCGAACGGGTGATCGCCGAGGAGCTCGCCGTCAGCCGGGTGCCGGTGCGCGAGGCGCTCCGGCAACTGGAGCGCGACGGCCTCGTGTCGATCGTCGCGCAGCGCGGCGCGCAGGTGCGCCAGTTCAGCGCGGCGAACATGCAGAACCTGTACCAGGCGCGCGAGGCGCTGGAGGGCATGGCGGCACGGCTGGCCGCGGAGCGAGCCGACGAGACCCTCCTCGCCCCGTTCGTGACGCAGTTCGAAGGCCTGATCGACGGATCCATCACGATGAGCCCGGACGAGGAGTCCGCACTCGGCAACGACTTCCACGACGCCATCGCCCGGGGCAGCCGCAACGCCACGGTGATCGAGCTCATGGCGACCATCCACGACCGCGTGCGGCTGTGCCGCCGCCTGACCTATGGACACGCGTCGCCGGCCTGGGCGCGGCGGGCGGCGGAGGAGCACCTCGCCATCGCCGCGGCGATCGGACGCGGCGACCCCGACGGCGCCGAGCACGCCATGCGCACCCACGTCGCGACCTGGGCCGGCTTCCTGCGCTCGCACCTGGCCGGTGACAGTCCTCCGCCCCGGCCGTGAGGTGCGTCCAGCCGACTCGTCAGGGGCCCGATCAGCAGTGACCGAATCCGGAGCAGCACTCAACGAGGAGTAGTGATGCACATGGCAGCCACCGAATCCGGAGTACGCACCGCCCCAGTGCCCGAAGGATTCGGAGGCCACCTACGCTCCCTGGGCCCCGGCGTCGTGATGGCCCTGGCATGGATGAGCGCCGGCGACCTCGTCGCGTCGTCGGTGTCCGGCGCCGACTACGGGTACGTCCTCATCTGGGCGCTGGTCCTGTCGCTGCTGGCCCGGTACGTGTTCGTCGCCGCGATCGCGAAGTACGTCCTGTGCAACAACAGCTCGAGCAGCTCGATCATGGAGGGATTCGCCCGCATCTGGCGGCCGCTGCCGTTCATCGTCGGGCTGTGCGCGTTCATCCTCGGCTTCGGCTACGCGACGTACATCCTCAAGGGCGCCGGCACCGCCTTCTACGCCCTCATCGGGCGCCCGGGTGACTCCGAATGGGGCGTGTTCCTCTCGGTGGCCGGGCTGGTGGCGGTCACCCTGGTGCTGTTGTTCACCCGACGCCAGTACGCGACCCTGGAGTTCACGGCGCGTGCCGCGGCGGTCATCCTGCTCGGCAGCTTCGGTGCCGTCGCCCTCATCCAGGGCTTCGATCCCGTGGCCTTCGTGGAGGGGCTGGCGTTCCAGGTCCCGGAGAGCAAGGGCGGCATCGAGAGCCTGGTCATCGTCGCCGCGCTGATCGGCGGCGTCGGCGGATCGACGACGAACCTGATGTACAACTACTTCTTGCAGGACAAGGGCTGGCTCACTCCCGGCCACCGCAGGATCCAGCTGATCGACCTCTTCGTCGGCATCATGGTGATCCTCCTGATCAACCTCGCCATCTGGGTCACAGCGGCGGAGGCCGACGTCGCGGGCAGCGCCATCGACGACGTCGACGCGCTGGCGATGCTGCTGGGCAACACGATCGGGCAGATCGGCGAGGTGCTGTTCTGGATCGGCCTGTTCTTCATCACCTTCACGACGTTCCCGGCGTACTCGTACGGCCAGACGAAGCTCCTGATGGACGGGGCGGCGCACACCTTCCGGTCTCGCGCCGACGACCCGGACGAGCTCTCCAGCGCCGACTATGAGAAGCGGGCTTCGTTCCGGTGGCTGCAGGGCGGGTTCCTGCTCGTCCTGCCGGTCATGTTCTCAATACCGGCGATGCCCTCGTTCGTGGAGCTCACCATCTTCGTCAACGCCCTGGCCGCGGTGGCCGCGCCGGTCATCATCCTCGCGGTGATCATCCTGACGTCCAGCAGCAGGTTCGTCCTGCCGGCCTACGTCAATCGGTGGTGGACGACGGCCGCCTTGGTGGTCGTCGGCGGCATCGGCATCTGGGCGTCGTACCAAGCGATCGCCGGGATCTTCTTCTAGGCCGCCGGGTCAGGCCGATGGGCCGGGGGCGTCGACGAGCTGCCAGCGACCGCCGTCGGCGCCGCCACGCCGCCGGCGCAGCCACCGGTCGCCGAGGACGCCCACCACGATCCCGCCGGCCACAGCCGGCAACGCCCACGTCGCCGCGTCGCGGGATGCGCCGCCCTCGGACCCGCCGGCCCCGGAGCCGCCCCCGCCCGCGGCGGCCACGGCGGCGCCGTCCGGGTCCTCCTCCGCCGGCCGCGGCCCGGTCCGTCCCGTCATCCCGAGGTCGGTGAGGAGCTCGTCGAGCACGTGGACGTCGGCGGGCCGGTGCCAGATCCCGTCGCCGCCCGCCTCGATCGGGCCGCGGCCCATGGACTGGGAGGTATGGATCCACTCGGGCCGGCCGTCGTCGTCGAAGGTGATGCGGTCGACGCGCCACGGCTGCACGTCGTGGATCATCCAGGTGACGACGATCTCGTCGCCGCCGGTGGGTGGCACGAGGCCGGGTCGCTCCGCCACCGGCTCGACGACGAGCTGCGACATCAGGGTCGTGTACGCCGCGTTCGTCGTGTGCAGCGACGCGGTACGTCCGGTGGACGGCGACACCAGCAGCACGCTGGTCGGCCCACCGGCCGGCGCGGGGGCGGCGGCGAACAGGAGGGCGCCGAGTGCGAGGAGAACGGCGGCCGGGCGGACGAGACGCATGACGGCTCCAGGTGGTCGGGGTCGTTGCCTCGACTACACCGGCCGGGCTCAGCCGGTTCCCAGCGCCGACGCGGCGATGTCGACGGCGCGGCCGCGGTCGCCGACGCCCTCGAGCCGGAACGTCACGCCGTCGTCGACCCACACGAGGGTCGGGCCGGCGATGCGCGCCGACTCGGTCCGCTCGCTGCCGTCCGGCGCCAGCAGGACGAGGTCGTGCGGCACGCCGAACCACCACGCGTCCCGGCCGGCCACGGTGAGCGTCGACGCCGTCGAACCGAGCACCGCCGTCTTGAGATACACCGGCGACAGCGGGTCGGCGACCTGATCGAGCCGGACGGTGCTGCCCCCGGAGCCCCAGGTCAGCGACAGCACGCGGTCGTCGGCCGACACCTCGACGCCGTCGGGCGGGCCGAGGACCGGCGGCACGACCGGGTCGAGCCCGGTCCGCTCCGCCGCCGCGCCCAGCGAGAGCCCTGCCGGCGCCGGCTGCGGCGCTGACGCGGACGGTTGCGACGGGCCGGGCCGGACGGCGACCGCGCCGATCCCGAGCCACTCGCCGACGGCGGCCCGCACCGGAGCCGTCAGCCCCAGCGCCACCAGCACCGCGACGGCGACGACGGCGAGCCGGCGCCCCAGGCCGTCGCCCCACGGCCACCGAGCGACCCGCCCGGCGATACGCCGCATCCGCGCGATCCAGGCCGGCGTCGGAGCGGCGGGGAGGCGGTTCAGGACGGCCGTGGCCACGGCGTCCGGCGCCGGCCCGGCGTCGTCGATGGCCGTGGCGGCCGACCGGCCGAGGGCGCGCAGCTCGCGCTCGAGGGCGTCATCCATGGTCCACCTCCTGGGTGGGCGTGCGGGCCGGAGCCGGCGCCAGCTCGGTCCGCAGCCGGCGCAGCGCCCGGTGCAGCCGCGACTTCACCGTGCCGCGCGGCCAGCCGAGCACCGTCGCCGTCTCCTCCTCGTCCAGGTCGAGCAGGTAGCGGCAGACGACGACCTGACGCTGCGGCTCGGGCAGCGACCGCAGCGCCGCCACCAGCTCCGTCCGCCGCTCGCCCGTCAGCGCCGTCGCGGCCGGGTCGTCGTCGGCCGAGCCGGTGGTCGCGACGTCGAGCAGGAAGGACCGGTCCGCCGTCGCCCGGTACCGGCGGGCCGCCCGCGCATTGTTGCGGGCCTCGTTGAGCACGATCCGCAGCAGCCACGGCCGGAACGGGGCGCCGTCGCGGAAGCCGCCGATGGTGCGGTACGCCTTGACGAACGCCACCTGGACGACGTCGTCGGCGTCAGGGCCGGCGCCCGCCACCACCGCGAGCCGGCGCGCGTCGGCGGCGTGCCGGCGCACGAGGACGGCGTACGCGTCGGCGTCTCCGGCGCGTACGCGGGCGATGGCGGCCTGCTCGGTCTCGTCGGCGATGGTTCGGTCCTCGTGTCGTCGTTCTGCCGTTCATACACCGCGCGGGCCGCCGCGGTTCCCGGCTGTGCTAGAACGGCGCCGTGCAGCTTCTTCACAAGGGCAAGGTCCGCGACGTCTACTCCGACCGGCCGGGCGAGGTGATCCTCGTGGCGTCCGACCGCGTCTCGGTTTACGACGTCGTGCTGCCGACGCCGATCCCCGACAAGGGGAAGGTGCTGACGTCGCTCTCGCTCTGGTGGTTCGACCAGCTCGCCGACGTCGTCCCGAACCACGTCGTCTCCGCCGACGACGTGCCGGACGAGTGGCGCGGCCGGGCCATCCGCTGCCGTCAGGTCGAGATCGTCCCGGTCGAGTGCGTCGCGCGCGGCTACCTCGCCGGCTCCGGCTGGACGTCGTACCAGGAGACCGGTGCGGTGTCCGGGGTGGAACTGCCGCCCGGCCTGGTCGAGGGCGACCGCCTGCCGGAACCGATCTTCACGCCGACGACGAAGACGCCGCCCGAGCTGGGCCACGACGAGCCCATGACGTACGCCGAGGTCGAGGCGCAGGTCGGCCCGCCGGTGGCGGCGCGGCTGCGCGACCTCACGCTGACGCTGTACCGGCGGGCGGCGGAACTGATGGAACGGCGCGGCATCCTGCTCGTCGACACCAAGGTCGAGTTCGGCCTGGCCCCCGACGGCACGCTGCTGCTTGCCGACGAGGTCATCACGCCCGACTCGTCCCGGTTCTGGGCGGCGTCGCAGTGGGCCCCGGGCCGGCGTCAGGTCTCCTACGACAAGCAGGTCGTGCGCGACTGGGCGCAGGACCTCGGCACCTGGGACAAGACCCCGCCCGGCCCGGCCGTCCCGGACGAGATCGTCGAGAGGACCCGCGCCGTCTACATCGAGATGTACGAGCGCATCACCGGCCAGGCCTGGACGTAGCCGCTGCGCGGTAGTGCTCGCGCTGCGCCGGCTCGAGGTGCTCGATGGCGTAGCGGAGCATCACCCGCGGCATCGTCGCGGCGTGCCGGTCGAGGAAGGCGAGCAGCCGGTCGCGGTCGTGGTCGCCGGCCGCGCGCAACCAGCCGCCGGTCGCCTTGTGCACGAGGTCCTCGGGATCGTCCAGCAGCAGTTCCGCGATCGCGAACGTGTCGCCGACGTCGCCGGCCCTGATGAAGTACGCCGTCGCGGTGATCGCCGTGCGCCGCTCCCACCGGTTCGGCGACCGCGCCAGCTCGTACAGCACGTCGCGCGGCTGGTCGGCCAGGTACCCGCCGACGACGTGCGGCGCCGCGAGGTCGACGAGGTCCCAGTTGTCGATGCGATCGTGCCGGCGCAGGTAGAGCTCGTACAACTCGCGGCGCCGGTCCGGTGGCGTGCGCTTGCGACGGGCCTGCTTGTCCATGACGCTCAACGCGCCCGCCCGCAGCTCGTGGACGTCGGACTCCAGCAGCCGCTCCAGCTCGGCCGGCGGCAGCTCGATGAACTCCTTGGCCAGCGCGAACACCGTCCCCATGCGCACGCCGAGGAAGACGCCGCTGGTGCCGTCCTTGAAGTAGCGCTGGATCTTGCGCAGCTCGTCGTCGGACTGGTGCTCGCGGAGCCGTCGTTCGAACTCCGCGGCGTCGAGGTCGGCCATACCGGATCGTAGCCGGGCAACCGCGGCGTCGCCTTCGTCGCCCGGTAGGGCTAATCCGCGGGCTATCGCATCGTGGTACGTCAGCCCAGCGCCGCGGGGTTGACCAGGCCGGGCGGCCGGTCGCCGGCCAGGAAGGCGGCCACCGCGGCGGCGCCCAGCTCGGCGGCGCGGTGCGCGGTCTGACGGGTCGCGCCGGCGAGGTGCGGCGTCATCACGACGCGGTCCGACCGCAGCAGCGGCCAGTCCGCGGGCGGCGGCTCGGCCGGGAAGACGTCGAACCCGGCGCCGGCCACGTGGCCGCTGTCCAGCGCCGCCGCGAGCGCGTCGTAGTCGACGAGGCCGCCCCGGGCGGAGTTGACGACGTAGCCACCCGGCCGCATCGCCGCCAGCGCGGCCGCGTCGATCATCCCGGCGGTCTCCGGGGTGAGCCGCGCGTGCAGGCTGACGACGTCGCTGCGCGACAGCAGCTCGTCCAGGCCGACCAGCGTGACGCCGTCCGGCAGCGAATCGGGCGCGACGAACGGGTCGGCGACCAGCACCCGGGCGTCGAACGCCAGCAGCATGCGGGCCACCCGCGACCCGATGGCGCCGTACCCGACCAGCCCGACCGTCGACCCGCCCAGCTCCAGCCCGCACTCGTCGTACGCGTACAGGTCGCTGCGCCACTCACCGGCGGCGACGGTGCCGTGGATGCGCGGGATCGCCCGCACCGTACTCAGGATCAGCGTCAGCGCGTGCTCCGCCGCCGCGACGGCGTTCCGGCCGGGTGTGTTGCACACCAGCACGCCGCGCTCCGTGCACGCGTCGACGTTGACGTTGACGGGGCCGCCGCGCGTGCACACGACCAGCCGCAACGACGGCGCCGCCGCCAGGACCCGTGCGGTGACCGGCCCCATCTGCGTGACGATCACCTCGGCGTCGCCGGCCAGCTCGGCCAGCTCGTCCTCGACGTCGGAGGCCTCGTCGACCTCCGCGACCCGGCCGAACGGGACGAGCGGCCAGGGCAGCTCGAGCGTCCGGACGTCGTGCTCGCCGGCCGCCGCACGCAGGCGGCCGGCCAGCAGGTCGTTCCGGACGAAGTGGTCCCCGGCCAGCAGGATCCGGCTCATGCGTTCCCTTCCGATGCGTGCGACCAGGTCTCCCGCGCGGCGGCGACCCGGTCGAGGTAGGCGGCGAATCCGTCGTCGTAGTGCGCGCGATGGGTGGTGGACGGCTCGACGGTGTGCGCGGGGACCGGCCAGCCGGGCGTCTCGCCGCGAGCCTCCAGCGCCGACAGCACCGCGCCGTACGCACCGGCCTGCGGCACGTCGACGACGTCCAGCGGGCGGCCGAGCACGTCGGCGAAGAGCTGCGTCCACGCCGCGCTCTGCGCGCCGCCGCCGCAGACGGCCAGCCGTCCGGTCAGCCCGGCCGCGTCGAAGCAGTGCCGCGCCGCGTACGCGAGCCCCTCGCACAGGGCGCGGACCAGATCGGCCCGCGACGTCGCGAGGTGCAGGCCGTCGAACCGGCCGCGCGCGGACGCCTCGACGAACGGTGCGCGCTCGCCCGACGCGGACCAGTACGGCAGCACCGTCACTCCGCGAGCGCCTGGCGGCGACTCGGCCAGCAGCCCGGCCAGCGCCGACACCGGCGCCCCGACCAGCTGCAGCAGCCAGTCCAGCGACGCGGTGCCGACCATCGCCGGCATCGCCCGGACCCACCGGTCCGGCTGCCACGTCGCCAGCAGCAGGCCGGCGCGGTGCGGAATCGGCCCGGGGTCCGCGGTCACGACCTGGCAGGCCAGCGTCGTCCCGACGATCAGCAGGCCGTCGCCGGGCGCGACCGTGCCGCTGCCGCGGGCCGACGCCAGCAGGTCGTACGGCCCGGCGCTCACCGTCGTCCCGGACGGCAGCCCGAGCGCGCCCGCCGCGCCCTCCGTCAGCTCCGCCGCCGGCCCGCCCGGCCCGACGACCGGCGGCAGCAGCTCGCGCCGGTGCTCCAGCCCGGTGAGGCGCAGGACGTCGTCGGACCAGTCGCGCGTCCGCGGGTCGAGGAACGGGTACGACGCGTCGGAGAGGTCGACGGCGCGGACGCCGGTGAGCCGCCGGAACACGGTGCCGACGCAGTGCGTGGCGGTGGCGGCGCGGTCGAGCACGCCGGGCTCGTCGCGGTCGAGGGCGGCCAGGATGGCGGCCGACGCGCCGGGGAAGATCATGCCGCCGTTGCGGGCGAGGACGGCGTCGGCGGTGCCGTCGCGGTCCCACCGGCGGACGACGTCGGCGGCGCGGCCGTCCAGCCAGGACGCGGCCGGCCGCACCGGGGCGCCGTCGGCGTCGGACAGCCAGCAGCCGTCGCCCTGGCCGGTGAGCGCGACCAGCTCGGGCGGGCCGGGGAGCTCGTCCGCGACGGCCCGGATCACGCTGGTCACGGAGCTGACGACGGCGTCGGCGTCCTGCTCGACGCGGCCGCCGTCGCCGTGGCTCAGCTGGGTCGGGACGCTGTGCACGCACAGCTCGGCGCCGTCGTCGCCGTAACCGACGGCCTTGGTCAGCGTGGTGCCGATGTCGACGCCGATGTACATGCCGCCTCCTCGCGGTCAGGGGGTGTCGAGCGGTGCGACGTGGACGTTCACCCGGCGGTCACGCAGCGCCCGGACGACGTCCGCGGGCGTGCCGCCGTCGACCACGACGTCGTCGAAGTCGGTGAGCGGCGCCAGCTGGTGCAGCGCGGTGCCGCCGAGCTTGGTGTGGTCCATGAGCAGCACCTTGCGGGTCGCCGAGCGCATCATCGCCCGCTTGACCAGCACGATCTCCTGCTCCTGGTGGTAGGTCAGCCCGCCCGACGCCGCCGACGTCGACGTCAACAGCACGTCGGCGCGCAGCGACTCGATCGCCTCGATGCACGGCACGCCCAGGAACGAGTCGTGCGTCGGGTAGTACTCGCCGCCCAGCGAGATCAGCCGGACCCGGTCGGCGCGGCTCATGGCGTTGATGACCTGCAGGAAGTTCGTGATGACGGTGAGCGGCGCGGCGTCGGTGAGCAGCTCCGCGACCCCGAGCGTCGTCGTCGAGTCGTCCAGCATGACCGCCATGCCCGGCTCGATCAGCGTGCGTGCGAACCGGGCGATCGCCGCCTTCTCGGCGCGCGCGGTGCGCAACCGGTAGGCGACGTTGCTCTCGAACACACTGGACGGCTGAGCGCTGACGCCGCCGTGGAATTTGCGGACGACGCCCTGACGCTCGAGCTCGTCGAGGTCGCGGTGGACCGTCATGAGGCTGACGCCGAACGTCTCGGCCAGCTGGCTCGCGGTGACGGAGCCCTCGCGCAGCACGTGGTCGGCGATGCGGTCCTGGCGGACGCCGCGGCTGGTCTGCGTCATCGTCGCGGCGCTTGGTTGTAGTGGTCGAGCATGACGGCCCCGCCGGTGAAGCTGAGCTGCGTCGTCGCCGTCGGGTCGGGACCGCGCAGGACGGTGCGGTAGGCGCGCAGCGGGATGCCGGTGAGCCGGCAGACGACCAGCCGCATCAACGTGTTGTGGCAGACGACGAGGACGTGCTGGTCCGGGTGGCGGGCGGCGATCTCGCGCAGCGCCTGCTCGGCGCGGTCCGCGGCGGCCTCCGGGTGCTCGCCGCCGGGTAGGTGGTGGGCGACGGGGTCGCGGACGAACGCGGCGGCGGCCTCGGGGTCGTCGGCGCGCACCTCGGCGAGCGTGCGGCCCTCGGCGTGGCCGAAGTCCAGTTCGCGCAGCCGCGGGTCGACCTGGACGTCCAGCCCGGTGACGTCGGCGACGGCGGCCGCGGTCTGGCGGGAGCGGAGCAGGTCGGACGCGAAGAGGGCGGCGGGTGGGTGCTCCTTCGCGTGGGCGGCGAGCACCTCGGCCTGCGCCCGGCCGACGTCGTCGATGCCGATGTCGCTGGAGCCGGTGTAGCGGTTGCCCTCGTGCCACGGCGTGCGGCCGTGCCGGGCCAGCGTGATGGTGGTCGTCATGGGGCGTACCTGCCGCTCAGCCGCTGCGCGGCGGTCGATGTGGTGGCCTGGGGGTCGCCGGGGACGCCGTCGTCCCGGGTGCCGTCGTCGTGGGCGTCATCGTCGGCGGCGGGGGCGGGGGCCGGGGCGGGGTCGAGGTGGCCGCGCCGGGTGAGCTCGGCGACCAGGCGTTCGTAGCCCTCGGTGAGCCGTTCATGCGCGTCGGCGCAGGGCTCGACGACCGCGCGGCGCCCGACCATCACGGCCGCGCGGTCCGTGACCGTCACCTTCGCGTCGGCGTGGTGGCCGGAGGCGGAGGCGAGCACCGCCATGCCGAACGCCGGCTCCGGCGTGCGCGGCATGACCAGCGGCCGCCCGAGCACGTCCGCGCGCAGCTGGTTCCAGTAGTCGCTGCGCGTACCACCACCGGTGATACGGATATCACCGTCGGTGGGAGCCCCGAGCGCGGCGAGCCGTTCGAAGCAGAGCCGCTCGACGAAGGCGACGCCCTGGACGACGGCGGCGTAGCGCTCGGCCCGGGAGGACGTGGCGCCGAGCTCGAACCGGGTCGCGTCGGGCCGGACGAACGGGAACCGCTCGCCGCGCGCCGTCAGCGGGTAGATGACGGCGCCGGCCGGCTCGAACCGGCGGCCGGCCTCGGCGGCGAGCGCGTCGAGGTCGTCGTCGGCGAACTCGCCCGCGACGGCGCCCGCCCCGACGTTCGACGCGCCACCGGGCAGCCAGCCGCCGTCGGGGTGGCGGTGGCTGTAGACGGCGCCCGCGGGATCGTCGATGAGCGTGGCCGAGACGCCCTTGAGCACCAGCGTCGTGCCGAGGACGGAGTTCCAGGAGCCGACGGTCAGGGCGCCGGCCGCGATCTGCGCCGCGCACCCGTCCGTCATGCCGGCGACGACGGGGGTGCCGGCCGGGATGCCGGTGTGCTCGGCCGCCGCCGCCGTGACGGTGCCCAGCGTGGTGCCCGGCGGCACGACGGCCGGCAGCGTCGCCGGGTCGACGTCGGCGGCCGCGAGCAGCGCCGCGTCCCACCGTCCGGCCACGACGTCGTAGCCGGACTTCAGCGCGTGGCTGCTGTCGGTGTCGACCCGGTGCCCGACCAGCGCCGCCGCGATGACGTCGGCGCTGTGCATGACGTGGCGGCCGGACAGCCCGGTGGTCGTGTGGTGCCGGAAAAGCCAGTCGATCTTCGGCAGCGCCCACGACAGCTGCACGGTGCGGCCGTCGCCCAGGCGGGCGTTCAGGCGGGCCAGCTCGTCGACCGCGCGGGCGTCGTCGTACATGAGCGCGGGGGTGAGGGGCGCGCCGTGGTCGTCGCCGAGGAGCACGGTGCCCGAGGTGCTGCAGATGGCCACCGCGCCGACGACCGGCGGGCCGCCCGCGCTGGGTGTCGCGCCGGTGCCAGCCGCACCCCGCGGCCGCGCCGTCGGCAACGCGCCGAACGCCTGCCGCGACGCATCGCCGACGGCTTCCCACCACTGGTGCGGGTCCTGCTCGTGCCGCCGGTCGCCGTCGCCGCGCCGATGACTCGTGAGCCGGGCCGATCCGAGCGCGAGCACCCGCCCGGCGTCGTCCGCGAGGAGGACGCGCACGCTCTGGGTCCCGAGGTCGATGCCCACCCGGATGACGTCAGCCGGCCTCGGATCCATATGCACCCCGTCGCCTCGATGTCTGCGCGTTTCAGCCAGCACGTTATCGCATAGATAACACGTTTGGATGTTAAAGATAACCCATCTGGCGGTGGATCGAAGCGGTGCACGCCAATGACCGGACACTGCGCCAGACTGTTCCGCATGAAGCCGCCCACTCGTCCCGCCGACGTGCCGTCGCGGCGCACGCTCGCCCGTGAGGCGCGGCAGCAGGCGATCGTGTCGCACGTGGTCGCTCACGGGGTCGCGACGGTCTCCGAGCTGACCGAGCTGACCGGGGCCAGCGTCATGACGGTCCACCGCGACCTCGACGAGCTGGCGCGCCGCGGCGTCGTGCGGAAGTTCCACGGCGGCGTCTCCGCGCAGCCGTCGACGGTGTTCGAGAGCAGCTCCGAGTACCGGCTCCGGGTGCAGGTCAAGGAGAAGGAGGCGCTGGCGTCGGCCGCCCTGGGCATGATCGAGCCGGGCATGTCGATCATGCTCGACACCTCCACCACCAACCTCTTCGTCGCCCGACGGCTCGGCGACCTGCGGCTCGGCCCGCTGACGGTCGTGACGAACTATCTGCCGATCATGCAGGTGCTCAAGACCACGCCGGACATCCACCTGATCGGCGTCGGCGGCGACTACAACGCCACCCACGACGCGTTCCTGGGGCTCAGCGCCATCGAGGCGATCGGCGCCCTCACCACCGACATCGTCTTCCTCAGCACGTCCGCCATGACGATGTCGACCACCTATCACCAGGAACCCGAGATCGTTACCGTCAAACGCGCGATGATGGCGGCCGGCCGGCGCCGCATCCTGCTGATGGATCCGACGAAGCTCAACCGCACCGCGCTGCACCGTCTGGCGCCGACGTCGGAGTTCAACGCCGTGGTGGTGAACTCCGCGGTGGGGGAGCGCGCGCTCGCTGAACTGCGCGATCACACGATCGTGGTGGCGGTCTCCTGAGTGTTCGCGGCGCCGGCCGGGGCCGCGGTGGCGGTCTTGGCTGTGGTGGTGGCCCGGCCCGCGGCGAGCCCACGTGGCGTGACCGCGCCGGCGCTGCCGCCGCGGGCGGTGGCCGGATGGGTGCGCTCGCCCGGTGTCGTGCGGTGACCGGCGCGGCCTGCTGGCGCGGCCGCGCTCAGTGCCGCAGTCGCACTGGGCGCCAGAGCGGTGTCCGGCGCCGCACCCGCTCGCGCTGCCGCACCCGCGCGCGGCGCCGCACCCGGGTCCTGCGCGGCCAGCCGCACCTGCACTCAGTGCCACAGTCGCGGCCACTCCCGTAGCCTCACCGACGCGGGCGGATGGGGGCCGAAGCGGCCGTGATCCGGCCTGGTCACGGGCCCGCCGCCGGGTGGCCGCATGCCGTTCATCTCTTCGTGGAAGTTAAGTCTATCGTTCTTTGTGTTAAGTCTGTTACGGTCCCTCTCACACCGCACATCGATGAGGCCGATTGCGACCGTCACGTCGGGAGGCGTTCGTGACCACCACCACCGCCGATCGGCAGGATCAGGCCGCCGGCGCGAGCACGGGCGGAGGCGCCGTTCCGACGGCACGTGGCCGCCGCCGGGGCCGGCACCACTGGCGCCGCCGCCGCAAGGAGTACGCGCTCTTCCTGCTGATGATCTCGCCGAACCTGCTGATCATCGGCACCTTCGACTACTGGCCGGTCATCTACAACGCCTGGCTGAGCCTGACCCGCTGGAACATGCTCTCCGGCACCCCGCGCTACGTGGGCCTGCAGAACTACGAGAACCTGTTCAACAGCTCCAGTTTCCACGGGATCCTGTGGAACACGCTGACGTTCAGCGCGGCGATCGTGATCGGCAGCGTCATCCTCGGGCTGGCGGTCGCGCTGCTGTTCGACCAGAAGCTACGCGGCCGGGGCATCGTCCGGACCGCCGCGTTCGCCCCGCACATCGTCAGCGGCGCCGCCGTCGCGACGCTGTGGCTGTTCATCTTCGACCCGGCCTACGGGCTGACGCGGGTGGTGCTCGACCCGTTCGGGGTGGCGTCGCCGAGATGGGTGAACGACGCGGACTGGGCGATGATCGCGCTGATCATCGCGTACCTGTGGAAGGGCCTCGGGTTCGTCGCGATCGTGTACCTCGCCGGGCTGCAGAACCTCCCGGAAGAACTGTACGAAGCGGCCAAGCTCGACGGCGCCGGCACGTGGACGACGTTCCGGCGGATCACGCTGCCGCTGCTGTCGCCGGTGACGTTCTTCGTGCTGGTCACGTCGATCATCGGCACGTTCCAGGCCTACGACATGATCGCCGTCCTCACCGGTGGAGGACCGGGCGACGCCACGACGACCTTGTCGTGGTACGTCTACCAGCAGGGCTTCCGCGCCTCCGACGCCGGCACCGCCGCCGCGGCCGCCATGCTGCTGTTCTTCATCCTCCTCCTCGTCACGGGCCTGCAGACCAGGTTCGTCCAGCGCAAGGTGCATTACACATGACCGCCGCACGGTTGCGACGGGTGCTGCTGTACGCCGGCCTGGTGGCCGTCGGGCTGCTGTTCATCGGCCCGCTGTACTGGCTGTTCTCGTCGGCTCTCAAAGAATCTGGCGATATTTACCAGTTCCCGCCCCGCTGGCTGCCCGGCTGGCACTTCGAGAACTTCGCCGAGGCGTGGCGGGCCGCCCCGTTCGGTGACTTCTTCATGAACTCCGTCATCGTCACCGCGGGCGGCGCCACGATCAAGCTGGTCAACGCGACGCTGACGGCGTACGCGTTCGTGTTCCTGCGGTTTCCCTACAAGAACGTGATCTTCCTGGTGATGCTCGGCGCGCTGATGGTGCCGAACAACGTCACGCTGATCGTGAACTACATCACCGTGTCGAACCTCGGCTGGATCAACACCTACCTGGGGTTGATCGTGCCCAGCGCCGGCTCGGTGTTCGGCATGTTCCTGCTGCGTCAGTACATGCTCACGCTGCCCGGCGACGTCGTCGAGGCGGCGCGGGTGGACGGCGCGGGGCACCTGCGCATCATGTGGCAGGTCGTGCTGCCGATGTGCAAGCCGATGCTCGTGACGGTCGGCATCATCGCCGTCGTCGACATGTGGAACGACTTCATCTGGCCGCTGATCGTCACCAACACCGTCGAGATGCGGACGCTGCCCATCGGACTGCTCTACCTGCGCTCCAACGAGGGCTACGCGAACTGGGGCGCGATCATGGCCGGCACGGTGATGGTCGCACTCCCGATGCTCATCCTCTTCCTCCTCGCCCAGCGGCAGATCACCCGCGGGCTGACCGGCGGGGCCGTCAAGGGCTGACCCCCGCCTGCTCGTCACGAAAGGACGCACCCCCATGCGACACCGCACCGTACTGCGACCCTCCCGGCCGAGCCGCCGCGACTTCCTCGCCATGGCGGCGGCCGCCGGCGTCGCCGTCCCGCTGCTCGGCTGCGCGGGCGGCGTCACCGACGACGGTGGCAGCGACGACGGCACCGGCGACCCCGGCGGCAACCTCGACCAGGTCGACATCAGCCCGCCCTCGCAGTACGCCGGCCGCGTCAACGTCGCCATGTGGAGCGCGATGAGCGGCGTCAACGGCGAGGCGCTGGCCGCGCTGGTGGAGAGCTTCAACCAGTCGCAGGAGGACATCTACGCCGAGGTCCAGTTCCAGGGCCCGTACCCCGAGTCGGCGTCGAAGCTCACCGCCGCGCTGCGGGCCGGCGCTGTCCCGGACGTCATGATGCTCGCCGACACCTTCTGGGGCCGGTTCCTCATCAACGACGCGCTCGAGCCGCTGAACGACTACTTCGGCGACGACTTCGGCCGCGACGACTACGTCGAGGCGCTCTACGACGAGGGGCTGGTCGGCGACGAGCTGTACTGGCTGTCGTTCGGCCGCAGCACGCCGCTGTTCTACTACAACAAGACGGTGTTCCAGCAGCTCGGCCTGCCCGACCGCGGTCCCGAGACGTGGACGGAGCTGCGCGAGTGGTCGGCGGAGATCTCGCAGCTCAGCGTCAACGGCCAGCCGCTGAAGGCGCACGCGTTCACCGGCGACGACGACTGGCAGTTCATGGCCGCGACCTGGCAGTTCGGCGGCAAGCTGTCCGAGGGCCTGGACGTCACCATCGACTCCGGCGGCGCCGTCGACGCGGCCCGCTGGCACCAGCAGTACATCTTCGAGGACGGCTACGGCTACCTCGCGCAGGCGGCCGGCACCGACTTCGGCACCGGGGTCGTCGCCACCGCGATCACGTCGACCGGCGGGCTGCGCGGCATCTACGAGGCGTCCGCGAGCGCCGGGTTCGAGGTCGGCACCGCGTTCCTGCCGAAGGAGGTCGCCAGCGGCGTGCCGACCGGCGGCATGGGGTTCTCGCTGCTCAAGGGCGCCGCGAAGGAGCGGAAGGACGCCGCGTTCGAGCTGCTGAAGTTCCTCGGCCAGCCGGAGAACGCCGCCGAGTGGACGCTCGCGACCGGCTACCTGCCGATCGTCAAGGCGTCGATGGACGTCCCCGAGCTCGCGGAGACCCTGGCCAGCGACCCGAACTTCAACGTCGCCGTCGAGCAGCTGCCCGAGGCGAAGGGCAGCGACGCGATCCGGTCCTACCTGCCCAACGGCACCGACCTCATCATCAGCGGCCTGCAGCGCATCTACAGCGACGGCAGCGAGGACCCGCAGGACGTCTTCGACGAGGTCGCCGAACAGCTGCGGCAGGGCGTCGAGGACATCCGGCCCGCCTACGAGGAGTACTTCGGCTGATGGCGCTGAGCGTGTGCGCACACCGCGGCTCGCCGTCGGTGCTGCCGGAGAACACCGTCGGGTCGTTCCTGCAGGCGGTCGAGGAGGGCGCCGACGAGATCGAGCTGGACCTGCGGCTGTCCGCCGACGGCCGGCTGGTGGTGATGCACGACGCCACCGTCGACCGGACGACGGACGGCACCGGCGCCGTCGCGGAGCTGACGTTGCGGGAGCTCCAGGCGCTCGACGCCGGCGGCGGCGCGCGGATCCCGTCGTTCGAGGAGGTGCTCGACGGCGTCGGCGCACGGCTGCAGGTGGAGATCAAGGCACCGGAGGCGGCCGGCCCGCTCGCCGAGCTGCTGCGCGACCGTCCCGACGACCTCGCCCGCATCTCGCCGTGCTGCTTCGACCCGGACGTCGTCGCCGAGCTGGTCCGGCTGTTCCCGGACGCGCCGGTCGGGCTGATCGCGTCCGCCGGGTCGGCCGAGTCGCTCGACCGCGCCGTCGAGCTGGGCGCCTCGCGGGTGCTGTTCGGCTGGGCCGGCACCGACCGCGCGCTCGTCGAGAAGGCGCAGGCGCACGGCCTGGAGTTCAGCGTCTGGCTGGTCAACACGCCGGAGCAGCTGCGCGACGCGCGGGCCCTCGGCGTCGACGGGTTCACCACCGACGAGACGGCCATCATCGCGGCCGAGCTGGCACGGATCGAGGAGGCGGCATCATGACGGAACTCTCGCGGCGGGCGTTCGTGCGGCTCGGCGGTGCGGTGGCGGGTGCCGGCGCGCTGGCGGCGGCGGGGACGACGGCAGCGCCGGCGGCCGGGCTGCCCGGACGGGCCCGGCCGTTCGACCTGACCACGCCGGCCGAGCCGTTCCTCGTCAACGTCGGCCTGCACGACCAGCGGACGATCATGCAGTCGTTCGCCGTCGACAGTCCCGGCGGCCACGTCTACGTCGTGCAGATCACCCAGGGCGGGACCATCCTTCCCGGCGACGCGCCCGGTGACGAGGCGTACGCGCGCCGGGTCGCCCGCGGCGACCTCACGCTGTCCAAGCTCGACCTCACCGGGAACCTGCTCGGGCACATGTATCTCAAGCGGTTCGGGCACGGCGTCGCGATCGGTGTGGAAAGGTCCGGCCGCGACGTGCACCTGTGGACAGAGGTCGACGCCGTCACCGAGGGCACGAGCGGGTGGGGAACCCGGCTGCTGCGGTTCCCGTTCGCCGACGGCACGGTCATCGACGCGGACACGACGCCGGACCTGCAACGACGCGAACTGCTGCCCGGCGTCGACCGCACCACCTGCAACGTCGACCCCGTCCACCGCACGCTGGTCATGCGGTACCGCCGCGACGGCGCGTTCCGGTACGCGCTCTTCGACCTCGACGACGTGCGACGCGAGCGGCCGGCGTACGTGCCAGTGGCCGACGTGGCGCAGCCGGACGTGCTCAGCGGCGGCCCGGTGTTCCAGGGCTACGCGACGTACGGGCGCGACCTCTATCTGTACGACGGGCAGATCTACAGCGACACCAACCCGCCGTCCGGGCAGGGCAACGCGCACCTGACCAGGGTCGACTGGCGCACCGGCGCCGTCGCGGAACGGGTCCGCACGACCGACGGGCACGAACTGCACCGGCGCGAACCCGAGGGCCTCGGCGTCTGGCTCGCCTCGCCCGGCCGGCGGCCGACGGCGCGGCTCGGGTTCGCGTTCGGCACCAGCCTGACCGCCGACCCGGACGACGACCGCCTCTGCACGATCCTCACGAAGCGGCTCGGCTGAGGGCGGCGGGGCGGTTGACGGCGCGGGGCGGTTGACGGCGCGGGCCGGCGGTATCGGTGCCCTGACGGCGGCGACACCCAGTGTGAGGCGGGGTGGTGACAGGCGAGGTGACGTAGGCGCCAACTGTTGGCGTCGGCGTCACCCGGTGTGAGGCGGGGTGGTGTCGGGTGAGGTGACATGGGCGCCAACTGTTGGCGTCGAGGTCACCCGACCGGAACCCAACCGTCCCGGCCCAATACGTCGACGGGACCGCGGGTCCCCGAGAGGGTCTGGGCGGCGTGCGCCGCGGCCGATCCGTCCCGCACCGGCCGGACGCTCCACCCACCCGTCAGGGGAGGACGGCGGTCGCCTCGATCTCGATCAGCTGCCCCGGGAACGCCAGCGCCGCCACGCCGACCAGCGTGGCCGCGGGCGGGCCGTCGGGGCGGACGGCGACGTCGGAGGCGGCGACCAGGCCGGCGTGGATCTGCTCGAGGCTGTGCTCGTCGTAGCCGGCGACGAAGATGCCGAGCCGGACGACGTCGGCGAAGGTGGCGCCGGCCGCCGCGAGCGCCGTGGCGACGTTGCGCAGCGTCTGCTCGGTCTGCGCGGCGAGGTCGCCGGCGCCCACCAGCGCACCGTCGGCGTCGCACGGCACCTGACCCGCGACGACGACCTGACGCGAGCCGGTGGCGACGACGACCTGGGAGTAGGTGGGCGGCTGGGGGAGCCCGGGCGGGTTGATCAACTGCATCGGCATGGCGGCAGCCTACGGCGGGCCACCGACAAGGTCGGCTCCTAGGGTGGCGGCCATGACCGTCGCCCGTTCCATCGCCCTGTTCCTGCTCGCCGCCGTCGCCGAGATCGGCGGCGCGTGGCTGGTCTGGCAGGGCGTGCGCGAGCACCGCGGCCTGCTCTGGACCGGCTTCGGCGCCGTCGCGCTGGGCCTCTACGGGTTCGTCGCGACGCTGCAGCCCGACGCGCACTTCGGCCGGGTGCTGGCCGCGTACGGCGGTGTGTTCGTCGCCGGCTCGCTGGCCTGGGCGATGGTGGCCGACGGGTTCCGGCCGGACCGCTACGACGTGATCGGCGCGGCGATCTGCATCGTCGGCGTCGCGATCATCATGTACGCGCCTCGTCACTCGTGAGCTCGTAGATCGTCTCGAGGCCGTCCTCGGGGTCGATCTGCTCACCGACCTCGACGAACCCGTACTGCCCCACGAGGTTGCGCGAGGCCAGGTTCGTCGGGCTGACGGTGGCCCGGACGATGCGCACCTGCGGGTCGTGGGCGGCGCGGTCGAGCATCAGCTCCAGCGCGGCCCGGGCGTACCCGCGGCGGCGGTGGGCGGGGTCGATCGCGTAGCCGACCTCGACCCGGCCCTCGCCGTCGGGCGGCCCGTGGAACCCCGCCCGCCCCACGGCGAGCTGACGGTCGTCGTCCCAGACGATGCCGGTGATCCAGGCGGCACTGGCGGGGTCGGTCGCGACCTGCTCGCTGCGCATGCGCCACACACTGCTCCAGTGCGGGCCGGCGCAGTACGGCGTCAACCGGACCGGCGACTCCTGGTTGGCCGCGACGAGATCGCCCGCGGCGAGGGCCGTCAACGCGGCCTTGTTCAACTGCACGATGCTGACGTGCTTCGGCTCGGTCATCACTTCGGTCATCGGGGCACATGGTGCTCGCCGCGGCGCCGGAACACAAGACGGCGCGGTGCGGCGCCGTCGTCGGGTCAGGAGCCGGACGGCAGCGGCTCGCCGGTCTCCATCAGCGTCTTCAGGCTGGCGATCAGCTCCGGCCAGCCGCCGCTGACGTCCTTCAGGACCTGGCTGCCCGGCTCGAAGCCGTCGTGGACGACCGTCAGGCGGACCATCTCGCCGCGCTGTTCGAGGTCGAACGTCACCTTGGAGCGCTGCTCCCGCCCGAGCCCGGCGACCACGTCCGGGTCGAAGTCGTACGCGGCGGCGAACTCCGGCGTGAACGAGTGCCAGGTGTAGGCGAGCCGGCGGAACGGGTCGGACTCGAGGACGCGCTGCTCGTCGTCGGCGATGGTGACGTCGCCGATGCGCCACGTGATCGGCGCGCCCGTCGTCCAGTCGGTCTCGAACTCCAGGCCCCAGTAGCGGCGGGTGAACGTCTTGTCGGTGAGCCCCTTCCAGAGCTGCTCCGGCGTGGTGCGGATGAACGTGGTGTAGGTGAACTCGGTGTCGGTCACGGGAGTGGTCTCCAATGCGGTCTTGAGGTCGGCGAGTGCCTGGACGCGCCCGCGGTGGTACCGGCTGATCCAGCGGTCCGCGATGGCGTTGATCGGCTCGGCGTTGAGGAAGTGGAGCTTCTCGCGGCCGCGCTTCTCGGTGGTGACGAGGCCGGCGGAGGCGAGGACAGCGAGGTGCTTGCTGACCGACTGACGGGCCATGTCGAGGCCCGCGCAGAGCTGCCGCAGCGTCTGGCCGTTGTCGCGGTTCAGGCTGTCCAGCAGCGCCCGGCGGCTCGGGTCCGCCAGCGCCCGGAACACGTCGTCGTCCATGTCGTCCCCCGCGGCCAGATGGGCAGCCGGTTGGCTGCCTTTCGACGATAGGCAGCCGCCTGGCTGCCTGTCAAGGAAACTCGGATGCGGCGACGCGGGCCGGGCGGCAGGATGGGCCGCGATGACCGCTTCGCTGCTGGACCCGCCCCCGGGCGTGCTGATCGTCACCGGACTGCCCGGCGCCGGCAAGACGACGGTGACGCGGCTGGTCGCCGCCCGGTACGCCCGCTCCGTCCGCCTCGACGGCGACGTCATGGCCGACTTCATCGTCAATGGGCGCGTCAGCGTCATCGGCGAGCCGCGCGACGAGTCACAGCGGCAGCTGCTGCTGCGGGCGCGGAACCTGTGCTCGCTGGCCGCCAACTTCGCGGCCGCCGGGTTTCTGCCCGTCCTCGACCACGTCGTGCCGAACCGCGACGTGCTCGACGCGATGACGGCGTGGCTGGCGCCGCTCCCCGTCCGCTTCGTCGTGCTCGCGCCGTCGCTCGAGGTCTGCCGGCGGCGCAACGCGGAGCGAGCTCCGGAGGAGCAGGTCCACTACGACTACAGCGGCCTCGCCGCCGAGATGGACCACTCCCTCGCCGGCGTCGGCTGGTGGCTCGACTCCTCGGCCCAGACCCCCGACGAGACCGCCGCCGACATCGTCGGATACGCCGCCGCGAAAGCCGTCGTCGCCTGAATCAGGCGTCGAACTCGTACCTGAGCACATACGCCGACGCGTCGAGCGTCATCTCGTTCACCTCGACGGCGCGACGGCCGGCGGTGAACGCGACACGGACGATGACGAACAGCGGTGCGCCTGCGTCGACGTCCAGCAGGCCGGCGTCGACGGCGCGCGGCATCCGGGCCCGGACGTCCTCCGTGAAACGCACTGGGTCGTGCCCGAGCTCCGACAATCGCGCGTAGACGCCGCCCGGGCCGGTGTCATCCCGGGCGATCGCGGTGCCGCGGGCGAGCTCGGCGGGGAAGGACGACGTCGCGACCATGACCGGCCGGCCGTCGAGGAGGTAGCGCCGTCGCCTCACGAGGACGGTGTCGCCGTCGTCGAGGCCGAGGGTGACAGCGACGTGGCCGCCTGCCTCCTCCTCGGTGACGGTGACGTTGTCGACGGTGAGCGTGCGCTGCTCGCTCTCGGCGTCCCAGATCCCGCCGCCGCTGCCCCACGTCTCCTTGGACAGCCGGGCGATCCCGGACCGCACGATCGGCCGGAACTCGCGGACGAACACGCCGGAGCCCTTGCGCGCGACCGCCAGGCCCTCCTGCTGCAGGACGGCGAGCGCCTGCCGGGCGGTCATGCGGGCGACACCGTAGGCGGACATGAGGGCGTTCTCGCCCGGGAGGCGGTCTCCAGGCCCGTGAGTGCCGTCGTCGATCGCCGCACGGAGGTCGTCGGCGATCTGACGGTACTTCCGGTTCTGGCCCGCCTCTCTAGACATGTTCCCACCGTACCCCTTCGGATTCGCTGGACAGCGGCGCGCCTCGCGGTGATTGACATCTCTAGAGAGGTGGTGCTACTGTCTCGTAGACATCTCTAGAGATGTATCGTCCGAGTCCACGGAAGGTGGAGACGTGGTGGCGAACATCGAAGGTCGGACACGTGAACCGTGCAGAGGGAACCTGGGTGCGACAGGATGTGCAGGGCCGAGATCGATCGGAGGCGGCGCACATGCCTGGTCGGAAGAATCGTCTGCTCGACGCAGCATTGGCGTATGCGGCGGCGGGAGTCCCCGTCACACCGGCGCATCGGGTCGTGCCACTCGACGGCGGCCGGGCTTGGCGCAGGCGGTGGGAGTGCACGTGCGGGCTCACCGGGTGCCCGGACCCTGGCGCTCACCCGGTGGGGGATGCGCGGCGGGTCCTGTCCGCCGAGCTGGTCGCCGAGCTGTGGGGCGGCCAGGAGCCCCCCGGTCTGCTGATCAGCCCGTCCGCGACGATCGACATCTGGCGGATGCCGCGGGAGCTCGGCGCGCTCGGCCTGCGGCTGCTGGAGGCGCAGCGGCCGTCGATCTGGCCGCCACTGCTGCACCGCCCGGACGGCTCCTGGGCGGCCTGCACGCGTCCGCTCGCCGAGCCGGTTCCGCTGATCGAGACGTACGGCCTCCGGGTGGAGAAGCTGGGCCGGGCGACCTACTGCCGGTCCCGCCGACCCGGCACCCGCGTGGGCGGCTGCACTGGCTCTGGTCGCAACGGTTCCCGCACACCCCGCTACCCGAGGCGGCGCCACTGCTGGCGGCGCTGTCGGCCGCCGCGATGCGCCTGCAGCCCTGGGAGCTGCGTGATGAGGCGGACGCTGCTGGGGCGACGGGACGGCGAGCAACGCCCTGACCGGCACGACCGCTTCCCGCCGCCCGCGCAGGGCCGGATGTCCGTCGCCGCGCGGGACGACCCGATCACGGGTCTCGTCGCGTGGCCGGCGTTCCACGAGGCGCTGCCGGGCCTCTTGCGCCGGCAACTCGGTGACGGGCGAGCGGTCGGGCTGGCCATCGGCGACGTGGACGACCTGAAGACCTATGTCGAGCGGGTCCGATCGGTGGACGCCGGCTCGTTCGGGCATCTGGCCGGCAACGCGCTGATGCAGCAGCTCGGCATCGTCGCTCGAGCGTGGTTGCGCGAGTCGGGCCCTTCGGACGCATGTCTGGCGACGTTCGGCGGCGACGAGATCGTGCTGCTCGGCCTCGCGGCCGACCAGAGGGCGTTCATCGAAGCCGTCAGCGGGTGTTACGGGACGTCCTGGGGGAGAGCCTGCCGTGCACGGTGTCCTTCGCCGCCGCGGTGGTGACTCCAGAGCACATTCCGACGCCCGTCGCCGGTGACCACTGGTGGGCCGAGTTCACCCGGCACTTGCTGAGCGCCGTCGAACGGACCCTGTTCGAGTTCAAGCAGGTCCGGCGCGGCGACCCTGACGCGGTCCCGCGAGGTTTCGTCGCTCCTACGGCTGTGGCGCGGCCGCCAGGTGGGCGGCGATGACGGTGTTGGTGGAGAGGACGTGCTGGACGAGCTCGCGGAAGTCGTCCAGACGGGGGTGGCCGGCGGCTTCGTCGGTGGTGAGCCTGCGGCCGAACAGCGGCTCCGGGCCGAACGAGGCGGCCGCGGGCATGAGCTGGACCGCCGGGCCGGGCTGGCCGGGCGCCGGGCCGATGCGGCAGCCGAACGTGACGTGGTCGGAGTGGTCGTCGCGGTCCCAGGTGCCGAAGACGGCGTCGAGGAGGACGTCGTTGCCGTCGTGGTGGTGGCAGCTGGCGTAGAAGACGGCGTAGGGGGCGTCGTCGCGGTGGATGAAGCCGGTGATGCGGCGGAACGGCTGGGCGCAGTCGGGGCAGCTGTGCTCGGCGATCTGCAGGTTCGGCGCGGTCGTCAGCGTCATCGCGGCATCCTCCCATCACGACGTGAACGTCCGGCGTCGATGATGGACGCATGACGCAGGCGCCTCCGCTTCCTCCCTGGCCGAGCGAGCCTCCCTCGCACGGCCGCGTAGTCCTCCGCGAGGTGCGCGAGTCCGACGTCGCCATGGCGCGGGACCTGGCGACGGACCCGTACGTGCCCGAGATCGGCTCGCTTCCGGCGGGCGCCGATGACGACGAAGCCCTGGCGTGGGTGCACCGGCAGCGAGGCCGGCACGCGGAAGGGACGGGCTTTTCCTTCACGATCGCCGACGCGGCCACCGATGCGGCGGTCGGGCACTGCGGGCTCTGGCTCAAAGAGCTCGCGGACGGGCGAGGCACGGCCGGGTACGCGATCGCCCCGTCCGAGCGTGGCCGGGGGCTCGCCGCCGACGCCCTGGCCGCGCTCACCTCGTTCGGGTGGACGGTGCCGGGTCTCTTCCGGATCGCGTTGTACATCGAGCCGTGGAACGTCGGCTCCGTCCGGACCGCCGAACGGGCCGGCTACGGCCGCGAAGGGCTGTTGCGAAGTCACCAGCCGATCGCCGGCGAGCGCAGGGACATGCTGCTGTACGCGTCGGTGCGCCCCGGATGAGAGCGTGGAGCGGGTGACGGGAATCGAACCCGCATGACCAGCTTGGAAGGCTGGGGCTCTGCCATTGAGCTACACCCGCGCAGGGCGTTGAGCCCCGTGGGACAGAGTACCCTGTGATCTGGCCTAGACTTGTCCGGGCACCCGGGGCGTAGCGTAGTGGCTAGCGCGCCTGCTTTGGGAGCAGGAGATCGCAGGTTCGAGTCCTGTCGCCCCGACCAGCCCGCGTACGCAACCACCCAGCACGAACGGTTGCGTACGTGCCCGCACACCACCACACAGGAGACACGAAAGCGTGAAGAGCGTCGTCGAGACCCTCAACCCGACCAGGGTCCGGCTCGCGGTCGAGGTTCCCTTCGCCGAGCTTGAGTCGAACATCCAGTCCGCTTACAAGCGCATCGCCGCTCAGGTGACGGTGCCGGGCTTCCGCAAGGGCAAGGTCCCGCCGATGGTCATCGACCAGCGCATCGGGCGGCCGGTGGTGCTGGAGGAGGCCGTCAACGAGGCCATCCCGCAGATCTACCAGGACGCCATGCGCGAGAACGAGCTGACGCCGCTGGCGCAGCCCGAGATCGACTCGCCGTCGTTCGGCGAGGGCGAGGACCTCAAGTTCACCGCCGAGGTCACGGTCAAGCCGAAGATCGACCTGCCCGAGTGGGAGGGCCTGGAGGTCCAGGTCGACGACATCGAGGCGAGCGACGACGACATCAGCGAGCGGCTCGACGTGCTGCGGGCGCGGTTCGGCACGCTGGTGACGGTCGAGCGGGCGGCGGCGAACGACGACTTCGTCCAGATCGACCTCAACGCCACCAGCGATGGCGAGCCGGTCGAGGGCGGGCAGGCCAGTGGCGTCTCGTACCAGATCGGCCGCGGCGGCATGGTCGAGGGCCTGGACGAAGCCCTGGCCGGTCTGACGGCGGGCGAGACCAAGAGCTTCCGCACGACGCTCGTCGGCACGCACGAGGGCGAAGAGGTCGACGTCGAGGTGACGGTGAACGCCGTCAAGGAGCAGCAGCTGCCCGAGCTCGACGACGAGTTCGCCCAGCTGGCCAGCGAGTTCGACACCCTCGACGAGCTGCGCGACGACATCCGCCAGCAGGCGCTGAACAGCAAGCGCATCGAGCAGGCCATGTCGGCCCGCGACAAGGTGCTCGAGCAGCTCATCGGCAGCGCCGGCGACATCCCGCTGCCCGAGGAGCTCATCACCGCTCAGGTCGAGGAGCACCTCGCCGACGGCCACGGCGACGACGACCACCGGGCCGAGTTCGAGCAGAACCTGCGCGGCAACCTCACCCAGCAGTTCGTCCTCGACGAGCTGGTGAAGGCCGAGAGCATCGAGGTCTCGCAGGATGAGCTCAGCTCGTACATCATCCAGCAGGCCATGCGCTCGCGCATCGACCCGAACCAGCTCGCCCAGCAGCTGGTCGACCAGGGCAACCTGCCCGCCGTCGTCGCCGACGTGGCGCGCGGCAAGGCGCTGGCCCTGGCGGTCGAGAAGGCCAAGGTCACCGACGCCTCCGGCAACGCGGTCGAGCTGAACCGGCTGCGCGAGGACGGCACCCTGGCCGAGCCCGGCGAGGTCGAGGGCGTCGCCGCCCCGGCGGTCGACGGCTCGTTCGAGTTCGCCGAGCTGGACGGCGAGGCCGAAACCGCCGAGGCCGGCGAGGCCGAAACCGCCGAGGCCGCCGAAGCGGCGGACGACGCCGACGAGGCCGAGGCCGACGCCGACAAGAAGGCCTGACGGCCCGGATCCCAGCACGACCACGCGATCAGGTGACCACCCACGGGCTGGTCACCTGATCGCGTTTGCGCACCATATGGCCTCGCCGCGCACGCCGTCAGCGAACACCGGCCATGCGGCGGATGGTCGCCGCGGCCTTTGTGGTTACTGTCGTTGACACAACGAAGAAGTCACACACGAACCAACGGTCTCGACGACCAGTCAGCAAGCCCCAAGGAGATCACGGTGAGCACACGCCCCGAGACGTCGGGCCCGTCCCTGATTCAGGCCCACGCCCCCGCGCCCGGCATCGGTGGTGGTCTTGACGACCACATCTACAACCGGCTGCTGCGAGAGCGCATCATCTTCCTCGGCTCCGAGGTCCGCGACGAGAACGCCAACGCCATCTGCGCGCAGCTGCTGCTGCTGGCGGCCGAGGACCCCGACCGCGACATCAACCTGTACATCAACTCGCCGGGTGGCTCGGTGTCGGCCGGCATGGCCATCTACGACACCATGCAGTACGTCAAGCCCGACGTGGTGACGCTGGCGATGGGCTTCGCGGCCTCCATGGGCCAGTTCCTGCTGACGGCGGGGGCGCCGGGCAAGCGCTACGCGCTGCCGCACGCCCGCATTCTCATGCACCAGCCGTCCGGCGGCATGGGCGGGTCGGCCAGCGACATCCGCATCCAGGCCGAGGCCATGCTGCGCACCAAGCGCGAGATGGCCGAGCTGATCGCCCACCACACCGGCCAGCCGGTCGAGCGCATCGAGGCCGACTCCGACCGCGACCGCTACTTCACGCCGCAGGAGGCGCTCGAGTACGGCTTCGTCGACCACGTGGTCGCGAGCGCCTCGCAGGTCTCCGACGGCGGCGGCACGGCCTGACGCCGCCACCGCCAACGACACGAGCGAACAACAGAGGAGACCCAGTGAACTACTACATCCCGCAGTGGGAGGAGCGCACGTCCTACGGCTTCCGGCGGATCGACCCGTACGGCAAGCTGTTCGAGGAGCGCATCATCTTCCTCGGCACGCCCATCACCGACGACGTCGCGAACGCCGTCATGGCGCAGCTGATCTGCCTGGAGTCGATGGAGCCCGACCGCGACATCGAGATCTACATCAACTCGCCCGGTGGCTCGTTCACCGCGATGACGACCATCTACGACACCATGCAGTTCATCAAGCCGGACGTCCGGACGGTGTGCATGGGCCAGGCGGCGTCGGCGGCGGCCGTGCTGCTGGCGGCCGGCGCCCCCGGCAAGCGGCTGGCGGTGCCGAACGCGCGCATCCTCATCCACCAGCCCTACACCGAGGGCACCTACGGCCAGGCCAGCGACATCGAGATCCAGGCGAACGAGATCCTGCGCATGCGGGCGCTGCTGGAGAAGATGCTCTCCGACCACTCCGGCCGCAGCATCGACCAGGTGCGCACCGACATCGAGCGCGACAAGATCCTGACCACCCAGGAGGCCATCGACTACGGCCTCGTCGACAACTTCACCGCTTCCCGCAAGGCCAGCCTCGTCGGCTGACCTCGCACCATCGGGCCCGGCGCGCGACGCGCCGGGCCCGATCCGGTCTCCGGGTGCCCGTTTGTCCATCGGACGTTGTAACGTCGAAGGCACGCAGGGCTCGCGAGGGCCGGCAAGACGCTCGACGTCGAGGAAGGACGTACCGCGTGGCACGCATCGGCGACGCTGACCACCTGCTCAAGTGCTCGTTCTGCGGTAAGAGCCAGAAGCAGGTGAAGAAGCTCATCGCAGGCCCCGGCGTGTACATCTGCGACGAGTGCATCGATCTCTGCAACGAGATCATCGAGGAAGAGCTGAGCGAGACCGCCGAGGCGGGTGGCCTCTCCGAGCTGCCGAAGCCGCGCGAGATCTACGAGTTCCTCGAGCAGTACGTCATCGGCCAGGACGTCGCCAAGAAGGCGCTCTCCGTCGCCGTCTACAACCACTACAAGCGGGTCCAGGCGCGCCAGACCGCCGCCGCCCGCGGCCACGGCAAGGACGACACCGTCGAGCTGTCGAAGAGCAACATCCTGCTCATCGGCCCGACGGGGTGCGGCAAGACCTACCTCGCGCAGACGCTGGCGAAGATGCTGAACGTGCCGTTCGCCATCGCCGACGCTACCGCGCTGACGGAGGCCGGCTACGTCGGCGAGGACGTCGAGAACATCCTGCTGAAGCTGATCCAGGCCGCCGACTACGACGTCAAGAAGGCCGAGACCGGCATCATCTACATCGACGAGGTCGACAAGATCGCCCGCAAGAGCGAGAACCCGTCGATCACCCGCGACGTGTCCGGCGAGGGCGTGCAGCAGGCGCTGCTGAAGATCCTCGAGGGCACCACGGCCAGCGTCCCGCCGCAGGGCGGCCGCAAGCACCCGCACCAGGAGTTCATCCAGATCGACACCACGAACGTGCTGTTCATCGTGGGTGGCGCGTTCGCCGGTCTGGACGACATCATCCAGGGCCGCATCGGTAAGCGCGGGCTGGGCTTCGGCGCGCAGATCCAGTCCAAGTCCGAGCGCGAGGCGGTGAACACCTTCGGCGAGGTGATGCCGGAGGACCTCCTGAAGTTCGGGCTGATCCCGGAGTTCATCGGCCGGCTCCCGGTCATCACGACGGTGTCGCCGCTCGACCGCGCCGCGCTGATCCGCATCCTGTCCGAGCCGCGCAACGCGCTGGTGAAGCAGTACATGCGGCTGTTCGAGATCGACCACGTCGAGCTCGAGTTCACCGACGACGCGGTCGAGGCGGTGGCCGACCTCGCGCTGCTGCGCGGCACCGGCGCTCGCGGGCTGCGGGCGATCATCGAAGAGGTGCTGCTGCACGCCATGTACGAGGTGCCGTCGCGCGACGACGTCGCCCGTGTGGTCATCACCCGCGAGGTGGTCGACGCCAACGTGCTGCCCACCCTGGTGCCGCGAGAGGGCCCGCGCAAGCGCGAGCGCCGCGAGAAGTCCGCCTGACGTTTGGCCGATCCGACGAACACGGCGGCGCCGCTCTGCGGTTGAATCCGGGCATGAGCGAGACACTCGTCCTGCGTGGCGGCACCGTGTTCGACGGCCTGGGCTCGCCCGGCCTCCAGGCCGACGTGGTGGTGGCCGACGGCGTCGTGCGCGCGGTCGCGCCCGGTGCGGGCGCCGCCGAGACCGGCGCCCGCGTCCTCGACTGCACGGGCCTCCACGTCACACCGGGCTTCGTCGACGCCCACTCGCACAGCGACATGGTGCCGCTGATGGACGACCCGCAGCCGTTCAAGCTGCTGCAGGGCGTGACGACCGAGGTGGCTGGCAACTGCGGGTTCAGCTTCGCCCCGCTGGACGAGGCGTCGGCGGCCGTCGTGCGGGAGCTGTACGGCGAGCTCGGCTGCGACATCGCGCCGCCGCCCGGCTCGTTCGCCGACTTCCTCGACCTCGTCGAGCGGCACGGCCCCACCAACCACCTGGCCTACCTCGTCGGCCACCACACGCTGCGGCTCACCGCCAACGGCGCCGGCGACGAGTTGCGCCCGGGTGCCGTCGAGCAGATGCGGCGGCTGGCCGCCGAGGCGTTCGAGGCCGGCGCCGTCGGCTTCTCCACCGGGCTGATCTACCCGCCCGGCTGCTTCGCCGACCAGGCCGAGCTGGAGGCGATCGCCCAGGTCGCCGGCGCCTACGGCCGCACGTACGCCACCCACATGCGCGACGAGGGCCGCTTCGTCGAGGATGCCATCGACGAGGCGGTCGCGGTCGCGAAGGCCGGCGGCGTGCGGCTGCAGATCTCGCACTGCAAGGCGGCCGGGCGGGCCGCGCACGGCAAGGGCACCGCCCTGCTGGAACGCATCCAGGCGGCCCGGCTGGCCGGCGTCGACGCGATGGGCGACCAGTACCCGTACCTCGCCGGTGGGACAGTGCTGCTCGCGCTGCTGCCCAACCGCGCGGCCGAGGGCGGAGCGGCGGCCATGACTGCGCGGCTGGCCGACCCCGCGTACCGGGTCGGGCTGCGGGCCGACGCCGAGCGCGGCGAGCCCGGCGACGGCATGTGGGCGAACACGACGGCGGCGCAGGTCATCGTCACCGGTCATCGCGACGCCACCGTTGTCGGCCGCACCGTGGCCGACCTCGCGGCCCGGCGCGGCACCGACGGCTTCGACACCCTCTGCGACCTCGTCGGCGAGGACCCCGCCGCGATGATCGTCGTCGAGATGATGGCCGAGCCGGACGTGCGGACGATCATGGCCAGCCCGCTGGTCGGCATCGGCTCGGACAACGGCCCGCCCATGGGCCTCCAGCACCCGCGCACCTACGGCTGCTTCCCGCGGCTGCTGGGCACGTACGTCCGCGAGCAGAACGTGCTGACCTGGGAAGAGGCCATCCGCAAGGCGACGTCGCTGATCGCCCGCCAGTTCGGGCTGGCCGGCCGCGGCGTCCTGCTGCCGGGCGCGCACGCCGACGTCACCGTCTACGACCCGGAGCGCGTCGGCCACGCCGGCAGCTACACCGACCCGGACGTGACGCCGGACGGCGTCGAGACCGTCGTGCTGGGCGGCCGGGTGGTCGTCGACGGCGGCGGCTTCACCGGCGAGCGGGCCGGACGGGTGCTGCGCGCCTGAGCTTCGGTGCGGGACGACGACTTCCGCGTCCCGGGGTCGTCGGATCGGACAAAGACGTGACCCGGGTCACGGGGCCACGCTGTGCGGACCACCTGGGCCCCAGAAGGAGTCGTCATGCGCACACGCCGGAAGGTCACCGTCGTCGCGGCCCTCACCCTGATCCTCGCGGCCTGCGGCGGGGACGGCGGCGGGGACGGTCCCAGTGAGGCGGGCGGCGCCGCCGAACCCGTCGTGGACGGGACGTTCAACACGGCGGTCAGCGCGGACCCGGGCAACCTGCACCCGCATCTGACGGTGCTCGCGGCGACCCGCGCCATCGCCAACTACGTGTACGACCGGCTGGTCTACTTCACCGTCGACGGTGAGGAGCTGCCCTGGCTGGCGGAGTCGTGGGAGGTCACCCCGACGACCGTCACGTACACCCTGCGCGACGGCATCACCTGCTCCGACGGCACGCCGCTGACGGCGTCGGACGTGGCGGCGAACTTCGAGTTCGTGGTCGACGACGCCAACGTCTCCCCGGTGCGCGGCGTGCTCGTTCCGGCCGAGATGACCACGACAGCCGACGACGCCGCCCGCACCGTCACGATCACGGTGCCCGCGCCGGACCCGTTCCTGCTGCAGAGCACCGGCGATCTCTTCATCGCGTGCAAGGCCGGCCTGGACGACCCGTCGCTGCTGGAGGAGGCCGGCATCGGCACCGGCATGTTCGAGCTGACCGAGGTGGTCCGCGACGACCACTACACGTTCCAGCGCCGCGACGACTACGCGTGGGGGCCGGACGGCGCCACGGCGGACGAGCCGGGCACGCCGGCGACGGTGAACCTGCGGATCGTCGCGAACGAGTCGACGGCGGCGAACCTGCTGCTCTCCGGCGAGCTGAACGCCGTGTCCGTCGTCGGGCCGGACCGGCAGCGGCTGGAGCAGAGCTACGAGGAACTGACGATGCGGGCGGTCGTCGGAGAGCTGTTCCTCAACCAGGCCGCGGGCAACCCCGGCGCCGACGACGCCGTCCGGGCGGCGCTCGCCCAGGCGCTGGACTTCGACGAGCTGATGTCGGTCATCACCGGCGGCTACGGACAGCGCTCGGAGGCCCTGGCCATCATCGACCCGGTGGTCTGCAGCTACGACGCCGTCGACGGCAATCTGCCGGAGCACGACGCCGAGGCCGCCGCCGCGGCCCTCGACGATGCCGGGTGGACGGCCGGGTCGGACGGCGTGCGCGCCAAGGACGGCGCCCGGCTGGAGCTGGAGCTGATCTACAACAGCACCCGCGGCGACACCACGGCCGCCGCGGCCGAGCTGATCGCGTCGACGTGGACGGAGCTCGGCGTCGCCGTCACCACCCGCGGCCTGCCGCCGACGGAGTACAACGAGGTGGTCTTCGGCACCGGGTCGTGGGGCGCCGCGCTGCTGCCGGTCAACCTGCGACTGCCGAGCCAGATGGTGCCGTTCCTCTCCGGCCCGCCGCCGGCCGAGGGCGGCGTGAACCTCGCGTCGATCGACAACCCCGCCTACGCGGCCGCCGTCGCCGAGGCGATGACGCTGCCCGGCCAGGAGGGCTGCGACAAGTGGCAGGAGGCCGAGGAGGCGCTGTACGCCGAGAACGACGTGCTGATCTTCGCCGACGAGACCATCCCGCTGTTCCTCGACGGCGTCACGGCCGAGCGCGGCGGTGACGGCGTGATCCCGGCGACGCTCCGGCTGTCGGCCTCGTGACGGCTCCCGTCGCCGCGTCGCCCGCGCCCACGCGGACCCGGGTGTCCGCGTGGGCCGGCAACCCGTGGGCCGCCTTCCTGGTCCGCCGGCTGGGGCGGCTGCTGGTGTCGCTCGCGGTGCTGGTCACGCTGGCGTTCGGGATGATCCACCTGATCCCCGGCGACCCGGTCCGGGCGGCGCTCGGCGTGACGGCGCCGCCGGAGCTGGTGGACGCGCGGCGCGAGGCGCTCGGGCTGAACGACCCGCTCGGCACGCAGTTCGTGAACTACCTGCAAGCGCTGTTCTCCGGTGACCTCGGCATCTCGATGTCGTCCGGGGTTCCGGTGTCGGAGACGATCGGCCAGCGGCTGCCGGCCACCGCGAGCCTGGCGATCGCCGCGTTCGTCGTGGTGATGCTGATCGCGGTCCCGCTCGGGCTGGGCATGGCCGTGCTGACCCGGGGCGGCCGGCGCCGCGGCACCGAGCTCGGCTTCACCTCCACCAGCGCGATGGTCGCGGCGATCCCGGAGTTCCTGCTCGCCGTCGGGCTGGTGTTCGTGTTCGGCGTGTCGCTGGGCTGGTTCCCGGTGGCGGGACGCGGCGGTGCGTCGTCGTACGTGCTGCCGGTGCTGGCGCTGTCGCTCGGGCCGGCGCTGCTGCTGGCGCGCATGGTCCGGGTCGAGGCGCTGGCGGTGCTGGACGAGGACTTCGTCCGCACCGCCCGGGCCAAACGGCTGCCGCCGCTGCGGGTGTACCTGCGCCACGTCTTCCCGAACGCGCTCACCTCGACGCTCACCATCGGCGGCCTGCTGCTCAGCGGCATGATCGTCGGCACCGTGCTGGTCGAGAACGTGTTCGCCTGGCCGGGCATGGGCATGACGATCGTCTCCTCGATCCTGGCCAAGGACTACCCGGTCGTGCAGGGCATCGTCCTGGTCTACGGCGCCGCGGTACTGCTGGTGAACCTCGTCGTCGACGTGCTGCTGGCGGTCGCCGACCCGCGCTCGACCATCAGGGAGGGCTGATGGGACGCGAACAGTGGAAGGCGGCGCTGCGCAACCCGGTCGGTGCCGTCGCCGCGGGCCTGCTCGCGGCGCTGGCCGTGCTGGCCGTCGTCGCGCCGATGATCTGGGGCGACGCGGCCGAGGAGACCGACCCGGCGGCGCTGTCGCAGGGCTCGACGTCCGAGCACCCGCTGGGCACCGACGCCCTGGGCCGCGACATCCTGCTGCGGGTCCTGGTCGCGACGCGGTACTCGCTCGGCCTCGCGCTGCTGGCCACCGCGATCTGCGTCGTCGTCGGGGTGGTCCTGGGCGTGCTGCCGGCCGTGCTGGGACGGCGCACCGGCCGGTTGGTGACGGCGGCGGTGAACCTGGCCGTCGCGTTCCCCGGGCTGCTGCTGGCGCTGTTCTTCGCGGTGATCTTCGGGGTCGGCGCGCGCGGCGCCGTGCTGGCGATCGGGCTGGCCGGCGCGCCGTCGTTCGCCCGGCTGGTGCAGACGAACGTGGCCGCGGTGTCCGGACGGGACTACGTGGCGGCCGCGCGGGTGGCCGGGGTGGGCCGGTTCCGGCTGATCGCCCGGCACCTGCTGCCGAACGTCGGCGAGCCGCTGGTGGTGAACGCGACGGTGCTGGCCGGCGGCGCGCTGCTGGCCTTCGCCGGGCTGTCCTTCCTGGGCCTGGGCGTGCAGCCGCCGGCCTACGACTGGGGCCGGCTGCTCGGCGAGGGGCTGGACCGCATCTACATCAACCCGGCCGCGGCGCTGGCTCCCGGCGTCGCCGTCGTGGTCGCCGGGCTGGCGTTCACGTTGCTCGGCGAGTCGATCGCGCAGGTGGTCGGGGTGCGGGCGGTGCGCCGCCGGCGCGAGCCCGTGGCCGAGCCGGCGCCGGCCGTGGCCGCCGAGGCCGAGGCGGACGCCGTCCTCACCGCCGACGACCTGCGCGTGGGCTTCCCCGCGCCCGGCGGCGGCTGGACCCACCCCGTCGACGGCGTCGCCCTCACCGTCCGCCGCGGCGAGACCGTCGGCATCGTGGGGGAGTCCGGCTCCGGCAAGAGCCTCACCGCGCTCGCCGTCGCCCAGCTCGCCCCGGACGCCGCGCACGTCACGGCGGGACGGCTCGAGGTGGCCGGCGTCGCCCCGCTCGGCCGCACCGACGCCGAGGTCCGCGACCTGCTCGGCACGAAGGTCGCGATGGTCTTCCAGGACCCGATGACCTCGTTCAACCCGTCGATGCGGGTCGGGCGGCAGCTGGCCGAGGTGACGCTGGTGCACGAACGGCAGGGCAAGCGGGCCGCCCTGGCCCGTGCCGTCGACCGGCTGCGCACCGTGCGCGTCCCCGCGCCGGAGCGGCGGGCGCACCAGTACCCGCACGAGTTCTCCGGCGGCATGCGGCAGCGGGCGATGATCGCGATGGGCCTGATGAGCACGCCGGAGCTGATCATCGCCGACGAGCCGACCACCGCGCTCGACGTCACGGTGCAGCGGCAGGTGCTGCGGCTGCTCAAGGACGTGCAGGCCGAGACCGGCGCGGCCGTCGTGCTCATCTCGCACGACATCGCCGTCGTCGCGCAGCTGTGCGAGCGGGTCGTCGTCATGTACGCCGGCCGCGTGGTCGAGGAGTTGCCGGTCGACCGGCTCGGCGCGGCCGCGCACCCGTACACCCGCGCGCTGCTGGCGTCCGTCCCGGACCTCGCGACCGACCGCGACCGGCCGCTGGCCACCATCCCGGGCCGTCCGCCGGACCCGTCCGACCGGCCCGAGGGTTGCGCGTTCGCGCCGCGCTGCGCGTTCGCCGACGACGCCTGCCGGGTGCGGCCCGGCCTCGCCGCCGTCGCGCCGGACCAGCGGGCCGCCTGCTGGCACCCGCGTAGGCGGCCGCTGGACCTGACGCTGGACGCCGTCACGGGAGGCCAGGCATGAGGGAGCTGTCGTTCGAGGGCACGACGGTCCGGTTCGGGACCGGCCGCTCCGCGCTCACCGCCGTCGACGGAGTCGACCTCGTCGTGCCGCAGGGCCAGGTGGTCGGGCTGGTGGGCGAGTCCGGATCGGGCAAGTCGACGCTGGCCAAGGCCGCCGTGGGGCTGGTCCCGACGAGCGGCGGCGAGGTCCGGCTGGACGGCACGCCGCTGCGCACCCGCCGCGACCGGCGCAAGCTGCAGATGGTGTTCCAGGACCCGCACGCGTCGCTGGACCCGCGGATGACCATCGGCGAGACGATCGCCGAGGCGCTGCCCGGCCGGCGCCGCCGGGCCGCCCGCTCCGCCGAGGTGGCCCGGCTGCTGGAGCTGGTCGGCCTGGACCCGGCGCGGGCGCGGTCGCTGCCGTCGGGGATGTCCGGCGGGCAGCGGCAGCGGGTCGCGCTGGCCCGTGCGCTGGCCGCCGAGCCCGAGGTGGTGCTGGCCGACGAGATCACCTCCGCGCTGGACGTCTCGGTGCAGGGGTCGGTGCTCAACCTGGTCCGCGACCTGCAGCGCGAGCTCGGCCTGACCATCCTGTTCATCTCGCACAACCTGTCGGTGGTGCGCTACGTCAGCGATGTCATCGCGGTCATGTACCTGGGCCGCATCGTCGAGGCCGGCCCGGCCGACGCCGTGCTGTCGGCGCCGAAGCACCCCTACACCCGCACGCTGCTGGACGCCGCGCCGGCGTTCGGCGTCGCGCTGGACGACCCCGTCCCCGCCGACGACGACCGCCTGGACACCGAGGCGCCGTCGCCGCACGACCCGCCGCCGGGCTGCCGGTTCCACCGTCGCTGCCCGATCGGCCCGCTGACCCGGCCGGAGCGCACGATCTGCGCCGAGACCGACCCGCAGCCCGGCGCGGCGGACCGGCCGCACCGGGCCGCCTGCCATTTCGCCGCGGAGATCCTGGAGGTGCCGGCCCGATGACCCCTGACGATGTGCTCGCTCTGACCGTTCCCGCCGAGCCCGCGCTGTCGCCGGACGGCGCCCGGGTGGCGTACGTGCTGAAGGGCAGCGACGGCGAGGCGGACGAGAACGTCTCGTCGCTGTGGCTGGCCGAGGCCGGCGCCGAGCCGCGCCGGCTCACCCACGGGCGGGCCGACGCGTCGCCCGCGTGGTCGCCGGACGGCAGCAGGCTGGCCTTCCTGCGCGCCGCCGACGGCCCGCCGCAGCTGTGGCTGTTGCCGATGTCCGGCGGCGGCGAGCCGGTGGCGCTGACCGACCTGCCGAAGGGCGCCGGCGCGCCGGTGTGGAGCCCGGACGGCGCGCGCATCGCGTTCGCCGCCGCCGTCGACACCACGGGCCAGCAGGACACCGACCCGATCGTGATCGACCGGCTGCGCTACAAGGCCGACGGCGCGGGGCTGCTGCGCGGCCTGCGCCAGCACGCGCACGTGGTGGACGTCGCGACCGGCGAGGTCACCCAGCTGACCGACGGCGACTGGAGCTGCGGCTCGCCCGCGTGGTCGCCGGACGGCACCCGGCTGGCGTTCCCGGCGACGACCGCGGCGGACGCCGACCTCACCATGGAGTCGTCGGTCTACGTGCTGGCGGCGGACGGCGGGCCGCTGGGCGAGCCCGCCGGCGAGCTGCGCGCCGCCGGCCCGGTGACGTGGACCCGGGACGGCGGCGCGCTGCTGGTCGTCGGTCAGCGCGAGCCGGCGGTCGCGCACCAGCGGCTGTTCCGGGTGCCGCTGGACGGCGGCCCGGCCGTCGACCTCACCGCGGACCTGGACCGCAACGTCATGGCCGGCGGGCCCGGGTACCCCGGCGGGCTGCCGCAGCTCGCGGGCGCCGGTGACACCGTCGTGTTCTGTGCCCGCGACCGCGGCTGCACCCATGTGTACGCCGTGGACGACGGCCCGGTGCGGCCGCTGCTCGGCGGCGCCGGCCGGGTGGTGTCCGGGCTGTCCGTCGCCGGTGACCGCGCCGCCGTCGTCGTCGCCGGGCACGGCTCGTACGGCGAGGTGGTGCTCGTCGACGTCGGCACCGGCGCCGAGACGACGCTGACCGCGCACTCGCCCGCGGACCTGGACCTGCCGGTCGCCGAGGAGCGGGTGTTCACCATCTCCGACGGCACCGAGGTGCACGGCTGGCTGCACCGCCCGGCCGGGACCGGCGCCACGCCGCTGTTGCTGGACATCCACGGCGGCCCGCACAACGCGTGGAGCCCGGTGCCCGACGTCGGCCACTCCTACCACCAGCTGCTGGTACAGCAGGGGTGGTCGGTGTTGCTGCTCAACCCGCGGGCCAGCGACGGGTACGGCGAGGCGTTCTTCTCCGCCGCCGCGGGGCAGTGGGGCCGGGCCGACGAGCGCGACTTCCTGGAGCCGCTGGACCAGCTGGTCGCCGAGGGCGTCGCCGACCCGGACCGGCTGGCCGTCACCGGGTACAGCTACGGCGGCTACATGACCTGCTGGCTGACCGGGCGCACCGACCGGTTCGCCGCCGCGATCCCGGGCGGCTCGCTGACCGACATCACCAGCTTCGCCGGCAGCTCCGACGCCGGGCACTACCTGGCCGCGTTCGAGACCGCCGTCCCGTTCGCCGACCCCGAGGGCGCCGCCGCGCAGTCGCCGTACACGAACGTCGCGAACGTGACGACGCCGACGCTGCTGCTGCACGGCCTGAACGACGACCGCTGCCCGCCGGAGCAGGCCGAGCAGTGGTTCGCCGCGCTTCGCGCCCGCGGCGTCGCCGCCCAGCTGGTGCTCTACCCGGGCGCGTCGCACCTGTTCATCCTGGCCGGGCGCCCGTCGCACCGGCTCGACTACGCCCGCCGCATCGTCGACTGGGTCACGCAGCACACCTCGAAGAAGGAGAGCCCGATGACCACCACCACACCCTCCCTGGACGCCGCGCACTGGCAGCAGCGCCTGAACGAACTGGCCGAGAAGTACCGCGTCCCCGGCGCCACGCTGGGCATCGCCCGCGGCGACGAGACCCTGGAGCTGGCCTTCGGCGTCACCAACGTCGACACCGGCGTCGAGGTCACCACCGACACGCTGTTCCAGATCGGCTCGATCACCAAGGTGTGGACGGCGACGGTCGTCATGGCGCTGGCCGACGCCGGGAAGCTGGACCTCGACGAGCCGGTCGTCACGTACCTGCCGGAGCTGAAGCTGGCCGACGACGACGCCACCGCCCGCGTCACCATGCGGCACCTGCTGACGCATACCAGCGGCATCGACGGCGACTTCTTCCTCGACACCGGCCGCGGCGACGACTGCCTCGAGAAGTACGTCGCGGCGCTGGCCGGGCTGCCGCTCAACCACCCGCTCGGCGCCACGTGGTCGTACTGCAACTCCGGGTTCACCACCGCCGGCCGGGTGATCGAGAAGCTCACCGGGCAGACCTGGGACGCCGCGATGCGCGAGCTGCTGTACACGCCGCTCGGGCTGACCCATACGGTGACGCTGCCCGACGACGCGCTGCTCTACCGGACCGCCGTCGGCCACGTGCACGAGGAGGACGAGCCGTACCGCCGCGCGCCGGTCTGGGTGCTGCCGCGCTCGGCCGGTCCGGCCGGGCTGATCGCCGCCACCGTCGCCGACGTGCTCGCGTTCGCCCGCATGCACCTGGCCGGCGGGGTGGCCGCCGACGGCACCCGCGTGCTCGCCGAGGGCACCGCCGCCGCCATGCGCGAGGAGCAGGTCCGGCTGCCCGACCCGTACACGCTGGCCGACTCGTGGGGGCTCGGCTGGTTCCGGCTGGACTGGAACGGCACCCGGCTGTTCGGCCACGACGGCAACACCATCGGGCAGTCCGCGTTCCTGCGGGTGCTGCCCGACCAGGAGGTCGCCGTCACGCTGCTCACCAACGGCGGGCACACCCGCGACCTGTACGAGACGCTGATCCGGGAGATCTGCCGCGACGTCGCCGGCGTCGAGATGACCACCCCGCTGGAGCCGCCGGCCGAGCCGGTCGACGTCGACGTCACGCCGCACGTGGGCACCTACGAGCGCACCAGCATGCGGCTGGACGTCTGGGAGGCCGAGACCGGGCCGAAGCTGCGGCTGACGTCGACCAGCGAGCTGGCCGGCCTGGACGACGAGCCCAAGGAGCTGGACCTCGTGCCCGTGCGCGACGGCCTGTACGTGACCCGGCTGCCCGGCAACGAGACCTGGATGCCGGTGACGTTCTACCAGCTCGCCGACGGGACGCCCTACATGCACCTCGGGGTCCGCGCGACGCCGAAGGTCTCCTGACGTCGTGGGGGAGGTCGAGGGGGAGCTGAGCGACGCGTTCGCGGCGGCCGGCGTGACCGGGTTCCTACACGCGGCCGACGTCGGCTCCGGCGCCGAGGTGGGCGTCGAGCCGGACGCGCCGGTCGTCACCGCGAGCGTGTTCAAGATCCCGGTGCTGGTGGAGCTGTGCCGCCAGTTCGCGACGGGTGAGCGGGCGCCCGCCGACCGGCTGCGGGTGCCGGCCGGCGGGCGCACGCTCGGCCCGACCGGGCTGTCGGTGATGCTGGACGACGCGGACCTGTCGCTGCGCGACGTCGCGTACCTGATGATGAGCGTCAGCGACAACCACGCGACGGACGCGCTGATGGCGCTGCTCGGGCGCGAGAAGATCAACGCCGGCATGGCCGCGCTCGGGCTGACCGGGACGGTGCTGGAGGAGGACTGCGCCGGGCTGTTCCGGATCATCGAGTCCGACGGACTCGACGCCGTCCTGGACGCCAGGACGACCAACCGCAGCACGCCGCGCGAGACCACGACGCTGCTGCGGCGCGTCTGGACCGCCGACGGGCTGCCGGAGGCCGCCTGCGACGAGATCCGCCGGATCCTGGCACTTCAGGTGTGGCCACACCGGCTCACCTCGGGTTTTCCGGACGATGATGTACGGGTGAGCGGCAAGACCGGCACGTTGTCGCACGTGCGCAACGAGGTGGGCGTCGTCGAGTACCCCGACGGCGGCACGTACGCGGTCGCGGTGTTCCTGCGGCTGCCCGGGCCCGAGTTCCGCAACCCGGCCGCCGACGCCGTCATCGGCACGGCCGCGCGGATCGCCGTCGACCACCTCCGGGCGGCCGCATGAGCAGCGTCGCCGCGATGACCGAGGACCTGCGCACGCTGGTCGAGTGCGAGTCGCCGTCGTCGTCCCTGGCCGCCGTCGCGGCGTCGGCCGAGGTCGTCGCCGCGCTGGGGGCGCGCCTCACCGGCGCCGAGCCGGAGCGGCTGGTCGTCGACGGGCGCACCCATCTGCGCTGGCGGTTCGGGCCGCCCGGCGTGCTGCTGCTCGGCCACCACGACACCGTCTGGCCGGTCGGCTCGCTGATCGAGCACCCGTGGCGGGTCGTCGACGGCCGGGCGTACGGCCCCGGCTGCTTCGACATGAAGGCCGGGCTGGTGCAGCTGTTCCATGCCCTCGCCGGGCTGTCGTCGCTGGACGGCATCACCGTGCTGGTCACCGGCGACGAAGAGCTGGGCGCGCTGACGTCACGGCCGCTGCTGCACGAGGAGGCGGCCCGGGCGTCGGCCGCGTTCGTCCTCGAGGCCTCGGCCGACGGCGGCGCGCTGAAGACCGCGCGCAAGGGCGTCGCCTGGTACGAGGTGAAGGTCACCGGGCGGGCGGCGCACGCCGGGCTGGAGCCGTGGAACGGGGTGAACGCGGCGGTCGAGCTGGCGCACCAGATCCACGCCATCGCCGCGCTGGACCGCGGGCCCGCCGGCGCCACCGTCACCCCCACCTTGACCACGGCCGGCACCACGGCGAACACCGTCCCGGCGGCGGCCACGGTGCACGTCGACGCCCGGGTGCCGACGGCGGCCGAGGCGCGCCGGGTCGACGACGGGCTGGCCGCGTTGCGTCCGGTGCTGGACGGCGCGCGGGTCGAGGTGGTGCCCGGGCCGCGGCACCCGCCGTTCGAGCCGTCGTCGTCGGCGTCGCTGTTCGCGCTGGCCCGCTCGGTGGCGGACCGGCTCGGGCTGGGGCCGCTGGCGTCGGCACACGTGGGCGGCGCGTCCGACGGCAACATCGTCGCCGGCGACGGCACGCCGACGCTGGACGGACTGGGCGCGGTCGGGGCCGGGGCGCACGCGCCGGGCGAGTACGTCCTCGTCGACGAGCTGCCGCGGCGGGCCGCGCTGCTGGCCGGGCTGGTCGACGAGGTGCGCTCGTCGAGCTGGACGAACGCGGCCGCCGCGGATCGGGCCGGACGACCATGACCGGCGTGCCGGAGCGGAGGATCATCGACGACATGGCAGCTCAGCCCGCCACCGTCGCCCGTCCGACCATCCGCGAACTGGACGCGCTCGGCGACCTCGAGGAGGTCTACGCGCTGTTCGACCGGATCTGGCAGCCGGACCGGTCCAATCCGCCCGTCACCGTCGAGCACCTGCGCGCGCTCACCCACGCCGGCAACTACGTCGCCGGCGCCTACGACGGCGACGAGCTGATCGGCGCCTGCGTCGGGTTCTTCGCCGCGCCACCGGGCCGGTCGATGCACTCGCACGTCGCGGGCGTCTCGTCCGCCGCGCGCGGCCGGCACGTCGGGTTCGCGCTCAAGGCGCACCAGCGGGAGTGGGCGCTGGAGCGCGGGCTCAGCGAGATCACCTGGACGTTCGACCCGCTGGTGCGCCGCAACGCCTACTTCAACCTGGCCAAGCTGCAGGCCCGGCCGGGCGACTACCTCGTCGACTTCTACGGCGACATGGACGACGCGATCAACGGCGGGCAGGGCAGCGACCGGCTGCTGATGCGCTGGCGGCTGGACGCGCCGGAGGTGGTGGCGGCCTGCGCGGCCGGCGGCGGAACCGGCGCGGTGGTGCCCTCCGACGCCGTCGCGGCGCTGGCCGAATCGCCGTCCGGTCGACCGCAGGCCGCACCCCGGTCGTCGTGGGCGCGGGCGGCGCGGGTGACGGTCGCGACGCCGCCCGACATCGAGGCGCTGCGCGCCGCCGACCCCGTCGCGGCCCGGCAGTGGCGCGGCGCGATGCGCGACGTGCTCGGCGAACTGCTCGGCGACGGGGCGCGGGTGACCGGGTTCACCCGGTCCGGGATGTACGTGGTGGAGAGGACGGACACGTGAAGATCACCGGGTTCGAGCTGCGCCGGATCGCGATGCCGCTGGTGGCGCCGTTCCGGACGTCGTTCGGCGTCGAGACCGAGCGGGACGTGCTGCTGGTGCGCGCCGTCACCCCCGACGGCGACGGCTGGGGCGAGTGCGTCGCGATGAGCGAGCCGCTCTACTCGCCGGAGTACGCCGATGGGGCGGCGCAGGTGATCGAGCGGTTCCTCGCGCCGCGGCTGTTCGCCGCCGGCGACCTCGGGCCGCTGGACGTCGCGCGGCTGCTCGAGCCCGTCCGCGGGCACCGGATGGCGAAGGCGGCGCTGGAGACCGCGGTGCTGGACGCGTGGCTGCGCGCTCGCGGTGAGTCGTTCGGGTCCTATCTCGGCGCCGTGCGCGACCGCGTGCCGGCCGGCGTCTCCGTCGGGATCATGGACTCGATCCCCGCCCTGCTCGACGCCGTCGCCGGGTACCTCGACCAGGGCTACCTGCGGATCAAGCTGAAGATCGAGCCCGGCTGGGACGTCGCGCCGGTGCGTGCCGTGCGTGCGCGGTTCGGCGATGACGTGATGCTGCAGGTCGACGCGAACGCCGCCTACACGCTGGCCGACGCCCGGACGCTGGCCGCCCTCGACGAGTTCGGGCTGCTGCTGATCGAGCAGCCGCTGGCCGAGGACGACCTGCGCCAGCACGCCGTCCTGGCGCGGCTGCTCAGCACCCCGATCTGCCTCGACGAGTCGATCGAGTCGGCCAAGGACGCCGCCGACGCGCTGCTGCTGGGCGCCTGCTCGATCATCAACGTCAAGCCCGGCCGGGTCGGCGGCTACCTGGAGGCGCGGCGCATCCACGACCTCGCGGTGGCGCACGGCGCGGCGGTCTGGTGCGGCGGCATGCTGGAGACCGGCCTCGGCCGCGCGGCCAACGTCGCGCTGGCGGCGCTGCCCGGCTTCACCCTCCCCGGCGACACGTCGGCGTCGGACCGCTACTTCGCCCAGGACGTGACGGCCCCGTTCGTGCTGTCCGACGGCCACGTGGCCGTCCCGTCCGGCCCCGGCCTCGGCGTCGAGCCGCTGCCCGACGTCCTGGCCTCGCTCACGACCTCGACCGCCTGGCTTCCGGCCGGCTGACCGCGCGGTCCGGCAGAACCGGATGGCATCTCGCGCCGATGCATCCCCATCGGCATGCACGGCCTCACGGTCGCCGAGATCGAACGTGCGCCAGGAGCACAGGCATTTCTCCACCGGCTGTTCACCGTGCGGGAAGTGCCGACCTTCACCATCCAAAACGCTCCGAGCGTCGTCGACTACGTGGATCTGGCGTTGAGAGGTGGGTTCCCGGCGGTTGTCGGCCTGTCCGAGGTCGCCCGTGCGGCCTGGCTCGACGGGTACCGCGACGAGCTGATATATCGAGATGCCACCGAGTTCGGTGGGATCAGAGCACCGGAGCGACTCAGCGCACTCCTCACGGCCGTCGCACACAACATCGCAGGGTCGCCGACCGAGACCAGCTTCGCGACAGCGGCAGGCATCGACGTCCGAACTGCGCGAACGTATCTCGATCTGCTCGAAGGCCTCCGTATCGTCGAGCGTCTGCCGGCCTGGCATTCGAATCGCTTCACCCGCCTTGTGAAGGCACCGAAGTACCACCTGACCGATACTGGCTTGGCGGCCGCCGTCATCGGAGTCGACGCCACCGCCGTACTGAGATCCGGGGATCTCCTCGGCAGGCTGATCGAGTCGTTCGTCGTGGCGCAGCTTCGCCCTCTGCTCGCTCTGGCTCTCCATCGCTGACCATGGGGCACCTTCGCGAGCGCGGTGGCGATCGAGAAGTGGATCTCGTGCTCGAGTCACGGACCGGCGATCTCGTCGGCGTCGAGGTCAAGGCGGCCGCAGCCATCTCTGTCAAGGACGCCAAGCACCTTCTCTGGATGCGAGATCAACTGGGCAGCAGGTTCCGTCGCGGCATAGTGATGCACACGGGGCCGACAGCGTTCGCGCTTGCGGATCGCGTCCATGCCGTACCCATCGCAGCCCTGTGGCGCTGGCCCTCCGACGCGGGCGAGCACTGATGCCCCCCGGGGGTCGATTGCTAGGCGGCCGCTTGAACACTTGCTCGCTCCCTTTGCAATGAGCACCTATACGCATCGATGCGTATAGGTGCTCATTGCAAAGCAGGCCGCACGATGGACCGCCGTTCGTCATCGCGCACCAAGTGGGTGGCGCGGATTGTAGAGTTCGACGAACTCCTGCCGGTCCCCCGCGTGTTTGGCTTCAGAGGTGTTGCGCATGACCCTGCGACCGAGGGCCACGCTCGGCCGTGTCCTCGACGATCTCGGGTCGACGCTGCTCGAGGTGGTGGCCGGGCGGGTCGAGCCGGGCCGGTCGGTGGGCGGGGTGGTCATCCACGACCCGCTGGACCCGCCGTCGATGCCGGCCGACGCGCTGGTGCTGGGGGTGGGACTGGCGTCGTCGGGCGAGATCGCGGACGTCGTGCGGTCGATCGCCGCCGAGGGGGCGGTCGGGCTCGTGGTGCGGGTCCCGGTCGACACCGACGACGATGTGCGGTGGGCCGTCGCGGACGAGGGGCTGGTGCTGTTCGGCCTGACCCGCGGCGCCTCGTGGGCGCAGGTCGCGGCCCTGCTGCGCAGCCTGCTGGCGCTGGACGACCTCGGCGGCGTCGACGACCAGACGCTGGCCGGCGCCGGGGCCGGCGACCTGTTCGCGCTGGCCGGCGCGGTGTCGGCGCTGCTGGACGCGCCGCTGACGATCGAGGACCTGAACTCACGGGTCATCGCGTTCTCCGCCGACCAGGACCGCGCCGACGAAGGACGCAAGGAGACCGTGCTCGGCCGCCAGGTGCCCGAACGCTACCTGCGCGAGCTGGAGCGGCAGGGCGCCTTCCGTGCGCTGTACGCGTCCGACCAGCCGGTGTACCTGCCGGAGATCGAGGGCACCGGGCTGCCGCGGGTGGCGATCCGGGTGCGCGCGGGCGACGAGATCCTGGGCTCCATGTGGGCGGCCGTGAAGGAGCCGCTGAGCGCCGAGCGCGAGCAGGCCTTCGTCGACGCGGCGAAGCTGGTGGCGCTGCACATGCTGCGGCACCGCGCGGGCGCGGACGTCGAGCGGCGGCTGCGGGCGGAGCTCGTCGCGACGGTGGTCGAGGGCGGCCCCGCGGCCGGTGACGCCGCCAGCCGGCTGGGCCTGGCCGGCGGTCCGGCCTGCGTGCTGGCGCTGGCCGTGCCCGGCGAGGCCGAGCCGTCCTCCGTCGAGGCCGACCTGCAGCGGGTCGCGGGCGCGTTCGCGCTGCACCTCGCCGCCGTCCACCCGCGGTCGGCGGTGGCGCTGGTCGGCGGTGTGGTCTACGGCGTCATCCCGCTGGCCGCCGACGGGCCGGACGCCGACCTGCGCGCGGTCGCCGTCGCCGAGGAGTTCCTCAGCCGCATCGGCGCCCGCAGCCGCGTCGTCGTCGGCATCGGCGGGGTCGCGGCCGGACCGGCCGGGCTGCCGCAGTCGCGCGCCGACGCCGATCGCGCGGTCCGCGTGCTGCGGACCCGGCCGGCCGGCGCCCGCGTCGCCCGGCTCACCGACGTGCAGATTTCCGCGTTCCTGCTGGAGCTGGGCAGCGCGATGGCGGCCGAGCGGCGTGTCCCGTCCGGCCCGGTGGCCCGGCTGGCCGCCTACGACCGCCGGCACCGCGCGCAGATGGTTCCGACGCTGCGCGCCTGGCTCGACGCGTTCGGCGACGTGACGGCGGCCGCGGCGGCCACGCACGTGCACGTCAACACGTTCCGGTACCGGCTGCGGCGGGTCGGCGAGATCGGCGGGCTGGACCTCACCGACCCCGACGCAAGGTTCGCGGCCATGCTCGAACTGCGGCTGCGCGCGATGGTTGATCACCCCACGGCCTGACCGTAGGGTGACCAACCATGCCCGCACCCGCGCCCCGGCCGCGCGACCTCAGCCCGGCGGAGACCGGGTTCGTGCGGCAGCGCCCGGTGCCCTGGCTGAACCCCGGCCTGCTCGCCGGCACCGCCGTCCGCGTCCTGCTCGCGTACCTGTTCGGCGGCTACCTCGACAAACGCGAACTGCAGGCGGCACTGCCCGACCGCGCGTACGACCACTCCGCCGCCGACGAGCTGTGGTTCGACTACACCGCCGACGTCGGCGACGGCTTCGACGCCACCTACTCGGTCGCGTCGCTGCTGGCCCGGCCGGAGCTCATGCTCGACGACGGCCGGCTGCTGCCGCGTGGCGCCCTGCTCGTGCTCGGCGGCGACCAGGTGTACCCGACGGCGTCCAGCCCGGCCTACGACAACCGCTGGAAGGGCCCGTACCGCGCCGCCCTGCCCGACCTCGCCGCCGAGACGCCGTCGCTGTACGCGCTGCCCGGCAACCACGACTGGTACGACGGCCTGACGGCGTTCCTGCGGCTGTTCGCGCAGGGCGACACCATCGGCGGCTGGCGCACCCGGCAGGGACGCAGCTACTTCGCGCTGGAGCTGCCGCACGGGTGGTGGCTGTTCGCCGTCGACATCCAGCTGTCCTCGTACATCGACGAGCCGCAGCTGGACTACTTCCGCCGCGTCGCCGAGCGCCTGACGCCGGAGAGCCGCATCATCCTGGCGCCGGCCCAGCCGTCGTGGGTGAAGACGCACGAGCGGCCCGACGCCTACGACAGCCTCGACTACTTCATCCGCACGATCATCGAGCCGACCGGCGCCCGCGTCCCGCTGCTGCTCTCCGGCGACATGCACCACTACGCGCGCTACACCGGCGACGGGCCGGACGGACGCGGCCGCCAGCTGGTGACCTGCGGCGGAGGCGGCGCCTACCTCGTCGGCACCGACCACCTGCCCGAGGCCGTGGATGTCCCGCCGGAGCAGACCATCACCCGGCGGCGCAGCACCCCGCGACGCTACGAGCTGGTCGCGGCGTACCCGTCGCGGCAGGCGTCGCGGCGGCTGGGGTGGCAGGTGTTCGCCCGGCTGCCGCGGCGCAACCCCGGCTTCGTCGGGCTGCTCGGGCTCATGCAGACGCTGCTCATGCTGGCCTTCGTCACGTCGCCGGAGCATCTCATCACGCCCGCGACGGTCACCGGGGTGGCCGCCGTGCTGGCCGGTACGGCGGTGTTCACGCTGGTCCTGGGCGTGCGGACGCGCAAGCACATCGTCGCGGCGCTGCTCCATGCGGTACCGCACGTGGCGCTGGCGCTCGGGGGAGCGGCGGCGTGGTCGGCGCTGCCGCTGTCCGACCTGCCGAACCCCTGGGTGACGCTGCTGACGTTCGCCGTCTACGGGCCGGTGATCGGGCTGCTCGACACCTGGGTCGTCTGCGCGTACCTGCTGGTCGCGCGGTACTTCGACGTCAACGTCAACGAGCTGTACGCGGGCCTGGGCATCGAGGACCAGAAGAGCTTCCTGCGCTTCCACATCGGCCGCGACGGGTCGCTGACGCTCTACCCGGTGACGGTCGAGCGGGTGGCGCACGCCTGGCGGGCCGACCCGGGCGGCGCGCCGGGCACGCCGTGGATCGTCCCCGCGGAGCCGCTGCACGCCACGCTGGCCGAGCCGCCGGTACTGCTCGACGGGCCGCGGAGGGGTGCCGGATAGGCTGGATCCCGGCCGAGCCGGGGGAGGCGACACATGCGGTTCCTGCACGACCAGGTCCCTGACCAGGACCTCACCTACAGCGACGTGTTCCTCGTGCCGAACCGTTCTCAGGTGGGGTCGCGGCTCGACGTCGACCTCACCACCGCCGACGGCACGGGCACGACCATCCCGCTGGTCGCGGCGAACATGACCGCGGTGTCCGGGCGGCGCATGGCCGAGACGCTGGCGCGCTGCGGCGGCCTCGCCGTCATCCCGCAGGACATCCCGCCGGGCGTCGTCGCCGACGTCATCGCGTGGGTGAAGGCCCGGCACACCGTCTACGACACCCCGCTGACCATGCCGCCCGACGGCACCGTCGGCGAGGCGTACAACCTGCTGCCCAAACGCGGCCACGGCGCCGTCATCGTGGTCGAGGACGGCCGCGCCGTCGGCGTCGTCACCGAGGCCGACTGCCAGGGCGTCGACCGCTTCACCCAGCTGCACTCGGTGATGTCGCGCGAGCTGCTGACGCTGCCCGCCGGCGTCGCGCCCGAGGAGGCGTTCACCCAGCTCCACGACGGACGGCACCGGCTGGCCCCGGTGGTCGGGCCGGACGGCCGCATCGCCGGCATCCTGACCCGCGAGCGGGCGCTGCGGGCCACCCTGTACCAGCCGTCGCTCGACGACGGCGGGCGGCTGCGCATCGGCACTGCGGTCGGTATCAACGGCGACGTCGAGGGCAAGGCGAAGGCGCTGCTCGCGGCCGGCACCGACGTGCTGGTCGTCGACACCGCGCACGGCCACCAGGAACGCATGCTCGACGTCCTGCGCCGGGTCCGCGCGCTGGACCCGCAGGTACCCGTCGTCGCCGGCAACGTCGTCACGGCCGAGGGCGTCAGCGACCTCGTCGCGGCGGGCGCCGACATCGTCAAGGTCGGCGTCGGACCGGGCGCCATGTGCACCACCCGCATGATGACCGGCGTCGGCCGGCCGCAGTTCTCCTCCGTCCTCGAGTGCGCCGCGCGCGCCCGCGACCTGGGCGTCCGCATCTGGGCCGACGGCGGCGTGCGGCACCCGCGCGACGTCGCGCTGGCGCTGGCCGCGGGCGCCGACAACGTCATGATCGGGTCCTGGTTCGCCGGCACCTACGAGTCGCCCGGCGACGTCCTGCGCGACGGCGAGGGCCGGCTGTACAAGGAGAGCTTCGGCATGGCGTCGGCCCGCGCCGTCCGGTTGCGCACGGCCGAGGACTCCGCGTTCGAGCGGGCCCGCAAGGGCATCTTCGAGGAGGGCGTCTCGCAGGCGCGCATGTATCTCTCGCCGTCGCGGCCCAGCGTCGAGGACCTCGTCGACACCATCGTCGCGGGTGTGCGCAGCGCATTCACCTACGTCGGCGCCGCGACCATCGAGGAGTTCCGCGAGCGGGCCGTCGTGGGTGTGCAGAGTGCTTCGGGCTACACCGAGGGGATGCCCGTGGACGTGAGCTGGTGAGGGCCGTCCGGTACGCCCGGTACGGCGGTCCTGACGTGCTGTCGCTGGACGCCGTCGAGCTGCCCGAGCCCGGGCCCGGCGAGGTGCGGGTCGCGGTCCGCGCCGCCGGCGTCAACCCGTACGACTCCAAGGCGCGGCGCGGCCTGTACGCGCACGAGAGCGCGCCGGCCGAGCCGGCGCGGGTCGGCCTGGAATGCTCCGGCGTCGTCGACGCGCTCGGCCCCGACGTCGATGGCTGGGCGGTGGGCGACGCGGTGTTCGGGCTGGCGCCCGGGTCGGCCGCCACCCACGTCGTCGTCCCGGCCGCGGGGCTGGTGGCCAAGCCGGGCGCAATGACGTTCGTGCAGGCGGCCGCGTTGCCCGTGGCCTGCGAGACGGCGTTCCGGGTCATCCGCCTGCTGGACGTCCGCGCCGGCGACGTCGTGCTCGTGCATGCCGCCGCGGGTGCTGTCGGCCTGGTGGCGAGCCAGCTGGCGCTGGCCCGCGGCGCCCGGGTCATCGGCACCGCTGGCCCGGCCAACCACGAGTTCCTCTCCTCCCTCGGCGTCGAGCCCGTCCGCTACGGCGACGGTCTGGCCACGCGGGTGCGAGCGCTCGCCCCCACCGGCGTCGACGCCGTCCTGGACGCGTCCGGGCGCGACGTGCTGCCGGTCTCCGTCGAGCTGGCCGGCGGCCCGGACCGGGTCGTCACCATCGCCGACGGCTCCGCGTCGCAGTACGGCGTGCGGGCCAGCTGGAGCGCCGACCTGCCGCTGCCGCAGGTGTTCGAGACCGTGCTGCCGCTGGTCGAGCAGGGGACGGTGCGGATGCCGATCGCCGCCACGTTCCCGCTCGAGCAGGTCGCGGAGGCGCAGGAGCTCAGCGAGACCGGCCACCTGCGCGGCAAGATCGTCCTGACAGTGGACTGACCGACCCAGGTCCCGCCGTTCGCCGCTCTGCGGCAGTGGCCGTCCCCCTGGCGCCCATTCTCTTGGCCGCGGCACCGCGCCTCGAGCGGACCCGATTGGCGCTTCGCGCGATGGGCGACCGCTTGACCCGCGGCACCGCGGCCCAAGAACGGGCACCTATCAGGGGGACGGGGAAGTGCGGGCACAGCCCGCCCGGTGCACCGCCAGCCGCCAGCCGCCAGCCGCCAGCCGCCGGCCCCTGGCTGGGTGGTGCCCGGTGCGCCGTCGCCGGGTCGTGCAGGCGGCGGTTGGCCACTTCGATAGCGGGCATTGCGTTCTGGGCGCCGTTGCGGGCCGATCGCGTGGGTTCCGGCTATCGAAGTCGGTTCCGCGGCCGGCTCGGCGACACCGGGGCGTGCCCAGTCCTTCCCCGTCCCCCTGATAGGTGCCCGTTCTTAGGCCGCGGGCGTGCGGGTCAAGCGGACCTTCGCCGGCGCGAAGCGCCCCGCAAGTCCGCTTGAGGCGCGCGTGCGCGGCCAAGAGAATGGGCGCCAGGGGGACGGCCGACTGGCGAACAGCGGCGCACGGCAGCAAACCGGCGAACTGAGGCAATGGCGAGCCGACTCAGGCCGCGAGCCGCGCCAGCAGGTCGGTGGCCGGCACCGAGCCGGGCGCCCGCCGCTCCCGCGCCGCCACCACGGCCAGCTGCCTGACCAGCTCGTTCGCCGGGGCCGGCACGCCGTGCAACCGCCCCAGCAGCACGATCTCGCCGTTGAGGTGGTCGGCCTCGATGGTGTCGGTGCCGCGCAGCAGGCTCTGCACCGACGAGCCGCCCTCAGGTGCCTGGCCCTCGAAGGCGGGCGTCCGCAGCAGGTCAGCGCGCCGGGCGCGGTCGGTCTCGTCGTCGACGACGTCGATGCCGGCCGCCGCGAGCACGGCCTCGCCCTCGGACCGCAGCAGCTCCGTGACCTGCGCGGCGGGGCCCGAGCCGGTGCCGCACAGGGCGGTGACCGCGTTGCCGAGGTTCATGATCAGCTTGCGGTACTTCCACCGCATGATGTCGTCGCGCGCCTCGGAGACGAACCCGGCCTTGGAGAACGCGGCCGCCACCGACCGCGCGGTCTCGTCGACGCCGCCGGGGTAGCGGCCGAGGTCGAGCAGGCCCGGGACCGGCGCCGACCGCGCCTGGACGACGCCCGGCTCGATGTGCGCAGCCGGGAACATCACGCACACGCCGTACACGTGCGAGAACAGCCGCAACGCCAGGCGCTCGTTGGCCACGCCGTTCTGCAGACACACGACCGGCGTCGTCGACGAGGCGACCAAGCGCAGCGCGTCCAGCGCGGCCGGCGTGTCCTGGCTCTTCATGGTGAGCAGCACCACGTCGTCCGGGCCGACCCCGGCCTCGGCGGGCGACCCGTACGCGGGCACCGGCACTGTCGTCGCGCCCTCCGGCGACTCCAGCCGCACCCCGCCGGAGCGGATGGCGGACAGGTGCGCGCCGCGGGCGATCAGCCGCACGTCGAAACCGGCGGAGTGCAGGCGCGCACCCAGGACGCCGCCGACGGCGCCGGCGCCGTAGATCACGAAAGCCATGGTCGGTACGGTATCGAGCCGCCCTCCGCAGTAGAATTCCGCGGCGTGACCGAGTCCACTCTTCCCGAGCCCACCCTGCCGTCCGTCTACGACCCGGCGGCGGTAGAGGCGCCGCTCTACGAGGGCTGGGTCGAGCGCGGCTATTTCGAGGCCGACGAGAAGAGCGACAAGCCCCCGTACTGCATCGTCATCCCGCCGCCCAACGTCACCGGGTCGCTGCACCTGGGCCACGCGTTCGAGCACACGCTGATCGACGCGCTGGTGCGGCGGCGGCGCATGCAGGGCTACGAGGCGCTGTGGATGCCGGGCATGGACCACGCCGGCATCGCCACCCAGAACGTCGTCGAGCGCGAGCTGGCCAAGACCGGGACCTCCCGCCACGACCTCGGCCGCGAGGCGTTCGTCGAGAAGGTCTGGGAGTGGAAGGCCGAGTCCGGCGGGCGCATCCTCGCGCAGATGCGCCGGCTCGGCGACGGCGTCGCCTGGAGCCGCGAGCGGTTCACCATGGACGACGGCCTGTCCCGGGCGGTCCAGACCATCTTCAAGCGGCTCTACGACGACGAGCTGATCTACCGCGCCGAGCGCATCATCAACTGGTGCGTGCGCTGCCACACCGCGCTGTCCGACATCGAGGTCGAGCACAGCGACGACGACGGCGAGCTGGTCTCGATCCGCTACAGCGACGACGTCGTCGTGGCCACCACGCGGGCCGAGACGATGCTCGGCGACACCGCCGTGGCCGTGCACCCCGACGACGAGCGCTACCGGCACCTCATCGGCACCGAGGTCGAGCTGCCGCTGACCGGCCGGCGCATCCCGATCGTCGGCGACCCGCACGTCGACCCGTCGTTCGGCACCGGCATGGTGAAGGTCACGCCGGCGCACGACCCCAACGACTTCGAGATCGGCCGGCGCCACGACCTCCCGATGCTCACCATCATGGACGAGCAGGGCGTCATCACCGCGCACGGCCCGTTCCAGGGTCTCGACCGCTTCGAGGCCCGTCCGGCCGTCGTCGCCGCGCTGCGCGCCGAGGGCCGCATCGTCTCGGAGAAGCGGCCGTACGTGCACGCCGTCGGCCACTGCTCGCGGTGCAAGACCGTCGTCGAGCCGCGGCTGTCGCTGCAGTGGTGGGTCAAGGTCGGCCCGCTCGCGCGGGCCGCCGGCGACGCCGTCCGCGACGGCCGGGTCGCCATCCACCCGAAGTCCATGGAGTCGCGCTGGTTCGGCTGGGTCGACGACATGCACGACTGGTGCATCTCGCGGCAGCTGTGGTGGGGCCACCGCATCCCGGTCTGGTACGGGCCGGACGGCGAAGTGGTGTGCGTCGGCCCCGACGACGACGTCCCCAGCGGCGAGGGCTGGACGCAGGACGAGGACGTGCTCGACACCTGGTTCTCGTCGGCGCTGTGGCCGTTCTCGACGCTCGGCTGGCCCGACGAGACCCCGGCGCTGGAGAAGTTCTACCCGAACCAGGTGCTGGTCACCGGCTACGACATCCTGTTCTTCTGGGTGGCCCGGATGATGATGTTCGGGCTCTACGCGAACACCGAGGTGCCGTTCCACACCATCGCGCTGCACGGCATGGTCCGCGACGAGCGCGGCAAGAAGATGTCGAAGTCGTTCGGCAACGCCGTCGACCCGCTCGACTGGATGGACGCCTACGGGTCCGACGCGCTGCGGTTCACGCTCGCGCGCGGCGCCAACCCCGGCGCTGACGTCCCCATCGGGGAGGACTGGGTCCAGGCGTCGCGCAACTTCTGCAACAAGCTCTGGAACGCCACCCGGTTCGCGCTGATCAGCGGCGCCCGCGTGGGTGAGCTGCCGCCGTCGGAGGAGCTGACGTCGGCCGACCGGTGGATCCTGTCGCGGCTGAACACCGTCCTCGCCGACGTCGACGCCCAGTTCGAGGACTACCAGTTCGCCAAGCTCAGCGACACCCTCTACCACTTCGCGTGGGACGAGTTCTGCGACTGGTACGTCGAGCTGGCGAAGACCCAGCTGGGCGGCGCCGCGGCCGAGAACACCCGGCTGGTGCTCGGGCACGTCCTCGACCGCCTGCTGCGGGTGCTGCACCCCGTCACGCCGTTCGTCACCGAGGCGCTGTGGACGACGCTGACCGGCCAGGAGTCGCTGGTGGTGGCCGACTGGCCGCAGCCCGACGCGTCGCGCCAAGACGCCGCGGCCGAGGCCACCGTCGCCGAGCTGCAGCGGCTGGTCACCGAGGTGCGCCGGTTCCGCAGCGACCAGGGGCTCAAGCCCGGCCAGAAGGTGCCGGCCCGGGTGGCCGGCGGCGCGGCCGAGCACGAGGCCGCGTTCCGGTCGCTGACCCGCCTCACCACGCCCGACGACGGCTTCGCGGCCACCGCGCAGGTCGTGGTCGGCGCCGTCACCGTCGAGCTGGACCTCTCCGGCGCCGTCGACGTCGAGGCCGAGCGCAAGCGCCTGAGCAAGGATCTCGCCAACGAGCGCAAGGCGCTGGAGCAGGCGCTGCGCAAGCTCGGCAACGAGCAGTTCCTGGCCAAGGCGCCGGAGTCCGAGGTCGACAAGGTCCGCGGCCGGCGCACGGCCGCCGAGGCCGAGATCGCCCGGCTCGAGGCGCAGCTGGCCGGGCTCCCGCAGGGCACGCCGTGACCGACGACGTCCTCGCCGGCATCGAGGCGGAGCTGCTGGCCCGGCGGCCCGAGACGCGGGTCGAGCCGTCGCTGGAGCGCATCCGCGACCTCGTCGACCTCCTCGGCAACCCGCAGCGCGCCTACCCCGTCCTGCACATCGGCGGCACCAACGGCAAGACGTCGACGGCGCGCATGGCCGACGCGCTGCTGCGCGAGCTGAACCTGCGCACCGGGCGCTACACCAGCCCGCACCTGCAGTCGGTCACCGAGCGCATCGTCATCGACGGCGAGCCCGTCACGCCGCAGCGCTTCGCCGCCACGTATGCCGAGGTCAAGCCGTACCTCGACCTCGTCGACTCCAAGCACGACGTCGCGCTGGGCTACTTCGAGGTGCTGACGGCGCTGGCCTACGCCGCGTTCGCCGACACCCCGGTCGAGGCCGCCGTCGTCGAGGTCGGCATGGGCGGCGCGTGGGACGCCACCAACGTCGCCGACGGCCGCGTCGCGGTCGTCACCCCCGTCGCCGTCGACCACGTCGAGTACCTCGGCGACACCATCGAGGAGATCGCCACCGAGAAGGCCGGCATCATCAAGCCCGGCGGCTACGCGATCCTCGGCCCGCAGACCGCCACCGCCGCGCAGATCCTGCTGGCCCGCGTGGCCGAGACCGGCGCCACGGTGGCCCGGCAGGGGCTGGAGTTCGGCCTGCGCAGCCGCGAGATGGCCGTCGGCGGGCAGGTCATCGGCCTGCAGGGGCTGACCGGGCCGTACGACGAGATCTTCCTGCCGCTGCACGGCGAGTACCAGGCGCACAACGCGGCGGCCGCGCTGGCCGCCGTCGAGGCGTTCGTCGGGGGCGGGCGCGAGCCGCTCGACGCCGACCTCGTCCGGGCCGCGTTCGCCCGGGTCACCTCGCCCGGACGGCTCGAGGCGCTGCGCCGCGGCCCCGTCGTCCTCGCCGACGCCGCGCACAACCCGGCCGGCGCGGCGGCGCTCGCGGCGGCGCTCACCGAGGAGTTCGCCGGCACCGCGCTGGTGGCCGTCGTCGCCGCCATGGCCGACAAGGACGTCGAGGGCATCCTCACCGAACTGGAGCCGGTGGTCGAGGCCGTCGTCGTCACGGAGAACTCGTCGCCGCGCACCATGCCGGTCGACCAGCTGGCCAACATCGCCGTCGACGTATTCGGCCAGGACCGCGTCCACCAGGCGGTGCCGCTGCCCGAGGCGGTCGACACCGGCCTGGCGCTGGCCGAGCGCGAGGAGTCGCTGGGCGGCTATGGCGTCGTCGTCACCGGCTCGGTCGTGACGGCGGGCGACGCGCGGGTGGCGTTCGGGGCGGCGTCGTGAACCGCATCGCCGCCACCATCCTGTCGATCCAGGTCATCGTCGTCCTGCTGGCCGTCCCGGTCGCCATCAACATCGCCGACGTCGGGCGCGGGCCGGCCTGGCTGGCCGGTGGGGGCATCGCCCTGCTGTGCGTGTTCGGCGCGGCGACGGTGCGCCGCGGGCGGCCCGGCTACGTGCTCGGGACGGCGGCCCAGGTGGGCTCGATCGCCGCCGGCTTCGTCGTGCCGCAGATGCTCATCCTGGGCGGCATCTTCGCCCTCCTGTGGTTCGTCCTTCTGCGCATCGGCCCGCAGGTCGAGCGGGAGAAGGCGGCGCGCGAGGCGCAGCAGGACGACGGCTGAGCTACAGGCCGGGGAACCAGAGGTCGAGCTCGCGCTTGGCCGACTCGGGGGAGTCGGAGGCGTGCACGAGGTTCTCGGAGTTGGACAGCGAGAGGTCGCCGCGGATGGTGCCGGGCGCGGCCTTGCGGCCGTCGGTGGCGCCGTTCATGGCCCGCACGACGTCGATGGCCTGGTCGCCCTCGAGGACGAGCGCGACCAGCGGGCCGCCGGTGACGAACTCGCGCAGCGCGGGGTAGAACGCCTTCTCGACGTGCTCGGCGTAGTGTGCGTCGGAGAGGGTGGGGTCAATGGTGCGCTGGTCCAGCGCGACGATGGACAGGCCCTTGCGTTCGTAGCGGGCCAGGATCTCCCCGATCAGGCCGCGGCGGACGGCGTCGGGCTTGATCAGGACGAGCGTGCGCTCGGACACGGGTGCTCCTGTGCGGTCGGACGGATCGGCAATGGTCAGACAGTAGCCAATACGACGGCCCGCACACGCGTCAGGTGCGTGGCAGCGGCGATGAAAGGCTCGTGAAAGCGGCCGCCGGTAGCGTCCACCGTGCTGGGTGAACATCTGGCAGGGGGCATGACCACGGTCAGGCGTCCGAGGTAATGTTCCCCCGAACGTCCAGGGGGCAGCGGGGTTGCCGACAGGTCGAGGCTCCGATCCGGTCCCCCCGGCTGCACCCGGCCGTCCCGGCCGGTTCGGGAGGGCAGCGACGGGGAGACGAGGCAGGAGCGGTAGAGGCACCTCATGGCGGGGACAACTCAGACCACTGACGCGGCCAACGAGCGCCAGCGCGCACGGGAACAGCGCGGCATCCGCAGCAACCAGCGGGTCCGCGCCGACAGCACGCGGCTGCCATCGCCGCCGCGGCAACGCCGCCCGGCACTGGCCGCGCTGGCGGTGCTGCTCATCGTCGGCGGGGCGGCGGTCGCCGCGCTGCTGGCCATGCGCGTCGACGAACGCACGCCCGTGCTCGTCCTGGCCGGGCCGGTCGCCGCGGGCGAGCAGATCGCCCGCGAGGACCTCGAGACCACGCAGGTCGCCTCCGAGCTCGACAGCCTCATCCCGGAGTCGCAGGCCGACGACGTCGTCGGACGGTACGCCCGGGTCGCCCTCGCCGAGGGCCAGCTGCTCGACACCACCATGCTGGAGACGCAGGCGCCGCTGTCGGAGGGCCAGACCGCCGTCGGCGCGTTCCTCGCGCAGGGCTTCCTGCCGGCCGGCGGGCTGCGGGCCGGCGACATCGTCGACCTCGTGTCCATCGTCACCGGTGAGGGCAAGACCGTCGTCGAGGGCGCGCGGGTCGCGTCGGCCACCGCGGCCGAGGGCACCGGCAACACCGGCGGCGGGGCCGGCTCCATGGTCACGCTGCTGGTCGACCGCGGCGACGCCGCCACCGTCGGCGGCCTGGCCGCCACCAACCAACTGGTCGTCACGCTGGTCGAGCGGGGCGTCCCGTTCGACTCCGAGGAGGACTGACCCGGTGCTCATCGCGTTCGCGTCCGCCAAGGGCTCCCCGGGCGTGACCACCACGGTCAACGCCCTCGGCGCCATCTGGCCGCACGACGTCGTGGTCGCCGACTTCGACCCCGCCGGCGGCGACCTCGCCCTGCGTCACCGCGACGCCGAGGGCGAGCCGCTCGACCCCGAGCGCGGCCTGCTCTCGCTGGCCGCGGCCGCGCGCCGGGGCGTCGCCGAGGCCCATCTGGCCGAGCACCTGCAGACCGCCGACGGCGGCCTCGACCTGCTGGCCGGCGTCACCCGGCCCGAGCAGCTCACCGGCATCGGCTCGGCCTGGCCCGCGCTCGGCACCATGCTCAAGAACATGCCGGTCGACGTGCTGGTCGACTGCGGGCGCATCGTCCCCGGCACGCCGCTGCTGCCGGTCATGAACGCCGCCGACGCCGTCGTCTTCGTGGTCCGGCCGGGCATCGAGTACTACGCGCACCTGCGCGAGCGGCTGCGCTGGCTGGCCGAGCCGCTGCAGATCGGCTCGGCCGGCAGCATCCCGGTCGGCATCGCGCTGGTCACCGACAGCCGCGACACCGCGGGCCCGCGCGATCTCGACCGCCTGCTGCAGCACGACGGCCACCAGGTCACCGTGCTGGGCCGCGTCGCCGACGACCCCAAGGCGGCGGGCGCGCTGGCCGGCCGGTGGAGCCGTCGCATCGACCGCTCGCTGCTCGTCCGCTCGGCCCGCGAGCTCAGCGACTCCGTGCGCCGGCTGGCCGAGGCACACACGCGCATCCCGAGCAGGAGCTGACCACGGTGGACCAGAACCTCGTCCGCACCCTCCGCGAGGAGGTCGCCGACACCCTCGCCCGGCAGCGCCGCGACGACGCCTCCAACGGCATCCCGCCGATGTCGGGCGAGGACGAGCGGCAGTTCGCCCGCGCCGTCATCAGCCGGGTCCTCGACGCGCACGCCCGGGCCGAGATCGCGGCCGGGCGCACGCCGCCGTCGGCGGAGGAAGAGGAGGAGATCTCCTCCGGCATCCACGCCGCGCTGTTCGGCGTCGGCCGGCTGCAGCCGCTGCTCGACGACCTCGACGTCGAGAACATCGACATCAACGGCTGCGACAACGTCTTCATCCAGTACTCCGACGGCCGCGAGGTCAACGGCGCGCCGGTCGCCGAGAGCGACGACGAGCTGGTCGAGCTGGTGCAGATCCTGGGCGCCTACTCCGGCCTCACCAGCCGCCCGTTCGACTCCGCGAACCCGCAGCTCGACCTCCGCCTGCCCGACGGCAGCCGGCTCTCGGCCGTCATGGGCGTGTGCGCCCGGCCGGCCATCTCGATCCGGCGTGCCCGGCTGTCGCGGGTGCACCTCGACGACCTCGTCGGCTACGGCTCGGTCACCGAGGAGCTGGCCGCGTTCCTGTCCGCGGCCGTGGCCGCGCGCAAGAACATCATGATCGCCGGGGCCACCAACGCCGGCAAGACCACCATGCTGCGGGCGCTGGCCAACGAGATCCCGGCGGGCGAGCGGCTCATCACCGTCGAGCGGGCGCTCGAGCTGGGCCTGGGCGAGTTCGCCGACCTGCACCCGAACGTCGTCGCGTTCGAGGAGCGGCTGCCCAACTCCGAGGGCCAGGGCGCCATCACCATGGCCGAGCTGGTCCGCCGCAGTCTGCGCATGAACCCCAGCCGGGTCATCGTCGGCGAGGTGCTGGGCGACGAGATCGTCACCATGCTCAACGCCATGAGCCAGGGCAACGACGGCTCGCTGTCGACCATCCACGCCAACAGCTCGATCGAGGTGTTCAACCGCATCTCGACCTACGCCATCCAGTCGGTCGAGCGGCTGCCGGTCGAGGCGACGATGATGCTGATCGCCGGCGCCATCGACTTCGTCGTGTTCGTCGAGAAGCGCAACGAGTTCGCCGAGGGCGGCCGGCTGCGCCGGTTCGTGTCCAGCATCCGCGAGATCAACGGCGTCGACGGCCGGGTGCTCTCCAGTGAGATCTTCGCCTCCGGCCCCGACGGCGTCGCCGTGCCGGCCGCCCCCATCGCCTGCATCGAGGACCTCATCGCGGTGGGCTACGACGCCAACGCGGGCGTGGTCGCGTGAGCCCCACCATCCTGCTGATCACCCTCATCGGCGCCGCTATCGGCGCCGCGGTGCTGCTGCTGATCGTCGCGATTCGCGGCAGCGAGCCGAAGCCGCCGTCGCCGGGCTCGAACCGGTCGGTGGTCGAGCGGCTGGGGAAGCAGACGGTGTACGGCATCGTCGCCGGCGTGGGCACGCTGCTGCTGACCCGCTGGCCGGTGGCGGCCATCGGTGCCGGTCTGCTCGTGGCGTTCTGGCCGGCGCTGTTCGGCGGGGCGAAGGAGGAGCGGACGTCCATCGCACGGCTCGAGGGGCTGGCGTCGTGGACCGAGTCGTTGCGCGACACCATCGCCGGCGCCGTCGGCCTCGAGCAGGCCATCCCGGCCACGGTGTACGCGGCAGCGCCGTCCATCCAGCCGCAGCTGCGGCTGCTGGCCGACCGGCTGCGCATCCGCATGCCGATGCCCGAGGCGCTCGAGCGCTTCGCCGACGACCTCGACGACGCCAGTGCCGACCTCGTCGTGTCGGCGCTGATCCTCAACGCCCGGCTGCGTGGGCCGGGCCTGCGGCAGGTGCTGTCGTCGCTGGCCGACTCCGCGCGCGCCGAGCTCGACATGCGCCAGCGGGTCATGGCCGGCCGGGCCAGCACTCGCCGCTCGGTGCAGATCGTCGTCGGCGTCAGCCTGTTCTTCATGGTCGGCCTGTCGATCGTGAACCGCAGCTTCGTCGAGCCGTACAACTCGCCGGCCGGGCAGATCGTGCTGGGCGTCGTCATCGGCATCTTCGCCATCGGCTTCCTCTGGATGCGCCGGCTGGCGAAGTTCGAGACGCCGGCCCGGTTCCTGGTCACGGCCGAGCCGGGGGAGGTGCGAGCATGACGCTGGTCCTGGTCGCGGGCGCCATCGCCGGCGCGGGCGCGCTGCTGCTCGGCTACGTGCTCGCGGTCCCGCGGGTCAACCCGGCGGCCGCGCTGGCCCGCCTCGACGCCGAGCGCAGCCGGGCCCGTCGCGACCGCCTCACCGCGGCCACCGTCACGTCCGGCAGCGGCGAGTCCGCCACGATGCGCCGGTTCGGCGGCCGGCTGCGCGGCGCGCTGGAGGGCGTGGGGATCAACCTCGGCTCGCTGCGCCGCGACCTCTCGCTGCTCGGCAAGTCCGTCGAGGGCCACCTCGCGACGTCGGTGCTGGCCGCGCTGGTCGGCTTCCTGATGCCGGTGGTCCTGGCCGCGATCCTCTCGTTCGCGCAGGTCGGGCTGAGCATCCCGGCCGGCACCGTCATCGGCATCGTCCTCGCGCTGATCTTCGGGCTGATCCCGACGCTGTCGGCACGGTCCAGCGCGGCCGACCGCCGCCGCGACTTCCGTCACGTCGTCGGCTCGTTCCTCGACCTCGTCGCGATGAACCTCGCCGGCGGCCGCGGCGTCCCCGAGGCGCTGCAGGCGGCGTCGTCGCTCAGCGACGGATGGGCCATGGTGCGCATCCGCGATACGCTGCTGACCGCCCGGCTGCACGGCGTCACCCCCTGGGCGGCGCTGGGCGAGCTGGGCGACGAGGTCGGCGTCGACGAGCTGCGCGACCTCGCCGCGGCGCTGGCGCTGGTCGCCGAGGACGGCGCCAAGGTGCGCGAGTCGCTGGCCGCGCGGGCCGGCTCGCTGCGGCGCCGCGAGCTGGCCGAGATCGAGGGGAAGGCCGGGCAGCGGTCGCAGTCCATGCTGGTCGCCCAGCTGGTGCTGTGCTGCGGGTTCCTGCTCTTCCTCGTGTACCCCGCGTTGATGGGGGTGCTGGAGCAGAGTTGACGACCTTCGCGAATCGAACCACCTACCCCACCACGAGGAGAAGTCCCTCATGACAACCCCCATCGGATGGCTGCTGCTGAGCCTCCAGGTGCACATCGAGCGGGCCCGGCGCGCCCCCGAGCGCGGCGCGTCGGCCATCGAGTTCGTCATCATCACGGCGATCCTCGTGGCCCTCGCCGCCGCCGTCGGCGTGGTGATCTACCGTCTGGTCACCGACGAGGCCGAGTCCATCGACATCCCGGACGCCCCCGGCGGCGGGCTCTGACGCAGCGATGAACGTCGTCCAGGCGCGGCTCGCACGGCTGCGGTCGAGACCGGAGCGGGGTGCGAGCGCCATCGAGCTCGCGCTGTACACCCCGATCATGTTCTTGATCATCTTCATCATCGTGCAGTTCTCGCTGACCTGGCACGGCAACCAGATCGCGGCCGCGGCGGCGCGTGAGGCGGCCCGGACGGCGCGCATCGGCGGCGGCACCCCGGAGGCGCTGGCGGCGGCCGAGGCCCGCGGCCGCGAGTACGCCGACGCCGTCGGCAACGGCCACCTGGTGATCACCGAGATCAACGCCATCCAGGTGGGCGAGAACGTCCGCGTCACCGTCCGCGGCCGGTCGACGGAGATCATCAACAACCTGGCGCCCGAGGTCACACAGACGATCGAGGGCCCCATCGAGCAGTTCGTGCCGGACCTGTGATCGGCCGGCTGAGGGCCGCGCGCGCGGCGAGGAGAGAGGAGGGATCCATGGCCATCGAGGTCGTGATCCTCGCCCCTGTCCTCATCGCGGTCATGATGCTGATCGTCGGGCTCGGCCGGTACGTCGACCGCCGCGGCGACGTCGAGGCGATGGCCCGCGACGCCGTGCGCTCGGCGTCGCTGCAGCGCGACGTGTCGTCGGCCCGGCAGGCGGCGCAGGCCATCGTCGACAGCACCCGCCCCGGTGGCGTCAGCTGCGCGCCGGTGCAGCTCGGCGGCACCTTCGCGCCCGGCGAGATGATCAGCGTCCGGGTCACCTGCCAGGTCAGCTTCGACGGCCTCGGCTTCGCCGGCTTCCCGGGCAGCACGACGCTCGAGGGCGAGAGCTTCGCACCCATCGACGAGCTGCGGGGGTCGCTGTGAGGCGGGCGGCGCGGTCGGAGCGGGGCGCCATCAGCGCCATGGTCGTCACGCTGACGGTCATGTTGTTCATGCTGGCCGGGCTGGTCATCGACGGAGGGTTCGCCATCAACGCGCGGCAGCGACTGTACGACGACGCCGAACAGGCGGCCCGCGCGGCCGCGAACCAGATCGACATCGAGGCGTTGCGCGAGACGGGACAGGTGGTCCTGCTGGAGGCCGAGGCACGGCAGGCCGCCGTCGACTACATGAGCGCGCGCGGCTACGCCGCCGGACAGGTGACGGTGAACTTCAACGGCAACGAGGTGTCCGTGCACGCCGAGGACCGGGTGAACACCTCGCTGCTGCAACTGATCTTCATCGAGGACTTCCCCATCGAGGGGGAGGCCACGTCACGCCCGGCGGTCGGCATCACGGGGGAGTTGTGATGAACGAGAGCAGGGGGCGCCGCGCGTCGCGGCCGCAGACCCGGACGGAGCGCACGTCGCGGCCGGTGTCGCCGATCGAGGCGTCGGTCACGGCCACCGCGTCGCTGCGCGAGACCGGGCCGCAGCGGTTCCAGCGCCGCGGCGTGCCGGAGGCCAAGCGCAGCATGCCGCAGGCCGTCGCGGCCGGGTTCGCGCTGGCGCTGCTGGTCATCGGCGTGCCGGTGCTGCTGCTGATCCTCGGCGGCCCGCCGCCGATCCCGACGTCCATGCCCGGGCGCGACGACCTCACCGCCACCATCGGCGCCGAGCAGGTGGTCGGCGTGCTGCTGTGGGTGGTGTGGCTGGCCTGGCTGCAGTTCACCATCTGCGTGCTGACGGAGTTGCGCAGCGCGGTCCGCGGCGTCGGGCTGCCCGGACGGGTGCCGCTGTCCGGCCCGACGCAGCGCTTCGCCCGCGCGCTGGTCGCGTCGGTGCTGGTCGCCACCGCGGCGGTCGGCCAGGCGGCGGCCGCCTCACCGGCCGCCGCGCCCGAGGCGCCGCCCGTCGGCACCAGCGTCACGGCCGAGGCCTACGACGGCCAGGCCGAGGTCACCGTCCAGCAGGAGGCGCCGGCCGCCGCCGCGCCCGCCGAGGGCGAGATCGAGTACCGCCTCGGCGACATGGTGCTCGACCCCGAGGAGGGCGCCGAGCTGGTCGGCCAGAAGGTCTACATCGTGCAGCCGCCCGACGGCCGCTACCACGACAACCTCTGGGACATCGCCGAGCGCACCCTCGGCGACGGCCGCCGCTACCAGGAGATCTTCGAGTTGAACCGCGGCCGCGAGCAGCCCGACGGCCACGAGCTGTCGCTGGCCCGGCTGATCTACCCGAACTGGCTGCTCATCGTCCCGGCCGACGCCGCGGGCGTCGACGTCGTCACCGCCGAGACGCCGGCGCCGGAGACGCCGCCCCCGCCGCCGGCCCCGCCGGTCGGGTCCGAGGAGGGCGGTGGCCAGCAGGAGGGCATCGGCGAGACCGGCGCCGGGCTGTTCGCCGACTTCGTCGCCACCGGTGAGGCCGAGTCCGTCAACACCAACCCGCACGCCGGCCTCATCGACGCCGGGCTGCTGGCCGCGGGCGTGCTGGCCGCGCTGGAGCTCATGCGCCGCCGCCGGCGCACGCCCGAGCCGGGCGCCGACGAGGTCGAGGCCGAGGTGGCGCTGCGCATCGGCGCCGACCCCGACCGCGCCCGCTGGCTCGACTACGCGCTGCGGCACCTGGCGTCGTCCTGCCAGGAGGCCGGCCGGCCGCTGCCCCCGGTGTACACCGCCGTGGTCGACAGCGCCTCGGTCGAGCTGCTGCTGGCGCCGGCCCGGGTCGACGCGCCGGAGCCGTGGTCGGTGCTCGACGAGGGCCGCCGCTGGATCCTGAACCGCGCCGACGTCGCCGTCGACCCCGAACTGCGCGGCCGCGTGCTGGCGCCGTACCCCGGCCTGGTCTCGCTCGGCCGCAGCGGCGACCGCGACGTGCTCGTCGACCTCGAGGCGGCCGGCGGCCCCATCTGCATCGACGGCGACCCGGAGGCCACCTTCGAGGTGGTCACCGCGCTGGCCGTCGAGCTGGCCACCAACCAGTGGTCCGACCACCTGCGGGTCACCGCCGACGGCCTGCCCGACGCGCTCAGTGTCTTCGACCCGGGCCGGTTGCGGCTGGTCGACGGCGTCGAGCCGCTGCTGCCCGAGCTGGCCGCCCGCCGCGCCGACCGCCTGGGCACCGACGTGCTCACCGGCCGGGTCCGCCCGGGTGGCGCCGGCAACTGGATGCCCGAGTACCTCGTGCTGGGCACGCCGCCCACCGGCGAGCTGGCCGAGCAGCTGGTGGCGCTGACGAACGCCGCCGGGCGGTCGCCGCTGGGCGTGGTCTGCGCCGGCGAGGTGCCGGGCGCGCGCTGGCGCATCCACGTCGACGCCGCCGGCACTCTGGAACTGCCCGCGCTCGGGCTGTCGGTGCGGGCCAACCAGCTGTCGTGGCGCAGCATCGAGGCGCTGGTCGGCCTGGTCGACCCGGACCGCAGCCACGACCCCGACCCCGGCGCGCCGAACCTCAACGAGGCCTGGCTGCCCGAGGTCCGGCCCGAGGTGCCGCAGGTGCGCACGCTGGTCACCGAGGCCGAGCTGGCCACGGCGCCGGTGCGGGTGTACATCCTGGGCCCTGTGGTCGTGCAGGCGCGCACCGAGATCGAGGCCGAGCGCCGCGCGCTGGCCACCGAGATCGTCGTGCACCTGGCGCTGCACCGCGAGGGCGTGCACCCGACGGTGCTGGCGGCGGCCGTGTGGCCGCGCGGCGTCACGGCGGCGGTGCGCGAGTCCACGTTCGCGCGGGTGCGCGAGTGGCTGGGCGTCGACCGCGCCGGGTCGCCGTACCTGCTGATGACCGAGGACGGCCGGCTGAAGCTGAGCGACACCGTCGTCCTCGACTGGGACGTCGTGTGCGCGCTGCTCAGCCAGGCGCGGCAGACGCGGCGCCCGTCCGAGGAGGCCGACCTGCTGCGGCGGGCGCTGCGGGTGGCCCGCGGCCCGGTGCTGAGCGAGCGGCCGCAGGGACGCTACGCCTGGATCGCCCGGGCGCGCGTCGAACGCGTGGCGTCGGACCTGCTGGTCGACGCCGCGCACCGGTTGTCCGTCATCACCCGCGACGGCGGCGACCCGGCCACGGCGGGAGCCGCGGCCCGGGCCGGGCTGCGGGTCAGGCCGGCCGAGCAGTTGCTCTGGCGCGACCTGATCCTCGCCCAGCACGCCGTCGACGGGCGGGGCGGAGTCATGGCGGTGGAGGGCGAGATGAGCGAGACCCTCCTCGGCATCGGTGATATCGAACTCGCGCCGGAGACGGTCGCGCTGCTCGAGGAACTGGTGCCGGGCGGAGGAGGGAGACATCGCGATCTCGCATAGTTCGAAACCCTCGATCATTTCCGAAGGAGGTACCCCGAAACGTCTCGGGAATCATTCATGAATGGGCACGCAATTGTCCTGTCCGCGGTCGTGAATTGGCCTGCGGGTCATGTGTCGTTGCCATTTATGGATGCGCTCCGAGAAATTCAGAAAAAGGCCGTCGTAGAAGTTGCAAATTGCGCGACGACCGGTAGAATTTGAAGTGTCGTGCCGCACCCGACGCGGTGGGGCGTAGTTATTCACGAGGGAGTAGAGAACAATGGGTGTTGGTGCAGATCTTCCCACTCTTCGGGAGCTCCACGGGACGTTCACCAGGAACTCCGAGTCCGCGGACACCATCAAGAAGGAGGTCGACACCGGCGTCGGCAACGCCGTGTGGACCGGCCGTTACGCGGACGACTTCCGGAATGCCTGGGAGGAGTACCGCACGAACCTCGACACGCTCCGGGACGCGCTGACCGGTGCCGCCGACGACGTGCGGATCAACCACAACAACATCGCCGAGGCGACGGGCGAGCCGGATCGTATCTGACGGCCGGAACGCTTTTGCGACAGGTGGCCCGCATTCTCGCCGAGGATGTGGGCCACCTGCGCAGGTAAACTATGTCGTGAACGGGCCGGCAGGCCCACCGCGGAAACGGGGACGGGAACGTGCGGCTGCTGCTGAGCGCCACCGCATCGGGCGATGGCGACATCGTCGACCTCGCCGTCGACTGCGAGGACGATGCCACTGTCGCTGACATCGCCCGGCAACTCGCTGCCCGCGTCCGCCCGGCCGCCGAGCCGCAGATCCTCCACACCGCCGGCCGCCACCTCGGCGTCGTCGGCGAGAGCGTCCTCGACGACGCCCTGACCGAGGGCGCCCTCCCGCCCACCCTCTACCTCGCCGGCGTCCCGCTCGAGCCCGCCGTCAAGGTGGCCGAGTCGCCGCTGCGCAACGGCGCCCTGGTCGGCGTCGGCAGGCCGCTGCCCGACGTGTTCGGCGAGCGCACCGGCGTCGTCCAGGTGCGCACCGTGTCCGGGCCGGGCTCCGGCCGCGTCGACTACCTCTCGCCCGGCAGCCACGAGATCGGCAGCCGGGCCGGTTCCGCCGTCCACCTCTACGGCGAGGACACCCCGCCCGTGGCCGCCCGGCTCGACGTCACCGTCGACGGCACGGTCACGCTGACGCCCGACCCGTCGCTGGTCGGCGTCCTGGTGCCGCCGCCGGCGCGGGAGCGTCCGCTGGAGGGCCCTATCGTGGTGCCGAAGGACGACGACGAGCCCACCGGCCGCAAGCGCAAGCGGAGGCGGAAGCGGCGGTTCAAGAAGCGCATGGAGGAGCTGGCCCGGCTCAAGCACCCCAACCTCACCGTCGACCCCGAGGCCGACCGCCCGTTCATGCACCTCGACCGCGTGGCCGTCGACGCGCCCGTGCCGTGGCCGCCGGGCGGCGCGCTGGTGGTCGGCGACGTCGTGCTGGAGCTGGCGCTGCCGGTCGACCCCGACGCGTCGCTGTCGCCCAGCCCGGGCGGCATGACGCTCGACTACAACCGCCCGCCGCGGCTGCTGCCGCCGCCCCGGCAGACGGAGTTCCGGCTGCCGCACGAGCCGCGCAAGCCCGACAAGGAGCCCATGCCGTGGGCCATCGCGATGGCCCCGATGATCATGGGCGGCGCGATGTTCTACTTCACCCGGTCGCCGTTCAGCCTGATGATCATGGTCATCACGCCGATCATGATGATCTCGCGCTACCGCAGCACGAAGAACCAGCAGCAGAACCGCTACCACGACGACATGAAGAACTACGTCGAGCGCATGGCCCGCATCGAGAACCAGGCCTACGAGGGCCTGGTGACCGAGCGGTCCGCGCGTCGGCGCGACTTCCCCGACCCCGCGGCCCTGCTGCTGTTCGCCACCGGCCCGCGCGCGCAGCTGTGGGAGCGCCGCCGCACCGACCCCGACTTCATGCACGTGCGGGTCGGCACCGCCGACGTCCCCAGCGAGGTGTCGATGACCGACCCCGCGCGCGAGGAGCACGAGCGGGTGCTGCACTGGACGGCGCCCGACGTCCCGGTCGGCGTGCCGCTCGAGCAGGCCGGCGTCACCGGCGTGGCCGGCCGCGACGACGTCCGCCGCCAGGTGGCCGGCTGGATGGCCGCGCAGGTCGCCACGCTGCACAGCCCGGCCGACGTCGACATCGTCGTGCTCTCCGACGCCGAGGGCGGCCCGGCCTGGAACTGGATGCGCTGGCTGCCGCACGTGCGCCGGGGCGAGGACTCCGACGTCATCGCGGGCATCGGCGCCGACGAGGAGACCACCAACCGGCGCGTCGCCGAGCTGATGTCGATCATGGAGCGGCGCAAGGCCGCGCTGAACGACCGCAGCGGCGGCATGCTGGCCTCCCGCGACATCACCTTCCCGCCGCTGCTGGTGGTGCTCGACGGCGCCCGCCGCATCCGGCTGCTGCCCGGCCTCATCACGTTGCTGCGCGACGGCCCCCGCGTCGGCATCGACTTCCTCTGCATCGACGCCGACGAGCGGCTGCTGCCCGAGGAGTGCAAGGTCGTCGTCGCCATCGCGCCCGACGGCAGCGCCACCGTGCGCCGCACCGGCCACCCGACGGTCGAGGGCATCCGCCTCGACGTCGTGTCCGCCGCGTGGTGCGAGCGGCTCGGCCGGGCGCTCGCGCCGGTCAAGGACGTCAGCTCCGAGGACCTCTCGTCGTCGCTGCCGTCGTCGAGCCGCCTGCTCGACGTCCTCAAGCTCGACCCGCCCACGCCCGAGGCGATCCAGGGCTGGTGGACCACCGTCGGACGCACCACCAAGGCGGTCATCGGCGAGGGCATGGACGGCCCGTTCGCCGTCGACGTCAGGTCCGACGGCCCGCACGGCCTGGTGGCCGGCACCACCGGTTCCGGCAAGTCCGAGCTGCTGCAGACGCTGATCGCCTCGCTCGCGGTCGCCAACCGGCCGGACGAGATGACGTTCGTGCTGGTCGACTACAAGGGCGGCGCGGCGTTCAAGGACTGCAACAACCTCGCGCACACGGTCGGCATGGTCACCGACCTCGACGGCCACCTCACCACCCGTGCGCTGGACAGCCTGGCGGCCGAGCTGCACCGCCGCGAGCACCAGCTGGCGCACGCGGGGAAGAAGGACATCGAGGACTACCTCGCGGGCAAGGAGCCCGACGACGAGCCGATGCCGCGGCTGATGATCATCATCGACGAGTTCGCCGCGCTGGTCACCGAGCTGCCCGATTTCGTCAAGGGCCTCGTCGACATCGCCCGCCGGGGCCGGTCGCTCGGCGTGCACCTGCTGCTGGCCACCCAGCGCCCTGCCGGTGTCGTCAGCGCCGAGATCAAGTCCAACACCAACCTGCGCATCGCGCTGCGGGTCACCGACGGCAACGACAGCCAGGACGTCATCGAGGCGAAGGACGCGGCGGAGATCTCCAAGTCCACGCCCGGCCGCGCCTACGCCCGGCTGGGCGCGTCGTCGCTGGTGCCGTTCCAGTCCTCCCGGGTGGGCGGCCGGCCGCACCAGCCCGGCGCCGCGGTGTCGGTCGACCTCCGTGCGCTGCACTGGGACGAGCTCGGCCGGACGCCGCAGAAGAACGACGACGGCGAGAAGGACGAGGACGTCTCCATCCCGACCGATCTCGAGAGCCTGGTCACCGCGATCAACGCGGCGTCGGCCAACACCGGCATCAGCGCGCCGCCGCCGCCGTGGCTGCCGCCGCTCGACGACGTCGTCACGCTCGACGAGGTCCTGGCCGACCCCGCGTCCGTCATCGAGCGCGGCCGCGAGATCCGCATCCCGTTCGGCATCGTCGACGTCCCGCGCGAGCAGAGCCGCACCGTCGCGTTCTACGAGCTGTCCGCCGGCGGCCACTTCGGCATCATCGGTGCGCCGCGCAGCGGCCGGTCCACCGTGCTGCGGGCCATCGCCGGGCTGGTCGGCCGCGAGGTCTCGCCGCGCGACGTCCACCTCTACGGCATCGACTGCGGCAACAACGCGCTGCTGCCGATGGTCGGGCTGCCGCACACCGGCGCCGTCGTCAGCCGCGACCAGCCCGAGCGGCTGTCCGCGCTGTCCGCACGCATCCGCGCCGAGATCGGCCGGCGCCAGCAGCTGCTGGCCGAGCAGGGCTACTCCGACCTCAGCGAGCAGCGTGCCGCCGCGGCGCCCGCCGACCGCCTGCCGTACCTGCTGGTGCTGTTCGACCGCTGGGAGGGGTTCGTCCAGTCGTTCGAGAGCTTCGACAGCGGCCGGCTCATCGACCAGTGGCTGCAGATCCTGCAGGAGGGCTCCGGCGTCGGCATCAAGGTCGTCATGACGGCCGACCGCACCGCGCTGGTCGGCCGGGTGTCCGCGCTGGTCGAGGACAAGATGATGCTGCGCATGAACGACGCCAGCGACTTCGGCAACATCGGCATGCACCCGAAGAAGGTGCCCGAACACATGCCGGCCGGCCGCGGCTTCCGCGCCGAGGGCCTGCGCGAGACCCAGGTCGCGCTGCTCACCGACGACGTCGAGGGCACCGCACAGGTGGCCGCGCTGCAGCAGATCGCGCGCGAGGCCAAGGAGCGCCACGCCGACGTGCCGCGCCGTCAGCTGCCGTTCCGGGTCGACCAGCTGCCGTCGCGCATCAGTTACGCCGACGCTCTCGAGCTGGCCGAGCGGCCGCTGGCGCCCACGGAGCTGCCGCTCGCGGTCGGCGGCGACACCCTGACCCTGCGCTCGCTCGACGCCATCGACCACGGTCCCGGCATCCTCGTGCTGGGCCCGCGCCGCTCCGGCCGCAGCACCGCGCTGCTGACGATGGCCCGGTCGATGCTGGAGCGCGACTGGAAGGTCCTGATCATCACGCCGCGGCGCAGCCCGCTGCGCGACCTCGAGGGCCGGCCCGGCGTCGAGGCCGTCGTCGACCTCGAGCTCGACAAGGACGAGGGCACCCGGCTGTGGGAGTCGATGGTCCCCGAGAAGGGCGGCCGGCCCACCGCCGTCGTCGTCGACGACCTCGAGCTGATGGGCGTCGACGGCTGGATGGTCGACCTCCTCACCAAGCACCTGCCGAAACTGCGCGACACCGGCAGCGTCATCGTCGCCGCCGGCACCACCGACGACCTCGGCAGCAGCTACCGCGGCCCGGCCGCGGTGCTGAAGAAGTCGCGGTCCGGCGTGCTGCTGTCGCCGGGCGCGACAGCCGACGGCGACCACTTCGGCATCAAGCTTCCCCGGTCGATGACCGGCGGCATGCCGCCCGGCCGCGGCCTGTTCTCGGCCGCCGGGCAGTGGCAGCTGGTGCAGGTGCCCGAGACGAAGCTGGAACAGCCATGACACAGAAGACAGGACGACTACCGTGAGCGACGAGGTCGACAACGCGTACAAGCTGGCCCTGGGCGAGCAGATGCCCACTCTCCGCGGCAAGGCCAGCATCTGCAGCTTCGCCTTCTTCGAGGCGGAGGACGCGCTCGAGAAGGAGGCGTGGACGAGCACCACGGCCGACACCTTCTCGACCGCCCTGAAAGATCACCACCGCACCGCGGGCAACGCCGGCGAGAACGCCGGCACCGCGATCGAGAACAGATATGACGGCGAGCCCGACAAGGTGGCGTCCGACGACCCACGCGCCAACTGGGCCGGCTGAGATCCGCATGACCATGCACGCGGCAGGAGAATGAGCAGTGGCCAAGGCCCAGATCATCGTGAACGAGTTCCGCAACCTCGTCACGGGCGTCGAGAACGGCAAGGAGCGCCTCACCGAGGCGAAGACCGACCTCACGAACGCCATCACCCGCTTCGACATCGACCATGACCTCGGCACCCAGGTGCAGAACGCCATCGACTGGGCCGACACCGAGCTGCCCGGCGTGCGCCGGCGGCTGTCGCTGGCCGAGTCGCTGGAGAACTCCAACCCCGAGTGGCCGGCCGGCAGCGTCGAGATCGACGAGAGCAAGATCTCGCAGGTCTCGCCCGAGGAGGCGCAGCAGAACGGCGAGGACGCCGCGCAGGCGCTGATCGACTCCCGTGGCGACATCCCGCCGGAGGTGATCGAGGAGATCCTCGCCAACGCCAACGACCCGTACTTCGCCGCCGGCCTGGCGAAGAACATCTCGCCGGAGCAGATGGCGTCGCTGCTCGACACCTACGACGCCCTTGCCGAGGCCAACGGCGACCAGAACCACGACATGAGCGACGAGCGCCAGCAGCTCTACACCGGCCTCGGCACGCTCTTCGGCACCGCGACCCGCAACACCGGCGACCTCGCCATGCCGCAGGACTACGCCGACCAGTGGTCCAGCGCCATCACCGCGAAGGCGCACGGCGAAGGCGGCGACGCGCCGAACGACCAGGCGCAGTACCTCGCGCTGCTGATGTCGCAGGGCGTGTACTCGCGGGAGTTCCTCAACGAGGTCGGCGACGACCTCTACGACTACGAGAACGAGGGCGAGGACGGCGCCGTCTGGGGGCCGAAGTCCAACCACATGGACCCGGTGATCGACCCCACCACCGGCAAGCCGGTCGTCGACGTCATGGCGCAGTTCATGCTGACGCTGTCGCACAACCCGCTGGCCGCGCAGGACTTCTTCTCCCAAGGCGGGACGGAGGAGGTCGACGTCGAGGGCACCAAGATGCAGATGAACTCGCGGCTGCAGTACTTCCTGCAGGAACGTGACTGGGGCACGGTCACCTACGGCGACGACGGCGGCAACCTCGGCCTCGCCCTGCAGGCGGCCACCACGACATACCGCAACGGCGAGGAGACGGGCGCGACCTCGGCCACCATCGCCTCCCAGACGTTCACCCTCCTCGGGGACGTCACCGGCGACGACGCCGACGGCGGTGTCTTCGGCATCGGCGCCAATGACGGCTGGGACATGTGGAACGGCCTGCGCGGGCCGGTGGCCGACATGCTCGCGTCCTACGCACCGGACCTCATGCGGGTGGCTCGCACCGGGCAGCCCGACGGCGCCATCAACAACGGCTGGACGGTCGACCCCGAGACCGAGTTGCTCGGCGACGGCGCCCCTTACGGCGCGGCGATGAACCCCGAGATGATCCAGCAGCTCCTCAGCACCTTCGGTGAGGACGGACAGCAGGAGCACATCGACACCGTGCTCGCCGGCGTCGGGGCCGCCTCGCAGTGGCGCATGTCGCAGGCGCTGCAGGACGCGCTCGACGACGGCACGCCGCCGCCGGCCCCGGTCGCCATGCTGCAGGGCCAGAACGTGCCCGGGCTCACCACGGCCACCAACGAGATGGCGGCCACCCTGGGCTGGGTCATCAACGGCGCCTACCGGGGCGCGCTCGACAACGAGGAGCTGGAGCAGAAGGCGGCCGAGGCGCGCTCGGAGATCTTCGGCGCGCTGACCTCGCTCCCCGGCCTCGAACCGGCCGGCAAGTGGTCGGCGTTCGCGTACGGGCAGATCACCGGCCAGATCGAGAGCGCCCTGGGCGAGTCCGAAGGCACCGCCAGCGGCGACTACTCGGAGCTGTCGGCCAGCGAGAAGGAGGATCTCGAGAAGATGATCCTCAACCAGATGCTGGCCAGCGGGTACTTCGACCAGGAGTACATCGACGAGGCCAACCAGGGCGGTGACCGCTACGGTGCGCCGCCGCCAGAGGCGATCAAGCCGGGCAGCAACCCGCCCGAGTTCGACTTCGAGAGCGAGGCCTACAACCAGTGGCTGCGCGACAAGTTCCCGATGGACGACTTCCTCAACTCCAACGTGTACCCGCCGTTCAACGAGCACCTGAACGCCGGCGCGGATCTGGCCAAATGAGACTGCTGAAGACCGCCGCCGTGCTGGTGGCCGCCGTGGTGGCGGTCGCCGGCTGCGGCGACGACGACGAAGGAGACACCCCCGTGGACACGAGCACGATCCCGGCCACCGCGCCCGGAGGCGAGCTGCTCTGCGACTTCCTGCCCGCCGAGAGCGCGTCGCTGGCCCTCGGTGGTGAGGTCAGCGCCGAGGGCGGCCAGGTCAGCCGCGACAACCAGGGCGTCCTGACCGGCGCGGGCTGCCGCGTCACCGTCGACGGCGGCAGCGATGTCGCCCTGAGCGTGCTGGTCGACTACATGATGGGCAACGCCCGCACCGGCTTCGAGGACGGCCTCGCCGACGCCGAGACCTACCACCAGCTGCCCGACGACCAAGGCCTCGGCTACACCTTCTCCGACGGCGGCGCCGCCCAGGCCCGCCTCTCCAGCGGCGACTACCTCGTCGAGGTCCGCGTCACGGCCCCCGCCGAAGGCCGCGACGGCGAGGCCGACGCCGCGGCGATCGCCCAGCAGGTCACGCAGACCCTGGAGATTCCGCAGGAGTGGACGCTGCAGGGCTCGGCGCCGACCCGCTGAGTTCCGGAGCCTCGACGCGGGCGCTGACGAGCGGCGACCGGCCCCTGGTCCGGCGCCGCTCGTCAGGCTGCCTGGTCGCCGGTCTGCCGAGCCGAGCTCGTGCACCGGGGTCGGGTCCCCGCCCGGCTGGGAGGGCACCCACCCTACGGGCGGGCACCGACAGTCTCCGCCGAGCCTCGAGCCACCAAGCCGCGTGGCCGGTGGTCGCCGGTTGCGGCTGGGTTGCCGGTCGCGCCATGGGGGTGTGGCCGGGCCGCGCAGCGAAGGCGCGTCGTGCGATGTGCCGCTGCGCGGGTTCGGGTCCCCGCCCGGCTGGGAGGGCACGCACCCTACGGGCGGGCACCGACAATCGCCGCGTCGAATGCCCGCCCGGACGACCGGCGTCAGGCGGGGCGCAGCTGTTCGGCGGCGGCGGCCACGGCGGGGTCGTCGCTGTCGCGCAGGGCGGCCCACTGCTCCTCGTACCCGGCCGGCGGGGCCAGCTCGCCGGTGCCGCGCCCGGCCGTCGCCACAGTGGCGGCGGTGAGCTGCGTCAGCTCGTCGTCCCCGGCGGCGACGACGGCGCGCACCAGCGTCTCCGGGTCGGTGGAGCGCACCAGCTCGGCTGCGTAGTACGGGTCGTGCCGGTTCGCCTGGAGGTCGGCGACCAGCTCGCGCGTGCTGTCGTGGTCGCCGGGGATGCCGAAGCGGTGGGCGGCGCCGCGGGCGGCCTCGTAGGACGTCTGGATCGGCTTCGTGCTGACCTGCGTCTCGTCGCCGACGTACGGACGCGGCACGACCGGACGCTGGTGGTCGGGCTGGGTGCTGACGTCGTCGCCGAGGAGGTCCTGCGCCATCGCGAGCCGCCGGCGCAGACCCGGCAGCACCTCCTGGATCCACTCGGCCACCTGGTCGAACCGCGTGGTGTCGGAGGTCTCGAGGTGGACGCCGGACAGGATGGTGCGCATCTCGTCCTGCAGCGAAACGATCTGATCGCCGGCTCGTTCCATCGCCGCCACCAGCCGGGTCATCGCCTCGACGTCGATGGAGACGGTGGTGTTCGGCGTCTCCGTCTGGATGGGCTTCTCCAGCTCCGGCTTCTCCAGCACCGGGTCGCCGGGCTTGGTGGGGTGGTCGGTGTCGCCGAAGTCGTCGGGGTCCGGGGCGTCGTCGTCGTCGTCGCTGTCGGCGTGGAGCGGGTCATCGTCGGCCGGGTCCTCGGCGGTGTCCTCGGGCGCGGGGTCCTCGGTGGTGTCCTCGGTGGTGTCCTCGGCCGGCGGGTCCTCCGCGACGTCCTCGGAACCGCCGCCGCCCCCACCGCCTCCGCCGCCGTCGTACCCGCCGCCGTAGGACGACGAGTCGGTCTCCGGCGGGACGTACTCCTTGTCGAGGTAGCCGCCGGCCAGCTTGTCGGAGTCGGCGCCGCCGAGCTTGCCGGGGTCGGGGGCCAGGCTGTCGCTCGCCTTCGTCACAGCGGCCGCACCTCCAGCAGGTCGTCGTCGCCGCGGCTGTCGAGCGCGGTCTGGATGGTCTCGACGCAGGCCGCGGCGACGGATCCGGCCAGCCGGGCGTGCACGGTGAGCTCGTTGGAGAACTCGTCGGCGAGGCGGCTCACCCAGGCGCCGTCCTCCATGGCCCGCTGGGCGGGCGCGAGCAGCGACTCGCAGTCGTCGGCCACCAGCTGGGCGCGCTGCAGCGCCATCTCCAGCTCTTCGCGGCTGCTGGTGCCGGGGTCCGTCGGCGGGATGGTGGGCGGCCGGGCGATGAGGTCGGGCGTGGTGGCGTCGTCGGGCTGGATCGCCAGCGGCCGCGTCTCGTACGGCGACGGCTCGAAGCCGTTCGGGACCGCGTGGGCGGGGTCGGTCATACCTGCTGCCTCTCGTCGCAGACGTCTGGCTGTCCGGTCGTGCCCGAGACCCGGTCCTTTCGTGGTGGTTACCATACCCGTGACCGCCCGAGAGCCCACCCGTGAGTAGGACGTCCATGCCCGTCGAGTCCCTGTTCGACCAGCTCGAGCCGTTGCTGGCGCGGGTGTCCAAGCCCATCCAGTACGTCGGGGGCGAGCTCGGGGCCACGGTGAAGGACTGGGATTCCGCCGAGGTGCGGTGGGCGCTCATGTACCCCGACGCCTACGAGGTGGGACTGCCCAACCAGGGCGTGCAGATCCTGTACGAGCTGCTCAACGAGCAGGACGGCGTGCTGGCCGAGCGCACCTACGCGGTCTGGCCCGACCTCGAGAAGCTGCTGCGCGAGCACGGCATCAGCCAGTTCACCGTCGACGCGCACCGGCCGGTCGGCGCGTTCGACCTGCTCGGCGTCTCGTTCGCCACCGAGCTGGGCTACACCAACCTGCTGACGGCGCTCGACCTCGCCGGCATCCCGCTGCTGTCCGCCGACCGCGGCGACGATCACCCCGTCGTCCTCGCCGGTGGCCACGCGGCGTTCAACCCCGAGCCGGTCGCCGACTTTCTCGACGCCGCCGTGCTGGGCGACGGCGAAGAGATCGTGCTCGCCGTCACCGAGGTGGTGCGCGAGTGGAAGGCCGAGGGCAGCCCCGGCGGCCGCGACGAGCTGCTGCTGCGGCTTGCGGCCGGCGGCGGCGTGTACGTGCCGAGGTTCTACGACGTCACGTACCGCGCCGACGGCGCCATCGCCGCAGTCGTGCCGAACCGCCCCGGCGTCCCCGAGACCGTCCGCAAGCACACCGTCATGGACCTCGACCAGTGGCCGTACCCGCGCAAGCCGCTGGTGCCGCTGGCCGAGACCGTCCACGAGCGGTACAGCGTCGAGATCTTCCGCGGCTGCACCCGCGGCTGCCGGTTCTGCCAGGCCGGCATGATCACCCGGCCGGTGCGCGAGCGCTCGCTCGAGACCGTCGGCGCCATGGTCGCCGAGGGGGTCAAGAACTCCGGCTTCACCGAGGTGGGGCTGCTGTCGCTGTCCAGCGCCGACCACTCCGAGATCGGCGATATCGCGAAGGGCCTGGCCGACCGCTACGACGGCACCAACACCTCGCTGTCGCTGCCGTCCACGCGCGTCGACGCGTTCAACGTCACCCTCGCCGACGAGCTGTCCCGCAACGGCCGCCGGTCCGGGCTGACGTTCGCGCCCGAGGGCGGCACCGAGCGCATGCGCCGCGTCATCAACAAGATGGTCAGCGAGGACGACCTCATCCGCACCGTCAGCACGGCCTACGGCAGCGGCTGGCGGCAGGTGAAGCTGTACTTCATGTGCGGGCTGCCGACCGAGACCGACGACGACGTGCTGGCCATCGCCGACCTCGCCAAGCGGGTCATCGAGGCCGGGCGGAAGGCGTCCGGGCGCGGCGACATCCGCTGCACGGTGTCCATCGGCGGGTTCGTGCCCAAGCCGCACACCCCGTTCCAGTGGGCCGCCCAGGCCGATCACGAGGTCGTCGACGCCCGGCTGCGCAAGCTGCGCGAGAAGGTGAAGTCCGACCGCCGGTACGGCAAGGCCATCGGCCTGCGCTACCACGAGGGCAAGCCCAGCATGGTCGAGGGCCTGCTCTCCCGCGGCGACCGCCGGGTCGCCCGCGTCATCAAGGCCGTCTGGGACGACGGCGGCCGCTTCGACGGCTGGGGCGAGCACTTCTCCTACGACCGCTGGGTGGCGTGCGCCGAGGCCGCGCTGGCCGGCGAGCCCGTCGACCTCGCCTGGTACACCACCCGCGAACGCGACCGCGACGAGGTGCTGCCCTGGGACCACCTCGACAGCGGCCTCGACCGCGACTGGCTGTGGGACGACTGGCAGGACGCCGTCGACGAGATCGAGCTCGACGACTGCCGCTGGACCCCCTGCTTCGACTGCGGCGTCTGCCCGTCGATGGGCACCGAGATCCAGACCGGCCCGACGGGGCGCGCCCTGCTCCCGCTGACCCCGGTCTGACGGTCAGCCGGTGGCGGAGCCCGCCGCGCGCAGCGCGGCTTCGGCCTCGGCCCGCGTACGGGGCACGTCGTGTCCCTCGACCCACCACTCGACGTCCGGGCCGAGCAGCGACGCCGCCAGTTCGAGGTCGGGTCCGTCGCCGGGCCGGCGCAGGTGGTGCGGCGGCGGGTAGTAGGCGTCGCCGAGGAACAGGACGCCTGCGGCCGGCACACGAACGACGCTGGAGCCGTGCGCGTGCCCGCCGCCGACGTGCGCCAGTTCGACGGTGGCCCCACCCGCGGTGACGGTGAGACGGTCGTCGAAGACGGTGTCCGGCGCGACGAGGCGCAGCTCGCCGAAATCGTCGACCGCCCGCGCCCGGGCCCGGTAACTCGGACCCAGCAGGGGCTGCGCGGCGATCCGGCGGCGCAGCTCCTCGTGACTCCACGGCAGCGTGGCCTCAGCGGCCATCGCCTCGGCACAACGGCGGTGTGCCGTCGCCGGAGCGTCCCAGGCCGCGAGACCCCAGGTGTGGTCCCAGTGATGGTGCGTCAGGACCACCCCGGACGACCGGCGGCAGGCCGGCGGCCTCGACGCCGGCGCGGACGCGGCCGGCCAGGGCCGGGCTGTGCCCGGCGTCGACCGCAATCGAGCCGGTGTCGCCGGCGACGATGCCGACGGTGGCCTGGATCCGGTCCGGATCGGGATCTGCCGGCCACAGCCAGACCGGCCCGGTGAGGTGCTGGAGCATCGACCCGGTCCTATCACCACATTCGCGACCAGTGGGATCGCAGGTGAACGGTGCGGCCGGAAGCTCGTAGGCTGGGCACTGTGCGGATCCTCGTCGTCGACGCGTTCACCGATCGGCCCTTCGGCGGCAACCCGGCCGGGGTCTGCCTGCTGGACCGGCCGGTCCCCGACGACTGGATGCAGTCCGTCGCGGCCGAACTGAAGCACTCCGAGACCGCGTTCGTCGAGCCGGTCGAGGGCGACGAGGCGGCGCGGGCCACGCCGGCGGTCGACTACCGGCTGCGCTGGTTCACCCCCGAGGTCGAGGTCGACCTGTGCGGCCACGCCACGCTGGCCACGTCGCATGTGTTGTTCGAGCGCGGCGAGTCCGGCCCGATCCGGTTCAGCACCCGCAGCGGCGTGCTCACCGTCACCCGCGACCGGTCCGGCGCGGTCGGCATGGACTTCCCGGCGCTGCCGGCGCAGGAGGCGCCTGCTCCGGGCGGGCTGGCCGCGGCGCTCGGCGTCACCCCGGTGTGGACCGGCCGGAGCCGGTTCGACGTACTCGCGGTCGTCGAGTCCGAGGCGGTGGTGCGCGAGCTGGCGCCCGACCTCGTCGCGCTGGAGGTGGTCGAGGCGCGCGGCGTCATCGTGACCGCCCGCGCCGACGACGGCTCGCCGTACGACTTCGTGTCCCGCTTCTTCGCGCCGGCGGTGGGTGTTCCCGAGGACCCGGTGACGGGGTCCGCGCACTGCGTGCTCGGGCCGTACTGGGCGAAAGAGCTGGGAACGCCCGACGGCACCGCGCTGACCGGCGCGCAGCTGTCCGCCCGCGGCGGCATCGTCGGCGTGACGATGCACGGTGACCGGCTCGAGCTGGCCGGCCGGGCCCGCACCGTCCTCGAGGGCGAGCTGCGCGGCGTCTGAACGAGGTCAGGCCGGCACGACGTTGTGGTTGCGCCGGAACAGGTTCGTGGGGTCGTAGCGGGCCTTGACGGCGGCCAGCCGGGCATAGCCGACGGCGCCGTAGCCGGCGACGACGCGGTGCTCGCCCTCGTCGCCGATGAAGTTGAGGTAGACGGCGCCGGTGCGCCACGGCCGGACGGCGGCGCAGACGTCGTGCGCCCACTGCCGGCCGCGAGCGTCGTCGGCGGGATCGGTCCAGAGCCCGAACGGGTGCACCACCCAGCCGGCCTGCCGCCAGGGGATCGGATAGTCGGCCGGGCCGCGGGCGACCGCGCCGCCCATGCGGAACAGCACGTGCTGCGACGCCGACGGCACGATCAGCCCGGCCGCCTGCGCGCAGAACGCGTCGACGGCCTCGTCCGGGAGGGTGTCCAGATGTTCGGCGGACCAGTAGTTGCGCTGGCCGGGCGGGTCGTCGAGGGCCGACTGCAGCTCGTCGTACGGCAGCTCGGCCACCATCGCGCCGGCCGGGGCCGCGTCGAACAGCGGCGCCGCCAGCTCGCGCAGCGACTGCTCGCCGCCGGCGTGCACGAGCGCGACGCCCAGCGCCAGCCGCCCTGCCAGCTCGGCCGGCACGAAGTCCTCGCCCGCCGGGCCGGTGAGGTAGATGACGCCGCCGCCGAGCGTGTCGGGAGCGTCCTCCAGCAGGTCGCGGGCGGCCCGGACGATCCGCGGCCCGTCCTCCGGCGGCCACAGCAGCAGCGCCAGCGACGACTCCGGCAGCGGGTGCAGCCGCAGCGTCAGCGACGTCACCACGCCGAAGTTGCCGCCGCCTCCGTGCAGCGCCCAGAACAGGTCGGGATGGCTGTTCGGCGTGGCCCGGACGATCTCGCCGTCCGCCGTGACGACTTCCGCCTCGACGAGGTTGTCGCAGGCCAGCCCGAACAACCGGTCCAGCCAGCCGGTGCCGCCGCCGAGCACGAACCCGCCGACACCGGTCGTCGACACCCGGCCGCCGGTGGTGGCCAGCCAGTGCGGCGCGCAGGCGCGGTCGAGGTCGGCCATGGTGGCGCCGCCGCCGACGGTGGCCGTGCGGGCCACGGGGTCGACGGTGACGGCGTTCATCCGGCGCAGGTCGATCACCAGGCCGCCGTCGGTGAGCGCCAGCCCGGCGACGCTGTGCCCGCCGCCGCGGACCGCCGTCTCCAGGCCGTGCTCGCGGGCGAACGCCACCGCCAGCGCGACGTCGGCGCGGTCGGCGCACTGCACGATCAGCCCGGGCCGGCGGTCGATCATCGCGTTGAAGACGGCGCGCGCGTCGTCGTAGCCGGGGTGGTCCGGGGTCAGGAGATCGCCGGACACCAGCGCCCGCAGGTCGCCCGCCACGGCGTCGTCGAGACCGGTCATCGCACTGCCCCCCAAGACAGATGACTGGTGAAATGGAACGTACGCCCGCCGCGCCCACGTGACAATGGGTCCTTCGACCCACGTCACGTCCGCCGAGAGGACCGACCCTGAGCACCGTGCCGCACCAGCAGTTGCCCGCCGTCCAGAAGCTCCGCGTCCGCTTCGCCAAGCGCGGCCGGCTGCGTTTCACCAGCCACCGCGACTTCCAGCGGGCGTTCGAGCGGGCGCTGCGCCGGGCCGACGTGCCGATGGCGTGGTCGCAGGGGTTCACGCCGCACCCGCGGGTGTCCTACGCCGGCGCCGCGCCCACGGGCGCCGCCAGCGAGGCCGAGTACCTGGAACTGGCGGTCACCCGGGTCTGCGATCCGGAACAGGTGCGCGCCGCGCTGGACGCCGCGCTGCCGCCGGGCCTCGACGTCGTCCAGGTGGTCGAGGCCGGGCCCGGCGCGCTGGCCGACCGGCTGCAGGCGTCGAGCTGGGCCATCGAGCTGCCCGGCGCCGTGCCCGAGCAGGCGGCGGCCGCGGTGACGGAGTTCCTGGCGGCCGCGTCGGTGCCGGTCGAGCGGCTGACGAAGAACGGCGTGCGCAAGCTGGATCCCCGCGCCGCCGTCCTGCGGCTCAGCGCCGACACCGCTGCCGACCCCGTCACGTTGCGCACCGTCGTCCGTCACCAGTCGCCGACGGTCCGGCCCGACGAGGTGCTGGCCGGTCTGCGCCTCGTCGCCGGGTTCACCCCGCCGCAGCCGCCGCGCGCCGTCCGCCTGGCCCAGGGGGAGTGGGACGACGACACCGGCGAGCTGGCCGACCCGCTCGCCGACGCGCCCGGGCCGCACGACACGTGACATGACCCGACGTGATCTACGGCACACCGTAAGGCGGTACTGCTGACCTGCGGCGATGCCGAACCTCTGGGTGTGGGTGGTGCGGCCGCGGGCGGCCGCCATCGCCGTTTCCGGGCGGACATGTGCGATACTCGGAACTGGTCGGGCGGTACACGCCGCTCGGTCCGACGATGTCCTCGCCGACGTCCCGTGTGGTCGACCATGGTCGCCGCGGAGTCGCTCGGCACGCTGGGTCCGCCAAGCGGCCCAGCCGCGAGGCGCCCCGACCAGGGTGCGCCGCCGCGGCGGGCGCTGAGCAGGGCCTGACGACGCACAGGTCCGGTGGACGTCGCCGATCACAGGCTTTCCACCTGTAGCGGCCGTGGCTCGGACGCTCCAGGTGGCCCGATGCAGTGCCCCGGCAATTGGGCAGCAGCGCGCCGAGCGAGGCGCGGCGCCCCGGCTGCCGGGCCGACAGGAGTGCACCACATGACGGAAGAGACCCCCGGCTCGTCCGGAGATTCCAGCTCGACAGCGCCGGTCCAGGCCGACGCCACCGCTGAGCAGGCACAGCCGCGCCGCCGCCGTGCGGCCAGCCGCGCCGCCGGCCCGCCGGTCGGCGAGCCCACGCTGCACGACGCCGGCGCGCCCGCCACCAGCGACGACGCCCCGGCCGCACCGGCGCGTAAGACGGCCAAGAAGGCGGCCGCCAAGAAGACGGCCGCGAAGAAGACCGCCAAGAAGGCTCCGGCGAAGAAGGCGGCGAGCCGCAAGGCCGCGGCCGCCGCCGACCTGCTCGCGGTCGACGACCCGGCCGCCGACGAGGCCGTTCCGGCCGCCGAACCGGCTGCTGCCGACACGGCGCCCGCGTCCGCGCCCGCCGTCGAGGCAGGTGCCGCGCCCGCTGAGGCCGCGTCGGCCGTCGCCGACGAGGCTCCGGCGCCGCGCAAGCGGTCCCGGTCGCGCAAGGCCGCCCAGCCCGCGCCCGAGCCGCTGCCGGTCGAGGCCGCCGACGTCGACGACACCGGCAGCGCCGGCGCGTCCACCGACCCGAACCCGGCGTTCGCCCCGTCCGGCGCCGAGAGCGCCGCCACCGAGGCCCGCGCCTCCAGCGTCCTCTTCCAGGCACCCGCGTTCTCCGCGGCGCCGCTGTTCGCCGCGCCCGACCCCGAGGCCGCCGAGCCGGTCCGCGGCCGCCGACGCGCGAAGCCCGAGCCCGAGCCCGTGGCCGAGGAGACGGAGGAGGAGCCCGAGGTCACGACCGACGCCTCCGGCGACGACGACACCGACTCCGACACCGACTCCGACTCCGACGACGACGGCACCCGCCGCCGGCGCCGCCGCCGTGGTGGCCGCGGCCGCCGCCGTCGCAACGACGACGGCTCCGACGCCTCGGGCGACGACGACTCCGACGACGACCAGGGCCGCGACCAGTCCGACGACCACGGCGACGACGCCCAGAGCGACTCCGACGACGACAGCGCCGACTCCGACGAGGGCGGCAGCCGCCGTCGTCGCCGGCGCCGTCGCCGCCGCAACGACGACGGCGACGAGCCGCGTCCCGACGACCCGCCGAACACCGTCGTGCGGGTCCGTGAGACCCGCGACCTCGACGACGAAGTCACCTCGGTCAAGGGCTCGACCCGCCTCGAGGCGAAGAAGCAGCGCCGCCGCGAGGGCCGCGAGGCCGGCCGCCGCCGTCCGCCGATCCTGTCCGAGGCCGAGTTCCTGGCCCGCCGCGAGGCCGTCGACCGCGTCATGGCGGTCCGGCAGTCCGGCGACCTCACCCAGATCGCCGTCCTCGAGGACGACGTGCTGGTCGAGCACTACGTCAGCCGCGCGTCGCAGCAGTCGCTCATCGGCAACGTCTACCTCGGCCGGGTGCAGAACGTGCTGCCCGCCATGGAGGCGGCGTTCGTCGACATCGGCCGCGGCCGCAACGCCGTCCTGTACGCCGGCGAGGTCGACTGGAGCGGCCTGGGCAAGAACGACGGCCCGAAGCGCATCGAGGACGTCCTCAAGTCCGGGCAGTCGGTGCTCGTGCAGGTCACGAAGGACCCCATCGGCCACAAGGGCGCCCGCCTGACCAGCCAGGTCAGCCTGCCCGGCCGGTACGTCGTGTACGTCCCCGGCGGGTCCATGAACGGCATCAGCCGCAAGCTGCCCGACACCGAGCGCACCCGGCTGAAGAAGATCCTCAAGCAGGTCGTCCCCGAGGACGCCGGCGTCATCGTCCGCACCGCCGCCGAGGGCGCCTCGGAGGAAGAGCTCACCAACGACGTCGCGCGGCTCAAGGCCGAGTGGGAGGCGCTGCGGAAGAAGTCCTCCGGCAACGCGCCGCAGCTGCTGCACGGTGAGCCCGACCTCGCCATCAAGGTGGTCCGCGACCTCTTCAACGAAGACTTCACCAAGCTGGTCGTCTCCGGCGACCGCGCATGGGACACCATCGAGGAGTACGTCTCCAGCGTGGCCGGCTCGCTGCGCGACCGCGTCGAGAAGTGGACCTCGACCGACGACGTCTTCGCCGCGTTCCGCATCGACGAGCAGATCGCCAAGGCCATGGACCGCAAGGTGTGGCTGCCCAGCGGCGGCTCGCTGGTCATCGACCGCACCGAGGCCATGACCGTCGTCGACGTCAACACCGGCAAGTTCACCGGCTCGGGCGGCAACCTCGAGGAGACCGTCACCAAGAACAACCTCGAGGCGGCCGAAGAGATCGTGCGCCAGCTGCGGTTGCGCGACATCGGCGGCATCATCGTCGTCGACTTCATCGACATGGTGCTCGAGGCCAACCGCGACCTCGTGCTGCGCCGCCTGGTCGAGTGCCTCGGCCGCGACCGCACCAAGCACCAGGTCGCCGAGGTCACGTCGCTCGGTCTCGTGCAGATGACGCGCAAGCGCATCGGCACCGGCCTGCTCGAGGCGTTCAGCGAGCCGTGCCCGCACTGCAAGGGCCGCGGCCTGCTCGTTCACGCCCACCCGGTCGAGTCCGGCAACGGCGGCTCCTCCGGCGGCCAGTCCGGGTCCGCCGACGACGGCCGGTCCAGCCGCTCCGAGCGCCGCGGCCGGCGCCGCAAGGCCGAGCAGCCGGCGGCCACGCAGCAGCCACAGCCGGTCGAGGCACTGACGCCGAAGCTCGAGGCGCTGGCCAGCCCCGGCGAGGCGTCTCCGGCCGACCTCATGCCGGTCGGGGCCAACGGCAACGGCGGCAACGGTCACGGTAGCAACGGCCAGCACGGCGACCGGCCGGCCGAGTCGGCGGAGTCCGCGCCGGCCGAGTCCGCGCCGGCCGAGTCCGCGCCGGCCGAGCCCGCCGCCACCACCGCGCCCGCGCCGGCCACCCGCCGCCGTCGCCGGGCCGAGCGCGCCGCCGGCAGCACCACCACGGCGTCCGGCAGCACCGCGGCCGGCAGCGACAGCACCGCCGCCGGCAACGAGGCCGGCGTCGACAAGGCGGCCACGGCCGGCGGCGACGCTCCCGCGGCGTCCGCCGATGCGGCCGCCACGTCCACGTCGTCCACCCTGCCGCCACCGCCGCCTCCGCCACCCGCGGAGTCGCTGGTGACGGGTGCGGCGCAGGTCGAGGCGGCCGCGACCGGCCAGTCGCCGGCCTCGTCGTCCGCCGACGCGGCGACCACGTCGTCCACCGACGACGCGGCCGAGCAGAAGGCCGAGCCGGCCCGTCCGCGCCGCACCCGGCGCCGGGCGGAGCGTCCGGCCGGCAGTCCCGTCCCCTGAGTTTGACCCGACCCTGACCAATTCCGTACCCTAGGGCGTCGGCGCTCTTCGCGCCCATACCCGCGTGCCCGCTCTCGAGCGTCGGCATGCGCGCCCGAAGCCCGAGTGAGAGAGTGAGTCCGCGGTGTACGCGATCGTCCGCAGCGGCGGTAACCAGAGAAAGGTCTCCGTCGGAGACGTCATCGACGTCGACCGGCTCGACAACGCCGAGGTCGGCGCCACCGTCACGCTGCCGGCGGTCCTGCTCGTCGACGGCGAGACCGTGACCACCGACGCCACGAAGCTGGCCGGTGTGTCGGTCACGGCCGAGATCGTCGGTGCCACCAAGGGCCCGAAGATCCACATCCTCCGGTACAAGAACAAGACCGGGTACCGGCGGCGCCAGGGGCACCGCCAGAAGTACACCCAGGTCAAGGTCACCGGCATCGAGACGAAGTAGGCAGGTACCTCGAGATGGCTCACAAGAAGGGCGCCTCGTCCAGCAAGAACGGGCGCGACTCCAACGCTCAGCGGCTCGGTGTGAAGCGCTTCGGCGGCCAGTTGGTCAACGCCGGCGAGATCATCGTCCGCCAGCGTGGCACCCACTTCCACCCGGGCGACAACGTCGGCCGCGGCAAGGACGACACCCTGTTCGCCACCTCCGCCGGCGCCGTCGAGTTCGGCGTCAAGCGTGGCCGCAAGGTCGTCAACATCGTCGTGCCGGCGGGGGAGTGACCCCCGCTCCACACGAGCAACACACCTGAATCATCAGGGCGGGCCGGTCACTCGACCGGCCCGCCCTTTTTCGTGAGGACTGAACACATGGCCATTCCGTCGTTCGTGGACCGCGTCGTGCTGCATCTGGCAGCGGGCGACGGCGGGCACGGCTGTGTGTCGGTGCACCGCGAGAAGTTCAAGCCCCTGGGCGGCCCCGACGGCGGCAACGGCGGGCGCGGCGGCGACATCGTCCTCGTCGTCGACCCCAACACCACCACGCTGCTCGAGTACCACCGCTCGCCGCACCGCAGGGCGAAGAGCGGCAGCCAGGGCGAGGGCAGCAACCGGGCCGGCGCCAACGGCCAGGACATCGAGCTGAAGGTCCCCGACGGCACTGTCGTCAGCACTCGCGACGGCGAGGTGCTGGTCGACCTCGTCGGCGCCGGCACCCGCTACGTGGCCGCGCAGGGCGGCAGCGGCGGGCTGGGCAACGCCGCGCTGGCCAGCAAGCGGCGCAAGGCGCCCGGCTTCGCGCTGCTCGGTGAGCCGGGCGAGGCCCGCGACGTCGTGCTCGAGCTGAAGAGCGTCGCCGACATCGGGCTGGTCGGGTTCCCGAGCGCCGGCAAGTCCAGCCTCATCGCCGCCATCTCCGCGGCGCGGCCGAAGATCGCCGACTACCCGTTCACCACGCTGGTGCCCAACCTCGGCGTCGTCGAGGCCGGTGACGTCCGCTACACCGTCGCCGACGTCCCGGGGCTGATCGAGGGCGCCAGCGAGGGCCGCGGCCTGGGCCACGCCTTCCTCCGCCACGTCGAGCGGTGCAAGGCGCTGCTGCACGTCGTCGACCTCGCGACCATGGAGCCCGGCCGCGACCCGCTCACCGACATCGACCTCATCGAGGCGGAGCTGCAGAAGTACGGCGGCCTCGACAAGCGCCCGCGCATGGTGGCGTTGAACAAGATCGACGTCCCCGAGGCGCGCGAGCTGGCCGAACTGGTCCGCGCCGACATCGAGGAGCGCGGCTGGGAGGTCTTCCCGGTCTCCGCCGCCACCCACGAGGGGCTGCGCGAGCTCACGTACGCCATGGGCTCGCTGGTGGCCGCCGCCCGGGCGGCAGCGCCCGCGGCCGAGCCGACCCGCCTGGTGCTGCGTCCGGCCGCCGTCGACGACTCCGGGTTCACCGTCACCGACGAGGGCGAGCGCTACCGCATCCGCGGCGCGAAGCCGGAGCGGTGGATCCGCCAGACCGACTTCACCAACGACGAAGCCGTCGGCTACCTCGCCGACCGGCTGGCCCGGCTGGGCGTCGAGGAGGCGCTCATCGCGGCGGGCGCCCGGGCCGGCGACGAGGTCGTCATCGGCGGCGAGGACGCGGTCGTGTTCGACTGGGAGCCCAGCGTCAGCGCGGGCGGCGAGCACCTCGGCCCCCGCGGTACGGACTCCCGGCTGTCATGACCGGTCACGTCACCGCCCGCGGGGCCGTCGCGGCCGCGCAGCGCGTGGTCGTGAAGGTCGGGTCGTCGTCGCTCACCACCACGCAGGGCGGCATCGATGACGCCCGGGTCGCCACCGTGGTCGACGCGCTGGCGAAGGCGCGCGCGTCGGGCCGCGAGGTCGTGCTGGTGTCGTCCGGGGCCATCGCGGCCGGGCTGGCGCCGCTGGGCCTGGCCACGCGGCCGCGCGACCTCGCCCGGCAGCAGGCCGCCGCCAGCGTCGGGCAGGGCCTGCTGATGGCCACGTACACGTCCGCGTTCGCCGGTCACGGCCTGCGGGTGGGCCAGGTGCTGCTGACGGTCGACGACGTCACCCGTCGCTCGCACTACCGCAACGCCTACCGGACGCTGCACCAGCTGCTGAACCTCGGCGTCGTCCCGGTCGTCAACGAGAACGACACCGTCGCCACCCACGAGATCCGCTTCGGCGACAACGACCGGCTGGCCGCCCTGGTGGCGCAGCTGGTCCACGCCGACCTGCTGGTCCTGCTCTCCGACGTCGACGGCCTGTACGACGGCAACCCGCACAAGCCGGGCGCCACGCGGCTCACCGACGTGCACAGCCTGAGCGACCTCGACGGCATCGACGTCGGCTCGGCCGGCCGGTCCGGGCTGGGCAGCGGCGGCATGGTGACGAAGGTCGAGGCGGCCTCCATCGCCACCGGCTCCGGCGCCGACGTCGTGCTGGCGTCGGCGCCCGAGGTGTCCGCGGTGCTGGCCGGCGACGCCGCCGGCACCTGGTTCCACCGCCGGGCCGGCCGCCGAGCCACGCGGCTGCTGTGGCTGGAGCACGCCACCGACGGCCGCGGGTCGCTCACGCTCGACGCGGGCGCCGTGCGGGCGCTGGTCGAGCGCGGCGCGTCGCTGCTCCCGGCCGGCATCACCGCCGTCACCGGCACGTTCACGGCCGGCGACCCGGTCGACCTGCTGGACGAGTCCGGCCGCGCCGTCGCCCGCGGCGTCGTCAACTACGACGCGGCGGAGCTGCCGGCGCTGCTCGGCCACTCGACCAAGGAGCTGGCCCGCGACCTCGGCCCTGAGTACGAGCGCGAGGTCGTCCACCGCGACGACCTCGTGCTGCTCGGCCGGCCGCGCCGCTGATGGCGACGTCCCCGCTCGGCCGGCCGGGTGAGCGGGCCGACCGGCCGGCGGCGTACACCGCCTAGACTGGCCGCGTGACCACCACCGTCGCCGACCTCGGCCGGGCCGCCCGCGGCGCCGCCGCCGACCTCGCCGTCCGCACCCGCGCCGAGAAGGACGCCGCCCTGCACGCCATGGCCGACGCGCTCGAGGCCAACGCGGCGGCGATCATCGAGCGCAACGCCGCCGACGTCGAGCGGGCCCGCGAGACCGGCACCCCCGACGCCATGATCGACCGCCTCCGGCTCGACGACTCGCGCATCGCCGGCATGGCGGGCGGGCTGCGGCAGGTCGCCGGGCTGCCCGACCCCGTCGGCGAGATCGTGCGCGGCTACACGCTGCCCAACGGCCTGCAGGTCACGCAGCGCCGGGTGCCGCTGGGCGTCGTCGGCATCATCTACGAGGCCCGCCCCAACGTCACCGCCGACGCCGCCGGGCTCGCGCTGAAGAGCGGCAACGCCGTCCTGCTCAAGGGCTCGTCCAGCGCGGCCGCGTCCAACGAGGCCATCGTCGCCGTCCTGGCCGCGGCGGCCGAGGGCGCCGGGCTGCCGCGCGCCGCCGTCCAACTGGTCCCGGGCGGTCGCGACCAGGCGAAGGAGCTCATGCGGGCGCGCGGCCTGGTCGACGTCCTCATCCCGCGCGGCGGCGCCGGGCTCATCCGCAGCGTCGTCGAGGAGTCCACCGTCCCCGTCATCGAGACCGGGGTCGGCAACTGCCACGTGTACGTCGACGCCGACGCCGACCTCGCCATGGCGCTGCAGATCCTGCTCAACGCCAAGACGCAGCGGCCCAGCGTGTGCAACGCCGCCGAGACGCTGCTCGTGCACGCCGGCGTCGCCGCCGAGTTCCTGCCGTCGGCGCTGGCCGCGCTGCGCGAGGCCGGGGTCACCGTCCACGGCGACGCGCGCGTCCAGGGCTACGACGCCGCCGTCGTGCCGGCCACCGACGACGACTGGGCCGCCGAGTACCTCTCGCTCGACCTCGCCGCCGCCGTCGTCGACACCCTCGACGACGCCGTCGCGCACATCCGGCGCTGGGGGAGCGGGCACACCGAGGCCATCGTGACGCGGTCGCTGGCGGCGTCGCGGCGGTTCGCGGCCACCACCGACTCCGCGGCCGTCATGGTCAACGCCTCCACCCGGTTCACCGACGGCGAGCAGCTGGGCTTCGGCGCCGAGATCGGCATCTCCACGCAGAAGCTGCACGCCAGGGGCCCGATGGGGCTGCCGGAGCTGACCACCACCACGTACGTCGTCACCGGTGACGGACACGTGCGGGGCTGACGGTAGGCTTCTGCCCCATGGACACAGTCGTGCTGCTGGCCGAGGAGGCGCACTCCTCGTCGTCGGAGGGGTTCCCCGCGTGGGCGTGGGGGGTCTCCGCGTTCGGCATTCTCCTCGTGCTGCTGCTGATCGTGCTGAGCTTCGGCAAGGGCCGCGCGCACGCCTGACCAGGCTGCGGCCGCTACGGTGTCGTCGGTGAGCAACCCGAAACGGCTCGGCGTCATGGGTGGGACGTTCGACCCCATCCATCACGGCCACCTGGTGGCGGCCAGCGAGGTACAACACTGGTTCCACCTCGACGAGGTGGTGTTCGTGCCCACCGGGCAGCCGTGGCAGAAGACCGGCCGCGACGTCACCCCGGCCGAGGACCGCTACCTGATGACGGTCATCGCCACCGCGTCGAACCCGGTGTTCTCCGTCAGCCGGGTCGACATCAACCGCGCCGGTCCCACATACACCGTCGATACCCTTCGCGACCTGCGCGCGCAGTACGGCGACGACACCGAGCTGTTCTTCATCACCGGCGCCGACGCGCTCGGGCAGATCCTGTCCTGGCGCGACCACGACGAGCTGTTCGACCTCGCGCACTTCGTCGGCTGCACCCGGCCGGGGCACGACCTCTCCGCCGTGGGGCTGCCCGAGGGCAAGGTGACGCTGGTCGAGGTGCCCGCGCTGGCGATCTCGTCCAGCGAGTGCCGCCAGCGCGTCGCCGGCGACGAGCCCATCTGGTACCTCGTGCCCGACGGCATCGTCCAGTACATCAACAAACGCGGCCTCTACGTCGAGGCATGAGACTCTGGACCGGTCGACTCACCGGTACCCACACAGAAAGGAACGCCGCTTGACCGCAACCGATCGCGCCATCCAGTTGGCGGTCGCCGCCGCGGAGGCCGCGTCCGACAAGCTGGCCGACGACATCGTCGCCTTCGACGTGTCCGAGCGCATGGCGATCACCGACGTCTTCCTGGTGTGCTCGGCCTCCAACGACCGCCAGGTGCGCTCCGTCGTCGACGCCGTCGAGGAGCGGCTGCGCGACCTCGGCGCCCGTCCCGTCAGCCGTGAGGGCGAGCGTGAGGGCCGCTGGGTGCTGCTCGACTACGTCGAGATCGTCGTGCACGTGCAGCATGCCGAGGAGCGGGTGTTCTACGCCCTCGAGCGGCTGTGGAAGGACTGCCCGACCATCGAACTGCCGGCCGAGGTGAACGCCGGACGGGGCCCGCGCTCCGGGGACGAGGAGTGAGCCGTCGCGTCGTCCTCTGGCGGCACGGACGCACGGAGTGGAACGCCGCCGGGCGGTTCCAGGGCCAGACCGACGTCGACCTCGACGAGCTCGGCCGGGAGCAGGCGCGCGACGCCGCGGCCCGGCTGGCCGCGCTCGCGCCGGACCTGCTGGTGTCGTCGGACCTTCAGCGCGCCCAGGACACCACGGCGGCCCTCGCCGCCCTCGTCGGCCTGGACGTCGTCCTGGACCCGCGCCTGCGCGAGACCTTCGCCGGCGACTGGCAGGGCTGCACGTCCGCCGAGATCGCCGCCCGCTGGCCCGACCAGTACAAGGCCTGGCGCGGCGGCGACCCGCTACTCCGCGTCGGCGGCGGCGAGACCCGTCAGGAGGTGGCCGAGCGGATGTTCGCCGCCGTCAACGACGCCGCCGCCCGGCTGCCCGAGAACGGCCTCGCCGTCCTCACCTCCCACGGCGGCGCGGCCCGGCTCGGCATCGCCGCGCTCATCGGCATGCCGCTGCACCTTTTCACCAACGTCGGCGGGCTCTCCAACTGCTCGTGGTCCATGCTCCGCGAAGGCGACGACGGCTGGATCCTGGTCGAGCACAACGCCGGCACCCTGCCCACTCCGGTGGTGATCGAAGAGGGGTGACCTGGTACTCTCTCCGAGGTCGATCGGCCGCTCCACCGGGCCGGTCGCCGCAGGGATGGGTCCGATTATGAGGTTCACCCAGCCGTCGGCTAAGCTTACGAAGCCGTTCGGCACGGGGCTGTGGCGCAGCTGGTAGCGCACCTCCATGGCATGGAGGGGGTCAGGGGTTCGAGTCCCCTCAGCTCCACCCGATTCGCAGGTCAGCGGTCATGTCGGGTCCTCATCGAGGACCGGCGACATGGCCGCTCGGCGCGTCTGGTGCACCTGCATGACGGCCGCGCACGGCGATCGGTACCTACGGCGCGGTCAACATCAAGCAGTGCGGCTACCGCCGCTACGTCGCCCGCACCCGGTACCGCGATCTGGACGGCCAGTTGCGTGAGGTGACGGCGACCGCGGGTTCGCGGACGGCCGCGCAGGCCGAGCTCAAGGAGCGCTTGGTCTGCCGGCCCGGCTACGGCACGGGTGGGCTGTTGAGTCTGTCCAGGCCGTTCGGCGATCTGGTGGAACTCTGGCTCGCCGATCTCGAGCAGCGCGACATCGCGGAGAACACCAAGAACAACTACCGCGACGATCTGCGGCTGCACGCCCGGCCGTTCTTCGAGCACTTCATCCTGGGCGAGATCACCACCGGCCGGGGCGAGGCGTTCCTCAAGGCCGAGCAGGCGATCTCGTACTCGCGGGCCAACCACTCCCGCACTTCTGGCACGCGGCTTGGGTCTGGACGCCGCGGCCACCCGTCTGGGGTATACCTCAAAGGCGGTCACCGAGGGTCACTACGTCGAGCCGGATCAATCGGTCGACTTCACGGCAGCGCAGGTGCTTGAGACAACCCTCCGGCCAGGCGACCCTGCTGTCGAAACCCGAGACCGACGCCGAGGAGCAAATGCTCGACCATCTCGACCCTGTTGAGACTGACATGACCGACGCGGCATGAACCTCGCAGCGTAGTGGAACGTGCGCCGGTGCTCAGAGGTCCTGTTGCTGGGCCGCGCGTTATGCGGTGTCCGCGAATCGGAGGAGGCGGTATCGGAGGGGCGACTTGCCCACCTGGACTCACCGTGCGAACGACGCTTGGCCTGGATCGATAAGTGCGACGTCCGGTCAGCGCTGCGCCGGCGTCTTGCGGTGACGCCGCATCATCGAACGTCGTGCGCGATGCCGCACCGGACCGTCGGTGGCTGGGCGCGAGGGAACTGGACGCGGTTCCAGCCGCAGCCGGCTCGACTCACTGCGCGCTGGGTATGGTCTCGATCCTGGTCGAGTTCCGCTTCGGCAGGCGGCATTTCGAGAATGCCGAGAATGCCCGTCACCATTCGCCGGCGCATCGTCTCCGCGAGTGGATTCACCGCTGATTTTCAGACGCGGAGCGGCCGATTCCGCCGTTCATCACCAGAACTCGACAGCGCTGGTCGACGGGGTGAGGCGCCACGTCGGCCGACCCGAGATCGCACTCTCTGCCGGTCGGCGGGACGGTTCTTCGACTTCCGCGGGCGTGGGAATTCGCGGAGCCGGTGAACACGCCAGTGCGGATCTCGAGGCCACGATCGGCGAATGATGGGTTCCTCCGCCGCACGGTCGTCGGCGGCGCACGCTGGCCGGGCCGCGGTCCGGGCGCGGTCCAGCGCCCGGGGGCTACGTGACGGTGCCATCCACGTTACGTAGGGCGTCATCACATTTCGAATCAAGCCCTTGACGTCAGGTGCCGTCGATCCGTAACGTGAGCGCGCATCAAGACCCAATACGTATTAAGGACTCAGATGGCAGCGCAACGACGGCGACCCACCCAGGTGGACATAGCCCGTCGCGTCGGCGTGTCGCAGGCGACGGTGTCACTGGTGATCAGTGGTGGCGCGGCGAGCGAGCAGGTCGCCGAAGGCACCCGCCGCGCGGTACTGCGGGCGGCCGCCGAGCTCGGCTACACGGTCAACGCGGCGGCGCGCCGGCTCAAGGGCGGGCGCAATCGCATGCTGGGGCTCTATACGTTCGAACCCGTATTTCCGGTCGGTCAGAGGGACTTCTATTTCCCGTTTCTCCTCGGCGTGGAAGAGGCGACCGCCGAGTATGGCTACGATCTGCTGTTGTTCAGCTCGGCGAGTTCCGGAGGCGATCGCCGCATCTATGCGGGAGGCGTCAACCGGCTGAAAGTGGCCGACGGTTGTGTGCTCCTCGGACGCCATTTACATCGCGACGATCTCGCCGCATTGGTCCAGGAGGACTTCCCGTTCGTGTTCATCGGCCGGCGTGAGGTTCCCGGCGCCGAACTCTCCTACGTCGCGGCGGACTACGTCGGCGCCACCAGTGGTGTGGTCCGCGAGTTGGCGCGGCTCGGACACCGCCGGCTGGCCTACCTGAAGCTGAGCGACGGGCAGGAACCGACCCGGGACCGCGAGTCCGGCTTCCGGCAGGGCCTCGGCGAAGCCGGGATCACGGATGACGAGTGCGTGGTCGACGACGTCGGCTCCGTGACCGGCGACCAGGTGCGCGGCTGGCTGTCCGCGGGCATCACCGCGCTGCTGGTGGAACCCAGCGAGGACGACACCACCATCGTCGCCGTCGAACGTGCCGCCGAGGAGGCCGGCGCCCGCATCCCCGAGGACTGCTCGGTGGTCCTCCTCGGCGACCCGGCGCTCGGCGAGGACGCTCGCGACTGGACCCGGTTCTCGCTGCACCGCGAGCAGATGGGACGAGAAGCCGTCCGGCTGCTCCTCGATCTGCTGGACGACGAGGACGGGGGGCACCGGCAGCTCAACGTCGCCTGTACTCCGATCGCCGGCGACTCGATCGCCGCGGCGCCGAAGGGACCGCAGCGGTGAGCTACTTCGTCATCAAGCGACTGGCGATCGGCCTGCTCACCATCTGGGGCGTCGTCACCGCCGTCTTCGTCGTCGTGCGGCTCGCCCCCGGTGACCAGGCGACGGTGGCGCTCGGCCCGGACGCGACCGCCGCGGAGATCGAGGCGCTGAGGCACAGCCTCGGCCTCGACCGGCCGCTCCTGCTCCAGTACTTCTCCTACCTCGGCGACGTCCTGCGCCTCGACTTCGGCGAGTCGTACCGCTTCGGCCGACCGGCCATGGACCAGGTGCTCGAGCGCTTCCCGGCGACCATTCAGCTCACCCTGGCCGCGACCGCCGTGGCGATCGTCCTCGGCCTGATCCTGGGAGTCGTCGCCGGCAAGAAGCCGGGGAGCGCGCTGGACCGGGCGGTCTCCACGGTCACCCTCGGTCTGCAGGCGCTGCCGCCGTTCTGGGTCGGCATCATGTTCATCCTGATCTTCGCGCTGCAGCTCCAGGTGCTGCCCAGCGCCGGCGGTGGCAGCCTCGCCAACCTCGTCCTGCCGGCGGTCACGCTGTCGATTCCGTTCACCGCACTGGTCGCCCGCATGACCCGCAGCGGGGTGGCCGAGACGATGTCGGAGGCCTTCGTCCAGACCGCCCGCTCGAAGGGCCTCACCGAGACGCAGGTGCTGACCGGCCACGTCGTGAAGAACTCGCTCATCCCCGTGGTGACAGTCGTCGGCCTGCAGGTCGGGACGCTGCTCGGCGGCGCGGTGATCATCGAGACCGTGTTCGCGTGGCCGGGCCTCGGATCGCTGCTGGTCGGCGCGGTCGGGAACCGTGACTACGCGGTCGTCCAGGCGGCCACCGTCCTGATCGCGCTGTGCGTGATCGTCCTCAACCTGGCCGCCGACATCGTCAACGCCAAGCTCGACCCCCGGATCCGACTGGAGGCGCGCCGATGACCCAGTCGGACATCCTGCTCACCGAGTCCGCGCCCGGTCCGGCGGCGCCGCCCGCCCCGCGCCGGCGGCGTCGGCCGCTCGCCGCGATCCCGTATGTGATCATCGGCATCTACGTGCTCGCGGCCGCGATCGGCCCGTTCCTGATCGACTACCACCCGGTGGCCACCGAGGTCACCGAGCGCCTCCTGCCCCCGGGTTCGGCGACGGAGTCGGGCACCGCCTGGCTGGGCACCGACGCCGTGGGCCGCGACGTCCTGGCGCAGGTCGTGTATGGCGCGCGGACGTCGTTCATCATCGGCATCTCCGTCGTCGCGCTGTGCGGCCTGATCGGAGTCGCGCTCGGTGCGATCGCGGGGTATTCGGGCGGGCTGTCCGACGCCGTCGTCTCGCGGACGGTCGACATCCTGATGGCCTTCCCCGGCATCCTGCTCGCGATCGTCATCGCCGGTCTGCTCGAGCGCGGCATGCACGTCGTGATCATCGCCTTGTCCGTCGGCGGCTGGGTCGGCTTCGCCCGGCTGTCGCGCAGCATCACGATGTCGACCCGGGAGCGCGACTGGGTGGACGCCGCCCGGATCATGGGCCTGTCCAAATCGGCGACCCTCACCCGCCACATCGTGCCGTTCCTGACCGGATCGGTCGTCGCCCTGGCCACCATCGAACTCGCCTCGGCGGTGCTGTCCGAGGCAGCACTCAGCTTCCTCGGTCTGGGTCTTCCCCCGCACATCGTGTCGTGGGGCCAGGCCATCGCGGGCGGCCGGGAGCACCTGGCCACCGCCTGGTGGATCACGGTCTTCCCCGGTATCGCGCTCACCGTCCTGGTCATCTGCATCGGGCTGGTCGGCGACAGGCTCACCCGGCGGTTCACACGCAAGCGGGACTGAGGCGCCCGCCCCGCTCTTCTTCCAACGACGAAAGGACTCCCGCATGACCATCCGTACCCGGCGACCACTCGCCTCGGCGGCAGGCGCCCTTGCACTGCTCATCGCGGCCGCTGCCTGCTCCTCCTCCGACGACCCGGCTCAGGAGACCGGTGACTCCGTCGCGGCCGGCGGCGACCTGACCGTCGCCGGGCCGATCCCGATCGAGAACCTCGACCCGCACGGGCCGGCGAGCATGGACGCCGGCACCCAGCTCGCGGCCCGGGCGATCTTCAGCCAGCTCGTCGTCAGCACCGGCTCCGGGGAGTTCGACGGCGAGCTCGCGGAGTCGTGGGAGCCCAACGCCGACGCCAGCGTATGGACGTTCACATTGCGCCAGGGCGTCGAGTTCTCCGACGGCACCCCCGTCACGGCGGCCGACGTCGTGGCGTCGTTCGAACGCGTGCTGGCGGGGGAGGGCCCGCTGGCCGGCAACTTCGGCGGGTACACCGTGGCCGCCGCGGACGAGTCGACGGTCGTGTTCACCTCCGCGACGCCGGACGCGGCGTTCCTCGGCAAGATCTCGTCGTTCTTCGTGACGCCGCAGGCCGCCGCCGAGGACGGCTTCTTCCAGGCTCCGGTCGGGTCCGGCCCGTTCGTCGTGGAGTCGTTCGAGGCCGGGGCGACGCTCCAGCTCGCGCCCAACCCTGGCTACTGGGACGGCGAACCGGCCCTGGACTCGCTGGAGTTCCAGTCGATCCCCGAGGTCGCGGCCAGGATGACGGCGCTGCAGACCGGCGAGGTCGACATCACGTGGAGCATGCCCGACGACCAGATCGCCCAGCTCAAGTCCGACTCCAACCTCACGGTCGAGACCGTCCCGAGCCCGGGCGTCCTCACGATGTGGATGAACAGCTCGATCCCGGCCCTGCAGGACCCAGCCGTCCGGCGGGCGCTGTGGCAGGCGGTCGACTTCGAGGCGATCATCGGCTCGCTGTACCCGGAGACCGGGACGCCGGCGGACTCGCCGATCAGCCCGTCCGTGCTCGGCTACGCACCGCAGGAGCCGGTGGAGTACGACCCGGACGCGGCCAAGGCGGCGCTGGACGCGGCCGGGTTCGACTACAACACCGTGATCCGCTGGCAGTTCTCGCAGGCCAACTTCCGCAACTTCGTCGACGCGGTGGTCTCGGACCTGGCCGACATCGGCGTGACCGTCGAGCCGCAGGAGAAGGAACAGGCGGTCTTCCTCGAGGACCTGCTGGCACTGAACTGGGACATGAACCTGCAGCAGCTCGGGTCGCAGGGCTACGACGCGGCGACCAACCTGGGCCGTCTCTACACGTGCGCGGCGAACCGCATGGGCTACTGCAACGAGGAGCTCGACCGGATCCTCGCCGAAGCCGGCTCGACCAGCGACACCGCGCAGCGTGAGGAGCTGTACGCGCAGGCGATCGAGATCATCTGGAACGACGGGGTCGGCATGTACCCGATGTTCGTCGAGCAGCCCTACGCATGGCGGACCGGCGTCGAGGGCTTCGAGCCCGTCTCGGACGGCGTGCCCTACTTCGACGAGGTCACGGTCTCGGGTGACTGATCAGCACTCGTCCGCCGTCGCGGCGCCCGCGGCAGGCGACCCGCACCTCGCTCCCGGAGCGCCGCTCCTCCGGGTGGAGGACCTCGAGGTCGTACTGCCGTCGGGCGGCACGACGGGGACCGTGATCGACAAGGTGTCCTTCGACGTGGACGCCGGCCGCACGACCGGCCTCATCGGGGAGTCCGGCAGCGGCAAGACGATGAGCGCCATGTCGATCGTCGGCTTGCTGCCGCCGGACGCGGAGACCGCGGGTCGCGTCGCCTGGAGGTCGGAGGATCTCCTCACCGCGGCCGCACGCCGGCTCCGGCAGGTCCGCGGCCGGGAGATCGGCGTGATCTTCCAGGACCCGCTGGCCGCCCTCAACCCGATCCAGACGGTCGGCCGGCAGGTCGGCGAGATCCTGCGGCGCGGCGGCATGGCGCGCCAGCAGGTCCGCAGCCGGGTCCTGGAGCTTCTGGACCGGGTCGGGATCCCGGACCCGGACCAGCGGATCGACGTCTACCCGCACGAGATGTCCGGCGGCATGCGCCAGCGGGTCATGATCGCGATGGCGCTGGCCGGCGAGCCGCGGCTGATCATCGCGGACGAGCCGACCACCGCCCTCGACGTCACGACCCAGGCGCGCATCCTCCAACTGCTGGCGGACCTGCGCGATCAGGAACACCTGGCGATGCTGCTGGTGAGTCATGACCTGCGGGTCATGGCGCACGTCGCCGACGACGTGGTGGTCATGTACGCGGGCCGGATCGCCGAGCGCGGCCCGGCGCGGGACGTGCTGGAGCGGCCGCGGCATCCGTACACCCGGGCCCTGGCCAACAACGTGCCGGCGGTCAGCACGAGGTCGGCGATCGCCGAGCCCTTGCAGGGCGCCCCGGCCAACCCGTTCGCCCGGCCCGCGGGGTGTGCCTTCCATCCGCGCTGCCCGATGGCTCAGGACCGCTGCCGCACCGAGGTGCCTGTGCTGCGGGAGGTCGAGTCCGGCCGGTTCAGCGCGTGTCATCTCGCCGAGAAGGTGGAGTCGTGACGTCGCACGTACTGGAGATCCGCGACCTGAAGGTGACGTTCACCGGTCCCCGCCGGTCGCTGCGCGGCGCCCGGACGATCGTCCGGGCCGTCAGCGGCGTCGACCTGGACATCGAGGCCCGGGAGACGCTGGCCCTGGTCGGCGAGTCCGGATCGGGGAAGTCGACCGTCGCACGCTGTGTCCTCGGGCTCGTCCGCCCGCAGGGCGGCACCATCGCCTACGAAGGTCGTGCGCTCGGGCCGGTCGACACCAGACCCGCGGAGCTGCAGCGCGCCATCCAGATGGTGTTCCAGGACCCCGGCTCGTCGCTCAACCCGCGGATGACCGTGGGCGCGATCATCCGCGAGGCGTGGAAGGTTCATCCCGCGGTCGCGCCGGCGGGGGATCGCCGGCAGGCGCTGTCGGACGCCCTCGCCGCCGTCGGCCTCGACGCGGGGGTCGCCGCTCGTCGCCCGTCGGCGCTCTCCGGCGGGCAGCGCCAGCGGGTGAGCATCGCCCGGGCACTGGCGCTGCGTCCCCGGCTGCTGGTGTGCGACGAGGCGGTGTCGGCTCTGGACGTGTCGGTCCAGTCGCAGATCCTGCGCCTGCTCGTCGACCTGCAGCGCACGCACGACCTGTCGATCCTGTTCATCACGCACGACCTCGCGGTGGTGCGGCAGATCGCCGATCGGGTCGCGGTGATGAAGAGCGGCGAGCTGGTCGAATGCACGACGGCGGAGGAGCTGTTCACGGCGCCCGCCCATCCCTACACCCGAGGCCTGTTGAGCGCCGCCCACGACCTGGAGGGCACCCGGGCCGGGTTCGAGCACCCACAGGAGCAGATCAGGTGACGACAGACGCGAACCTGCGCACCGACATCCTGGTCGTCGGCGGAGGCGTGGGTGGGGTGGCGGCCGCCCTGGCGGCGCTGCGACGCGGCCGGTCGGTGATGGTGACCGAGGAGTACGAGTGGCTCGGCGGTCAGCTCACCAGCCAGGCCGTCCCGCCGGACGAGCACCCGTGGATCGAGCAGTTCGGCTGCACCCGCTCGTACCGCGCGTTCCGTGAGGGCGTGCGCGACCACTACCGGACCTGGTACCCGCTGACGGCGGCCGCGCGCCGCCAGCCCGACCTGAACCCGGGCCTGGGCCGGGTGAGCCGGCTGTGCCACGAGCCGCGAGCCGCCCTGGCCGTGATCGAGGGCATGCTCGCCCCGTACCGCTCGGCCGGCACGCTGCGGGTCCTGACCGGCCGGCGCCCCGTCGCAGCCCAGACCGACGGCGACCGCGTCACCGCCGTCACCGTCGCCGGCCGCGACGGCGTGGAGCTGACCATCGAGGCGTCGTACGTGCTCGACGCCACCGAGCTCGGCGACCTGCTGCCGCTGGCGGGGGTCGAGCACGGCATCGGCTTCGAGGCGCGGTCCGAGACCGGCGAGCCGAGCGCGCCGAGTGAGGCGCAGCCGCTCAACCAGCAGGCGTTCTCGTGGGTGTTCGCGGTCGAGCACCTCGAGGGCGAGGACCACACGATCGACCGACCCGACCAGTACGGCTTCTGGCGCGACTACCAGCCGGACGTCTGGCCGGATCGGCTGCTCAGCCTCACCGCGCCCGACCCGCGGACGCTGGAGCCACTCACCCGGACGTTCCTGCCGCACGCTCCTGCCGGCCCGGTGGTGGCCGACCAGAGCAAGGACCCCGGGGACCGCGACCTGTGGCTGTTCCGCCGGATCCTCGCCCGGGAGCAGTACGAGCCGGGCTTCGCGGCGAGCGACGTCACCGTCGTCAACTGGCCGATGATCGACTACCTGCCCGGCCCGCTGGTCGGCGTCTCCGACGACGAGCGCGTCAAGCACCTCGAGGGTTCGCGGCAGCTGTCGCTGAGCATGCTCTTCTGGCTGCAGACCGAGGCGCCGCGGCCCGACGGCGGCACCGGCTGGCCGGGCCTGCGGCTGCGCCCCGACCTCATGGGCACCGACGACGGACTCGCCATGGCGCCGTACATCCGCGAATCCCGCCGCATCAAGGCACACACGACCGTCGTCGAACAGGACCTGTCGATGACCGTCCGCGGTGACGCCGGCGCCGTGCGGTACCCGGACTCCGTCGGCATCGGGATGTACCGCATCGACCTGCACCCGTCCACCGGCGGCGACAACTACATCGACGTCCCCAGCAGCCCCTTCCAGATCCCGCTCGGCGCGTTGCTGCCGATCCGCCTGCGCAACCTGCTGGCCGCCGGGAAGAACCTCGGCACGACGCACATCACCAACGGCTGCTATCGCCTTCACCCCGTCGAGTGGAACATCGGCGAGGCCGCGGGCGCCCTGGCCGCGCACTGCATGGTCAACTCCCTCACCCCCGAGCAGGTGCGCGGCGACTCCGGCCGGCTCGAGGACTTCCGGCGCGAGCTCGTCGCCGACGGGTTCGAGCTCGCCTGGCCCGAGGTCAAGGGCTACTGACGGCCGGCGCGATCCAGACCACTGCACGAGAACCAGCTACTCCACCCGACGAAGGGACAAGCAGCATGGTCACACCCGTGAACAGGCGTCAGCTCCTCCGCACCGCGGGCATCGCGGGGGTCGCCACCGCGACGCTCGGCGCGGCCGGCGCGTCAGCGCAGGCAGCACCCGCCGTCGACGTGTCCGGCGCCACGACCCCGCAGGACTTCGGCGCCGTCGGCGACGGCGTGGCCGACGACACCGACGCCATCCAGCAGGCCATCGACGCGCAGCTCCAGCACGCCAACAAGATCGTCTACTTCCCGCCCGGCACCTACCGCACCACCCGGACCCTGGTCGTTCCCGACATCGAAGGCGAGGGCGGGGGGAACTTCAACCGGATCGTGCTGGCCGGCGCCGGGACGATGGGTGTCCGCACGTCGATCATCCGCCCGGACTTCGACGGGACGGCCCTGATGCTGCGTGCGCCGCTGGCGGCGGTCAAGGGCCTCTGCTTCGTCGTGCAGGCGAGCCTGGCGAACAGCGTCGCCATCCACATCGCCCGTGATCCGGGCGCCGTGAAGGCGAACACCGACGACATGGACCCCACGATCACGGAGTGCACGTTCGTCGAGTTCTACACGGCGGTGAAGCACGTCGGCCGTGGCCTGGTGTTCACCAACAACCTCGTCGCGGTCGGCGACTACGGTCTGGACATCTCCTGGCCGACGGCGGGCGTCTCGGGCAGCGGCGTGCACCTGCTGCCGTACGGCATGCGCAAGTGGCTGATCGAGGGCAATCACTTCCACAGCATGGGCACGGCGATCCTGACCACCGGCGCCGACGCGCACAACTTCCGCGGCGCGATCATCGCGAACAACCTGCTCGACATCGGCCGGCGCCTGTTCGCGGGCGGGATCGTCAACTCGACGTTCTCCGGCAACGTGGTGGAGAACGGGTCGAACGGCTCGATCGTCGCGATCACGTCCGGCGGGACCAACCTGACCTTCACCGGGAACGTCTTCGGCGGCGGGGAGCCCGGTGGCGGCGGGCGGCCCCGGCATTCGATCGAGTTCCGTCCCGAGGCGACGGCTCGCAACGTGACGATCACGGGGAACAGCTTCAACTGGGTCGAGGGGTCGCCGGTCTACTTCGCCGCGGCGGCAGCGGAGATCACGATCTCGGCGAACTCGTTCGACAACTGGAACCTCCTCGCGGAGGAGCGCTGGAGCGCGGTCCGCGTCAATGGTGCCGCCACCGGACTGTCGGTCATGGGCAACGCGTTCGGGGCGAACACCGTCGCCGGGGCGCCTCCGGTGCGGGTGATCGGGACCCTGGCCGGCTCGACGATCGTGGGCAACATCGTCGACGGCGCCGGCGGTGCCGTGTACGCCGACGCGTTCGGGCCGGACAACTACATCGAGCGCCGCAGCGCCGGCCCCCACCAGCACGAGCTCAGCGCGGCGAAGAACGGTGCGCTGGTGGTCCGGTCGACCACCGCGCCCGTTCCCGGTACCGATGCGTACGGCAGCTTCGTCGCCGCGTCGGAGCAGGCGACCGGCGCGGGACCCGGTGTGAAGGGCGGCGTGCGGGTCGTGCCGGCCAACGCGTCCGGCGCGGCCGCCGTCGAACTGCTCTGCTCGACGAACGACACCAACGGCGTCGCGGCCATGCGCGTGGACATCAACGGGCTGGTTCCCACCGTCGACAACGCCCGCGACATCGGCTCGGCGGACCGGAAGATCCGGACCGTCTTCGCGCACAACCTGCGGCTCACGGTCGTCTCTTCCGCGGATCTGCCGGAACCGGCCGCGGGAGCGGTGGCGCTGGTACAGGACGCGTCGACCGGCGCGGGTGTGCTCGCCGTCGGCGACGGCACGACCTGGCGGCGCCTGCCGCTGGGCGGACCGGTCCGGAACTCCTGAGCCCGAAGGGATCGACACGTGAGGCTCGCCAGCTATCTCGCCGACGGCGTCGAACGGTGGGGATTCGTCGTCGACGAGCCGACAACGGGTCAGGCGTGGGTGGTCGAACCCGCGCGGGCCGAGGCCTTCCTCGCCCGGTACGCGTCGATCCCGTCGTCCGGCCTGGTCGCCAGTCGTCCCCGGTTCCGCGGGGACGACTGGCCGGCCACGCTCGTGGAGTTCCTCGCCCTCGAGGACGAGGGCATGGCGGCGCTGTCGCGGCTGGTCACGTACGTCGAGCGGTTCGTGGGGCAGTCGGACGCGACGCTCCTGCCGCGCGCCGGTTCCCCGGTCGACGACGTCGAGCTGCTGGCGCCCGTTCCCCGGCCGCGGCTCTACTGGGGGCTGGTCGCGAACGCTCCGTCGTTCGTGCGGAACAAGCCGGGCATCCCCATCGTCAACCTCTTCCCGCTCGGGCACCAACGCCCGCAGGGGGCGGCGATCGGCCCGGGCGCGCCGGTCACGTTCCGGAACGGTCACCACCTGCCCCTCATGGCCTACAACGTCGAGCTGGCCGTGGTGATCGGCCGGGCCGGCCGGTACATCCCGCTGGAGCGGGCCATGGAGCACGTCGCCGGCTACACCGTGGTGAACGACGTGTCGGGCACCTACTACTACGACATCGTCCCGGGCAACGCCGGCCGCGGCTATTCGCTGCCGGAGGGCTACAGCGACTGGCTCTACCAGGTGACCGCGTCGTGGGGCGGGAAGAAGGCCGACACGCTGGCCCCCATGGGCCCGTTCCTCGTGACGAAGGACGAGGTCGGCGATCCCTACGACCTGCTGATGTACACCCGGCAGACGGGGCGGACGCGGGACCGGGCGCACAGCGGGGCGACCCTGCTGGGGATCGAGCGGGTCATCTCCTGGTACTCGTCGTTCGCCTCGTTGTACCCGGGCGACGTCCTCCACTTCGCGACCATGGGGGTCGACGGCCTGCCGGTGTCGCCGGGCGACGTCGCCGACCCGCGGACACTGCTGGAGGTCGAGATCGAGGACGTCGGCACGCTGGTGAACCCGGTGGCGGTCGCGGAAGGCCCGGTGCCGCTGGAGTCGCACCCGTCCTATGCGGTGCGGCAGGTCGCGGCCTCCGGCGCCTCGTCACTCGAGTCGCCGCAGGCATGGACGCCCGGGTCGGCCCGGCACTTCTACACGTCGTTCGGCAACCACGAGACCGCGGCCGAGGTCGAAGGGCTCGCCCGGCTCGAGGTGCCGCGGTTCCTCAACGGTCCCGCGAGCTCCCTGGGCATCAGCGGGCCGGTCGAGATCCCGCCGCGCGCCACGCACCTCGTCGTGGGCATCGAGCTCGCCGTCGTCATCCGTGCTCTCGCGGCCGAGGCGCAGGACGGGCGGGAGTTCGTGCTCGGGTACGCGCCACTGATCTCGGTGTGCGACCGCTCGTTCGCCGACGCGGTCGTGGAGCCGGCGCGGACCGGTGAACGCGGTATCCCCGCGATGTACGGCCGGTGGGCGGACGGATTCAACGTGGTGGGGTCGTTGGCGCCGCTGCCCGACCACGACTGGCGCGGCCGGGCCATGTCGCTGACGGCCGGTTCGCGGGCCGCGGCCGGCCCGACGTCGGAGTACCTCGCCGGCCCCGACGAGCTGATCAGGACCATCTCCGCGATGATCACGCTGTTCCCCGGCGACGTCATCACGCTCGGGTCGACGGCGGCACGGCTCGTGCTCACCCGGGACGAGTACGAGGCCGGCGTCGTCGTCCGCGGCGGCATCGAGGGCCTCGGCGAGGTGTACGCCGAGATCGCGCCGAGCATCCCGGCGACCCGATGAGCGGCCGGCCCAACATCGTCCTGATCGTGATGGACGACCTCGGCTACGGCGACCTGAGCTGCATGGGGAACACGATCCTGCGCACGCCGCGGATCGACTCGGTCGCCGCGGAGGGGATCACGCTGCGCCACATGTACGCGGCCTCGGCGGTGTGCACGCCGTCGCGGGCGGCGTTGCTGACCGGCCGGTATCCGCAGCGGGTCGGTCTGCCGAAGGTGCTGAACCCGCGCGACGGCACCGGCCTGTCGTCATGGGAGCGCACGATGCCGGAGCTGCTGCGCGACGCCGGCTACCGGACGGCGATGTTCGGCAAGTGGCATCTGGGTTGCCGGCCGGAGCACTACCCGACCCGGCACGGCTTCGACGAGTACGCCGGGCTGCTCTACAGCAACGACATGCACCCGGTCGAGTTGTTCGAGGGGGACGAGATCACCACCGCCGACGTCGACCAGGCGGCGCTCACCCGTGCCTACACCGACCAGGCGATCGCCTTCATCGAACGGCACGCCGAGGAGCCGTTCTTCGTGTACCTCGCGCACACCATGCCGCACATCCCGCTGCATGTGGAGGACGAGTTCAGTGGGCGGTCGGCTGGGGGGAGGTACGGCGACGTCGTCGAGAGCCTGGACCACCACATCGGCCGCCTGCTCGACCGGCTCGACGACCTCGGCCTGGCCGACGACACGCTGGTGATGGTGACCAGTGACAACGGGCCGTGGTTCGAGGGCAGCACCGGGGGATTGCGCGGCACCAAGCTGCACACCTACGAGGGTGGCATCCGGGTCCCGTTCGTCGCCCGCTGGCCGGGACGGATCCCGGCGGGTGCGGAGTCCGACGAGGTGGTGTGCCTGTTCGACCTGGTGCCGACGCTGGCCGGGCTGGCCGGGGGAGCGGTGCCGGGGGACCGGCCGATCGACGGGGCCGACATCACCGACGTGCTGACGGGCGGATCGCAGCCCGAGCCGCGCCCGTTGTTCTTCTTCCACTGGTGGACGCTCAACGCCGTGCGGTGGGGCCGGTGGAAGCTGCACCTGGACCGCTTTCCGCGTGACCCGAACCGGGCCCAGGGCCGGGAACTGCCCCAGCTGTTCGACCTCGAGCTCGACCCGGCGGAGACCTACGACCTGCGCCACGGGAACCCAGGCGTCGTCGAGCACCTCACCGAGCTGGCGACGACCTTCGAGGCCGAGATCGACGGCCAGCGCGAGGCCGCCGAAGCCCGCGCGGCCGGCCGAGCCACCGGAGGCGCGCCGCGATGAGGCGACGTCCTGGATACTGTTTTCGGTGTGGACAGGACTCCGGAGAGCTCCTTACATGGGCGCCGCCGACCGGACTGATGACGACGACTGACTGGATCTGACCATGAACACCATCAGCTGCCCGCGCACGACCTCTCTCGAGGTGGCGAGCCAGTGAGCGGAGGGCCGGACCCCTCGAGGGACCAGCGGTTCGCAGTGGTCAGTCGTCGCGTCGTCTTCGTCGTGGGATCCGTCCTGTTCCTCGCCGGCGTCTTCGCGATCCTCGTCGACCAGGTGCTGCTCGGAGTCGCACTCGTCGTCGCGGCGGCACTCGCCGTGCTGGGGCGTGGCCTCTGGACGGTGCGGCGCGGACGTCGTGCGCCGGCCGGCCGCGATCGCGCCCAGGTGCCCGACGGACCGGTCCGCGGTGCCGACGCGCCGGCGCCGGTGGACGACGTGGTCGTCGCACTGGTGGGGATGAACAGCGACGAGCTGCCCTACACGATCGATGCCTCGCCGAGCGCCGACGGCGTGCGCGTCGAGGTGAAGTGGAAGCACGAGGAGATGCGCTGGCAGACCCTCTTCGTGCGTGGGTCGCAGGCCTACGCGTGGCGCATGGAGGTCGATCTCGACCCGTCCAAGGCGACCTACGAGTTCGTCGAGCATTCCGGGACGGCGGCGGTCCGAGCCGCGGCCGGCCCTTCGGGCGCGGTGGCCTACGGCACCTGGACGTGGAAGAAGGGCAGGTCCGCCGGCGGCATGTCGGCGACGTTCGTCGAGGGCGCCGATGGCCAGGTCAGTGTGACCGGTCCGGGCGGGCCCCGCACCTCGTGGGAGGGGGCCGTCGTGATCAAGCCGGCCGACGCGAAGGTGCCGGTGTTCACGGTCCTGCGGAACAACGGCTGGCGCCCGCGTCGCGACTGGTTCGGCGCCCGGCTGTTCGAGAAGTAGAGAGTAGAGATCATGTCCATGGCCCGGAACAGCACGGCTACCGCCAGGAGCCCCGTACCGATACCGAGGCTCCACTTCCCGAGTCCGCTCATGGTCACATCTTCCTCAGGGGCCGTCCTCGTCATGGGCTGGGACTGAAGCGCACGGCATCGGCTCGCACGGTCCCGCCGCCCACGGTGAGGGTGACCGCTGCGAACCCGTCGGCGAACTCGTAGCTGCCGAGTGAGTGCCACTGGCCTCCGGTCGTGCACTGGTCCACCGCGACGTCCGCCGACCCGCCGGCGTGGTGGACGGCGTAGGTCGTGTCCGAGCTGCAGATGCTGTTGGCCGGAAACCAGACGGCGACGTCGTAGGCGCCGGCTGGCAGCGACGTCCGCCAGGTCGCCGTCGCGCCGATCTCACGGCTGAACCGGGTCCTGGACTCGTCGAACCCGCTCACGGCGCTGGGCGACCAGACCCCCGTCTCCTCGTACGCGGGACGCACCGGGTCACAGGTGGGCGGTTCGCCCTCGTTGGTCACGATGACGGGGCCGGGATCGTCGTCGGCGGGCGGAACGACGGTGTGGCCCTCGGAGAACGGTCCGGCACCGATGTTGTTGACGGCCTGCACCCGGTAGGTCCCGCCGGCCGTCTCGGCCGCGCCGAGCGTGAGCTCGGCCGCGCCGCTCGTGGCGCCGAAGACGACCTCGTCGCCGGTGGGACAGGCGCCGTGACCACTGACCGAGACCACATAGCCACGGGCACCCGCCGTCGCGTCCCACCGCAGCGTCGTCGTGCCGTCGGTGTCGGTGTGCGACAGGCCGGTGACCTGCCCCGGCGTCGTGGTGTCGACCGGCACGCTGTGCTCCGCCGTGCCGCCGCCGGTGAGCCGGTAGTCGTGGCCGGGCGTGAGGGGGAAGGACAGGGCTCCGGTGACCGGGTCGACGTCGAAGTCCACCACCGTGCGCGTGGACGTGTCGGTGACCGTGAGGGACGCCGGATCCCAGCCCGTGTTGTCGTTGCGGATGCGGGAGGTGTCGTCGCCGTCGCTGAACTCGTAGGTCGAGCCGGTGCGGATCGGATAGACCTGGGCGCGCAGGTCGTCGGCGGCGCCGGTGACGGTGACGCCCTTGCCGCCGACGAACGCAGGCACCCGGTCGTAGCCCATCGCGTAGTCGTCGAGGGTGACCGGCCCCTGGAAGACCGAGCCCGTCGCGATGTCGATCCATTTGCCGGCCGGGAGGTACACGTCACGCGACTGCGCCGTCTCGAAGTCGGCGCCGAACACCGGCGTCGCGAGCACGGACTCGCCGAGCATCCATTCGTACTGGCGGGTCGTGTCATTGGCGAGCCCGTACGTCGACTCGTCGTCGGGATAGGCGATGGGCAGGGGCGTCATGGCGTAGGGGAAGCCTGTCTCGTGCCCGTCCAGGGCCGCGTCGTAGATGTACGGCCGCATCGACTCGTGCCACAGCGCCACGTGCTTCACCGCGGCGGCGAGATCGTCGCGTCCCATCTCCCAGGGGCCACGTCCGAACGCCAGCACCGGTTGTAGCGCGTCGAACTGAGCATTGCGGACGTAGTACTTCTGGTACGACGGATCACTCATGGGGACTTCCGGTGTTCCGCCCACGTAGTCGCCGTACAGACTGGAGACTCCGCTGGCGGCGAAGTTCAGGAGATTGACCGGCATGCGGTCCGGGTCGGTGTGGTAATTCTCGCCGGTCCCGTAGATCGTGTCGTTGATCCGGAGAATGTCTCCGGGCAGTGAGTACGCGGCATTCCTCGCCATCACCAGATCGCCGGACTCGTGCAAGGCCTGCAGGACCGGATTCCAGTTCGCGTCGCGGTGCAGTCGGGGCGTGTAGAGCATGGCGTCCTCCTTCCACCCGTCCACGCCCCACGCCCGCAGCCGCTCGACGAACCAGTCCACCGCGTCGTCGTTCGAGCCGTCGAGCACATAACTGTGGCCGTCGGGGAACACCGCGCCGGTGATGACCGTGGGTGTGCCGTCGGGGTTGCTGACCAGAAAGCCGCGGTCGATCGCCTCGTGGACGAACGGGCCGTCGTACGCCTCGACGAGGTTGCCGCCGTCCTCCGGCAGCGCCTTGAAGTTGTTGCGGGCGCCGAGCAGCAGTTTCACGTCGTTGTCCGCGAAGAACCGCTTGAGCGCGTCGGGATCGGGGTAGCGCGGGTTGGGCAGGCCGTCGTCGCGCCCCGGTTCGGCGGTGTCGTCCCACATGCCGAAGCTGTTCGTCGTGCCCTCCTCCGGCGTGCTCCGAGCGCCCGGCCAGAAGCCGGATCCGACGACGCCCCAGGACAGCGGGTAGCCCTCGTCGAGGAACCTCTGCACCGTCTCGGTCACCGAGGTCTGGTAGGTGTCCCAGCGCAGGGCGCCGAACGCCTCCCAGCCCAGCCCGAAGAACTCCGGGTTGGGACGGCCGTCGTAGTAGCCGTGCTCTTCGCGAACGTGCCGATAGTCGGCGTAGACCTGCTCGAGGTCGCGGCCGGCGAAGTAGTAGAGCGCGTCGACCCGGTCGACGCCCTGGGCGCCGAGACGGTTCTCCGACTGTGTGAGGGCGACCCGCTTCTGGCCGTCCTCGAACCACACCTGCGCGAATCGCTGCTTCGGGAAGACGGTGAAGTTGCTGATGAAGCGCTGGCAGCTGCCGCCGTTGGTGACATCGTCCAGTTCCAGCCCGGTCAACTCGGTGGTGGGCCGTGCGCGGACCCGGCTGTTGCACGACTCGCCCTGCTCGGTCGAGCCGTCGGCCCACGAGCCTTGGTCGCCGAGTCCGTAGGCGGGCGCGACCGAGCCGGTGCGGAAGTCGACGGTGCCGCCGTCGCCGGGCAGATTGCCCACCGAGATGCGCACATAGCTGTCGAAGGGACGCAGGTTCACCGTCAGCCGCGACCCGTCCTCGAGTGTCACCGCGACGATCGCGGTGCGGGCGTTCGGGCGAGAGATCAGATCGGCCTCGACCGCGTCGGCGAACTCCGTCTCGCCCTCAGGGCGCAGCCGTACTCCCGACTCGGCATGGGGCGGAACGATCTGGGTGTCCGTGGCGTCGGTGAACGAGTACCGGAAGCCGTCCTTGAGAATGCGCAGCTCGTAGGTCTGGCCGCGCACGACGATGGCGTCCTCGGAGTCGACGACCGCGGCCGGCGCGACGGCCTCGGGTTCGGCGGCGGCCGGTGCGACCAGTGCGGCGACTGCCAGCGGAAGGGCCAGAATTCCGGCGGTCGACCGTTTGACGATCCCTCGGTCCACGACGACTCCCTCGCCTCGAATGATTGACCGAACACGGCGAGATTTGCACAGCAGATCTGCTGTACGCAAGGTTCATCTAGGTATCAGATGTATTAGTCAATATTAGAGGCTCATCACGGTGACAGGTGATTCGACGTCTGGTGTATCGAGCGCCGCAGGTCCCGCGTCCCGAGCGTGCCGAGTGCTGCCAGGGAGCTCTTGACGAGCTGAGACACGTGTGCGTAACATCCTCGTCTAACCTGGTAGATACGTATCGGGGTCGACGATGGAGGGCCATGGCAGCGCAGCGGCGGCGACCGACCCAGATGGACATCGCCCGTCGGGCCGGTGTCTCGCAGTCGACGGTGTCGGTGGTCATCAATGGCGCACCGGCGATCGCTGACGTCGCCGAGGAGAAGCGCCGGGCGGTGCTGGAGGCGGCTGCCGAGCTCGGCTACTCGGTGAACGCCTCGGCGCGCAATCTCAAAGGCGGGCGCAACCGGATGCTCGGCGTCTTCACCTTCGAGCCGGTCTTCCCCGTGAATCAGCGCGACTTCTACTTCCCCTTCCTTCTCGGCATCGAGGAGTCGACCGCTGAGCGCGGCTACAACCTGCTGCTGTTCAGTGCCGTCACGGCCGGCGCCGAGCGTCGCGTCTTCGCCGATGGCGTCAACCAGCTCAAGCTGGCCGACGGCTGCGTCCTTCTCGGACGTCATCTCCGCGAGGACGACCTGGCGGCGCTGCTCCGCGAGGACTTCCCGTTCGTGTTCATCGGACGACGTGATGTGCCCGGCGAGGAGTTCTCCTACGTCGCGGCCGATTACGTGGGCGCGACCCGCGATGTGGTGCTGTCGCTGGCGGCCCTCGGGCACCGCTGGATCGCCTATCTGAAAGCGGCCGACGACAAGGAGTGGACCCAGGACCGCGAGACCGGCTTCCGGCGGGGCCTCGGCGAGGCCGGCATCCCGGACGAGCAGGTTCTCTTCCACGTGATGGGCGAGGACACCACCCTGACCGCAGCCGAGCTCCGGCGATGGCGGGCGGCGGGCGTGACCGCCGTGCTGGTGGAGCCCAGCCAGGACGACAGCGCGATCTCCGCCGTGCAGCTCGCGTCCACGGAGGCGGGCATCGAGATCCCTGGAGATCTCTCGGTGGTGTTGCTGGGGGACCCGCCCTTGGTTCACGCCACGGAGCGCGACTGGACGAGGTTCACCATCCCGCGCGAGCAGATGGGCCGGGAGGCCGTCCGCCTGCTGCTGGAACTGCTCGACGACGAGGACGGCGCCAAGCGGCATCTGTACCTCGACTGCATTCCGGTCCCGGGCGACTCGGTGGCAGCGCCTCGCCCTGACGCGGGAGGGGCGACATGACCGGGCACTCCGCCACACCGATCACCAGGCGCCACGCGATCGGCGCCGGGTTCGGCACGGTCGTCGCCCTGATGACGGCGACCCCGCTCGCCGCCGCCCGCCCGGTCCGTGCGGCCGGCACCGGCGGCGGACTCGAGCTGACGACGCTGTGGTCGCGCGGTGAGAACGGCTGGGTCGACTTCCGCGTGCACGCCGTGGACGTGACGTCCGCGGGCACGGTGCTTGCCTTCAGCGAGGCTCGGGTCGCGACGAGCGCGGACGACGGTCCGAAGGACCTGGTCCTGCGGCGCAGCACCGACGGCGGCCGGACCTGGGGGCCGACGGCGTTCATCGAGGACCACCACGGGGGAGCGTGGGCGAATCCCACGCCCGTGGTCGACCTGCGTACCGGCCGGATCACCGTCTTCTACGCGCTCAATGCGGCGGGTCTCTCGTCGAGGGTGTTCCAGCGCGCCTCGATCGACGACGGCGTCAGCTGGGGCGACCCGATCGAGGTCACGGACCTGTTCGTGGGCAACGAGCACGGGTGGACGTTCCACCTGCCCGGCCCGGGCCGCGGCATCCAGCTCGCCGGCGGCCGCCTCCTGGTCGAGGTCTGGCATCGACGGTCGATCGACGTGCCCGCCGCCGGCCGCGACTACAGCGTGAGTGTCGTCTACAGCGACGACGGGGGCCGGACGTGGGCCTGGGGCGGAATCGTCCCTGACCCCGCGGGCCTCGGCCTGGACGAGGCGCGCATCGCCCAGCTCGCCACGGGCGAGGTGATCGTCAACGCCAGGCTCGCGGGTGGTGTCAGCAACACCAGCCGCGCCGTCGCCCGGAGCCGCGACGGCGGCCTCACGTTCACCGATGCCGTCGTCGAGACGAACATCGCGCCGCACGCGGGCATCGCCGCCGGCCTGGCTGCCCGGGTGGACCGGAACGGCGTCGAGCGGGTCGTGTACACGAGCCCGGTCAAGGGCACCGGGAGGGACACGTTGTACGCGCGGCTCAGCCACGACGGGGCCGAGTCGTGGTCGTGGGGTCGCGTGATCGACAACGCCCGGGCCGGCTACTCCGACGTCGTCTGGCTCGACGACGGCACGCCCCTCGTCCTCTACAGCAGACTCGGCGGTTCCGGGGTCGAGACGCTCGACGTGGTCGCGGCCCGGTTCGACCTCGCATGGCTCACCCAAGATCGCGATGGCGTGGAGCGGGGACCCATCGGCTTCCTTCATACGTATCAGGTGGAAGGTCTCCGTGCGAAGTCCACGGTTCCACGAGCGCCGATGGCCCTCGATCCGGCCGCGGAGGGCTCGGCGGTGACGCAAGTGCCCGCCGGCGCCCCGGGCGACGCCCATGCCGTGACGATCGTCCCGGCCGTCTCGCGTCCGCACCACCTGCGCTGCCGCTTCCGCGCGCCGGACGGGACATCCGGCGGCGCCGACGTCGCGGTCGTGGTCGACGGACGGCCGCGCGGGGGAGTCGTGGCCGCGTCGGGCGCCGACCCGTTCCTCGACGTCGACCTCGGGATCGTCCCGGTCCGCGCGGGCCGGCCGATCCGCGTCGAATTCGTCGCGGCCGGCCCGGGTCCCGACGGCGACTCGCACGCGTTCCAGATCGACGAGATCTCGCTCGTCCCGCGGGCCGACGCCTAGAACAGCCCGCCCATCACTATCGCCACGGAGGCACGGTGCAGAAGGTCATCCACTACGAGCGCGGCCTGGAGAAGTTCACGCCGTTGCGCAACATCGTCACCTACGACGACTTCGATCGTGGCTTCAACGGCTGGCTCGACCTGACGCCGAACTTCGTCAACGACGACTACCGGCACTACCCGTCCGAGGTGGACCTCGCCAGCTGGGCGCCCTCGATGATCAGTGCGGCGCCTATGCGCTTCGCCGCCACCCACGGGTCGATGGAGGGCACCTACTCGCTGAAGCTGAACACCAAGGCGGTCGCGAACCGCTACGAGGAGCAGCCGGCGAACGGGAGCATGGGCGTCGCTCTCAAGCGGCTCTCGAACTTCGACCCGAACATGCGCTACATCCAGATCGAGGCCTTCTACGCCTACACGCCGCAGCAGGACCGGCTGGGGTTCGGCGAGGAGGACCTGCGGGCGTTCGGGTTCTACTTCGACCTGCAGGACCACGAGTACCGCTGGATGCCCGGCGTGCGCTACGTGAACTCCGTCAACGGCGAGCTCACCAAGAAGTGGCAGTACTGGAAGGTCGCCGACGGAGTGACCAAGAAGGACTGGTGCTACGGGCGCGAGGACGGCTGGCAGCGTCCCGGGGTCGACAACCTCTGGTACGGCCGCCGCCGTGCCGACGGCTCGGCCGACGCCTTCCAGTGGGTACCCGATGGCGACCAGGACCTCCTCTACAACGAGAGCCCCGACAAGCTCAACTGGCTGTACTTCCGCCTGCTCATCGACTTCCAGCGACGCGAGTACGTCGAGCTGCAGAGCATGGACCGGACCTTCGACCTGCGCGGTCTGACGCCGACGCTCGTCACGCCCTACAAGAGCATCACGAACTTGATCAACCCGATCTTCTTCGTCGAGACCGACACGAATCGCAGCGTGAATCTCTTCCTCGATTCCGTCGTGTACTCCACGGAATGACCACAGCCCACCGTAGAGCGACCCGGAAGGCCCTGCTCAGTGCGCACTTTCGCCACCTCCGTCATCGAACGTCGTCTCGAGATCACAGCCACCCACACCACCCACCCGTACGAGGCGGGCTGGGCTGAGGAGGCGGTCTTCTTCGTCCAGATCGAAGGAGACCACCCGGAGCTGACCGTCCAGGCACAGATCTCGCCCGACGGGCTGAACTGGGTCGATCGCGGCCGTCCCCACGTGGTGGCGGCAGACGAGCAGATCCTCGCCATCGAGTTGGCGAACTTCGGCGGCTGGCTCCGGCTGGCCTTCACCGGCGCGACGGCGCAGCGGCCCGCCACCGTGCTGGTCCATCTCGCCCTCAAGGGCTGACGACCACCCGAGGGATCGCCTCGATCGAGAGGAGGACAGCACTGATGCTTCCCCAACTCATCCGCCGACTCGGCCTCATGATCTTCACCGTGTGGGGAGCCGTGAGCCTCACGTTCGTGATCCTCCGGCTGGCACCCGGTGACCAGGCCACCGTGCAGCTCGGGCCGGATGCGACCGCGGCCGACGTGTCCGCGTTACGCGAGGAGCTCGGGCTCAACCGGCCGATGCTGGTGCAGTACCTGGACTATCTGGGCTCGGCGCTCACCGGTGACTTCGGTGAGTCGTACCGCTTCCGGGACTCGGCGACGGCGGTCATCCTCGAACGGTTCCCGGCGACCGTCCTGCTCGCGGGGACGGCGACCGCGCTGGCGCTGACGATCGGCCTGCTCCTGGGGGTCCTGGCCGGTCGTGCGCCGGGAAAGCTCCTCGACCGCGCGATCTCCGGCATCACGCTGGTCATGCAGGCCATCCCGTCGTTCTGGTCGGGCATCATGCTGATCCTGCTGATGGCGCTGACGCTGCGGCTCCTGCCGAGCGCGGGGTCGGGCGATCTGCAGCACCTCGTGCTGCCGGCGATCACCCTCGCGATCCCGTTCACGGCGCTGGTCGCCCGGATCACCCGCAGCAGCGTCGCGGAGGTGACCGCCGAGCCGTACATCATGACGGCACGGTCGAAGGGGTTGCCGGAGCGGCTCGTGCTGAGCCGCCACGCCGTGCGCAACTCGGTGATCCCGGTGGTGACCATCGTGTCCCTGCACATCGGCACCTTGATGGGTGGCGCGGTGATCGTCGAGCAGGTCTTCGCGTGGGAAGGGGTCGGATCGCTCCTCGTCGGCGCGGTCGGCAACCGCGACTACGCCATCGTCCAGGGCGCGACCGTCCTCCTGGCGATCGTCGTGGTGACGATGAACCTGCTGGCCGACGTTCTCAACGCGCGGCTGGATCCACGCATCCGGGCGGGGGTGGCGTCGTGACGACGATGGGACTGGTGCAGAACCCGGCGCCGCCGGCGCCGCTGGCGCCGGCGCGGACCCGGCGCGCCACGGTGCGCCGCGTGGTCGCCGCGATCCCGATCATGATCTTCGGCCTGTACATCGTCGCGGCGATCATCGGCCCGCTGCTCATCGACTACTCCCCGGTGGGCGGGGAGCTCGACGACCGCCTCCTTCCGCCCGGCTCGGTGCTCAGCGACGGCGGCACGGCCGTGTTCGGCACCGACGCACTCGGCCGGGACGTGTTCGGTCAGGTCGTCTACGGGGCTCGGACGTCGGTGTTCATCGGCACCCTCGTCGTCCTGATCAGCGCCCTGATCGGGCTCGCGGTCGGTACCGTCGCCGGGTACCGGGGCGGCAAGACCGATCTCGTGGCGTCGCGCGTCATCGACGTCCTGCTCGCCTTCCCCGGCATTCTGCTGGCCATCGTCATCGCCGGGGTGTTCGATCGAAGTCTCGCCATCGTCGTCATCGCGCTGAGCGTGACCAACTGGATCGGCTTCGCCCGCCTCTCGCGTTCGATGGCCATGACGTTGCGGGAGCGCGACTGGGTCAAGTCGGCGACGGTGATGGGCGTGCGGCGCCGGCGCATCATCGCGCGGCACATCCTGCCGTTCATCGCCGGGCCCACGCTCGCGCTGGCGACCACCGAGTTCGCCGGCGCCATTCTGGCTGAAGCTTCGCTGAGCTTCCTCGGGCTCGGCCTGCCCTCGGCGTCGGTCTCCTGGGGTCAGACCATCGCGGCCGGAAAGGAATACCTCGCCAGCGCCTGGTGGATCTCCGCCATTCCCGGCATCGCGCTCGCGCTGCTCGTCATCTGCGTGGGCTTCACCGGAGATCGGCTCACCCGCTACTTCGGCCGAAGGCAATGACGAGACGTCAGCAGGGCGCACCACCCCACACAGTCGAACGCAGCTCAGTGAGGAGCAACGCCATGAGATCCCTACGACACTCCGCCATCACGGCGACCGCACTGCTCGGCCTGCTCGGAGTCACGGCATGTGGCGCCGGCGACGATTCCACCGAGAGTGGTGGTGAAGCAGGTGGTGGCGAGATCGCCGTCGCCGGTCAGTTCCCTACCGAGTCCATCGACCCGAACGGACCCCTGGCCATCGACGGTGGCACCCGGGTCGCGTCGATTCAGCTGTACAGCCCGCTGCTGCAAACGATCGGACCGGGCGAGTTCGACCCCATCGTCGCGGAGAGCTGGGAGATCAACGACACCGCGACGGAGTTCACCTTCACGCTGCGTGACGGGATCACCTTCTCCGACGGCTCGCCGATCACGGGGCAGGACGTGGCCGCCTCGTTCGAGCGCACGGTGGCATCCGACAGCCCCTTCTCCGCGAACTTCGTCGATGTCGCCGTCGCGGCGACCGACACCACGGTGACCTTCACGACTGCTGCCCCCGACCCGGCGCTTCCGGCCAAGCTGACGGGGCTCATGATCACCCCGGCCAGCGCCACCGAGGACAGCTACCTGGACACGCCGGTCACCTCGGGCCCGTTCCAGGTGGAGTCGTTCACCCCCGGCGGAGAACTCGTCATGGTCCCCAACGAGAACTACTGGGGCGACCAGCCGCAGATCGACAAGCTCACCATCCGGTCCATCCCCGAGGTCGCGGCGAGGGTCACCGCACTGGAGACGGGCGAGCTCGATGTGATCTGGGGCATCTCCGACGACCAGGTCAAGCAGCTCGGCGGCAACACCGAGGTCGAGGTCCTGTCCGCGGTCGGCTCCAATGTGACGACCATGTGGATGAACGCCTCCACCCCCGCCCTGGCGAAGGCGGAGGTGCGGCGGGCACTCTGGCAGGCGGTCGACTTCGACAAGAAGATCGACGCGCTCTATCCGGAGAGCGGCGAGCCCGCGGACTCCGTCGTCGCCCCCACGGTGTTCGGCTACGCGCCGCAGGAGCCGGTGGTCTACGACCCCGAGGCGGCGAAGCAGGCGCTGATCGACGCGGGCTTCGACTTCGACACGACGCTGCGCTTCCACTTCTCCCAGGCGCAGTTCCGGCAGTGGGTGGACTCCGTCGTGGCCGATCTCGCCGCCATCGGTGTCCACGCGGAAGCGTTGGAGAAGGAACAGGCCGTCTACACCGAAGACCTGCTGGCCCTGAACTGGGACATCAACATCCAGCAGGTCGGCACGCTCGGGCTGGACGCCTCGTACAACCTCGGCCGGCTCTACACCTGCGCGGCGGAGCGGACCGGCTACTGCAACCCGGAGCTGGACGAGATGCTGCGCCGGGCCGGAACCTCCGTCGATCCCGCCGAGCGGGAAGCGGCCTACGCCGAGGCGACGGAGCTCATCTGGACCGAGGCCGTGGGCATGTACCCCATGTTCGTGAAGAACCTCTTCGCCGCTCGGACGTCGGTGTCCGGCTTCGAGCCCGACGGAGAGGGACTGCCGCGATTCGACACGGTCTCGGTTGATGAGTGACGGACGCCTCCGGGTCCGGGATCTGACGATCAGGCTGCCCGGCCCGCGCGGCATGGCCGACGTCGTCGACGGCGTCTCCTTCGACATGGTCGAGGGCCGCACGACCGGACTCATCGGTGAGTCCGGCAGTGGGAAGTCGTTGACGGCGATGGCCCTGGTCGGACTGATCCCGGAGACCGGAGCGGCCGGCGGGCAGGTGCTCCTGGGCGAGGAGAACCTGCTCGAGGCCGGCCGGGCGCGGATGCGGCAGGTCCGAGGGACCGAGATCTCGGTCGTGTTCCAGGACCCGTCGACCGCGCTCAACCCGACCATGACCATCGGGGACCAGGTCGGCGAGATCCTGCGGGGCCGGGGAGTGTCGCGGAGCCAGGCGCGGGTGCGGGCGGCGGAGCTCCTGGACCACGTCGGCATCCCGGACGCGGCGACCCGTGTGGGCGCGTACCCGCACGAGTTCTCCGGCGGCATGCGTCAGCGGGCGATGATCGCCCTGGCGCTCGCCGGTCGGCCGAGGTTCATCCTGGCCGACGAGCCGACGACGGCGCTCGACGTCACCGTCCAGGCCCGGATCCTCGCGCTGCTCGGCCGCCTCCGTGACGAGGACCACCTGTCGATGCTGCTGGTCAGCCACGACCTGCGCGTGATGTCGCACGTCGCCGACGACCTCGTCGTCATGTACGCGGGCCGGGTCTGCGAGCGCGGTGGTGCCAAGGCGGTGCTCAACCGGCCGCTGCATCCCTACACCGACGCGTTGGTGCGCAGTGTTCCCTCGGTGCACGTCAGATCGACGATCGCCGATCCGCTGCCCGGCAGCCCGGCCAACCCGTTCGACCGGCCGGCAGGCTGCCCGTTCAACCCGCGCTGCCCGCGCGCGCAGGACCGGTGCCGGACCGAGGCGCCGGCGCTGCGCGAGATCGCCCCGGGCCGGCTCAGCGCCTGTCACTTCGCGGAGGACCTCCGATGACGGCGGCCGGCCTGCGGATCACGGACCTCACGGTGACCTACCCCGGGCCTCGCGCCGCCGGCCTGATCGGCCGGCGGACGCCCGTCACCGCGGTCGACGCCGTCAGCCTCGCCGTCGCGCCGGACGAGACCCTGGCCCTCGTCGGTGAGTCGGGGTCCGGGAAGTCCACGATCGCCCGTGCGGTCGTCGGGCTCGTCGCCGCGTCGGCCGGCTCCATCGAGTTCGACGGGGCGTCGCTGCTGGAGCTGCGCCCCCGGGACCAGTGGGCGCGGCGGAACATCGCGATGATCTTCCAGGATCCCCGGTCCGCGCTGAACCCGCGCCTGCCTGCGGCGGCCTCGATCAGCGAGGCCTGGGAGGCGCACCCCGACGTCGCTCCCGAGGGCGTGCGCCGTGACGCGCGACGGCGGCGGGAGGCCGTCGTCGACCTGCTGGCCCAGGTCGGGCTCGATCCGGACGTCGCGGGGAAGCGCCCGACCGCGCTGTCCGGCGGGCAGTGCCAGCGCGTGAGCATCGCCCGCGCACTGGCGCTCAGCCCGAAGCTGCTCATCTGCGACGAGGCGGTGTCGGCCCTCGACGTCTCGGTCCAGGCGCAGGTGCTGCAGCTCCTCGTCAGCGTCCGGGCGGCGCGCTCGCTGTCGATGCTGTTCATCACCCACGACCTCGGGGTGGTGCGTCAGGTCGCCGACCGCGTCGCGGTGATGCGCCGGGGCGAGCTGGTCGAGAGCGCCGACGTCCACACGTTGTTCGCCGCACCGCAGCACGACTACACCCGGGAGCTCCTCGCCGCCGCCGTCGACCTCGACGTCAGGAGCTGACCACCCGCACGGCACGTCCTCGTCCGCAGTGAGACCACCCAAGGAGAAGGACAGATGACCGATCGCATCAACCGACGCATGATGATCCGTTCCGCCGCCGGCGCAGGCGTCGTGGGCGTCGGCGGGCTCGCGCTGGGCGGCACCGCCCACGCCGAGACCGCGCCGCCGAGCCTCGTCGAGGCCGACGGCACCCCGGTCCTGACGCCGCAGCAGTTCGGCGCCCTCGGCGACGGCGTGGCCGACGACACCGCCGCGATCCAGGCCGCGATCGACGCCGCCCGGTCGCAGCTGAACAAGATCGTCGTCCTCCCGCCCGGGCAGTACAAGGTCACGTCGACCATCGTCGTCGGCGACCACGAGTACGAAACACCCGGCGAGCACCTGAACCGCTTCGTCCTGCGCGGGTACGGCATGTTCGGCGAGGAGTCGTCGAAGATCACCTTCCACCACGACGGCGTCGGCATCCGGTGGGAGGCGTCGCTCGGCGGCATCCACGGCATCGCGTTCGACGCCCCGGTGAAGACGGCGAACAACGTCGCCCTCCACGTCGCCCGCAACTCGGCGAACACCGACGACACCGACGTCACCATCGTCGAGTGCTCGTTCCTCCGCTTCCAGCGCGCCATCGAGAGCGTCGGCCGCGGCTTCCTCTTCACGAAGAACAAGATCGCCGTCTGCACCACGGGCATCACCATCTCGTGGCCGGCGGGTGAGATCCCGGGCGGCGAGGTCCACAAGCTGCCGTACGGCCTGCGCAAGTGGCTGATCACCGACAACCACTTCCACTCGAACTTCGACGCGATCATCTTCAACGGCGCCCCGGACGGCGAGTTCCGCGGCGCGGTGATCAGCAACAACCTGCTCGACATCGGCCGCCGGCTGTTCAAGGGCAGCCTGACCAACTCGACCATCAGCGGCAACGTGGTCGAGAACGGCAACGGCAACGCCATCATCGAGATCGGCTCCGGTGGCCACAACCTCACCATCACCGGCAACGTGATCGGCGGCTTCGACACCACACCGGGCGCACACGAACCGCCCATCTACGCGATCAGCTTCCTCGCGGGCGTGGCGGCGACGAACGTCACGATCTCGGCGAACACGTTCAACTGGCTCCGCGGCTCTCCCATCGGGTTCGCCGGCTCCGCCGACAAGGTCAGCATCACCGACAACTCCTTCGACCACTACAACCTGGCCAACACCGCCGTTCACGGCGCCGTGCGCGTGCAGGGCGACGCCACCCGGTTCGCGATCGTCGGCAACGCCTTCTCGGCCAACCGGAACGCGGCCGGGCTACCGATCCGGGTCGACGGCACGTTGAGTGCGTCCAACGTCGTCGGCAACGTGTTCGAGCAGGGTGCTCTGGTCGCCGCCGGCTCGATCAGCGCCGACTCGTTCGTCGAATCCGCGCCGGGCAGGTTCACGAGGCTCGAGGTGGCCGCCGCGAAGGACGCCGCCGCACGCGTGCACAGCACGGCGACCGACGGCATCGCCGCGGGCGACGGCTACGGCGGCTATCTGGTGGAGAGCGCGCTGACGGAGGGCGCGGGGCCCGGCGTCAAGGGCGGCGTCGAGGTCGTGGCGGTGAACGCGTCCGGCTCGGCGGCCACCAACCTGCTGTGTTCGACGAACTCCACGAACGAGGTGGTCGCGTTCCAGGCCAGTGTCGCGGGCCTGATCCCGCCCACGGACAACGCCCGCGACATCGGCAGCCCCGACGCGAGTATCCGGACGGTGTACACCTACGCCACCCGGCTGCATCCGTACACCGTCGCCACCATGCCGTCGGCCGCCGACGCGGCGGGCGCGCTCATCCAGGTCGTCGACGGCCGCGCCGGCGGACCCTGCCTGGCGATGTCCGACGGCACCGCGTGGCGCACCGTGCCGCTGGGCAACGCGGTCAGGTAGCGACCATGGATGACGATGTGACCCCGGCACCGTGGTGGCGCGACGCGGTGATCTATCAGCTCTACCTCCAGTCGTTCGCCGATGGCAACGCCGACGGCATCGGCGACATCGCCGGGCTGCGCAGCAGGATCGGCTACCTGTCCGATCTCGGCGTCGACGCCGTCTGGATCACGCCGTGGTTCCGCTCACCGCTGCGCGACGCCGGCTACGACGTCTCCGACTATCGCGCCATCCATCCTCGGTACGGGTCCGTGGACGAGGGCCGGGAGCTGATCGACGAGTGCCACGCGGCCGGGATCAAGGTCATCCTCGACATCGTCCCCAACCACACGTCCTCGGACCACCCCTGGTTCGTCGATGCGCTGCACTCGCCGCCCGGTTCCGCGGAACGTGCCCGCTATCACTTCCGCGCCGGGCGCGAGGGCGGGCAGCTGCCGCCCAACGACTGGCTGAGCGTGTTCGGCGGTCCCGCCTGGACCCGTGTCGACGACGCCTCCGGCCACCCGGGCGAGTGGTACCTGCACCTGTTCGACGCCTCCCAGCCCGACCTGAACTGGGACAGCGGCGACGTCCGGTCGGAGTTCGAGGACATCCTGCGGTTCTGGTTCGACCTCGGGGTCGACGGGTTCCGCATCGACGTCGCCACCGCGCTGGTCAAGGCGCCCGGGCTACCGGACCTGGGATATCCCGACGGCGCGTTCCTCGCCGACCTGACCCTCGCCGACCACCCGCACCGCGACCGCGACGAGGTCCACGACATCTATCGCAGCTGGCGGAAGCTGGCCGACTCCTACGACCCGCCGCGGATGTTCGCGGCCGAGGCGTGGCTCGACGACCCGGACCGGCTGTCGCGGTACGTCCGGCCCGACGAGCTGCACACCACGTTGAACCTGCACTACCTGAAGTCGGCGTGGACGGCGGACGGCATGCGCCGCGCCATCGACGCCTCGATCACGGCCACGTCGGCTGTCGGGGCGCCGACCACCTGGGCGCTGTCGAACCATGACGTCGAACGCGTCGTCACCCGCTACGGCCGCGCCGACACCCGCCGGCGCCCGGGTGTGTCCGGGCCGGAGCTGGGCCTGGTCGACGAGGCGCTGGGCCGGCGCCGGGCCCGTGCGGCGGCGCTGCTGACCCTGGCGCTCCCCGGGAGCGTGTACCTCTATCAGGGTGACGAGCTGGGGCTGGCCGATGCGCACGTGCCGGAGCACGCTCGGCAGGACCCGATCTGGATCCGGTCCGGCGGGCGGCGCTGGGGTCGCGACGGCGCCCGGGTCCCGTTGCCGTGGACGCCGGAGGGCAGCTCGTTCGGGTTCGGCGACGACGGCGCCTGGCTTCCGCAGCCCTCAGGGTGGGGAACGCACGCGGTGTCGGCCCAGGCGGGCGACGACTCGTCGTTCCTCGAGCTGTACCGCCGCGCCTTGCGTCTGCGGCGGTCACATCCGGCTCTGGGCGGAACGGGCGAGGTGCACTGGTGCGAGGCGCCGCGTGACGACGTCCTCGTGTTCACCCGCGACCCGGGCTTCGGCTGCGTCGTCAACTTCGGTTCGACCCCGGCGCCGATCGCCCTGGACGGCCGCGTCGTCCTGTCCAGCGACGACGGAGCCGCCGAGGGCGAGGTCCCTGCCCACGGCGCGGTCTGGTTGGATCTCCACCCGAGGAGCCGCGTATGACCACGTCCGAGCGCCCCAACGTCGTGCTGATCCACTGGCACGACGTCGGCACCCACTTGGGTGCGTACGGCCACGGCGACGTGACGAGCCCCGCCGTCGACCGGCTGGCCGCCGAGGGGCTCCGATTCGACCAGGCGTTCTGTACGACACCGCTGTGCAGCCCGGCCCGCGGTTCGCTGTTCACCGGCCGCTACCCGCACACGAACGGACTGATGGGCCTGGTCAACCGGGGCTGGGAGTACCGGCCGGGCGAACGAACCGCGCCGTCGTTGCTGTCCGAGCTCGGCTACCGGACCGCTCTCATCGGCCAGCAGCACGAGAGCCGCGACTCGTACCGGCTCGGCTTCGACGAGGTCCATCCCTGGCTGGACGGCCCGGCCCGGTGCGGTCCGGTGTCGGAGAAGGCGGTGGAATGGCTCGACGCGGCACCGGCGGAACCGTTCTTCCTCACCGTCGGGTTCTTCGAGACGCATCGCCCGTATCCGGTGGAGGAGTACCCGCCGGTCGACCCTGCGACGGTCGAGGTTCCGCCGTACCTGCCGGACAACCACCACACGCGGGCGGACCTGGCCGCGTTCCTCGGCTCGATCCGGGTCGCCGACGCCGCCACCGGCCGGGTCCTCGACGCCATCGACCGGGCCGGCCTGGCCGAGTCCACCCTGGTCCTCTTCACCACCGACCACGGGATCGCGTACCCGCGGGCGAAGGGCACGCTGTACGACCCCGGCATCCGGGTGGCGTTCCTCGCCAGGCCGCCGCGATCGTGGAACGTCGCGCCGGGAGCTCCGGACGGGCTGCTCAGCCACCTCGACGTGCTGCCGACCCTACTCGAGCTGGCCGGTGGGGAGGTGCCGCGGTTCGTCCAGGGGAAGAGCTTCGCCGCGGTCCTGCGCGGCGAGCCGGGGCCGCGGCGCCGCGAGGTCTTCGCGGAGAAGAACTACCACGACGAGTACGACCCGATCCGGAGCATCCGCACCGACTGGTTCGCGTACATCCGCAACCTCGAACCGGGCACGCCGCCGAGGCTGTCGGGCGACATCGAGCGCAGCCCGATGCGGCCGGGCCTGGGGGAGGATCGGCTGCGGCCCCGGCCGGCCGAGGAGCTCTACGACCTCGATCACGACCCGTGGCAGCGGCGCGATCTCGCGCAGGATCCGTCGTACACGCAGGTGAAAGCCGATCTCGCGGCGCGTCTCGAGGCATGGATGTTCGAGACGAACGATCCGGTTCTGGCCGGAGTCGTGGTGCCTCCGAGCGGCTCCCTCGACGAGGGGCCGGGGGCGCCATGAGCGACCGGCCGACACGATCCTGCGCACTCGACTTCGGCCTCGAACCCGAAAGGGCATCATGAATCTGCAACTGTCCGGAATGATCCCACCAGTCGTCTCGCCACTGACCCCCGATCGCCGTCCCGATATCGGTGCCGTGGAGCGGCTCACGGCGCACGTCCAGGACGGAGGCGCCGCAGCGCTGTTCATCCTCGGGTCCTGCGGTGAAGGGCCCACTCTCGAGCCAGGGGTCGCGAGCGAGATCGCGAGAGCCTACGTCGGCGCCGTCGCCGGATCCGTTCCGGTGCTGGCCGGCATCGGCGAGACGAGTACGGAGCGCGCTCTGCGGGCCGGCCGGGACTTCGAGCAGATCGGTGTCGACGCCCTGGTGGTGATGGCGCCCATGTACTTCGACACCGACACCGACAGCGCGGTCCTCCGGCACGTCACCGCCATCGCGGAGACGACCAGCCTCCCTCTTGTCGTCTACAACATCCCGCACCTGACGCACCATCCGATCACGCCCCGGGCGCTTCGGGAGATCGCCGCGATCGATTCCGTGATCGCGCTCAAGGAATCGTCAGGCGACTGGGAGACCTATGCCGCTCTGGCCGAAGTCGCCGGCGCCGCGGGACTTCGAGTGTTCCAGGGCGCCGAGGCACTCATCGCCCGTAGTCTCGCCGCAGGGGCGCACGGCGCCGTACCGGGGATCGCCAACGTGGTTCCGGGCCTCGCCGCCGAGCTCGTCCAGGCCGGGCTGAGTGGCCACACGACGCGCGCGGCGGCGCTCCAAGCCCAGCTCGACGAGGTGTGTGCGGTGTATCGGCCCGCGTTCTGGCTGACGTCTCTCAAGGCCGCCCTGGCCGAGCTCGGGATCGTCGGCTCGACCGCCGGCCAGGCGCTCGCCCCACCTGACGCCGATGGGCTGAGCGAGGTGCACCGGATCCTGACGGCGGCCGGCCTCCCAGCGCCCTCGAGCCGACGTCAGAAGTTTCCTCCAGAGTCTTGTTGAGTCTAGAATTTTTCTCTAGACTGGCGCGCATGCCCCGTCTCCGATCCGCCTCGCATCCGTGAACGGGCCGGCGGACCGGCCGCTGTGGCTGCACTCGATGGCGACCCCGGAGACCGATGCGGTCGGCTGCCTGCGGATCGCCCACCGGCTCGGACTCGACGGGGTCGAGCTGATCGTCGATGAGGAGTATCCGGCGGCGCTGCGGCTGCGCGCCCGCCGCGACGAGGTGACACGAGTGGTGGGGGCGGCCGCGAAGCTGGGTCTGCGGATCGGCGCGCTGTGCTCGTACGTGCGCGACATCGACGCGGACTCCGAGCACCGGCGACGGACGGCGGTCGACGAGCTGCGCCGCACGGTCGAGCTCGCCGCGGCGGTGGGCGCCGGCCACGTGCGTGTTCTCGCCGGTCACGACCACGACGGAGCGGCGCGACCGGCGGCCGCGCGTCGTGCGGCACAGTCGCTCGCGGAGGCGTCCCGGCACGCCGATGCGGCCGGGGTCAGCCTGAACGTCGAGAACCACATGGACACCTTGGCCACCAGCGCCCGCGCCACCCGTGAGCTGGTCGAGGCCGCCGCGGCGCCGTGCGTGGGCGTGCTCTACGACCAGGCGAACCTGGCCATCATGGGTGCCGAGGACGCCGCGGCTGCGGTTCGGGTGCAAGAGCCGCTCATCCGCCACGTCCATCTCAAGAACTTCCTGCCGCCGGCGGCGGACCGGCGTCCCGTCGGACTCGCCGCCGGTGTCGTCGAGTGGACGGCCGTACTACCCCTGCTGGCCGGCTACACCGGCGCCATGACGCTCGAGTACGAGCGGCGCTGGTATCCGCGACACCTGCCGCCGGCCGAGCTCGGACTGCCGGCGGACATCGACTTCGTCCGCCGCGTCGGCGCCTTGTCGCCCGAACCGACCCATGAGGAGAGGCCCGTATGAACATCGTCAGCTTCCGCCGTCCGGCCGGCCCAGATGCGGCCGTGGGCTGGGGTGTCGTCGTCCCGGACGAAGCGGTGATCTACGACGCCACGTGCGCGGGGCCGCACGTCCCGGCGGAGGTCATGACGCTGCTGGAGCTGCCCGCCGACATCCGCGACGCCGTCCTCGCCGACGTTCGGGTGGCGGCTTCCGCCGGGCCCGGCGAGGCGTTCGTCCCGCTCCGTGATGCCGAGTTGCTGGCGCCGATCCCGCGGCCGCGCCGCAATGTCTTCGCCGTCGGTGCGAACTACCGCGGGCACGTCGCGGAGTCGGAGCACTCGACCGCGGTACCGGAGCGACCGATCTTCTTCAGCAAGGCGACGACGACGGTGACCGGTCCCGGCCGGGTCGCGGTCGACCCGGCGCTGACGGAGCGGGCCGACTGGGAGGTCGAGCTGGCGGTGGTGCTCGGCGGAGGAGGGCGGCACCTCTCGCGGGAGGCGGCCGCCGACGCGGTCTTCGGGTACACCGTCGCCAACGACATCTCCGCCCGTGACCAGCAGCACGGCCGTCCCGAGGGCCAGTGGTTCCTCGGCAAGAGCCTGGACGGGTTCTGCCCGCTCGGCCCGTGGCTGGTGACGAAGGACGAGCTGCCCGACCCGCACGCGCTGCGGCTCACCCTCACCGTCAACGGCGTCGTGAAGCAGGACTCCACGACCGCGGACATGGTCTTCGACGTGCCCGCGCTGCTGGCCGAGCTGTCCCGCTACGTGACGCTGCAGCCGGGTGACGTGCTGCTCACCGGCACACCGTCCGGCGTCGGCGACGCCCGCACGCCACCGGAGTACCTGGTGCCCGGCGACGAGGTGGTGGCGCACGTCGAGGGGATCGGCGCGCTGGCCACGACCATCGTCGACGGTGCCCGGTGAGCGCCCGCGTCGTCGTCGCGCTGGGCGACGACCTGCGCCGGCGGATCCTCGCCGAGCGTGACCTGGACCGGCTGGCCGCGGCCGCCGACGTCGTGCTGTCCCTGGACCCCGCCCTGTTCGCGACGGCCGACGCCTGCGTCACCGGCTGGGACACCCCGCCGCTGCCGCCGTCGTCGTACGCGGACGGCGCCCGGCTGCGGCTGGTCGCGCACACCGGGGGATCGGTGCGGCACCTGGTGCCGGCCGTCGCGCTGGACCGCGGCGTGCGGGTCACCCAGGTCGCCGCGGTGCTGGCCGAGGCGGTGGCCGAGTTCGCGGTGATGTCGATCATCGCCGGGCTGCGCGACGCCGCCGGGTTCGCGACGGCGCTGCGCTCCGGTGCGCCGTGGGCGGACCTCGCCGCCCGCCCGCCGGGCCGGCTGCTGCGCGACCAGACCGTCGGCATCGTCGGCGCCAGCCGCACCGGCCGGGCGACGCTGCACCGGCTGCGTCCGTTCGGCTGCCGCTGCCTCATGTACGACCCGTACCTGTCCGCCGAGGACGCGGCCGCGCTCGGCGCCGAGCCGGCCGGCCTGCCGCGGCTGCTGCGCGAGTCGGACGTGGTGTCGCTGCACGCCCCGGTGCTGCCGTCGACCCGCGGGATGATCGGCGCCGCCGAGATCGCGGCGCTGCGGCCGGGCGCGCTCGTCGTCAACACCGCCCGTGCCGCCCTGGCAGACGGCGCCGCGTTGCTGGCCGCCGCCGCGGCCGGGCGGATCCGCGTGGTCACCGACGTGTTCGACACCGAGCCGCTGCCCGTCGACGACCCGTGGCGGCGCGCCGGCGGCGTCGTCGCCACCCCGCACATCGCCGCGCTGACCGCCGAGACCCTGCGCGAGCAGGGCGCCGTGACCGTCGACGAGGTGCTGCGGTTCCTGGACGGCCGGCCGCTCGTGCACGAGATCACCCGCGCGGCCTACGACACCTCGGCGTGAGGGCGGGCCCGACGACGGCGCCCGCCCTCACGCCGAGGACTCACAGGTCGTCGAGCGGCAGGTGCAACCGGGCCGAGCCAGACGGCACGGTGTTCTGCTGCATCAGCGTGCTCACCTGCGTCGCCGTCAGCGCCTGGTTCAGCAGCCACACCTCGTCGACGGAGCCGCTGAGCGGGCTCTGCCCGTCCGGCCGCTGCCCGACGTGGATGCCGTAGGCCGCGCCGAAGGACAGTGAGCCGGTGATGGCGCCCGCGGAGTCGGCCAGCGCGCCGTCGACGTACAGGGCGGTCCCGCTGCTCGACCGGGTCAGCGCGACGTGGTGCCACTCGCCGTCGGCGTACGCGCCCGGCGCCTCCAGCGACGCCGCCGTCGTCCCGTCGTTGAGGCTGGCCCGGATCCGGTTCTGGCCGGGCTCAAGCCGGACCCACCACTGCGGCATGGTCGCGCCGAAGTCGTGTGCCCAGAGGATCGCCTGGTCGGAGGTCTCCGAACTGCGGAACCAGGCCGACGCGGTGAACGGCTGGCTCGCCACCCGGATGCTCGTGGCGTCGGCCACCTCGACGTGGTCGGCGAACGACAGTTCGGCCGCGTCGCCCACGACGCCGCCGACCGGCGTGGCGCAGCCGGCGACGGTGACGGCGTTGCCCTGCCCGGACGTGTCAGGTGTGGACTGTGCGCTGCCGGCGCACTCGACGGTGTCGAGCGGCAGGTGTGCCACGGCGGCGCCGGCCGGGGGAGTGTTGGACGCCGCCAGCGTCGCGACCTCGCCGGCCGTCAGTGCGCGGTCGAACAGCCAGACCTCGTCGGCGGCGCCGCGCAGCGGGTTGTTGACGCCGTCGACGCGCGCGCCGACCCGGATGCCCGTGCGCGGATCGCCGGAGACCGAGCCGGAGATCGCCGGCCCGCTGCCGGCCGCGACGCCGTCGACATAGATCGTGATGCCGGTGCTACTGCGGGTCAGCGCGAGGTGGTGCCACTGCCCGTCGGCGAAGGCCCCGCTGGCGCTGACCGCCTGCGACGCCGACCCGTTCTCGAGCGTCGCCCTGATGCGGTTCTGTTCGGGCTCCAGCCGCACCCACCACTTCGGCTCGCCGTCGATGCGCGAGTACCCCCAGAACAGGGCTTGCTGGAACGTCGTGTCCGAGCTGCGGAACCAAGTCGCCGCGGTGAAGCCGCCGGTGCCGAACTCGAGGTCGTTCGTCGCGGGCAGCTCGACGTAATCGCCGGCGAGCTCCATGCCGGTGCCGAACTCGGCGTCGACGAGGCGCGGGTCGCCGCTGACCAGGCCGTCGTGGCCGTTCCCCGAGGTATCGGGCGTCACCGGCGTGGGGTCCGGCGTTCCGTCCAGCAGGTCCAGCGGCACGACGGCAAAGCTGATGCGGTGGCTGTAGAACAGCTCGGTCTCGTCGTAGAGCCGCTCGCCGTTCTCGAACAGCACGCCGACGGTGTCGCCGCCCAGGTCGACCAGGTCCGAGTAGCCGGACGGGCCGTCGTAGACCTTCAGGCCCTCGGTCCAGGTGGCCGCGTCGTCGGTGCTGGACCACAGCGTCAGGTTCTCGCGCGCCGTCGGGTGACCCGGCGCGGAGAACACCAGCCGGCTGCCGGCGCCGTCGGCGGCGTTGACCACCGAGCCGCCGATCTCCGACGTGACGACGTCGCTCATCGCGCCGAACGTCGCGTCGAACGACTCGCCGCCGTCACTGCTGGTCGTGTCGACTCGCAGGCCCGGACTGTCGCCGCGCTGGTCGCGCGAGTTCATGTAGAGGGTGCCGTCGTCGAGCTCCACCGCGGTCGACTCGTGCGGGTGGAAGCCGGTGGTCTGCGGCTGGTCGACGGCGCCGAGCTCCCAAGTGTCGCCGTCGTCGTCGCTGTAGAGCATGTGCGCGCCGAGCAGCCGCGGGTCCAGGCAGTCGATGCCCGACCCCGGCGGCGGGTCGATCGAGTGGTTGCCGGGGATGACCAGCCGGCCGGGGTGCGCCGGGTCGGTCAGCGTGAGGCCGTGGCCGGGCCCGCCGACGAAGTGCCCCCAGTTGGACGGCCGGACGGAGGCGGTGATCTCCTCCAGGCCCTGCCAGGTCTCGCCGTCGTCGGGACTGAAGATCGTGAAGCCGCGGCGGGTGTCGGTCTCGCTGGCCAGGCCGCAGCGGACGTCCTCGCCGGTGACGGTGCCGCCGGTGCGGGTCATGTTCAGCACGACGGTGCCGTCCGTGGCGATCATCGGCACCGGGTTGCCCCACTTGTTGGCGCCGTCGTCGGCGATGACGTTGAAGTCGATCCAGGTCATACCGCCGTCGAGGGATCTCTTCATGACCATGTCGATGTCGCCGTTGTCGGTCGCGTCGTTGACGCGGCCCTCGGCGAAGGCGAGCAGGCTGCCGTCGGCGGCCTCGATGATCGCGGGGATGCGGAAGCTGTGGTAGCCGTTCTCACCGCGTTCGAAGACGGTGCTGGCGGTGACGCCGTCGGCAAACGGGGTCGCGGCGGCGGGCGACGATGGAGCGGACAGCGCCGCCATGCACAACAGCACGGCGGCGGCCGGAACGGCCGCGCGATGGCGGCGCCGGCGGATGCGTTCGGACATGGGTCTCCTCGATTCGCTGGGGTCGGGGTTGCCTGCGTAGGGAGATCACCGGGACGCGGTGGGGCGTCCACGTATGGGTCCGGACGTCGGCAGGCGGGCGGCCCGCGGGCACACGGCGGCATCGCGGTCAGTGGCCGGAGTCGGGGGAGAGCGCAGCCTGAGTCCCTGCGGCCAGATAGATGTGGTCGATGAGTCGCATGGCCCGCCAGCAGTCGGCGAGGGTCGCGATGGGCGGGCGCCCGGTGCGCAGCCGGTCGAGGGTGTCGGAGACGAAGCGCACGTAGCGTTCGGCGATGGACAGGCCGCGGCGGACCCGGTCGCCCGACGACGTCGACACGACCACGTCGGAGCGGCGTTCGACGAGGTACGCGCCGGGTCCGGCGACGCGGAACTCCTGGTCGCTGGCGTCGAGGTGACCGTGGGTGTACCCGGCCTCGAGCCCGAAGACGCCGCCGTCGGCGCCGCCGATCAGGGCCGTGGCGTAGTCCTCGACGGCGCCGCGGTACAGGCCCGACGACGTCGCTGCGGCTAGCACCTCGGGGTCGTCGCCGGCGAGCTGGCAGATCGCGTCGGCGCCGTGGCTGCCGAGGTTGCGCAGCGCACCACCGCCGGAGACGTCGGGCCGCAGCATCCAGGGGACGCCCTCCTGGACGTACCGGACCGGCGCGCCGTTGATCACCCGGAAATGGCCGTGCACGACGGTGGACAGGTGGCCAGCCGAACGCAGCGCCTGCAGCTCCTCCCAGAACGGGCCGTAGCGGTTGATGAACGCGACCGCTCCGAACGCGCCGGCCCGCTCGGCGAGCGGCAGCAGTGGCTCGAGCTCCGCGCTGTTGAGGCCCGAGGGCTTCTCGATGGCGAACGGAATGCCCGCCTCCATCAGCCGTCCGGCCAGCGCCGCGGCTTCCGCGTGCCGGGGCATCGCCCACACGACGTCGAACCCGCCGGCCGCGAGCAGGTCGTCGACGGTGGGGTGGACAGTACAGCCGAACTCGCGCGCCCAGCGCTCCGCGGCCGCGGGGTCGTGCGGCTCACACACCGCCGTGACCTGCGCCGACGCCGCCGCGAACCCGCGCACGTGCATGCCTGTGTGCCAATGGCCCGCACCGGCGAGTGCCACCCGGAACCTCGTCATCTCTGCGCCTCCATGGGCGGCACCCTAGCGACTGGTGGAAACTTTTGCTAGTTATCAGTTTTCTCCATTGACATCGCCTCGGCGGCGCGAATACGGTGCTCGGAACGTGCAGGCAGGGCCAGGCAGAAGGGAAGGCGCGATGACGCGCGGACCGTGGTTCGGACCGAGATACACGAGGCGCCACCTGCTCCAGCTGGGCGGCGCCGCCGCCCTACTCACGGTGGCGGGCTCGGCCTGCTCCGGCGGCGACGACGGCGGCGATGGCCCTGCCGGCGGGGGAGCGGAGAAGGGACCCGAGGCGCCGTCGCTGGCCGAACGGGTTGCGGCCGGCGAGCTGCCGCCCGTCGCGGAACGGCTGCCGGTCACGCCGCTGGTCGTCGAGCCGGTCGGCTCCATCGGGCAGTACGGCGGCGACTGGAAGACCGCGCTGCTCGGGCCCGGCGACGTCGCCTGGCTGGCCCGCACTGCCGGCTACGAGCTGCTCATGCACTGGAGCATCGACTTCACCGAGCCGGTGCTCAACATCGCCGAGTCGGTCACCCAGGAGGACGGCGGCAGGGCCTACACGATCGGCCTGCGCGAGGGCATGAAGTGGTCCGACGGCGCACCGTTCACGGCCGACGACATCGTCTTCGCCTACACCGACGTCATCGCCAACGACCAGCTCCTGGTGTGCCGCGGTGGCTGACGACGGTCAGTGGGCAGCCCGCGGCCATCGAGAGGGTCGACGACCTCACCGTCCGGTTCACCTTCGCCGAGCCGCAGGGCCTGTTCCTGCAGAGCCTCTGCATGCCCGACGAGGGCGGCCTGCTCACCAGCTACCCGCGCCACTACCTCGAGCAGTTCCATGCGACGTACAACTCGGACGTGGCCACGGTGGCCGCCGCCGAGGGCGCCGCCGACTGGGTCGCGCTGTTCACGTCGAAGGTCGGCTTCTCGATCCTGCTCGACGCGGGCTTCTGGCAGAACCCGGAGCTGCCCCGCCTCAACGCCTGGACCGTCACGAGGCCGCTGGGCGAGAGCGAGCAGGTCGTGCTGGAGCGCAACCCGTACTACTTCAAGACCGACCCCGACGGCTCCCAGCTGCCCTACCTGGACCGCGTCGTCTATACGGTGGTCAGCGACGAGGAGCTGATGCTGCTGCAGGCCACCAACGGCGAGCTGGACATGCACATGCGGCACATCAACTCGCTGTCCAACAAGCCTGTCCTCGCCAACAGCCGCGAGGACGGCGACTACGACTTCTTCGACATCGTCGACGGCAAGATGAACCAGGCCGTCATGGCGCTCAACCTCGTGCACCAGGATCCGGTGCTGCGCGAGGTCTTCCAGAACAAGGACTTCCGCATCGGGCTGTCGCACGCGATCGACCGCCAGGAACTGATCGACGCGGTCTTCCAGCAGCAGGGCCAGCCGTGGCAGGTCGCGCCGCGCGAGGAGTCGGACTTCTACGACGAGGAGTTCGCTCAGCAGTACACCGAATACGACGTCGGCCTCGCCAACGAGCACCTCGACCGCGCCGGCTACACCGAGCGCGACGGCGACGGCTTCCGGCTGCGTCCCGACGGCGCCCGCATCGCCTTCGCGCTCGACGTCGCCACACCCAGCCTGTTCCCGTTCCACCCCGACGTCACCGAGCTGGTGGCCGGGTACTGGCGCGAGGTCGGCGTCGACGCGCGGATGAACCCCATGGACCGGTCGCTGTTCATCGAACGCCGCGAGGCCAATCTGCACGACGCATCGGTCTGGGTCGGCGACGGCGGGCTCCTGGACGGCCTGCTGGACCCTCGCTACTACTTCCCGTCGCACACCGGCTCGAACTGGGGGGTGCCGTGGGCGAACTGGTACAACAACGCCGGCGACCCGAAGGAGCAGCCGCCGCCGCGGATCGCGGAGCAGATGACGCTGTACGACCAGCTGCGCGCGACGCCGGAGGACGAGGCGCGCAAGGAGATCTTCCGGCAGATCCTGGCGATCTCGAAGGAGGAGTTCTGGCTCATCGGGACGGTGCTGCCCATGGGCGGCTACGGGATCGTCAAGAACTCCTTCCGCAACGTCTACGAACCGATGCCGGTCTCCGCGGTGTACCCCGAGCCCGGCCCGAGCCGCCCGGAGCAGTACTTCCATGCCTCGTGATACCACGTCGCGTCCCAACGTGCTGGTCGTGCTGACCGACCAGCAGTTCGCGGGCGCCATGAGCTGTGCCGGCAACCCCGACCTGAGCACGCCGGCCATGGACTCCCTCGCCGCGGCCGGCGTGCGGTTCCCCGGCGCCTACTGCGCGCAGCCGCTGTGCAGCCCGTCGCGGGCCAGCATGGTCACCGGCCTGATGCCGCACCAGACCGGTGTCACCGGCAACGCGGCGGAGCTGGACGACGGCCTGCGCAAGCGCTCGCTCGGCCACCTGTTCGCCGGCGCCGGCTACGACTGCGCGTACGGAGGGAAGTGGCACCTGCCCGAGTACGACATGACCGGCGATCACGGCTTCCAGCGGGTCTTCGGCTTCGGCGACGACCACCTCGCCGATGACTGCGTCGCGTTCGTCGAGGAGCCGCGCGACCGGCCGTTCTTCCTCGTCGCGGCGTTCGACAACCCGCACAACATCTGCGAGTGGGCCCGCAACGAGCCGCTGCCGTGGGGCGACGTCCCCGTCGCCGCGACCGAGGACTGCCCGACGCTGCCGGCGAACTACCCGATCGCGCCGTACGAGCCGGAGCTGATCCGCATCGCGCAGGCCCAGTTCCCGCGCTGGTACCCGGTCACCGGCTGGTCCGACGACCACTGGCGGCACTACCGGCACACCTACTACCGGCTGTGCGAGAAGGTCGACGCGCAGATCGGCCGGCTGCTCGACGCCGTCCGCGCCGCCGGGCTTGCGGAGGACACGCTCGTGCTGTTCTCCAGCGACCACGGCGACGGCATGGGCGCGCACCGCTGGAACCAGAAGTGGACGCTGCACGAGGAGTCGGTGCGGGTGCCGTTCATCGTGTCCTGGCCCGGTGTCACCACGCCCGGGGTGGTGGCGGACGACCTCGTCTCAGCCGGCGTCGACGTGCTGCCGACGCTGTGCGATTTCGCCGGCATCAACGTCCCGGACGGCCTGGCCGGGTCCAGCCTGCGCGCCGTCTGCGAGGGACGCGGCAGCGACGGCCGGCCGGACCAGGTCGTCGTCGAGACCAAGTGGGAATCGCCGGCGCTGCCGCACGCCGACGGGCGCATGCTGCGCACCCGCCGGTACAAGTACGCCGTCTACGCCTGGGGCCGCGACCGCGAGCAGCTGTTCGATCTCGAGACTGATCCGGGGGAGATGGTGAACCTCGCCCAGGACGCTCGGCACCGGAGGGTGCTCGACGAGCACCGGTCCCGGCTGGCCGACTGGTGCGAACACACCGGCGACGACTTCCTCCGCGTCCGGCTGCGCGGCTGACACCCAAGACGACCGCCCTGCGGTTACCGTTTGATCGGAATTGGAGCCCGACATGACCTCCGAGCCTTTGCATGGGACGCCCGAGGGGGCGGACACCCCGTCCTGCCTCGAGCGGCTGCGCCGCGCCCGGCCGAACCTCAGCGGCGCGCGGGCCCAGGTGGCCGACACCGTCCTGGCCGACCCGTGGAAGGCCCGCGGCGTCGCGATCCAGGTCCTCGCGCATGCCGCGGGCGTCTCCGAGAACGCCGTCAGCCGGTTCACCCACGCGCTCGGCTACTCCGGCTACCGCGAGTTCGCGCAGGCGCTGTCGCTCGACCTGGGCAAGACGCTGGGCTTCGCCCACTCGCACCCGGTCGACCTCGCGCTGGAGGCCCGGGCCGGCGCCGGCGGCGTCAGCGACCTCATCCAGCGGGTCATGGCGCTCGAGGTCGAGTGCATGCAGGACACGCTCGCCAACCTCTCCGAGCCGGCGCTGCGGCACGTCGTGAACAGGCTGGCGACGTCGCCGTCGGTGCTGCTCGTCGGTACCGGGACGGCCGCTCCGCTGTGTCAGATGCTGTCGTACAGGCTGGCCAGCATCGGCGTCGCCGTCGCGTGGACGTCGGACCCCATGGTCATGCTCGCGCAGGTGTCGCGGCTGCGTCCCGGCGATCTCGTCCTCGGCATCTCCTACTCGGGCCGGTCGCGCGACACCGTCCAGGCGCTGCACTACGCCAAGAGCCACGGCGTCGAGACCGCGGCGCTGACGGCGAACCCGCAGTCCCCGCTCGGCGACGTCGTCGAGACGTCCCTGACGATCTTCAGCGCGGCCGTGCCGCGCGGGGCCGCCCAGTTCAGCGCCCGGGTAGCCGGGCTGGCGCTGCTCGAGGCCATCGCGACCGCCGTCGCCGAAGCCAAGGGCGGCACGTCACTGGCGGCGCTGGACGAGCTCGGCGCCGGTCAGGAACGCCTCAACGACCTGCCGTCGGACTGGCGCGGCGACTGACCGGGGCCCTTCTCCTCGCCCAGTCACCGGCGCCCGGCGGGCGCCGTCCACCCGACCTCTCTTGGGGGGTGTCGTTTCTCCATGGCCGCATTCCTGGCGCGCCGGCTGCTGTACATGGTGCCCACCGTGTTCCTGATCTCGCTTGTGGCGTTCGTCATCATCCAGCTGCCGCCCGGCGACTACCTGACCACGCTCGTCGCGCAGTACGCCGCGCAGGGCGAGTCGCTGGACCAGACCCAGCTGAACGCGCTGAACCAGCGCTACGGGCTGGACGACCCGTTCTACGTCCAGTACTGGAAGTGGATCTCGGGGATCCTCTTCCACCTCGACTTCGGGCAGTCGTTCGAGTGGAGCCGATCGGTGTCCAGCCTGCTCGCCGACCGGCTGCCGCTGACGATGGCGTTGGCCGGACTTACGCTCCTGCTGACGTGGGTCGTCGCGGTGCCCATCGGCGTGTACTCGGCGGTCAAGCAGTACTCGATCGGCGACTATGTCGCCACGACCATCGGGTTCCTCGGCCTCGCGACGCCGAACTTTCTGCTCGCGCTGGTGATGTTGTGGGTCGCGTTCAGCACGTTCGGGCTGTCGGTCGGCGAGGCCAACCCGGTGACGTTCGCGATCGCGATCCTGGTGCTCGGCACCGCGGGCACGGCCGGGTTGATCCGGATCCTGCGCGCGAACCTGTTGGACGAGCTGCGAAAACCGTACGTCGTCGCCGCGCGGGCCCAGGGTCTGCCGGAACGGCGCTTGCTGGTGCGCTATCCGCTGCGGGTGGCGATGAACCCCTTCTTCTCCACGATCGGCTGGCTGCTGCCGAGCGTGGTCGGCGGCGAGGTGATCGTGGCCACGGTGATGAACCTCAACACCGTCGGCCCACTGCTGCTGGGCGCGCTGCGCAGCCAGGACATGTACCTCGCCGGCTCGATCATCCTCATCCTCGGTGTCCTGACGGTCGTCGGCACCCTCGTCTCCGACATCGCGCTGGCCTGGCTCGACCCGCGGGTCCGGCTGCGCTACCGGTAGGGAGCCCTCATGTCTGCGCAGGTCACACCCCAGGCCGAGGTCACGGAGCCCGCAGCGCCGGTGGCGTCGCAGTGGCGGCTCATGTGGTGGCGGTTCCGCAAGCACAAGCTGGCTCTGGGCGGGCTGATCGTCACGGCGCTGCTCTATTTCGTCGCGGTCTTCGCCGATTTCCTGGCGCCGTACGACTCCGGGCAGCTGGATCCGGAGTACACCTACGCGCCGCCGCAGTCGCTGCACGTCGTCGACACCAGCGACGGCTGGGACTGGGGCCTGTACGTCCACGGGTACACCGCCGAGCAGGACCCGGAGACACTGGAGATCCGGTTCGCGGTCGACGAGAGCACCAAGGTGCCGGTCGAGCTGTTCGCCCGCGGGCCGTCGTACCGGCTGTTCGGGTTGTTCGAGACGAACATCCACCTGATCGGCCCGGCTGACCCGGACGGGCCGCCGATGTACCTGCTCGGCGCCGACCGGCTCGGCCGCGACCAGCTGTCGCGCATCATCCACGGCACCCGGGTGTCGATGTCGGTGGGCCTGGTGGGCGTCGCGGTCGCGTTCGTCCTCGGCATCACGCTGGGCGGGGTGTCCGGCTACTTCGGCGGCCGCGTCGACACCGTCATCCAGCGCATGGTCGAGTTCTTCATGTCGCTGCCGACGCTGCCGTTGTGGCTGGGGCTGGCCGCCGCGGTTCCCACCAGCTGGAGCCCGCTGACCAGATACTTCATGATCACGGTGGTGCTCTCGTTCGTCGCGTGGACGAGTCTGGCCCGCGAGGTGCGCGGCCGGTTCCTATCGCTGCGCGAGGAGGACTTCGTCATGGCCGCCAGACTCGACGGCGCGGGCCGGCGGGCGATCATCTTCGGGCACATGCTGCCGTCGTTCACGTCGCACCTCATCGCGACGCTGACGCTGGCGATCCCGGCGATGATCCTGGCCGAGACCGCGCTGTCCTTCCTGGGTCTGGGCCTGCAGCCGCCGGTGGTGTCGTGGGGCGTGCTGCTGCAGGAGGCGCAGCAGATCCGGGTGATCTCGACCGCGCCCTGGCTGCTGCTGCCGGGCCTGGCCGTGGTGATCGCGGTGCTGTCGCTGAACTTCCTGGGCGACGGGCTGCGCGACGCCGCCGATCCGTACCGACGATGACAGGGGACGCGGAATGAGTGTGCACAGCGACGCCCCGGTGGCGGCCGACCCGGTCTCCGTCGGGCACGAGCTGGCCGCGGCCGGGACGATCCTGCGGATCGACGGGCTGCGGACCTACTTCCACGGCGACGAGGCGGTGGTGAAGGCGGTCGACGGCGTCAGCCTCGACGTCCCACGCGGGCGCACCATGTGCGTCGTCGGCGAGTCCGGCTGCGGCAAGTCGATCACCGCCCGGTCGGTGCTCGGCCTCGTCGACCAGCCCGGGCGGATCGAGGGCGGGCACCTGTGGTGGCACCCGGACCCGGACGCGCCCGCCGTCGACCTCGCCCGGCTCGATCCCCGCGGCGATGCGATCCGCAAGGTCCGCGGCGGGCAGATCGGCATGGTCTTCCAGGAACCGATGGCCTCGCTGTCTCCCATGTACACGGTCGGCGACCAGCTGGTCCAGGCGATCCGGCTGCACCGCTCGGTGACGCCGGACGAGGCGCGCGAGCTGGCGATCGCGCAGCTGCGCCGGGTCGGCATCCCGCAGCCGGAGCGCCGGTTCGACGCCTACTCGTTCCAGCTGTCCGGCGGCATGTGCCAGCGGGTGATGATCGCCATCGCGCTGTCCTGCGACCCGGCTCTGCTCATCGCCGACGAGCCCACCACCGCCCTCGACGTCACGACGCAGGCGCGCATCCTCGACCTGATCGCGCAATTGCAGGACGAGACCGGGATGTCGGTGCTGTTCATCACCCACGACCTCGGCGTCGTGGCCGAGATCGCCGACGACGTCACGGTCATGTACCTGGGCACGGTCGCGGAGCAGGGCTCGGTCACCGACGTCTTCGACCGGCCGCGGCACCCGTACACGCAGGCGCTGCTGGCGTCGGTGCCGACGCTCGGGCAGGCCCGGACGGAGCGGCTGGCCGCGATCGCCGGCATGGTCCCGTCGCCGGAGGCCCGGCCCACCGGCTGCCCGTTCCACACCCGGTGCCCGTCGGCCCTGCCCGGGCTGTGCGACGCGACGGCGCCGCCGGTACGCGCCGTCGACGACCGGCACACGGCGGCCTGCCACCTGCTCGACCCCGACGTGGAACGCCCGCCGGTCGCGGTTCGGCCGGTCGCGGTCCCGGTGGCCGCGCCGCGGCCGGCCGTCACGACGACGCCGGCGCAGCCGCTGCTGTCGGTGCGCGGCCTGCGGATGGAGTTCCCGGTCAAGAAGGGCTTCTTCGGCCGCACCGTCGGTCACGTCCGGGCCGTCGACGACGTCGACCTCGACATCCTGCCGGGCGAGACGCTCGGCCTGGTGGGGGAGTCCGGGTGCGGCAAGACCACGCTGGGCCGGTGCATCGCCCGCGCGGTGGATCCGACCGCCGGCACCGTCCACTACCGCGACCCCGCCACCGGCGCCGTCGTCGACCTCGCCCGGCTCGGGCCGAAGGAGCTGCGGCCGTACCGCGAGCACGTCCGGGTGATCTTCCAGGACCCGTTCGGGTCGCTGAACCCGCGCAAGACGCTGCTACAGCTGATCGCCGAGCCGTTGCGGCGTATCCACTCGGCGAGCCTGGACAGCACGGTCGAGGACCAGGTCGCGGCGATGCTGCGGAGGGTCGGGCTGCGCCCGGAGTTCCTGCGGCGCTACCCTCACGCGTTCTCCGGCGGGCAGCGGCAGCGCATCAACATCGCGCGGGCGCTGATCACCCGCCCGCGGCTGGTCATCGCCGACGAGGCGGTCTCGGCGCTGGACGTTTCGATCCGGGCGCAGATCCTCAACCTGCTGCGCGACCTGCAGGACGAGTACCAGCTCACCTACCTGTTCATCTCGCACGACCTGTCCGTCGTCGAGCACCTGTGCGACCGCGTCGCCGTCATGTACCTCGGCCGCATCGTCGAGCAGTCCTCGACCGACGAGCTGTTCCGCGGGCCCCGCCACCCCTACACCGAGGCGCTGCTGTCCGCCGTCCCCGTGCCGGACCCGCACCAGCGCGGCGCCGGCCGCCGCATCCGGCTCGCCGACGAGCTGCCCGACCCCAGCGCGCCGCCGCCCGGGTGCCGGTTCCACACCCGCTGCCCGCACCGCCAGGAGGCCCGCTGCGACACCGAGCGGCCCGAGCTCGCCCCGGCTGGCGCCGGGCACCTCTCGGCCTGCCACTTCGCCGCCACCCTGACGCTGCGCGGCGTCGACGAGGAAGGACCAGTTCGTTGACCAGCATCGAGACCGCCGAGGTCGTCGTCACGAGCCCGGACCGGAACTTCGTGACGTTGCGGCTGACGACCGCCGACGGGCTGGTCGGGCTGGGCGACGCGACGTTGAACGGGCGCGAGCTGGCCGTCGTCGCGTACCTGCGCGATCACGTGGTGCCGCTGCTGATCGGCCGCGACGCGCACCGCGTCGAGGACACCTGGCAGTTCCTCTACCGCAGCGCCTACTGGCGCCGAGGCCCCGTCACCATGGCCGCCGTCGCCGCCGTCGACGTCGCGCTGTGGGACCTCAAGGCCCAGGCCGCCGGGATGCCGCTCTACCAGCTCCTCGGCGGCGCCTCCCGCGACGGGCTGCTCGCCTACGGCCACGCCTCCGGCCGCGACCTGCCCGAGCTGTTCGACAGCATCCGCGACCACCTCGACCAGGGCTACCGCGCGATCCGCGTGCAGACCGGCGTCCCCGGGCTGAAGGCGATCTACGGCATCGCCTCGAACAGCACCGGCGTGCGCTACGACCACGAACCCGCCCAACGCGGAGCCCGCCCGGCCGAGGAGGACTGGGACACCCGCGCCTACCTGCGCCACCTGCCCGGCGTGTTCGACGCCGTCCGGAACGAGTTCGGCCCCGAGCTGCCGCTGCTGCACGACGCCCACCACCGCCTCACCCCGATCCAGGCCGCCAAGCTCGGCCAGGCGCTCGAGCCCTACGACCTGTTCTGGCTCGAGGACTGCACCCCCGCCGAGAACCAGCAGGGCCTGCGCCTGGTGCGCCAGCACACCACCACCCCACTGGCCATCGGCGAGATCTTCAACACCGTGTGGGACTACCAGACCCTGATCACCGAACAGCTCATCGACTACGTCCGCTCCGCCGTCACCCACACCGGCGGCATCACCCACCTGCGCAAGATCCTCGACTTCGCCGCGCAGTACCAGATCAAGTCCGGCATCCACGGCCCCACCGACATCTCCCCCGTCGGCATGGCCGCCGCCCTGCACCTGGGCCTGGCGATCCACAACTTCGGCATCCAGGAATACATGCAACACGGGTCGCGCACGAACGAGGTGTTCCACCAGACCTTCACCTGGAAGGACGGCTACCTGCACCCCGGCGACCAGCCCGGCCTCGGCGTCACCCTCGACACCGACGAAGCGGGCCGCTACCCCTACGAACAGGCCTACCTCCCCTACAACCGGCTCGCCGACGGCACCGTCCACGACTGGTGACCGCTCACCCCTTACCGAGGATGGTGTGGAGGCGATCGGCGACGGGCTCCGCGGCCTTGGTGTAATTGGAGAGCACCACCGCGACCCAGCCGGACTCGGGGAACCACTCCACGTTGGCCGAGACGCCCTTGGTGCCGCCGTTCTTGGCGACTGACCACTCCGCACCGGGTAGCCGGCATGTCAGGCCGTAACCGGCGAAGGTCGGTTCCGGGTCGCCGTACAGCGGCAGCTTGGGCGTCGTCGCCAGGCGCGTCCAGCCGGGGTCGCCGAGGAGCGTGTCGTCCATGACGGCCTCGGCGAACGCCGCGAGGTCGGCCGCGGTCGCGTAGGACCCGCCCGACGGGGTGCCGACGAACAGTTGCTGGTCGCCGTCGATGAGGTCGACCCATGCGCCGTTCTGCTTCTCGTAGGGGTGGGCGATCCGGGGGTTCTGGAGGATCTCGGGATGGGTGAGGAAACCTGAGTCGGTCATGCCGGCGCGGTCGAAGACGTGCTCGCGGACGTAGTCGTAGTACGAGGTCGCGCCCGCGGCGGCCACGATCGCGCCGAGGGCGACGAAACCGGTGTTGCTGTAGGTCGTGCTGCTTCCGGGCCGGAACGTCACCTGGTCACGGCGGGCGTAGTCCAGGATCCCCTCCCAGAACTCCGCCACGCTGTCCCAGCCGGCCGCCTCCACCCAGAACCCCGGGATCGCGTAGAAGGCGCCGAACCCGGAGCTGTGCGTGAGCAGGTGATGCACCGTCACCTCGTCCGCCCGCGGGTCTGTGAAGCCGTCGACGTGACGCGTCAGCGGGTCGTGGTAGGCGAGCGCGCCGCCGGCGGCCAGCTGGCTGACGGCGATCGCCGTGATCGTCTTGGTCACCGAGCCCAGCGTGTAGATCGTCTCCGGGCCGTGCGGGATCTGCTGCTCCTTGTCGGCCAGGCCGTGTGACCGGGAGAGGACGTCGTCCCCGCGCAGGCGCACCAGGACGGTGCCGGAGAACGCGTCCTGATCGGCGAGGTCGGCGAGGTACTGATCGAACTCGCCGCCGGGCCGCAGTTCCCTGGGAACGTGGCCGGCCGCGCCGGCGGGTGCCGTGCCCGGCAGGCCGAGGACCGCGCGCCTGGACGGTACGGTCGTACGGCTCTGGCTGGTGTGCTCCATGAATGCTCCTTCACGGGTGTCGGTCGGTGAACGGGGTCGCGGCGTCGTCACGCCTCGGCGATGAGCTGGTGCGCCCGTCGGGCCACTGTGGTCGCGATGTCGTCGTAGTTGGCCAGGACCACGACAGCCCAGCCGGAGGCCGGGAACCAGCCGACATTGGCCGAGAGGCCCTTGCTGCCGCCGTTCTTCATCAGCGAGTACTGGCCGTGGGCGAGCCGCGACACCGCCCCGTATGCCTCGTAGCTCGTCCCACCGGCCTGGGGGATGGGCTCCTTCGGCGTGGTGGCGAGCTGCGTCCACGCCGACCGGCCCAGAAGGGTGTCGTCCATGACGGCCTCCGCGAACTTCGCGAGGTCGTGCGCGGTCGCCATGGCGCCGCCCGCCGGCGTTCCGACGTACAGCTGCGGGCTCTCCATGACGGCGTCGACCCATTCGCCCGCGTCGTTCCGGTAGTACGGGTGCGCGAACCGCGGGTCCTCGCGGGCGTCGGCGAGGGTGAAGAAGCCGGTGGCCGACATGCCGGCCGGCTCGAAGACGTGCTCGTGGACGTAGTCGTAGTACGAGTCGCTGCCGGAGACCGCGGCGACGATCGCGCCGAGGGCGAAGAAGGCGGAGTTGCTGTACTCGGCGGGAAACCTCAGGGTGTCCTGCCGGACGTAGCTCAGGCAGCCGTCCCACGTCGCCTCCACGGTGTCCCAGTTCGCCGCCTCGGCCCAGAACCCGTCGATCCGATGGAAGTCGGTCAGGCCGGACGTGTGGGTGAGCAGCTGGTGGACGGTGACGGTCTCGGCCACCTCCTCAGGGAAGCCCTCGAGATAGGTGCCAAGCTTCTCGTGGAAGGCGACCTTGCCGGCCGCTACGAGCTGCGTGATAGCGACCGCGGTCATGGCCTTGGGCACCGAGCCGAGGGTGTACAGGACGTCCGGCCCGTTGGGGATCTCTTTCTCCTTGTCCGCCATGCCGTGTGAGCGAGACAGCACGTCGTGCCCTCGCCAGCGCAACAGCACGGTGCCGGAGAACTCCTCCCGGCCGGCCAGGTCGGCGACGTACTGGTCGAACTCGCCGCCGGGCCGCAGCGACCGCGGGATCGGGCCGTCCGTCGTCGCATTCGAGGTGGCGGACTCGGCGGAGACGGCCGTGCGGGTGGCCGTCAGCCCGGCGCCGGCCACGAGCGGGGCCGCGCCGATCAGGCGCAGGACGGAGCGGCGGGACGGGCCGGTGCCCGGCGTGCGTGGACGGTTGGGCATGTTCTCCTCCTCGAGGTGGGGACATCGAGAGGATCGCCGCGGCGTGTCAGGTTCGTGTCAGGACCCGGCCAGCGGCGGAACTTCTTGGGCAACTCTTAGATCCGTGCCCGACACTCGTCGGCATGACCGCGCGGATTCTTGTCGCCGAGGACGACCGCGGCCAGGCCGACCTGATGCGCCGGTACCTGGAGCGCGACGGATATCGGGTCACGGTGGTGCACGACGGCCGAGAGGCGGTCGAGGTGGTCCGCCGGCAGTCTCCCGACCTCCTGGTCCTCGATCTGGCGCTGACCGTTCTCCCGGGCCTCGACGTGTGCCGCGCGGTCCGGGTCGGCCATGATCTGCCCATCGTCATGGTCTCCGCCTGCGCGAGCGAGCAGGATCAGCTGCTCGGGTTCTCCCTCGGCGCGGACGACTACGTGGCCAAGCCCTTCAGCCCGCCCGTACTCCTCGCCCGACTTCGGGCCGTGCTGCGCCGGGCGACGACCGGCCGGCTCGGGCGGCGGCACGTCGGCGGGCTCGTGATCGACACCGACCGGCACGAGGTGTCGGTCGACGACGCCCCGGTGGCGGCGACTCGGGCGGAGTTCGCGCTGCTGGCATGCCTCAGCTCGGCGCCGGGACGGGTGTTCACGCGGCAGCTGCTGCTGGAGCGCATGGGCCGGATTGACCGAGCGGTGACGGCCCGCAGCATCGACATGCACGTGTTGAACCTGCGCCGCAAGATCGAGCAGAACCATGCGCGGCCCCGGTACCTGCTGACCGTGACCGGTGTCGGCTACAAGCTGGCGGATCTCCCGGACGAGGACGCGCGTTCCAGGCCGGCCGGCGTGGCGTAGCCGTGAGTTCGCGGGTTGCTCTCGCTCGTCCTGGCGCCGGCCTTCAGGTTCTCGTTCACGCCGGCGACGCGGGTGGCGTCGATCTGCACGATCTGCGTCCCGCCGGCCTGCAGCAGCTGCTTGAACACGACGCGGTTGGCGACGTGCTCGCGACGACGGCGGCCGGGCTGAGGACGAGACCGGCAGCGAAACGACGAGGGCCGACGATCGGAGCGGGGCGACGACCTGGTCGAAGGCCGCCGCCGCGGCATCGGGGTCGACGGCGGGTGCCAGGGCGTCGAGGTAGGACGACCGGTGTCAGCCCGGCCAGCAGCGCCATCATGGTTCCGGGAGCGGGCACCTCAGCTTCCCGCCCGCGGGCCGACGCCATGCATGGGCCGGAGTCGCCGGCCGGCCACCGTCTCTTGCGTCCAGGGCCAACCGATGGCAACGTTGTCGTATGCATTGTGCAGCCCCCGTCGAGACGCCATGGCCTCGTGATGGACGCCGGGGGAGCGCCGTCAATCGCCACGACTGACCTGGACAAGGAGTTGGCAACGACCTCTTCGGCACGGAGGTGGCCGGCACGCTGTCGCCTGACGGCCTAGCGCTCGGGGGCCGGCGCTGCCTGTGTGTCGCTCGAGATCACCAGCCAGGATCCACACATCTCCGCGCGCCCACTCGGCGCCGACTCCACGTGGAGGTTCATCGATGGCAACCGAGGCATTCGCTGACGACGTCGTCTGGTCGATCGCGGGCACGTTCGCACGTGGTTGGTACTCGCCGGAGCGGGCCGAACCGGTCTTCGTCGTCGGCGGTTCCGATCCCGCGGTGGACTGGCCCCAGACGCAGCCCGGGCCGCTGGACGCCGGTCACGGGTTCCGTCCGGCGGCCGCGACGATCGTGTTCGAGGGCGCCGCCGACGCGGCCGCGCACTGGCACGAGCTGCGGCTGGAGGGCGTCGCCAGCAACGGGCCGTGCCCGGACCTCACCATCGGCATCGGCGGCCGGAGCGGACTGGTCGTGCTGACGCCGCAGCGGCTGGACCGAACCTGGGCGCCGACGTTGCAGCAGCCGATCGCCGGCCGGTTCGAGCGCACCGTGACGTTGCCGCCGGGCACCGTCCGCCCCGGGCACAACGAGCTCGTGCTGACGACCACGGCCGACGAGCTCGCGCCGGACGAGCGGCGCGAGCCGCGGCAGCCGCTGTTCTCCGGGCTCTTCGGCAGCGCCCTGACCTGGTCCGGGCTGACGCTGCGCCGGCTCCACGGGGAGACCGCAGCGGCCGCGACGCTGACCCCGTCGCCGCTGTACGTGACCCGTGACGGGCGGCTGCACGAGCTGGTCGACGTCCTGATCAGCAACGCGGCAGGGCTCGCGGCTGACGTCGACGTGACCATCGGCGACCACGCCGAGACACTGGCGGTCGAACCGGTTCCGTTCGGCGACGTGCGCTGGCGCGTCGCGGTGCCGGCGTTCGACGAGCCGGTGGCCGGCCGGATCGTCGTCCGCGACGATGCCAGCCCGATCGGGTGGGCCGGCCAGGTCACGCCGTGCCGGCGGTGGACGCTGCACCTCATCCCGCACGTGCACCTGGACGTCGGCTACACCGACAACCAGGCGAAGGTGATCGAGCTGCACAACCGCAACATCGAGCGGGCGCTGGCGGCCGCGGACGAGACGCAGGGCTACGCGTTCTCGGTCGACGGGAGCTTCGTCCTGCGCAACTACCTCCAGTCGCGTGACGGCAAACGGGCCGAACAGGCGTTGAACGCCGTGCGTGACGGGCGACTCGGCCTCAACGCGTTCTACTGGCTGTTCCTGTCCGGCGTGGCGAGCCTGGAGGAGTGCTACCGGGCGGCGTACTTCGCGGCGGGTCTGCGCCGAGACCACGGGTTGCCGATCACGTACGCGAACCTGACCGACGTGCCGAGCTATCCCACGGCCATGCCGTCGATCGTGGCCGCTCTCGGACTGGACACGTTCTTCGGCATCGCCAACCACACCCGCGGCGGAAGCGACGACGGCGACGCGCTCCAACTGCTGTCGCCCGTGCGGTGGGAAGGGCCCGACGGGGCGTCGGTGCTCGCCTACTTCGCCGACTCCTACACTCAGCTGCGCTTCATCTGCGCCGATCCGCCCACGGTCGCCGGCGGCGCCGACGGGCTGACCCGGTTCGTCGCGCCCTACGACCGCCCGGACTACCTGCCCGACCACCTGCCCATCGTGGGCACGCACGTGGACAACGAGGACCTCGCCGACGGCTACGCCGACTTCGTGCAGCGCTGGAACGACACGTACACGTACCCGCGGCTGCGGTTCTCCACCATCGCCGACTACGCCGACGCCGTGCGGCCGCTGCTGGACCGGCTGCCGACGCTGCGCGGCGACGGCGGCAGCTACTGGGAGGACGGTGTCGGCACCCAGGCGCGCGCCGCCGCGACCCATCGCCGCACGCAGGCTCTCCTTCCCGCCGCGGAGACGCTCACCAGCCTGGTCGCCACCGTGTACGAGGGGCTGGCGGCGGACGTGTCGCTGCTCGACACCGCCTGGGACCGGCTCCTGCTCGGCTCCGAGCACACCTGGACGTCCGCGCACGCCACCGAGCGGCCGCATTCGCACCATGCGCACGACCAGCTGGCCTGGAAGGTGGGGCAGATCAACGACGGACTGCGACTGGCCACCGACATCGCCCGGCAGGCGCTGAGCCGGCTCGCGGAGAAGTCCACGACGGGCCGCGAGGGGGTGATCGTGTTCAACGCGCTGCCGTGGACGCGTGACGCCGAGGTGGAGATCGAGCTCGAGGACGGCATCCGGCTGGAGACGGCGTCGGGGGAGGTGGTGCCCGCGGATCCCGGCCCGCTGGTCGACGGCTACCGTGTCACCCGCTTGCGGGTGAGTGACCTGCCTCCGCTGGGCTACCGCGCCTTCGTCCCGCGCCACGACGGCGCCGCGCCGTTGCCGGAGGACGAGCCCGTCGGCCCGAGCTTCGAGACGGCGCACTACCGGGTGGAGCTGGACCCGGAGTCAGGACGGCTGCGGCGGCTGGTCCACCGTGCGACGGGACGTGCGCTCGCCGACGCCGGGTCGGACTACGCGCTCGGCGAGGTGATCTACGTGTCCGGCGGCGGGACGGAGGAAGGTCGCGGGCTCGGCGCCGAACAGACCAGCCTGTGGGGGGCCGGGCTGCCGGCCCCCGAGCTGACCGTCACCCCGGCGGACCTGCGGCTCGTCGGCATCCGCCGCACGGCGTGGGGATGGGTCGTCGAGACCGAAGGGACGGCGCCGAGCATCCCCGCGCTGCGCTGCCGGTGGCACTTCCCCGACGCGGACGACCGGGTCGAGTACACCGTCGACCTCACGAAGCAGCCGGTGCTGGCGAAGGAGTCTGTGTACGTCGCGTTCCCGTTCGCGCTGGACCAGGCGGCCGTCCGCTACGACCGGCAGCAGGGCTGGGTCGATCCGGCCCGCGATCACCAGCCGGGCGCCTGCAACGAGTGGTTCACTGTCGCCCAGGCGGTCACCCTCACCGACGCCGGCGGCTCGATCGGCTGGACCAGTGCGGACGCCCCGCTGTTCGCGCTCGGCGACGTCGTCCGCGGCCGGTGGTCCTCGCAGCCGCCCGCGTCGACCGGGCTGCTGTTGTCGTGGGTGATGAACAACTACTGGTTCACCAACACGCCCGCATCCCAGGACGGCGACCTCACCCTGCGCTACGCGTTCCGGCCGTTCCCCGACTTCGACCCGGCCGGCGCGACCCGGCTCGGCCGGGAGCTGCGCACGCCCGCGCTCGCCGGCGAGGTCACCTCGCTGGACAAAGGTGACGCGAATCCGCGGCCGCTGCCGGCCGAGGGGTCGCTGCTGCGTACAGCGATGCCCGGCCATGTCGACGCCACGATCTACGCCGGCCGCGTGCGCGAGGGGGTGCTCGTACGGCTGCGGGAGGTCGCCGGGCACTCGGCGTCCGCGACCGTCTGGCACCCGTCGCCCTCGCCCGCCGCGACCGCGCTCCGATGCAACGCCGCCGAGGACCCGATGACGGAGTTGCCGGTCGCCGCCGACGGCGCGGTCATCGTGCCGGTCGGTCCGTACGAGGTGGTCACGGTCCTGCTGGCGCCCGCCTGACGACCTGCGGCCACCCGGCGTCGCCCGGCTGGCCGTTCGAGTCTAGACAACGTTGTCTTTCGCCGTTAGGGTCGGGACCACGTTCCGTGACGGCGTCGCCCTCATCCGCCCTCCAGCTCACGAACCCGCCGGGCGGGCCACGTGCCAGATGATTGAAGGAGACCATGTCCCACTACCGCCTCAACCGCCTTTTCAACCCCTCCTCGGGCCGCTGCCTCGATGTGGCCGTCGACCACGGGTTCTTCGGCGAGCCGAGCTTCCTGACCGGAATCGAGGACATGACCACGGCCGTGGAAGCCCTCGTCGCGGCTGCGCCCGACGCGATCCAGCTGACTCCCGGTCAGGCGCCGCTCCTGCAGGCCCGGCCAGGACGGGCCAAGCCGGCCCTGGTGCTGCGCACCGACGTGGCCAACGTGTACGGGAACCCGCTGGACACCCACCTCTTCAGCAGGCACTTCCCGGACGCGGTGGAACAGGCTGTCCGGCTGGACGCGGTCTGCGTGGTGGCGAACCTGCTGCAGTTGCCGGGCCGGCCGGAGATCCGGGAGAGGTGTATCGAGACCGTCATGGCGTTGCGGGCGGAGTGCACCCGCTACGGCATGCCATTGATGGTCGAACCGCTGGCGATGCAGGACAACGCGGCGGCCGGCGGGTACATGGTCGACGGCGACACGAGGAAGATCGTGTCGCTGGTGCGGCAGGCGCGCGAGCTGGGTGCTGATCTGATCAAGGCCGATCCGACCGATGACCTCGACGACTACCATCTCGTGGTGCAGGCGGCCGGTGACCTGCCGGTCCTGGTGCGAGGCGGGGGCAAGGTCGCCGACGACGAGTTGCTGCGACGCACGGCGGCCGTGCTGGCGCAGGGCGCCCGCGGCATCGTCTACGGCCGCAACATCATCCAGCACCCTCACCCGGCGGGGATCACCCGCGCGCTGATGGCGATGCTGCACGAGGACTACACGCCGGAGAAGGCGCTGTCCCTGGTCCAGGCGCAGTGATGGCGGCGCCGCAGGAGGTCCGCGTCGGCATCGTCGGCGGCGGGCTGATGGGCAAGGAGATCGCGGCGGCGATCGCGCGGTGGCCGGCGCTCGTGGATCATCCCGTCCGGCCCGTGCTGACGGCGGTCTGCGACGTGAATCCGGACGCTCTCTCGTGGTTCGACCGGATCGACACGGTCACCACGAAGGTCACCGACCACCGCGACCTGCTCGCCGACGACGACGTCGACGTGGTCTACATCGCGGTCCGTCACGACCTGCACGAGCAGCTGTATCTCGATACCATCCGCGCCGGGAAGGACCTGCTCGCGGAGAAGCCGTTCGGCATCGACCTGGCCGCCGCCGAACGCATCGTCGCGGCCATCGACGCTCACCCGGGGGTGTTCGTCCGCTGCTCGAGCGAGATTCCGTTCTTCCCCGGCGCGCAGGCTGCGATCCGGATGATCCGCGACGGCGAGCTGGGCGACCTGATCGAGGCCACCAACGCGTTCTGCCACTCCAGCGACCTCGACCAGGGCAAGCCCATCAACTGGAAGCGGCAGCGCCGGTACTGCGGCGACGCCGGTGTGATGAACGATCTGGGCATGCACGTCCTCCATGCCCCGCTGCGGCTGGGATGGACACCGGCGACGGTCTATGCGGTGCTGCAGGACCTGGTTCCGTTCCGGGTCGGCCCGGACGGCACCAAGGTCGTCTGCGACACGTACGAGAACGCCACGATGGTCTGCACCGTCAGCAGCGGAGACCGGGCGTTCCCGTTGAGCCTGCTGACCAAACGGATCGACCCCGGGCAGAAGAACACGTGGAGCCTGCGTGCCACCGGCATGGGCGGCGGCGTCGAGTTCTCAACCCGCTATCCGAAGACGCTGCGGGTGATGCGGGTCGACCGCGGCGAGCAGGTCTGGCAGGAGGTCGAGATGGGCAGCCAGTCGGTCTTCCCGACGGTGACCGGCGGCATCTTCGAGACCGGGTTCTCCGATGCGATCCTGCAGATGTGGGCCGCGTTCCTGGCCGAACGCGCGGGGGTGCTCGGCGACCGGTTCGGGTGCGTCACTCCGCAGGAGGCGCTGACCAGTCATCGCGTCTGGGCGGCCGCGCTGCGATCGGCCGACACGACCGCGGGGGTGCGGCTCTAGTGCGCGATCCGGCGGGTGGGCGGTGATGCTCCGGGCGCGAGTGGCCGGCCACATCTGCGTCGACCTGTTGCCGCGTCTCCGCGCCGACCTCCCACTGCCGGGCGAACTGGTCGAGATCGGACCGCTCGGCCTGCGCCTCGGAGGCTGCGTCGCCAACACCGGACTCGCACTCAGCGCGCTCGGCGCTCCTGTCGAGCTGGTCGCCGCCCTCGGTGACGACGTCCTCGCGGACGCGGCCACGACGCTGCTCTCGGTGGTTCCCGATGTCGACGCCGCTCTGCAACGGGTGGCCGGACGCTCCACGTCCTACTCGGTCGTGATCGACGTGCCGGGCGAGGACCGCAGGTTCCTGCACCACGTCGGAGCGAACACCACCTTCGATCCGGCCGTGGTCCAGGTCACCGGCACCGAGCTGCTGCATGTGGGCTACCCGCAGCTCCTGCCCACGCTGGCCGACGCCGGAGGCGCCGGGCTGCTGGACCTGCTCGCCCGTGCGCGTGCCGCGGGTGTGACCACCTCGGTGGACTTCGCGACCGTCGACCCCGGCGCCGCGGACGCCCGGGACTGGGGCGGTCTGGTCCGGCGGTGGGCGCCGCTCATCGACGTGCTGACGCCGAGCGTCGACGATCTCGTGACGGTCTTCCCGCGGACGTTCTCCGCCGCGGGTGAGGTGCGCGGGTTGCCGATCGCGGACGCCCTGGCGGCACAGCTCGTCCAGCACGGCGCCGCGATGGCGCTCGTCACCGCCGGTGGGGCCGGGATGTGCCTGCGCACCGCGGGGACGGAGCGACTGCGCCACGGCGGGCACGTCATCGCGTCGCTGCCTGACGAGTGGGCGAATCGTCAGCTGTGGTCGCCGGCCGAGGTCGTCGAGCCGGTGCAGACCACCGGAGCCGGCGACACCGCCACCGCCGGTCTCCTGTTCGCCCTGCTCCGCGGGCTCGCGCCCGAGGAGGCTCTGCGCCTCGCGGCCCGTGCGGCAGCGCTACACATCTCCGGCACCGCACCCCTGCCGCGCTGGGACGGTGCCGCGCACGATTCCGCGGTCCTCCACGGGCCCTTGGACGGGAAGGAGTCAGCATGACGATTCAGCGACGACGCAGTGACGAGGAGGCCGCCGTCCGGGAGCGGGCAGCGGAGACGCTGGCCGGTGCCGGCATCGTCCTCACGGCCGATGAACGCACGCAGATCGAGGTGGCGGAGTTCGGGCTGGGACAGCCGGCTGAGACAGGATTGCAGCTCGTCACCTACGTCAACACCGATAGGTACTGTGCCAAGGAACTCGTCCTGTTCCCCGGCCAGACCTGCCCCGAGCATCTGCACCCGCCCTTCGACGGCGGTCCGGGAAAGGAGGAGACCTTCCGGGTTCGGCAGGGCATCGTCTACCTCTACGTCCCCGGCAAGCCCACGCCTGACCCCGTGGCCCGTCCGTACCGGCCCGATCACTACACCGTCTGGCACGAGATCGTCCTGCACCCCGGCGAGCAATACACGATCCCGCCCATGACCAAACACTGGTTCCACGCACCGGACGGGGCAGTCGTCTCGGAATTCTCCACGCATAGCCGCGACGAGTACGACGTGTTCACCGACCCCCTCATCGTCAGGGTGCCGTAGCGCTCCACGGCGGGACGACAACCACCGCGCATCGCGTCATGGCAGACTATGACAACGATATCTGCGGAAGGTGGCTGATGGGCCTCGGTGGTGGCTGCGTCGACTGCGGTGAAACGGGCTCGTGAACAGCCGTCGCCCCACGATGCGAGACGTTGCCCGGGAAGCCGGCGTGGCGCTGAAGACCGTCTCCCGGGTCGTGAACAACGAGACCGGCGTGAGCCCGAAGACCGCCGAACACGTCACGATGGTGATCCACCGGCTGGGTTTCCGCCGCAACGACATGGCGAGCAAGCTCCGGGCGGGACGCTCCGCGGCCAGCGTCGGACTGATCATCGAGGACCTCGGCAACCCGTTCTACACGACGATCGCGCGGGGAATCGAGACCGTCACGTATCCGCGCGAGCAGTTCCTCGTCACGGCCAGCAGCGAGGAGAGCGCGGAGCGTGAGCGCGCGATCCTGCTCGAGCTGTGTCAGCGGCGGGTCAACGGAATGATCATCGTACCCACGGGTCTCGACCACAGCTTCCTGCAACCCGAGATCGAGCTGGGTCTCGAGGTCGTGTTCCTCGACCGGCCGGGCGCCGGCATCAGCGCCGACACCGTTCTGCTGGACAACCTCGCCGGTGCGATGTCGGCGACGGAGCACCTGTTGTCGCTCGGGCATCGCCGCATCGCCGTGCTCGGTCACGACGAGACCATCTGGACGATGCGTGAGCGCCATGCCGGATACCGGGCGGCGCTGACGCGTGCTGGCGTCGCGTACGACGAGAGCCTGGTCATGCTCGGGCCGCTCACGCCGGACGAGGCCCAACGAGCCACGGCGGAGCTGCTCGACGGAGCGAATCCGCCGACGGCGTTCTTCGCGTGCAACAACCGCATGACGGTTGGCGTGCTGTCGGAGCTGCGCCATCGCCAGGAGTCGATCGACGTCGCCGGCTTCGACCCGATCGAAACGGCCACATTGTTCAGCCACCCGGTGACCCTGGTGACCTATGACGCCGCCGAGCTGGGGCGGCGCGCCGCCCACCTGCTGGTCGAGCGTCTGGAGGGCCGGCGCACGCCGCAGCAGGTCGTGATTCCGACGACGTTGGTGACCTACGGCCGGGCGGCGGAACCGGCTGCGAAGCGACGCCGGCGAGCCTGAGAATCCCGCCGGGCGCGGACCGCGACCGGTGCGCGCGCATTCGCGCGTCCTGAATCGGCAGTGTGGCCGTGAATCCCGACTCAGGTATAGACAACGTTGTCTTCCGCTGCTAGGTTCGCCGCCAGCAGGGCACCGGGTCAACCTTCGAAGGAGAGGGCACCTCATGATCCACTCGATAGCTGACGCTCGACCAGACCGCCGCCGGTTCCTGCGCCTCCTCGGTGGCGGCGCCGCGGTCATGGCCGCCGGGCCGGTCCTCGCCGCCTGCGGGGCGGACGAGACGAGCGGCGGTGGCGGTGAGATGACCGGTGAGCTCGAGGTGTGGGACTTCCTGCGAGCGGCCTGGCCGGAGTGGAAGCAGGTCCAGACCCGGACCGACGAGCGGTTCCAGGGCGCGCACGAGGGGGCGACCGTCAAGCGCGTCGAGCAGCCCTCGGACACCGCGACGTACAACCAGTTGCTGCAGAGTGCGATCACCTCGCGCTCGGGGCCGGATGTGCTGCTCATGCAGCCGTACGCTGCCGGGGTCTTCAGCTTCCAGTCCGGCCTCGCCGACATCACCGACGCCGTCGACCCGGGCATCGTGGAAGCCGTCGAGCCCTCTCTGGCCTCCGCGCAGGTGGACGGCAAGCTGTACGGTCTGCCGACCGGGCTCCAGGCCAACGTCATCTTCTACAACAAGGAGATCTTCGCGGCGGCCGGCCTCGACCCCGATGCCGCGATCACCACGTACGACCAGCTCGTCAGCGCCGGCCAGCAGCTCAAGTCGGCCGGCTACACGCCGATCGCCGGTGGCAACAAGGAAGGCGAGATCAACGGCTGGATGAACAGCTTCCTCTTCCCGGGCCTCGGCACGTACGACGACTCGCTGAAACTGGCGTCGGGAGAGATGGAGTTCAGCGACGACCTCATGGTCGAGGTGGTGGAGCGCTACGTCGCGATGGTCGAGCAGGGTCTGTTCACCGAGGGCATGCAGTCGATCCCGCTCAGTGATTACGAGCCCCAGTTCCGTAACGGCGAGGCGGGCATGATCCTGAGCCTGGCAACCAACGGCATCAACCTCTCCGGCGCCGTCGGCAACGACAACCTCGGCGTCATCCAGGCACCCGGGATCGCCTCCGCCACTCCTCACTACTATCCCGCCGGGACCGCGCTGGTCTGGTGTGTGTCCCGGTTCTCCGAGCGGGCCGACCTCGCGGCGGAGTTCGTCGCGAGCCTCGCCGATGCCGACACCTCGGAGGACCTGTACACGACGGTGGGCTGGCTTCCCGCCAACACCACGGCCGAGACCGGCGACACCGACTATCCGGTCCTCGCCGAGATGGCCGACGCCTACAGCACGTACGAGATCCACGAGGCGCCGGGGACGCAGTGGCGGGCGGACGTCGCCACCGCGTACAAGTCCCAGCTCCAGCTGGTGATCGCCGGCAGCGCGTCGGCCGTCGACGCCCTGGCGGAGGTCCAGCGAGTGGCGGACCAGTCGCGGTAAGGCCGGGTGCCGAGGCGATCGAGCGGAGGGCTGGGAGGATGGTGTCGACACACATGCCGCTGCAGCGTCCGGCGGTGGACGACGTGGCGCAGGGCCGGCGGCCGGCGTCGAGGCGGCGGTGGCCGCGATGGGCGCCGGCGGTGCTGTTCCTGGCGCCCGCCGTCGCGATTCTCGCCGTCTTCCGGGTGCTGCCGTTCGTGTACGCCGGGTACTACAGCCTCACCCGGTGGGACGGCATCGACCCTGCCGTGTTCATCGGCGCCGACAACTATGCCCGGCTACTCAGCGATCCGGTGGCGTTGGAGGCGCTCAGGAACACCGGCCTGCTCGTCCTGACGCTGCCGCTGTGGATCTTCCTCCCGATGGCCATCGCGATCCTCGTTCACGAGGGCATGTGGCTCGGGCGGGCGATCCGGCTCGCCCTGGTGATTCCGATCCTGCTGTCGCCGGCCATCATCGGCCTCTATTTCTCGTTGGTGTTGCGCCTCGACGGCCCGGTCAACGAGGTGCTGAGGGCGATCGGGCTCGGCGGCCTGGCCACCGAGTGGCTCGCAGAGCCACACACGGTCATGCCCGCCTTCCTCGTCATCGCCCTGTGGGGAGCGCTCGGCCTGGGGACGCTCTTCTACGGCGCCGGGCTCGCCAGCCTCGACGACGAGCTCTACGAGGCGGCGGCCATCGACGGCGCCAGCACCTTGCAGCGGGTCCGTCACGTGACGATGCCGCACCTGCGGCCGGTGGCCGTGTTCTGGTCGCTCTTCGTGCTCATCTCCTTCTTCACCGCCATGTTCCCGCTCCTGTTCACGCTGACGAGCGGTGGCCCGGGACACCGGAGCACGACGATCGACCTGTACATCTATCAGGCGGCCTTCGAGAACTTCGACTTCGGCTACTCTGCCGCGCTCGGCACCTCCGTCCTGCTCCTCGTCGCCGTCCTGGCGATCATCCAGCTGCGGCTGATGGCTCGGGGTGATGACGCATGAGCACCGCGGCGGCCACGAGAGCGCGGGGCCGGCGGATGCGCATGCTCCCCGCGACGGTGATTCTCGCGCTCGTCGGCGTCACCACCGCGTTCCCGCTGCTCTACGCGCTCGTCACCGCGTTGCGCACCCAGTCCGACTACGGCCGCGGATCGCTGGCGCTTCCGCGGGAGATCACGTTCCAGAACCTCCAGGACGCCTGGCAGGCCGCCGGTCTGGGGCGCCTGGCCGTCAACTCACTCGTCGTCGTCTCGATCTCGGTCGCGGTCACCGTCCTCGTCTCGTCGATGGCCGCGTTCGCCCTGGTGCACCTCGGCCTTCCGGCCCGTGTCGGACGCTTCGGCACCCTCACCGCGCTCTTCCTGCTGGCCCTGCCTTCGACGGTGCTCATCACGCCGATCTTCAAGGTGACCCTCGATCTGGGCCTGCTCAACTCCTACCTCGGCCTCGTGCTCGTGTACGTGTCGCTGTCCAGTCCGTTCGGCATCTACATGATGACGACCTACTTCCGCGCCGTTCCCCGCGAGATCCTGCAGGCCGCCGAGGTCGACGGCGCCTCGCCGGTGCGGAGGTTCGTCAGCGTCGCCATTCCCCTTGCGCGGCCCGCCATGGCCACGCTGACGGCCTTGACGGCGTTGACGCTGTGGAACGACCTCCTGTTCTCACTGATCCTCATCCAGGATCCGCAGCGGCGCACACTGACGGTCGGTGTCTCGCTGCTGGAGTCGTCGTTCGCCCAGTCGTCCTCGGCCGTCGTGCTCACCGCCGGCCTGTTGATCTCGACACTTCCGCCACTCGTGCTCTTCGTCTTCATGAACCGGAGCTTGATGCGAGGCCTGGTCGCCGGCGCGCTCAAGTAGCGCCCCATCCGAATCGAGCTGCCCACATCGACTGGGGAGGTGATGTCTCATGGCGCTGCGCTTGGCCCTGGGCCACATCGATGAGTTCGACGACAGCGTGGCGATCTTCGCCCAGCAGCTCGGCCTCACAGGTGTGCAGTTCCATACGCCGGCCAACCTGCCTGGCACGCCGGGCTATTGGACCGTGGACGAGCTGGCCGCCTTGGTCAGGCATTGCGACTCGTACGGGCTCGTCGTCGAAGGCCTGGAGAACGTCCCGCTGTGGCACTGGGACAAGGTCCTGTTCGGGCTGCCGGGCCGGGACGAGCAGCTGGAGAACTACCAGCGGACTGTCCGGAACCTCGCTGCGGTCGGCATCGGCGTGCTGGGACACCACTTCATGCCGGGCTACGTGTGGCGTACCGATCTGCGGGCCGCCGGACGTGGCGGGGCGCTCGTCACCGCGTTCGACCTGGCCCGGGTTCCGGCCACCGGGAACGCGCTGGCCGCTTACAAGCTCGCACCCGCGGGGGTCGACGCGACGATCTCGCCGGACCAGGTGTGGGCGAACTACCAGGTGTTCCTCGAATCGGTCCTGCCCGTGGCGGAGGAGGTCGGCGTCCGGCTGGCGCTGCACCCTGACGATCCGCCGGTCGACGAGCCACTCGGCGGGATCGCGCGCGTCTTCACCAGTCCCGATGGTCTCAAGCGGGCCTACGAGCTGTCCGGCGGCAGCTCGGCCTGGGGCCTCAACCTCTGCCTGGGCACCGTCTCGGAGATGGACGGCGAACGCAGCGTCAACGAGGTGATCGACTTCTTCGGTCCGCTCGGCCGGATCGCCTACGTCCACTTCCGTGACGTCCAAGGCACGGTGCCGGCATTCACGGAGTGCTTCCTCGGTGAGGGCAACTACCACCCCGCGCAGGTGATCCGCCGCCTGGCCGACAACGGCTTCGACGGGTTCGTCATCGACGACCACGTGCCGGCCATGATCGGCGACCCGGACACCTGGGCCGACACCTCACCCGAGGCCTACAACAGCCGGGCCAGGGCACATGCGATCGGCTACCTGCAGGGCATCCTGCACACCCTTGACCTCGACGGCCAGGGGAGATCGTCACGATGAGCGACCAACTCTGGGAGATCGGCGGACCACAGCCGCCCAACTGGCGGTTCAGCGCCGACTGGTTCCAGGACGCAGCCGCCGCCGAACCCGTCTTCGTGGTCGGAGCGTCCGATCCCGCCGTCGACTGGCCGCGACTGCATCCAGGCCCGCTCAACGCGGCGACCGGCTTCCGGGAGCTGTCCGCCACGATCCGGTTCGAGGCGACGCGGGCCGAGGCCGACGGCTGGCACGTCCTCGAGGTCGAGGGCAAGGAAGGCAGCGGGCCCTGCCCGGATCTCGAGATCGACGTCAACGGCCGGCGGGGACTGTTGCTCCCGCTCGCACAGCGGCACGACCGGCAGCACGCGCCGTGGCCGCCGTCGCCGACCGCCGGGGTGATCGACCGCGCCCTGTGGCTACCGCCCGGCTGCGTCGTCGAGGGTGACAACCGCCTCGTCATCACCACCGTGGCGGCCGAACGCCCCGATCCCGCGGAGTTGCGCCGGCAACAGCGGCCGGATCTCACGTCCTGGTTCGGCAGCACGCTGCAGTGGCACCGGCTCGCCCTGCGCGCCGCGGCGGCGCCCGCCGAGCCGCGGGTCACGGTGACGATGCTGCCGCTCTACGTCCGCGACGGGGCCGGCGGCGTGGACGAACTGGCCGACGTCCTGATCGAGAACGTGCCGGACCTGCGCGACGCGTCCGTCGACGTCCGGATCGGGTCGAACGAGTCGCGCCACGACGTCGCCGGCCGCGAGTTCGGCGACGTCCGGCTGCGGTGCCGGGTCCCGGAGTTCACCGGCCCGGCACAGGCAGCCGTGACCGTGCGCACCCACGCCGGCGTCCACAAGGTCACGACCGAGGTCGAGCCGGCCCGCAAGTGGACCGTCCACCTGATGCCGCACGTCCACCTCGACATCGGCTACACCGACGCCCAGGCGAAGGTGATCGAGTTGCACAGCCGCAACGTCGACAAGGCCGTGGGCATCGTGCGCGACCACGCCGGCTACGCGTTCTCGATCGACGGGTCGTTCGTCGTCGAGCAGTTCCTGCGCTCGCGCGGCGGGCAACGTGCCGAGGACGCGATGCGCGCGCTGCGGGCGGGACGGTTGTCGGTCAACGCGTTCTGGGCGCTGCTGTTGTCAGGTGTGGCGGGGCTGGAGGATCTGTACCGGGCGTTGTACCTCTCCGCCCGCCTGCGCCGCGAGCACGGTATCGCCGTCGACTACGCCAACCTGACCGACGTTCCGTCGTACACGTCGGCGTTGCCGTCGGTCCTGGCGGCGGCCGGCATCGACGCGTTCATGGGCATCTCCAACCACACCCGCGGAGGCAACGCCGACAGCGACACGTTGCACTTGCTGTCGCCGGTGCGGTGGAGCGGACCCGACGGCGCCGACGTCCTAGCCTTCTTCGCCGACTGCTACAGCCAGCTGCGCTTCGTCTGCGCCGACCCTCCCACGGTGGCCGGCATGGCGCAGGGCCTGCCGGCGCTGCTGCGCCGCTACGAGCGGCCCGACTACCTGCCGAGCGACCTGCCGCTGGTGGGCACCCACGCCGACAACGAGGATCTGTCGCACGGGTACGCCGACGTCGTCGGCCGGTGGAACGCGCACTACGAGTGGCCCAAGCTCCGGTTCTCCACCGTCGCCGACTACTTCGACGCGGTCCGGCCGCTCCGTGACCGGCTCCCGCTCGTCGAGGGCGACGGTGGCAGCTACTGGGAGGACGGCGTCGGCACCCAGGCGCGAGCGATGGCCGTCCTCCGGCGGACCCAGGCCCTGCTGCCCATGGTCGAGGCTGTCGCCACGCTGGCCGCCGCCGGCGGCGACGGTCTCGTTCCCGACCTCGTCGCGCTCGACGAGGCATGGGAATGCGTGCTGGTCGGTTCGGAACACACATGGACGTCGGCGCACGCGACCTCGCGTCCGCACTCCCACCACAGCCACGACCAGCTGGACTGGAAGGTGGCACGGATCGGACGCGGGCACCGGGTGGCGACCGACGAGATGCGGCGGGCGCTGAGTCAGCTCGCCGAGCAGATCACGACCGACGCGGTGCCGTCGGTGCTGGTCGTGAACGCCGTGAGCTGGGCGCGTGACGTCATCGTCGACCTGGAGATCGAGGAGGACCAGGAGGTCGTCGACGATGCGGGGCGAGTCCTCGAACTCGACCAGCCGGGCGATGCCGTGGACGGCCTGCGGCGGGTGCGCGTGAAGGTGCCGGAGCTGCTGCCGTTCGGGTACCGGCTGCTGCCGCTTCGACGCGTGAGCGGCGCCGCGCCGCGACGGGTCGAAGACGTTCCCGGAACGCTGGACACCCCGCACTATCTGGTGCGCCTCGATCCGCGGTCGGGCGCCGTGACCAGCCTCTACCATCGAGCGCTCGGTGCGGAACTGCTGGCTGAGGACAAGGAGTGGTCGCTCGGTCAGGTGTTGTACGTGACCGGTGGCGGGAGCGCCGAGCGTCGGGGTCTCGACGCCGACGAGATCAGCAGCAGCTACGACTACGACCCGACACTTCCGCTGCCGGACCTGACGACCCGACCGGCCGCCATGCGGACGGGGGCGATCCGGCGGACCCCATGGGGCTGGGTGATCACGTCCTGCGGATCGGCGCCCACCCTGCCGCACGTCGATGTCGAGGTGGAACTGCACGACGACACCGACCGCGTCGACGTGCGGGTCAGCCTCGACAAGGAACCCACACTGGCCAAGGAGTCCGTCTATGTCGCGTTCCCGTTCGCGCTGACCGAACCCACCGTCCACTACGACCGGCAACAGGGCTGGGTCGACCCCGCCACGGATCACCAGGCCGGCGCCTGCAACGAATGGCTGACCATCCAGAACGCCGTCACAGTCAGCTCCGACGCGCTGACCGTCGCCTGGTCGTCCGCCGACGCGCCGCTGTTCACCTGCTCCGGCATCGTCCGAGCCAGGTGGCCGCGGAGCTTCCGCGCCGCCGACGGGACCCTGCTGTCGTGGGTGATGAACAACTACTGGTGGACGAACACGCCCGCGCAGCAGGGTGGCCACGTCAGCCTGCGATACGCGTTCCAGCCGATGGAGCGATACGACGCCGCGGCAGCCGGACGGCTCGGTCGCGGTCTGCGCGCCCCGGCACTGGTCAGCGATCTGCTGCACACCGACCGGTGCGACGACGAACCGCGCAGCCTGCCGATGTCCGGACACCTGGCCGAGGTCGACGTCCCGGACAACGTCGTGGTGAGCCTGCTCGCCGGCCGCACCGGCGCTCGGGTCACCGCGCGAGTGCAGGAGATCGCCGGTCGGCCGGCGCGAGTACGGCTGCGACACCCGGCCATGGCCGGCGCGACCGCGCCGTTGTGGGCGGCCGCAGCCACGGCGACCGAGGACGTCCTCGAGCCGCTGAGCCTGGACGCCGACGGTGTCGTCGACATCGACCTGCACGCGCACCAGGTACGGACGATCTGCTTCGGCGGCGAAGCCAGCCGCACGCCACACCACGTTCATCCCACCTCTGGAGGACAGTCATGAGGCCCATCAGCCGTCGTCGTCTGATTCAAGCCGGAGCCATGGCGGCACCGGCCGCCGTGCTCGCCGAGGGACATGCGGCGGCCGGCGGCAGGCGCGCTGCCGAGACCGTGTCGGTCGGGAAGTACACGGCAGAGTTCCGGATCCCCGAGCGGGACGACGCGTACGAACAACTCGAGATCGAGTACGTCGTCCGGGCGCCCCGCGGACACGCGCCGGTGACCGTCAGCGCGAACGCGTTCGAGTCGGGCGACGAGACGTTCTTCGACTCCCTCGCCCCCGGGAACATGACGGCGAGCATCGAGTACCTCGGCGGCCAGTCCGGCGCCGGCGAGATCGGTCCGTTCGGTCCGCTGGTCCTCACCTCCAGATTCGACAACACGTTCCGGCGCCACCACGTCCGAGTGACGAACACGGGCGACACCATCTGGAAGGCGCTCGGGCTCGGCATGGTGAGCGCCCGGCTCGTCGTGCTCGACAGCAACGGGACGACCATCGACGTCGGCACCGAGACGATGCAGGTGCTGGCGCAGGACGTGGCGCCGTCCGGCGAATTCGACCTGAGCGTGGTGTACGCGCCGATGAGCCCGGGGGAGTACACGCTGAGGTTCACGCTCAACCTGCACAACGACGCGTCGCTCAACCACTTCGACCCGGGCATGGTCTTCGCCAGCCTCGACGTTCCGGTGACCGTCGTGCCGGGCGCGTCGTCGCTGCAGTCGATGAGCCTGCCGGACAAGCTGCAGACCGGCCAGTCGATGCAGATCTCGCTGACCTACAAGAACCTGAGCACGCAGACCTGGACGCTCGCCGCGTTGGATCGCCTCGGGAGCGAGGGCGCCAACGCCTTCGCCTGGTCCGATCTCAACGGCGGCTACTCCAACGGCCCCGACTCCCAGCGCGTCTTCCTCGACCCGGACGACGCGATCGCGCCCGGGCAGGAGGTGACGTTCGACTTCACGATCACGGCGCCGCCGACGCCGGGGGACCACGTGTTCGCCGCGGCCATCGTGCGCGACGGCGTCGCGTGGTATCCGAACACGTCGGCGCGGAAGACCATCGAGGTCACGGCGGAACCCCAGCCGACGGATCCGCCCGCGCCGACGGAACCGGCGCCCGTCGACTCCGATCCGGAGTGGCCGGGCAACACGACCGTGGGCGGGGACGCGCCGCCGCGGGTCCCGCAGATCCTGGACCACTATGAGGAGTTCCTGGCCGCCTACCAGGTGCTCGAGAACGAGCAGGTCTACCGCGGCGTGCTCGCAGTGCAGGTGCCGGCCTGGGACACCCAGGTCACGGCCAAGCTCTCGACCCCCGACGGAGTGGTGACGGTCAAGCGGGCCGTGTCGGTCTCCACGAGCAGGCTGCGGCGGGACGTCCTGCAAGCGAAACGCCGCGTCCTCCGCTCGGCCGCCGCCGACTATGGCCCGGCGGCCGGCGACGTGCCGCTGCTGGCGTGGTACTACCCCTACCGCGCCGTCCGGTTCGCCGGCGACCCGGACCAGCAGATCCGCGACGACCTGCGGACCATGAAGGAGCTCGGATACTCGGCCGTCTGGCTCCAGCTGTTCCCGCAGTTCGTGCCCGCCGACACGACGCCGACGATCCGCTGCCTCGAGCTGGCGCGGGAGGTCGGCATCAAGGTGATTCCGTCCCTCTACTTCACGAACCAGGGCCCGGCGCTGACCGCCCGCACCGGGATCGAGCTGACCCTGGGAGGCGACGGCGCCGCCGCCGGGTACGTCGACCCGCTCGACCTGCGTCTCGGCGACGCGATGGCCGAGTGGTATCGGCAGCTCGAGGAGAGCTGGGGCGACCTCTTCTACAGGACGAGCTCGGGGTCGGTCCCGGTGGGCATCGGGGAGGAGGCCAGCACCGGAGTCTGGACGCGCCGCCTGGCGGGGTACAGCCCGGAGGACAACGCGGCGTTCCGGGAGTGGCTCATCGAGCGGCACGGCAGCCTGGCGGCGGTCAACCAGGCCTGGGGCGCGAGCCATGCGGCCATCGAGGAGATCGACCCGCAGCTCAGCAACGTCGAGCCACAGGACTACCCGGCCGGCTGGGAGGAGGGCTCGGCGGCGCTGAGCGATCACGACGCCTTTCGTTCGCTGTTGCTGGCCAGGCAGCTGGGCGCGGTCTCCGGCGCGATCAAGCAGCTGCGCCCGGAGGCCAAGGTCGGTGTGGTCTACTTCGCCAACTTCGGCCTGGAAGGCACGTCGGACCCGAACTACTACGGTCTCGCCTCGAGCAACTGGCTGGCGGCGCGGTGCGGCCAGATCGAGCAGTACTGTGCCGACGCCGAGACGACGGGCCTGGACTGGATCGCGCCGCTCTACAGCTCCGGTGACACGGACTGGGAGGAGCTCGCGGCCCGGGCTGCGCGGCACGGCATCGTGCCGATCATGTACCCGGAGTTCAACGGGCTGAACTTCATCCAGGGCAAGGGGACCTCCACCCTCTGGGACTTCTCCTGGGGCTGGTACGAGCTGGACGGCGTCGAGGCACGCGACCTGCGGCAGCTGAGCGCGGTGATTCCGGCGATGCTGCAGTCGATGAGCGGCGGAGGGCTGCCAGGCGCCTACTCCTGGAACGACCACCCGCTCTTCACCCGGATGACCGCGGTCCAGCAACGCGAGATCTCGCTCATGGCAAGCCTTCTCTGACACCCACGAAGGGAATGACCATGTCCTCCAGTCACAGATCTCTGCTCGCCCTCGCGGCGGCCGTGCCGCTGCTCCTGGCCTCCGGTGTGTCATCGAGCGGCGCGCCGGCGGTTCTCACCGTCGATGTGCGCGACTACATCACCCAGACCGCGCCGGGGAACCGGCTCTGCGAGACGCCCGGGGAGTTCGGCAGCTCCGGACTGTGCATGGACGGCCGCTGGGTGGGCGGCTCGGCCGCGGGCGACGAGTTCATGATCAGCTACTCCCACGGCATCACCGACTGGATCGCCCGCGACGCCAACCAGCCGCTGCTGGTCGGCGTCGTCCGCAACCACGACGCGTCCGCGGGCGGGCTGCGCTGCTTCGCCAACCCCGGCACGTCCTGCGGCGCGCCCAGCACCGCCGACTACCCGCCGCAGGCCGTGGGGATGATCATGAGCCTCCCGGTGCTGTCCGGGGCCTCGGTCAGCCACGACGTCGCACCGACGCCGGGCGCGTTCCTGGTGCACGACTGGCAGACGTTCGACTGGATCGCGCTGAACCCCAACTCGACGCCCGCCTGCGCCCAGACCCGGCAGGGCTCGGTCAGCACCCGGGTGTCCGCCTTCGTCGCGGACTCGTTCGACTTCGGCGGCGACGTCGGAGTCCGCACCGACGTGCTGGTCGTCGAGGAGCAGCAGAGCGGGCACTGGGAGCGCTACTTCTACGTGACCGGGCTGGGCCGGGTCAAGGAGGAGGCCAGGGCCAACGACGGGACGTGGCTCTCGCATTCCAACCGGAACCGGATCGTCGCCGGTGACGGTGACTGGAGCGGCGGCACCATGTGCTACCAGGGCGGCGCCGCCTGGTCTTAGGGGGTGTGCGCCTGGGCGGCGGCGAGCAGGCCGCGCGCCGTGGTGACGGAGATGACCAGGGTGCCGATCAGCCCGGAGCGCACCGCTCCGAGGATGGCCGGCGCCTTGGTCGCCTCCGACGCGACCGCGATGACCTGCGGGATCTTGCGCAGGTCATCGCGGGTGAGTCCGACGACGCGCTGCTCGATCCACTCGGCGATGGGGGCGCCCTCGGCGTTGACGAAGTGGCCCAGGATGTCGCCGACCGCGCCGTCCTCGCGCAGCCGGGCCATCTCTTCGGCCGAGATGCAGCCGAGGCGCACGACGAGGGAGTCGGGGACGGCGTCACCGATACCGACGACGGCGATGTCGGCGTGGCTCGCCCGCGACAGCGTGCGGCCGATGTCGGCATGGCCCAGGAACGTGTCGCGCAGTTGTGTGCTCTCGACGTACGCGGGGGCGTAGACGCCCTCGAACCGGCCGCCGAGGGCGTCGGCGAGCCGGGTGGCGATGTCGTTGGAGTTCAGGCCGTCGCCGACCTGCGCCGATCCGCCGATGCCGCTGATCACGGTGCAGGGGCGCTGACGTAGCCCGGCGGCCTGCTCGCTGACCGCCTTGACGTTGCGGCCCATGCCGACCGTGACGGTTGCGCCGTCGATGAGCAGACGATCGAGCGCAGTCGCGGCCGCCTTGCCCACCTGCGCGCGCTGTGCGGTCTCGTCGGGCTGGTCTCCGGCGACGATGACGCGCAGGCCGAACCGCGCGCTCAGCTCGCTCTCCAGCGGCATCGCCAGCGAGGGGTGCACGTGGACGGTGATCTCGACGATGCCGATGTCGCGCGCCTGCTTGAGCAGCCGTCCCACCTTGGGCCGGGACAGCCCCAGCTTCGCGGCGATCTCCTCTTGGGTCATCCCCTCCAGGTGGTAGAGCGACGCGACGCGGGTCAGCAGCTCCACGGACGGCGTCAGCGCGTCGGGCGGCGATTCGGTCACGGGAGTCATCTCCGAGGGTCTGGGCTGGGCCCAATCGTAGCCGCGTCCGCCGGGCCCTTGACGGACTGTCTGCGGCGACCGTACGTTGAGCATACGCTCAACAACTGAGCAGAAGATAGGGAGTGTGGATGATCGGCAGCGATCCCGCCGGCCGTCGTCCGGCCGTCGTCTGCGCAGGGCTGATCGTCGCCGACACGTTCGTCCCGCCGCTCCCGCGGCTGCCGGTCCCCGGCGAGCTGCTGGCGACGGACGACTTCCTGCTCGGCGCCGGTGGCTGCGCGGCCAACACCGCGGCGACCCTGGCCCGGCTGGACGTGCCGGTCGCGCTCGTGGCGACGGCGGGCGCCGACCGGCTGGGGGACTGGCTGCGCGCCGACCTCGCGGCGCGCGGCGTGGACGTCACGCGGGTGGCGGCCTCGTCGCGGCTGGCCACCTCCCAGACGGTGATCCTGCCGGTGACCGGCGAGGACCGCCGCTACGTCCACACCGCGGGCGCGAACGCGGAGCTGTCCGTCGCTGACATCGCCGCCGCGGCCGGAGGCGCACGCGCGCTCGTCGTGGGCGGCTTCCTCGCACTGCCGGGCGTGCGCTCGCCGGAGCTGGCCGAGCTGTTCGCCACGGCGCGCGCCGCGGGCGTCCGCACGATCCTCGACGTCGTCGTGCCGAGCGGCGCCGCGGACCCCGCCCGCGACCTGCGGCCCGTGCTGCCGCACGTCGACTGCTTCCTGCCCAACCAGGACGAGGCGGCCGCGCTCACCGGCGAGGACGCGCCGGCCCGGCAGGCCGAGGTGCTGCTCGGCTGGGGCTGCGCCTCGTTGGTCATCACCCGCGGCGCGGCCGGCGCGCTGTTCGCCAACGCCCGCGGCTCGTTCCAGGTCCGGCCGCCCGCCGTCGACGTGGTAGACGCATCCGGCTCCGGCGACGCGTTCACCGCCGGGCTGGTCGCCGGGATGCTCGCGGGCTGGGATGCCGAACGGCAGGTGCGCTTCGCCGCCGCGGTGGGTGCCTCCGCCTGCCGCGGGCTGGGCTGCCACACCACCATCGCCACCCGGGACGAGGCGCTCGCCGCGCTCCACGGGACCGAACTCGTGGCCGGACACACCCGCCACTGACGCGTAGGGAGATCACATGCCACTCGTGCCGCTGCCCACACTGCTCGCCGACGCGCGGGCTCGTGGTTACGCGCTGGGCTACTTCGAGAGCTGGGACAGCTACTCCTTCGAGGCGGTCCTGGACGCCGCCGAGGCGGAGGACGCCCCGGTCATCGTCGGCTTCGGCGCCACGATGCTCGCCGACACCTGGCTGGACACCGGCGGGATCGAGATGCTGGCCGCCACCGGACGGGCGCTGCTGGAGCGCCGGAACGTGACGGCCGCGTTCCTGCTCAACGAGACGCACACGCTGGACCAGGCGCTGGCCGGCGTCGACGCCGGGTTCACCGCCGTCATGATCGACAGCCATCGCTGGCCAGTGGAGCAGGCCACGACGGCCATCACCAGGCTGGTCGCCGCCGCGCACGCGGCAGAGGTGGCCGTCGAGGCCGAGCTGGGCAGTCTGCCCGACGCGTACCACGGCGGCATCGACGGCAGCCACGCCAGCCTCACCGACCCGGACGAGGCCGCGGCGTTCGTCGCGACCACCGGTGTCGACTGCCTGGCGGTATCGGTGGGCAACGTCCACCTGCTCACCTCCGGCAGCGCGGACGTCGACCTGGACCGGCTGCAGGCCATCCGGTCCGCGGTGCCGACGCCGCTGGCGATCCACGGCGGCACCGGGTTCCCGGACGCCTCGGTCGCTGCGGCGATCGCCGCGGGCGCGACGAAGTTCAACGTCGGCACCCGGCTCAAGCGCCGGTTCCTGGACGCCGTCGTCGACCGGACCAGGTCGTGGACCGGTGCCGAGTCGGTGCACGACCTCGTCGGGTCGCACAAGGACACCGACCTGCTGGTCGCAGGCAAGCGCGCGGTGACCGAGACCGTCCGTTCTTTCCTGCGGCTCTACGGCGCCTCAGGTCGCGCCGAGCAGGTCACCACGGCGGTGGCGTCGTGACCCGGCCGGTCGACCTCGGCGGCCTCCCCGCCGAGCAGGCGCTGCGGCTGTACCGGGGACTCGTCCGGATCCGCCGCTTCGAGGACCGCGTCTACCAGCTGTTCCTGCGCGGTGAGCTGCCGGGCACGCTGCACCAGTACCAGGGCCAGGAGGCGGTCGCGGTCGGGACCTGCGACGCGCTGGGCCCGGACGACTGGATCACCTCGACGCACCGGCCGCACGGGCACGCGCTCGCCAAGGGCGTCACCATGCGCGGCGCGATGGCCGAGCTGTACGGCAAGGCCACCGGCTGCTGCGGCGGCAAGGGCGGCTCCATGCACCTCGGCGATCCGGACGCCGGGATGGTTCCGGCGATCGCGATCGTGGCCGGGGGCAACAGCGTCGTGACCGGTCTCGGGCTCGCGTTCAAGCTCCGGGCGACCGGGCAGGTCGCGGCCTGCTTCTTCGGCGAGGGCGCGACCAACGAGGGCGCGTTCCACGAGGGCCTCAACTTCGCCGCCGTGCAGAAGCTGCCGATCGTGTTCGTCTGCGAGAACAACATCTACGGCGCGTCGACGCCGTTCCACCTGACCAGCCTGGTCACCGACGTCGCCGACCGGGCCGCCGGCTACGGCGTCCCCGCCCAGATCGTCGACGGCATGGACGTCGTCGCCGTCCGTGCGGCGGTCGAGACGGCGCGGGCCCGGGCGGCCACGGGCGGCGGGCCGACGCTGATCGAGGCGAAGACCTACCGCTTCGCCGGCCACAGCCGCGGCGACGCACGCGGCTACCGCAGCCGCGACGAGGAGAAGGAGTGGAAGGAGCGTGACCCGATCGACCGGCTCGGGCTCGCGCTGACCACGGCCGGGATCGCCGACGACGCGGCGCTGGCCGCGATCGTCGCCGACGTGACCGGCGAGCTCGACGACGCGGTCGAGTATGCGAGGAACTCCCCGGCTCCCGACGCCGCCGAGGCGCTGACCGACGCGTACGCCACCCCGATCACGATCGGAGCACCCCGATGACCACCCCCGCTGGGCAGGCCGCCACGCTGGAGCCAGGGCCGTCCGGCCCGGAGCGCCGGCTCACCATCGCCGAGGCGATCCGGGAAGCCATCGCCGAGGAGATGGAGCGCGACGACCGGGTCTTCCTGATCGGCGAGGACGTCGGCATCCCCGGCGGCTTCGGCGGCGCGTTCGGCGTCTACCTCGGTCTGCCGGAGCGGTTCGGCCGCGACCGGATCATCGACACTCCGATCAGTGAGAAGGCGATCGCCGGGGCCGCCGTCGGCGCCGCGCTCATGGGCATGCGCCCGATCCCGGACATGCAGTACGCCGACTTCCTCTTCGAGTGCATGGACGAGCTGGTCAACCAGGCCGCGAAGCTGCGCTACATGTCCGGCGGCCGGCTCTCGGTGCCGCTGGTCATGCGCTGCCCGGTCGGCACGTCGAACCGGGGCGCCCAGCACGGGCAGTGCCCGGAGAGCTTCTTCACCCACGTGCCCGGGCTCAAGGTGGTCTGCCCATCCGACGCTTACCACGCCAAGGGGATCCTCAAGAGCGCCGTGCGCGACGACGACCCGGTGCTGGTCTTCGAGCACAAGCTGCTCTACGGCAGCAAGGGCCGCGAGCAGGCCGGCGGCATGGACCTCACCGCACACGTGCCGGAGGAGGAGTACCTGTTCCCGATCGGCCGGGCCGTGGTGAAGCGGCCCGGGACCGCGGTGACCGTCGTCGCGACCCACCTGACGCTGTACCGGTGCCTGGCCGCGGCGGATCAGCTCGCGGCCGAGGGCATCGAGTGCGAGGTGATCGACCCAGTCTCGCTGCTCCCGATGGACACCGAGACGATCTTCGCCTCCGTCGACAAGACCGGCCGCCTGCTCATCGCCCACGAGGACACCCTCACCGGCGGCTGGGGTGCCGAGCTGGCCGCCCGGACGGCCGAGGAACGGCTGTTCTCGCTGGCGGCGCCGATCCGGCGGGTGGCCGCCCACGACGTCCCGCTGCCGGTCGCTCCCGTGCTGGAGCAGGCGGTCGTGCCCAGCACGGAACGCATCGCTGCCGAGATCCGATCGCTGTGCGAACTGTGAGGGCGCGCGTTCATGGCCATTGAGATCCGGCTGCCGAACCTGGGGCAGACCTCCGACGAGATGACGATCCTGGAGTGGTACAAGTCCGAGGGCGATCCCGTCGAGATCGCCGAGCCGCTGCTGTGCGTCGAGACCGACAAGTCGCAGGTCGAGGTGGAGTCGGCGGAAGAGGGCGTCGTGCTGCGGATCGTCGCGCAACCGGGGGACCGGCTGGCCTCCGGCGCGCTGCTCGCTTACGTCGGGTCGCCGGGCGACGCGGCGCCGTCACCGCAGCCGCCGGGCCGGGTGCAGGCGCTGCCCGCGGTGCGGAAGCTGGCCGCCGAGCTGGGCGTCGACCTGGCCGGGGTGGCGGGCACCGGGCCGGGTGGCCGGGTCGAGCGGGGTGACGTGGAACGCGCGGCGCCCGCGGAGCCCGCCGCGCCCGTCGCAACCGAGCCCGCCGACGCCGGCCAGGAGATGTCGCCGATCCGGCGGGCGATCGCGCGCCGGCTCACCCAGTCCGTGCAGACCATCCCGCAGTTCAGCGTCACCGCGCGGCTGGACGCCCGGGCGGCGCGGCAGGCGATCGGCGCGTATGGGGCGGGCGACGGCGGCACGCTGACGTACACCCATCTGCTGCTGCGCGCCCTCGCCCGGGCGCTGCGCGAACATCCGCGGATGCTGCGGGTCTGGTCCGACGACGGGCCTCGCTACAACGTGCTGACGTCGCCCGACGTCGGCCTCGCCGTCGCCGGCGACGAGTCGCTGCACGTCGTCACGATCCCCGAGCCAGACGCGACGCCGGTGCCGGCGCTGGTCGAGACGGTCGCCGCCGCCGCGAGCCGGGCCCGTGCGGCGGCGCTGGGCAAGGACGACCAGCGGCCCGCCGCCATCACCGTCAGCAACCTCGGGATGCACGACGTCGACAGCTTCCAGGCCATCGTCGACCCGAGCCAGACCGCGATCCTGGCCGTCGCGTCCGTCCGGGACCAGGTGGTCGCCACCGGCGGCGGCTTCGCCATCGTGCCGCAGCTCACCGTGTGCCTGACCTGCGACCACCGCACCGTCGACGGCGTCGACGCCGCGCGGTTCCTCACGACGCTCCGGACGCACTTCGCCACCGACCCGATGGGCGGAACCCGATGATCTCCAGCCGCTGGAACGACGATGACGCCGCCGCCTTCGCGGGCGACGACCTCAGGCTGCGCGCCTACAGCTCACGCCTGCTCGGCCAGGACCCGTCGCTGGTTCTGCACGGTGGCGGGAACACGTCGGTCAAGTCGGTCGTGCGGCCGGTCGTCGGCGCGGCCGAGGAGGCGCTGTTCGTCAAGGGCAGCGGCTGGGACCTGGCCTCGATCGAGCGGGAGGGTTTCGCGCCGGTGCGGCTCGCGTCGCTGCTGGAACTGAGCCGGCTGGACCGGCTCAGCGACGTCGACATGGCGCGGGCGCTCGCGGACTTCCGGCTCGACGCGGCGGCGCCGATGCCGTCCGTCGAGGCGATCACGCACGCGATCCTGCCGTACCGGTTCGTCGACCACACGCACGCCGACGCCGTCGTCACGCTGACCAACACAGCGCGCGGCGAGGAACTGGTGCGCGAGGTGTACGGCGACTCCGTCGTCGTCATCCCGTACGTCATGCCGGGCTTCGAGCTGGCCCGGCTCTGCGCCGAGCGGTTCCCGAAGGAGGCCGGCCCACGGACCATGGGGATGATCCTGCTCAACCACGGCGTGTTCACCTTCGGCGACACCGCCCGGGAGTCCTACGAGCGGATGATCGACCTGGTCGCCACGGCCGAGCGGGTGGTCGAGCGGCACGTGTCGCCGCCGGCGCTGCGGCCCGCTCGTTCGTCGTCCGCCGATCGTCGCGTCGCGACGGCGCGCCTCCGTGCGGACATCTGCGCCGCCGCCGGGCAGCCCATGATCATGAGTACCCACGACGACGCGGCAGCGCTCGCGTTCGCGCAGCATCCCGACGTGGCGACGATCTCCCAGCAGGGGCCGGCCACCCCGGACCATGTGCTGCGAACCAAGCCGACACCGCAGCTCGGCCGGGACGTCGCGGCCTACCGCGACGCGTACGCGCGCTACGTCGAGCAGGGCCGGGCCCGGGGCCGCGCCGAGGTGACGATGCTCGACCCGGCCCCGCGTGTCGTCCTCGACCCCGAGCTCGGCATGTCCTGCGCCGGCCGGACCGCCGCCGACGCACGGGTGGCCGAGGACATCTACCGCCACACGATCGACATCATCGGCCGGGCGGAGTCGCTCGGCGGCTACCGTACGCTCAGCCCGCAGGACCTCTTCGACGTCGAGTACTGGGACCTCGAGCAGGCGAAGCTGCGCCGCGCCGGGGCGCGGCCGCCGCTGGAGGGGCAGATCGCGCTGGTCACCGGCGCGGCCAGCGGCATCGGCCGGACCTGCGCGGCCCGCTTCCTCGACCAGGGCGCGGCCGTGGTCGGGCTGGACATCGACGCCGCCGTGACCGAGGCGTTCGGCGGCGCCGCGTTCCTCGGCGTGCGCTGCGACGTGACCCGGGAGGACGACCTGGCCGCCGCCGTCGACGCGGCCGTACGCGCCTACGGCGGGATCGACGTCGTCATACTCAACGCCGGGGTGTTCCCGCCGGCGGTCCCGGTGAGTGGGCTGAGCCTGGAGTACTGGCGGCGCGTCATGGGCGTCAACGCCGACTCGGCGGTGACCCTGCTGCGCGAGGCGTACCCGATGCTGCGACTGGCGCCGGGCGGCGGGCGGGTGATCGTCGTCGGCTCGAAGAACGTCGCCGCGCCCGGGCAAGGGGTGGCCGCGTACTCGGCGTCCAAGGCCGCGCTCACCCAGCTGGCCCGGGTCATCGCGCTGGAGTGGGCGGGCGACGGCATCCGGGTCAACGTCGTCCACCCCGACGCCGTCTTCGACACCGGCCTCTGGAGCGACGACGTCCTGGCGTCGCGGGCCGCGCACTACGGCCTCACCGTCGACGAGTACAAGCGGCGCAACCTGCTCAAGACCGAGGTGAGCAGCGCCGACGTCGCGGAGATGTGCCTGGCGCTGGCCGGCCCGGCGTTCGCGAAGACGACCGGCGCTCAGGTCCCCGTCGACGGCGGCAACGACCGCGTCATCTAGCGCAGGTCGACGCGCTGGGCGTTGAAGGAGTAGTACGGCATCGTCGCGACCATGCTGTCGATGCGGGCGGCCATGCCGGCGCCGTCGTCGTCCAGGCGGCGCTGTTCCCGCTTCGCCTCCTCCTCGGTGCGGGTGGACTGGAAGTCGGTCCAGACCAGCCAGAACGAGGCGCCGTCCGGGGAGATCCACTTGGGCGCGATCTGCGGCTGGTAGCAGCGGGCGGCCGCGTCGCCGCCGGGGGTCCAGGCGGTGTCCTCGTGGATCTGCGTCCACGGGCCCCAGGGGGTGGATGACGTGTAGAGGCCGAGGTAGCTCGGCCGGCCGAACCAGAGGCCCGCGGGCGTCGTGCCCATGCCCCAGTTGGCCATGAGGTAGACGCCCAGCGGCTCGTTGTAGGTGATGGACGGGTGCCAGGCGTAGGGGTGGACGTCGGTGTTGACCCAGCCGCGGGGGAAGGTGTGCACGACGGCGCGGTCGTCGATGGCGGGGGACCACCGTGCACCGCTGTTCGGCGCGCTGCCCGCGTAGTAGCGGTAGGCGCCGCGGTCGAGGATCCGGTCCTTCGGGACGCGGAACAGCACGAGCTCGTTCATCGTGCCGTCGGTGCTGCCGTTGGGCGCGTAGACGTACACGTGGCCGTCGGTGTTCGCGCGGTAGTCGCGGCCCATCTGCACGACGGACAGCAGCGAGAACGCGTCCTGGTCCTCCTCGAAGAACACCATCGAGTCCCGGGACCGCTCGGCGTAGGCCGGCCAGCGCACCGGCGTCGTGCCGTCCTGATCGCGCCAGGTGGCGCCGCCGTCCGGCGAGTGGATCAGCTTCGCCCCGACGAAGCGCAGGTCGTCGGCGAACGTGTCCGGGCCGGTCATCATCGGCGTGTTGAACGTGCTCAGGTACTGGTAGAGCTGCCCGTCGACCGCGAGCGTGCCGAACCCGTAGTACCGGGCCCGCGGCGGGGGCGGCACCGTCCAGTCGTCGGTCAGCGCCGGATATCCGGGGACGTCCTCGAATCGCGCGTCGTATGGGTCTCCGATCACCCGCCAGAGCCGCGCGTTGTGGAAGGTCTCCCGGTTCTCCCGCCACCCCGCGCCGTCGCACAACGCCGTCACCTGGGTGTCGTCGGCGCACCACGTCAGGTGCCAGTTGTCGCCGTTCCCGCCCAGCCGCAGGATCGTCTCGTCGCGCAACACCGCTCGGTCCGTCATGTCGTCCGTCCTTCCGCGCCGAAGCTGCCCTTGACAGTGCCAGGGCGGGCAACTTCAATGGTGCACCAACGCTCAGCCAGTGAGCAAATGTCCACGCGGAGGGCCACCATGAGCGCGGCGACCAGAACCCCGTACGAGCAGTTCCAGGCCGACGGCTTCTACATCCACGACCAGCCGGTGCTGGAGCCGGAGCTGCTGGCGCACGCGGCCCGGGCGCTCGCCGATGTTCGCAACGGTCATTACGCGACCGGCGTCTCGCCGGTGGTGTCGAGCTGGCGCCCGGGCGACGACCCGCACCGGCTGGCGAAGATCGACATGCCGCAACTCGCGGACCAGAGGCTCGTCGAGGCGCTCACCCGCTCCGGCCTCGGGCGCCTCGCCGCCGACGTGACCGGCGCCAACCTGGTGCAGGTCTGGCAGGTCCAGGGTCTCTACAAGCCACCGACACCGGGTCGCACGAACGACACCAACATCGGCTGGCACCAGGACCACCCCTACTGGCAGTCGACGTGGGGTACGGGTGACGGGCTGTTCACGGCGTGGCTGGCACTCAGCGACGTGACGGCCGCAAGCGGGCCCGTGCGGTTCGTCCCCGGATCGCACCGGTGGGGTGAGGTGGACGGCGACTTCTTCAACCAGGACCAGGAGGCGATCAAGGCGGCCGTCGCCGTACCGTCCGGAGACGAATGGAGCGAGGTCGCCGACGTCCTTCCCGCGGGAGGCGTCAGTTTCCACCATCGCTGGCTGGTGCACGGCAGCCACCAGAACGTGTCGTCGTCGCCGCGGCTCAGCCTTGCGGTGCATCTGCGCACCGAGCGGTCGGTGCCGGTGGATCGTGCGTCTGCCCTCGTCGCCCACCTGGACCGCGAAGACGTCTGCCCCGTCATCTTCCGCCGGTGAGCTCCGGCGGAGGCTGACGCGGTGTGCCGAAGTAGCCTCCGAGCAGTCTGCTCCGGTACTCGCGCGGCGACATGAGCGTCGCTTGCCGGAAGCAGTTGCTGAAGTACGACGGGCTCGAGAAGCCGCACCGCTCGGCGATCCTGCTCACGCTGTCCAGGCTGGTGCTGAGCAGCATCGTCGCGTGCCGGATGCGGAGGTTCGCCACGAGGTCGGTCGGCGTCATCCCGAAGTACTGCCGCGTGACCCGGGACAGGTGAGCGGGGCTGACGTGTGCCAGTTGGAGCAGGCGTGGGACGCCCTCGCGCAGGTTCTCCTCCTCCAGCATCGCGTCGACGCCGTCGAGCAGCCAGGCCGGCGCCCCGAACCCGGGCTGATCCTGCTGCGGGGCCGGAAGCAGCAACGGGATGATGTCGCCCCAGAACCGCAGCAGATCGAGCATGCTCGCCTGGCCGCTGTGGAAGCGCTCGACGGCCGATTCGAGCGGCCCCATGACGAGCGGACTCCCCGGTTCGAACGTCACCATCGGTGGCCTCGACGAGTGCGACCAGGACGGATCGAGACCGGTGAGGCTCGCGAACCGCTGCCAGACCGACACGGGCATGGCGACGTTGATGAGGCCGAGACCGGACTCCGTCGTGGCCTCGAAGCTGTGCACGTCGCGGGGCCGGAACAGGTAGAGCTGCCCGGGAGTCATCGGACTGCGCTCCACCACACGTCCGCCGGAGATGATCGCGTGCTCGCCCTCCCCGGCGGTGATCGCCATGACCTCGACGTAGTCGTGGTGCCGGTGCGGGGCGTGCTTCCGCAACACGATCGAGTTCGCGTAGAACGGCGCGCCGTCGAGCAGTGTTCCGAGTCGGACGACCTCCAGCTGCACATCAACAGATTACAAGTATTCGGCGCTCAGGTAGGCGCGGCGCCGATCCGATGCTGTCAGGGTGATGGTCATCGACAAACCTTGGCCGCGGAGAGGACCAGGACATGAACACCACGACGACCCCTGAGCGGGCAGCGATGCTCGCCACCTACGACCGTGACGGGTACGCGATCTTCCGGAACGTGCTCGACCGCGACCTCATCGAGGAGGTGAGCGGGCACATCGCCTGGCTGCTCGAGCACAACCCGGAGCGCACCCCGGAGATGCTCGCTCAGGACCTCGTCACCGACGATCCGTTCTGGGTGCGTCTCGTCAGCGACGACCGCCTGGTCGACATCGCCGAACTGTTCCTCGGGCCCGACATCGGTCTGTTCGCCTCGCACTACCTGGTGAAGCCGCCGTTCACGGGCAAGGAGGTCCGCTGGCACCAGGACGCGGCCTTCTGGCCGCTCGAGCCCATGGAGGTCGTCACGCTGTGGCTCGCGATCGACGAGTCGACGCCGGAGAACGGCTGCGTGCGGCTGGTTCCCGGGAGCCACAAGAACGAGATCAAGGACATGCACGCCACCGGCACGGAGGACGTCCTCGGCGCGGAGATCTCCGTCGAGGTCGACGAGAACGACGCCGTCGACATCGTGCTGCAGCCCGGCGACGTCGAGGTCCACCATCCGATGATCTACCACGCCTCGAACGCCAACACGTCGCCGAAGAGGCGAGCCGGTTTGACCATTCGCTACATTCCCACCTCGACCCGGATCACGAGCCCTGAACTGCTCCAGCAGAGCGCCTTCTGGTTCCGGGGCGATCGTGGGGTCAATGCCTGGCTGCCCGTGCCCGCTTATGAGGCGGGTCGGCACTTCCCCTTCCGCGACTGGAAGGCCTGGGTCTGACCCCCGCACGTCCGCTCCCGCACAGGTCGCCGGGGATGCAGATGGAGCGGGTTCTGCGGCGTGCCACCAATTCATAGGACGTGTCGGCTGCGTCGGCGACGGGGAGCCCGCTCCGTGCCTCCCCGTCATCGAGCGAGGGCTGTCCTGGAAGGTGATGACGTTACGAGGTCGCCCGCTGGCAAAGCCGGCTGTGGAATACAGGACTGCGGCAGCCAGCATGTGCAGATCGACCGTCAGCGCCGTTGGCTCCGAGGTCACGATGAGGCGGAAGCCTTCGGCGTTCCACCGATATGAAAACTCTGACGCTTGTCTCAGGCGTCTCGACCGGCGCCAGCTTGATTGAGCGCCGTGCGATCTCGCGGACGTCGTCGTTCGTGGTCCACGGGCACAGCGCCCAGTCTGTGTTGCGCCGCCGTTGGCGACGCCTCAACGCGTCCGACCGTGAACGACGGCGTCCGGCCGTCTACGACTCTGATCTGGCGAATACGTGCTCAAGTTCGCCTTCCTGCCGCCGCATAGCAAAGCGTTACTGCAGGTCAGAGCAAGTGCTACTGCGGCTGGTGCGCCGCCCTCTCAAGGCGGTAGCGCGGGTTCGAGTCCCGTCGGGGCTACAGAGCAGCGCCCCTCGCCTGCGAACGCAAGGTGAGAGGCGCTGTCGTCTGCCCAGCAGCCGACGGCGCGCCCTGTTCAGGATGCGAGCTCGGTGGGTGGGATGCCCTGAGTCGGCCAGATGGCGACGCGGGCATGATCAAGATCGTAGGACGCAGCGACCAGAGATCGTTTCGCGTTGGCGTCGGACACCGTTTCCTCGGGCGCGTTCCAGGCGCGGAATCCGGTGAACGAGAGGAGGCGGACGATGCGAGTTGGCCAACGAGCAGGTGCCCGTCGAGTGTCGACCTGATGCAGCAGGTGACCAACGGCGAGATCGTCGATCTCGCGCCGTCTCAACGGCCGGTCGTCTGACCGTCGCCGAACGACTTCGGCACGCCGCCATGACCTGGAAACGACGCCGCATCAGCCGCCATGCAAAGGAATGGCCACCGCACAGAGCCCGTTCGGTACCAGCTGGCTAGTAGACCGCGCGGCCACCGGTGAGGTCGTAGACGAACCCTGTCGTGTAGCTGGCCGCGGGGGAGACCGCCCAGGCGATCGCCTCGGCGACCTCGCCCAGCGTGCCGCAGCGGCGCATCGGGATCCGGGCCACCATGTACTCCACCTGGCTCTCCGGCATCTCCTCGACCATCTGGGTGCGGATCACCGCAGGGGCGATCGCGTTGATCGTGACCCCGGACTCGGCATACTCCTTACCCATCGACTTGACCATGCCGATCAATCCGGCCTTGGACGCTGAGTAGGACACCATCCCGGCGTTCCCCTCTTTGCCGGCGATGGACGCGACGTGCAGGATCCGCCCGTAGCCGTTGGTGGTCATGTGCGGCAACACCGCCTGCGAGAGGACGAACGCGCCACGCAGATTCACATCGAAGACGTGCTCGAAGTCCTTCACATCGATCTCGTGACTGACCAGCGCGGTAGTGCCGGTGATGCCTGCGCAGTTGACCATCGCGTGCAGCGGCCGGTCGGGACCCATCACGGTGGCGAGCCGTTCGTGGACCTGTCGGTCGTCGGTCACGTCGACCTCGACGGCCACAGCGCCGGGCAGCTCGGCAGCGGTCTCGGCGGCGCCGGGACCGTTCCGGTCGGCGCAGACCACCTCGGCTCCCCGGCCCCCAAGCAGCAGCGCCGCAGCGCGTCCGATACCTGAGGCTGCGCCGATCACCAGGACTCGTTGACCGGTGAGGTCCAGGCCAGCGTAGGCGTTCGTCGTCACGTGTGTCTCCGCTCGTCGCAAGGGTTGGGCTGGTTGTCCGGCCGTCAGGCCGGGTCGGCTCGTGGCTGGGACTCGAGGACGGCTCGCCCGGCGTCGGCCAGCTGGGTGTCCTGCTCCTGGGTGGCTCCGCTCACCCCGAGGCCGCCAACAACGGTTCCGTCGTCATCGGTCAGCACCACGCCGCCACCGAAGATCGCCAGGTCGGCGATGGCAGTAGTGGCTGCCCAGCGGAGCTCGTCGTTCCCGGCGAGCAGCGCCCACCAGTCGGCGGTCGACCGCCGGGTGCGGGCCGCCGTCTTGGCCTTCTTCATCGCCAGCTCCACGCTGACCAGTGGAGTCCCGTCCATCCGGTGGGACGCGCGGAGCACGGCAGACTCGTCGACGACGGCGACGGTCACGGCCAGTCCTTGCCGGGCGGCGGCCTCGCGCACGGCGGCGAGGATGGCGTCGCACGCGGCGGAGGTAAGTTGGGCGCGGGCAGTGAGCAGGTCGGTCATGGGCTGGTGTCTCCCTTAGTGGTGGTCTGGAGCACAGCGGTGGGCTCAGCGTTGGCTTCGGGACCGGTGAGGGCCTGCACGACGGTGCGGTTCAGCGGTGTTGGAACACCGATCGCGGCGCCGCGGTCCACCACGGTCTGGTTGAGCGCGCCGATCTCCAGCGGCCGTCCGGCCAGCCGGTCCCGGAGCATCGAGGTGCCGTGGCCGGGCGGCCGGGACTGGAGGTCCGCGACGATCTCGGCGGGCAGGTCGGCGCCGAGGTCATGCCCCAGCCGGGCGCCGACGGCGGCGGCCTCCGCGGCCAGCGTGTGTGCGAACAGGTCGATGGGTGACTGCCGGACGATCCCGAGTGGCTGCCGGAAGAGAGCCGTGACTGCCCCTGCGGCGACGTTGAGGCAGAACTTCCGCCACCGCAGGGTCTCGAACTCCGGCGTGCTCACGACGGTGAGGTCCGCGCCGGTCAGCAGCGACGCCACCCGGCGGCCGTCGTCGTCATCGGGCAGGTAGAGCAGGCCGCCGGGCCGGTAGACGATATGACCGGGTGAGCACAGCGTGGAGCTCAGATAGACGGTGGTGGGAACCACAGCAGGGCGAGTGCCAGCCGGGGCGGCGGCGTGGACGGCGTCCGTCACCGGCCGGTCGTCCACGCCGTTCTGGACAGCGACGACGGTGCTGCCCGGGCCGATCAGCCGGCGCAGCCAGGGCAGCGTCCCGCCGGTCTGGTGCGTCTTGGCGGCCAGCAGGATCAGCTTGGCTGCGGCCACCTGGTCCGGGTCGGTGGCGATCCGGACCGAAACGAGGCGTGTCTGTCCGCTGGACTCGGCGCGAAGGGTCTCGATCGGGGTGCGCACGCAGAGCGTGACACGATGTCCCGCCGCCGCGGCGGCGGCCGCCAGGTAGCCGCCGATGGCGCCGCCGCCGATCACCGCTACGTCCGTCGTCTCGGCCACGGCTACCCGCTGACCGTCGCGCTCGTGGTTTCCGCCGAGCCGGGGATGGCGTGCCGGTCTAGGAAGCCCTCGTCCAGTTCGATGCCGAGGCCCGGCCCGGTGGGCACCCGCACGCCGGCGCCCGGGGTGATCGGGAGCACTGTGCTGCCGACGTCGTACAACCCATAGGGCACCAGGAACTCGGCCTGGCCCAGCTCCGGGTAGGCGGCCACCAGATGCAGGTTGGCCACGTTCATCGTCGAGCTGGCGCCGTGGTGCATGATCAGCGATTGGCCGGCGGCCGCGGCATTGTGGACGACCTGCCGGGCGCCGGTCAGGCCGCCCTTCCAGTAGCAGTCCACGAGCAGGTAGGTGGCCAGCCGGTGGCCGATCGCCCAGGCCGTCGCACCGGGGCCGCCGGGAGCGGTCTCGAACGCGGCCACCGGGATCGGGCACTCACGGGCCAGCCACCGATACGACTCGTGGTCGAACGGGCCGAACGGCTCCTCCAGCCAGGCGTAGCCCAGCCCGTCGAGCAGCCCGCCCAGGTCCCGGGCGCCGTCCCGCGTCAGCAGGCGGCCGCCGTCGTACATCAGCCCCGTGCCGTCGCCGAACTTCTCCCGTAACGCCCGGCAGATCTGGCGGTCGAGGTCGCCGTCGGCGGTGCCGTGCACCTTGACCGAGGCGAACCCGGCGGCCAGCGTCTGCTCCGCGGTATCCACTACCGCGGCGCCGGAGTCAGCGTGCGGCAGGCTGGCATAGACGGGCACGTGGGCCGCCGTGGCGGCGGTGTTCAGCAGCGCCGCCACCGGCGTGCCCCGGGTGCGTCCCAGCAGGTCCCACAACGCCACGTCGATGGCGCTGACGGCGAAGATCGGCACGTACTGGGCGAGGTAGGCGTGCATCATCCGCTGCCAGACGCCTTGGATGTCGTCGACGGAGTCCACGCGCCGGCCGAGCACGGCGGGTCCGAGCGCGAGCTGCACGCTCTCGGCCAGGGCCTGGTACGACATCCCGCAGTGCGCCCGCGCGATCACGCTGCCCAGGTGCCCGGCGTCGGACTGCACGGTCACTTGGCAGGCCTGCTCGTGTGGTCCCCACCGTTCGCGGTGCAGCGGGCCGGACGGGTAGCGCAGCCCGCGGGTGCGCAGCCGGGTGATGACCGTCATGGGCTCAGCGCCGGCAGCCGTCGGCGGAGAGAGTGGCCCCGGTGAGGTAGCCCGGTGCGTCGGTCAGCAGGTAGGTGACGAACCCGGCCACCTCGTCGGGGTCCCCGTAGCGGCCGACCGCGGACGCCGCGGCCAGCTTCTGCCGGAAGGCTTCTGGGTCGTCCATGCCTGACTCCGAGACCCGCATGAGCTTGCCCTCCAGCGGCCCCGGACACAGCGTGTTCACGCGAACCCCCTGCGAGCTGTACTCCAGGGCGCAGGCCCGGGACAGCTGGATTACTCCGGCCTTGGACGCCGCGTACGCGCCGCGCCGCTCATTGGCCTTGAGGCCGGCCTCGGACGCGGTGTTGACCACCCAGCCGTCCTCGTTCCGGGCCAGCACCGGCAGCGTGTACTTCAGCACGATGAACATCGCGGTGAGATTGATGTCGACGGTGCGCCGGAAGTCCTCCACCGGATGCTCCGCGATCGGATAGGTACCGCCGGAGACGCCCGCGTTGTTGAACAGCGCGTCGAGCCGGCCCAGCTCACCGACGGCGCGTTCGACGACGGCGGCCACCGCGGCTTCGTCGGTGACGTCGGTGGTGGCGGTGATGACGGTGGTGCCCGCGGAGCTCAGGTCCTTCTCCAGGGCGGTGAGCCGATCGGTGTCCTGATCCAGCAGGACGAGCGAGTCGCCGTTGGCGGCGAGCCGCCGGGCGACGGCGCTGCCGAGGTCGCCGGCGGCTCCGGTGATCAAGGTGACGCGTGCGGGCATGTCGGTGCCTTTCGTTGAGTACGGCGGAAGGGTTCGAATCGGCTGCGAAGCGCAGGACCGGCTAGGTGACCTGGTAGAGCATCCCCACGGCTGCCTCCTCCCGCTGGTCCGGCCGGCTCTGGGCCAGCCCGGTCTCCGGGTCGAACAGCCGCACGGAGGACGGGTCCACGACGGCCAGCCGCACCTCGTCGCCCGGCTTGGCCTCGACCAGCGGCGGCACACTGGCAACCACCGTGGTCTCCCCGACGACGACGCGCAGCAGCGCACGCGACCCGAGCAGTTCGACGGCCTTCACGGTTCCGGTGATGCCCGGCTGGCCGGGCTGAGCCAAGGTCAGGTTCTCCGGGCGGACGCCGAACGTGGCGGCGCCGTCCCGGCCTCTATGCCTGCCGTCCAGCAGGTTCATCCCCGGCTCGCCGATGAATCGGGCGACGAACGTGTTGGCGGGGTTGTTGTAGCAGTCCAGCGGCGTGCCGACCTGCTGAACGACGCCCGAGCGCAGCACCACGATGGTGTCCGAGAGCACCATCGCCTCGGCCTGGTCGTGAGTGACGTAGACCATGGTCGCGGAGAGCCGCTCGTGCAGGTCCTTCAGCTCGGATCGGGTGTCGAGCCGGAGCTGCAGGTCCAGGTTGGACAGCGGCTCGTCGAGCAGGAACGCGGCCGGCTGGCGGACCGTCGCCCGGCCCAGCGCAACCCGCTGCCGCTGGCCGCCGCTGAGCTCCCGTGGGTAGCGGTCCAGTAGCTCGTCCAGCCCGAGGACGCCGCTGGCGTATCGGACCCGGGCCTCGACCTCGGCCTTCGGCATCTTCCGCCGCTTGGCCCGGAGCGGGAAGGCGATGTTGTCCCACACGGTGTAGTGCGGGTAGAGCGCGTAGCTCTGGAACACCATCGCGATGTCCCGGTCCTGCGGCGGAACGGCGGTGACGTCTCGGTCGCCGATGGTGATGGTGCCGCTGGTGGCGGTCTCCAGGCCGGCGATCATGTGCAGCGACGTGCTCTTTCCACAGCCCGACGGGCCGAGGAAGGTAACGAACTGGCCGGCGTCGATGGCGAGATCCAGTCCTTGGACCGCCGTCACGTCGCCGTACTTCTTCGTCAGCCCGCGCAGCCTGATGCCGGCCGCTCGCTGCCGGATCTCCGTGGTCGTGTCTGCCATGGTCATCATCCTTTGATCGCGCCGGAGAGAAAGCCGCCGATGAGGTAGCGCCGGAAGACGACGAACAGGACGACCGGCGGGATGGTGGCCAGCACGACGCCGGCCATCAGCGGCCCCCATTCGCGGCCGTGGAAGCCCTGGAAGAACACCAGCGCCACCGGCATGGTGCGCAGCTCAGGCGCCGAGGTCATGGTGGCGGCCGTGATGTAGTCGTTCCAGGCCACCAGGAAGGCGTAGGCGCCGCCGGCGATCAGCGCGGGCTTTGCGCCGGGGATGACGATCTTCCGGGCGGCCTCCCACCGGGAGTATCCGTCGACCGTCGCCGCCTGCTCCAGCTCGATCGGCAGCGCGTCGAACTGGGTCTTGGTCACCCACACCACCAGCGGGATCACGTGCGCCACGTAGAGGATCGGCAGTGTGGCGGCGGTGTCCAGCAGACCCACCTCGTTGAAGAGCAGCTGGGTGGGCAGCAGTAGCGAGTAGGCCGGGATGGTCATCGACGCGACGAAGAAGACGAGCAGGAAGCGGGATCCACGGAACTTGTAGCGGGACATCGCGTAGCCCGCGGCGGCGCCGCCGGCCAGTGCGAGCAGCACGGTGAGCCCGGAGTTGATCAGGCTGTTGAGGAAGTTCCAGGTGACGCCCTCCCGGCTCAGCCTGCTGTAGTGGGTCAACGTGAACGGGTCAGGCACCAGCGACGGCGGTGCGGACAGGATCTCGTTCGGCAGCTTGAGCGACGTGGAGATCGCCCACACCAGCGGGCCGACGACGAGCGCCAGCACCACCACGGTGAGGATGGTGATCAGCGCCCTGCGGCTCACCCGTGCGGCTGGTCCGCGGCGGTTCGGCTGTTCGGTCAGGGTGCTCATGCCGTTGCTCCCATCCGGCGGGGCCGCCGGTTGACGCCGAGGATGCGCACGTAGGCCAGGATGAGCAGCATGTTCACCACAAACATCAGCACCGCGATGGCGTTGCCGTAACCCTGGTTGCTCTCCTCGAAGCCGACGTCGTACAACAGGTAGGACAGCGTCGTCGTGTGACCGATCGGCCCGCCCTCGGTCAGCCCGATGATCACCTGGACCTCGTTGAAATAGCTGATGGTCAGGGTGGCGAACACGATCAGCAGCGACGGTTTGAGCAGCGGCAGCGTGATGCGGGTGAATTGCTCCCAGCGGTTGTGCCCGTCCACCGACGCGGCCCGGTACAGGTCGGACGGAATCTGGGCCAGGCCGGCCAGCATCAGGATGGCGCCGAAAGCGAAGGTGCGCCACACCGCGACCCCGACCAGACTGGCCATCGCCCCGGTGTCGTCCGACAGCAGCGCGACCGGTCCAAGCCCAACGACGCGCAGGATGCCGACCAGCAGCCCGCCGTCGAACGGGGCCAGGATCCACTTCCAGAGGATGGCCACCACCAGCGGGCTCATCGCCCACGGGACCAGGAACAGGGTCATGATCAGCCGGCCTCGGGCGCCCATCCGGTTGACCGCAAGCGCTGTGAGCAGCGCAGCCAGCGAGCCGAACAGCAGCGCCAGGAAGGTGAACTGCAGCGAGACGCCGACGGCCTTCCAGGTCCCGGAGTTGGCGAACAGGCTGGAGTAGTTCTCGAACCCGACGTAGCCGTTGTCGGTGAAGAACACCATGTCGCGCAGGCTGGTGTAGAACGCGGCGAGGCCAGGGATCAGGTTGGTGGCGATGATCAGCAGCGCCGCGGGGCCGACCAGAAGATACGGCGCGCGGCTGGCCCGCTTCCTGGTGACCGGCCCGGTGCCGGCCGGCGGGCCGGCCGGGCTCGGGGACGGCTGGACGACGACGGCCGTCACCAGCCGAGCTCCGACTTGGCGTCCTCCAGGATCGAGTTGATGTCGTCCTCGGTACCGACGATCCGCTGCACGGCGACGTTGAGCACGTTGGCGACCCTGGTGACGTCTTCCATCTCCTGCGGGAGTACACGGGCGCCTTCGGAGTCGATGATCTCGACGAAGTCGGTGATCGGGCCGCTCTCCTCCGAGCTGAAGAAGGGATCGTCCAGTACCGAGCGCCGGTCCGGCACCTGTCCCGCGGTCTGCGCCCACTTCAGGGAGGCCTCGGTGGTGAACAGCGACTCCACGAACGCCGTCGCTTCGGCCGGGTTGTCCGAGTCGGCGGACACCCCGACATTCCAGTATGGGCCGAGCAGTGCGCTGGGAGCGTCGGAGTCGAAGCTCGGCCAGGCGCTGACCCGCAGCGTCGCCGGATCGAACCCGGCCGCCGACTCGACATAGGCGGAGAAGCGCGGGCCGAAGGCCATCGCGGTGGAGAAGCGCCCGGTAGCGAACTGGTCCTGGATGTCCTGGCCGGTCGAGGTGATCACGTCGGACGGGATGGCCCCGCTGGTGGCGAGCTCGCGCAGCGTCTGCGCCACCATGACCGACTCCGGACCGAGCAGGTCGAACCGGCCGGTGGTGGGGTCGAGCACGTCGTCGCCGAAGCCGTTGAGCAGCATGAGGAACGGCGTGACTCCGGTGTCGTTCATCGGCAGTCCCAGGCCGTACTGGGAGCCCGTGCTCAGCTGGGTCATCGCCGTGCCGAACTCGTCCCAGCGCAGCGGGGGCGTGTCGTACCCGGCGGCCTCGAGGACGTCCTGACGATAGAAGAGCACCTGGGCCGGGGTCGGCCAGATCGGCAGCGCCACCCGGGAACCGTCGAAGACCGCCTTCTCGGTGAAGACCTCGAACATGTCCGGTAGCGCTTCGCCGGTGAACTCGGTGCTGAGGTGTTCGTCGAGGTCGAGCAGGGTGCCGGCGTCCTCCAGCAGGTAGAGGAAGGTGTCCCGGGCCCAGATCACGTCCGGTGCCTGGCCGCGCTGGGAGGCGGACATGTACTTGGATTCGAGCTCTTCGAACGGCTGCGCCTCGATGACGACATCGACGCCTGGGTTGTCGGCTTCGAACTCGCTGATGAGCTCGTTCAGCACGACCTCGCGTGGCGACGTGCCTTCCGAGCTGAGGAACGTCCACACCCGGATCTGGGTGCCGTCGCCGGAGGCCTGGTCGGAGCGTCCGCACGCGACGAGTGACAGCACGGCGACGGTCGCCAGCGCAGCACCGCCGAAGAGACGAGCACGATGCGCATTCCTCGATCTGTTCACGGCTCACTCCTGTCCGTCATGGGCGAGTGGTTCGTATTCATGAACTATTGATCGTGGGTGTGAACTCTAGGGCGCCGGTTTCGGGGTGTCAACAGCGCCCCGGAAACAGAAGGTGACCGTTGCTGACACATTCGCGCGCCTGCTAGCGTCGCTATGTGAACACAAGTTCATATTTGTGAACCGGAGGTTGCCATGATGGTCCCTGCCCCACGCCTGGTTCTCCTCGTTCTCGCGACCGCGTCCGCCCTCGCCGCCGGGAGCATGGCTGCCGCCGGTCCACCACCCGACGATCGGCCGCGGGCGCAACCGCGCGCGGCCGCGGCGAGCGTCGACTGGCTGGCCCCGGCGTCGTCGACGCTGGTCGCCGAGTCGACCCACGACTGGAACAACTACGCGCCCGACCAGTCCAAGGTGATCACCTACGGCGACTATCAATACGCCCTGTTCTACGCCGACGACCTGCGGCTGACCCTCTCCCGGCGGAACCTGCAGACCGACGACGTCCAGCTGGTCACCTTCCCTGAGAAGCTCTCCAGGCCGGATGACACGCACAACAACTCGGTGCTCGGTATCAGCGCCGCCGACGGCCGCCTGCACCTGGCCTACGACCACCACGGACAGCCGCTGCACTACCGGTCATCAGTGGCCGGCTTGCTGACCACCCCGCCGGCGACCATCACCACGGCACACTTCAACGCCCAGGGGCCGCTGGTCGACGGCGGGCCGCTGGAGCAGGCCGTCACCTATCCACGGTTCGTCAATGACCCGCATGGGAACCTGATGCTGATCTACCGGCACGGCTCGTCGGGCAACGGCACGACGTACATTCACCGCTACGACGCGGCGGCGAGTACCTGGAGCCGCGACGGCGCCCTGTTCTCACCGAACGGGGTATACCCGGACTGGGAGAACTCCGCCGACCGCAACGCGTACCTACACGGCGTGCTGTTCGACGACGCCGGCCGGATGCACGTCTCCTGGATCTGGCGGGAGACTCCGGCCTGGCCGTCCAATCACGGCGTTCACTACGCCTACAGCGACGACAACGGCGTGACCTGGTTCGACAACGACGGTCAGCAGGTCGCGGACACCGCGGCGGGCGACCCGATCGCGCTCGCCGACGACACCGTCGTCGTCGACATCCCGGTCTGGTCCTTCCTGATGAACCAGGGAGTCATGACGCTGGACGCGGCGAACGAGCCGCACATCATCACCTATGTCTCGACCGTGGTGCCGGCCACGGACGCCACCAAGGACCTGCACTACGTGCACTTCTGGCGGGACGGGAGCGGGCAGTGGCAGCAGGACTACATCGACGACACCGGAGTCGATCTGCCGAAGATCGCCACACTGACTCATGGCGAGCCGATCCGGCGCGGCGACGCCTTCGTCGACGAGCAGAACGTCCTGCACTTCTACGCGATCGTCAGTGGCGCGCTGTACGAGGCGACCGCTGACGGCGCATCCGGCTGGTCGTCGTGGACGGTCCGCCGGCTGACCGAGGGATCCGCCGGCCTGCTCGATCAGGGGCCGAAGTTCGACCGCGTGCGCTGGCAGCGCGACGGAGTCATCTCGATGATGGTGTCCCGGGTGCAGGCCGACGGTGAGCTCGACTTCTATGCCGAGGAGTTCACCCTGCAGCCGTCCGCGGCGCCGGCGGCTCCGGTGCTGTCCCTGCAGCCCGCGCGGGGGCAGGGAATCGAGTTGGTGATCGACGGTGCTCATGGCGCGGAGGCGTTCCGGATCGCCCGCAGGGCGGCCGGCGAGCCAGGCTTCACCGTGCTGGACGCGGACTACAGCCGGGGCACCATGCGGCGCGGATACGTCGATGCGACCGCGGTTCCGGGCACCGAGTACACCTACCGTGTGCAGGCGGTCAACGGGACCGGGCACAGCGGGCCGGTCGAGGTCAGTGGCACGATCGGGGGTGGTTGGTCGGACTACACGATCGATGTCGATGTCCGGATCGAGACCTGGTCGGCCGGGGTGGTCTTCCGGGCCTCGGACCTGCCGAGCGTCTTCGACAACGGAGACTTCTACTGGTGGGCCATCCAGCCCGACCGCGACGGTGGCCAGCTACTCCGGCTGATCTTCTCCGGCGGCACCATCCGGCGGCTGGACCCGATTCCGCTGCCGGCCGGCGTGACCGTCGGCAGTACTCATCATCTGCGGATCAGCGCCATCGGCGACCAGATCACCACCTGGATCGACGGGGCGCAGATCGATCAGCTCACCGACGGAACCCACGCGAGCGGGACAGTCGGCGTCCGGCATGGTTCGACCGACGGCGACCTGGCGCGCTACGACAACCTGGTGATCACAGGGGCTGGGGGCGCCGTCCTGCATGAGGAGCGGTTCTCCGATCCGACCCGGGTTCCTTGTGGATCGCTCTATCTCGGCGCGCTCCGGGTGAGTCCAGGCTCGCGATGCACGCTGCCTGAACACACCGTGCAATGAAGTGATCGACGGCCGATGGGTGGGCGTGGCTCGTGGCCGCGCTCCACCCCACGGGAGGTCATGTCCATAGATGATGGTTCTGTATAGTGAACTCGTGGCGACAGCGCTGTGGGGGCAACCGTGACGTCGGGCGACGACGCAACGCCGACGATCAAGTCCGCGTTGCGGGTCATGCTGCTGGTCGAGCTCCTGACCGAGCAACCGCAAGGCATGACCTTCCCGGAGATCCGGGAGGCCCTCGACGTGCCGAAGAGCAGCCTGCACGGCCTGCTCAGGGTGATGACCAGCAGGGGCCACCTCGTGTTCGATCCGGCGACCCGGCTGTATCGGCTCGGCGTCCGGTACTGGGAGGCCGGTCAGGCCTTCATGCACGGTGCCGATCTGTCGCGGGTGGCCCAGCCGTACCTGGAGGCGGTCCGGGACGCGCTCAACGAGACCGTTCAACTGTCGATTCTCGACGGGCTGGAGAACGTCTACATCGCCAAAGTCGAGGCCGACCAGGTCCTGCAGCTGGTCTCGAAGGTGGGCAGCCGGCTGCCCGCGCACACGACCGGCCTCGGTAAGGTCCTGCTGGCGTACCAGGATCCAGCCAAGCTGGAAGAGCTCCTGACCGGGGTGGTGCTAGAGAAGTTCACCGAGAACACGGTGGCCGACCAGCCGACTCTGATGGAGGTGCTGAAGGAGGTGCGAGCCAGCGGCTATGCCACCGATGACGGTGAGTACACGCCGGGGGTGTTCTGCGTCGCCGTCCCGGTATTCGGGCACGACGGCCAGGTGACCGCCGCGATGAGCTGCTCGGTGCCGAGCATCCGAATCGGTGCATCCACCAAGGCAGACATGCTGCAGGCTCTGAACGAGCAGGCCCAGGCGCTCTCGGCCGCGCTCGGCTACCGTGAGTAGCGGCGCGGCGCCCAGCGCGGGCGGCGGTGTGGCTCGAGGCCAGTACTGAGCGTCATCCGACCTAACGCCGGCTCAGTCGTCGGTGTAGTAGCGCTGCAGCGTACTGATGGGCGCCGTGGGGTCGCCCGGAGGTGACGCCCCTTCGCTTGGCGGGCCGCGGCGTTGAACACCACTGTGTCGCGTCCATGTCCAGTCGGGTGACCGGGTGCTCCACCCGATTCGCAGGTCAGCGGTCATGTCGGATCCTCATCGAGGACCGGCGACATGGCCGCTCGGTGCGTCTGGTGCAGCTGCATGGCAGCCCGCCGCTCGTCCGAAGGTGAGCGACCGCTCCACGACCCACGCGGTGAAGGCCGTGGACCGCGCGGCTTCCGCGTGGGCCGTGAGATCGGCACCTACGGCGCGATCAAACGTCAAGCAATGCGGCTACCGCCGATCTCGACCAGGACGGGACCTGGACCTGGCGACGATTCTCCGGCACAACAGGCTGATTCCGCGACCACCTGCAGGTGACGTCCCGCTGAGAGGTGGAGTTCTTCGACCACTGTGCGGGGTCAGTGGGTTAGATCATGCCGTCATGAGTTCGGGTTTGGCCACCTCCTTGGTGGTGGGTGTGGTGAGTAGCGCCATGGAGGCTTCGGAGAGGTAGCGGCGTTCGGCGGCGACCTGCCATTCATCGTGGGCCTCCACCAGGACAGCGCCGGCCAGGCGGAGCAGGGCGGCGGGGTTGGGGAACACTCCGACGACGTCGGTGCGGCGTTTGACCTCCTTGTTCAGCCGTTCCAGCGGGTTGGTGGACCAGATCTTCTTCCAGTGACTGATCGGGAACGCGGTGAACGCGAGGAGATCGTTACTGGCGTCGCGCAGCATCTGTTCGACCTTGGGTAGTTGCCGGCCGAGCATGGTGGCGATGACGTCGAACTGCTCGTGCACGTGCTCGGCGTCGGGCTGGGCGAAGATCGTGCGGATCGCCGCGGCCACCATCTCGGCGTTGCCCTTGGGGACCTGGGCGAGCACGTTGCGTAGGAAGTGCACCCGGCAGCGCTGCCAGGCCGCCCCGAGCAGGACCGAGGCGATGGCGTGCTTGAGGCCGGTGTGGGCGTCGGAGATGACCAGCTGGACACCGCCCAGCCCGCGGGCCTTCAACGAGCGCAGGAACGCGGTCCAGAACGCGCCGTCCTCGCTGTCACCGACGTCGAATCCGAGCACCTCGCGGCGCCCGTCGGCGGTGACGCCGGTGGCGATGACCACCGCCTGGGACACCACGCGGCGGTTCACCCGAGCCTTGCAGTAGGTGGCGTCGAGGAACACGTACGGATAGGCCTGATCGGCCAGCGACCGGTCCCGGAAGCTGGAGACCTCGGCGTCGAGGTCGGCGCAGATCCGCGACACCTCCGACTTGGAGATCCCGCTGTCCGCGCCCAGCGCCTTGACCAGGTCGTCGACCTTGCGGGTCGACACCCCGTGCAGGTAGGCCTCCATGATCACGGCGAACAACGCCTGGTCGACTCGGCGGCGCCGCTCCAACAGGGAGGGGAAGAACGACCCGGTGCGCAACTTGGGAATGCGCAACTCCAGATCCCCGGCCGTGGTCGACAGGGTCCGCGGTCGCGAGCCGTTGCGGTGCGCGGTCCGATCCGCGCTGCGTTCCCACGGACCGGCGCCGATCACCGCCGTCGCCTCGGCCTCGATCAACGCCTGATACATCGCCTGCGCCGCGGTGCGAACCCGATCGTCCACGTCAGCGGCCCGCATCGCCTCGAGCACCTCAAGTAGGGCAGCATGGTCCAAGGCCATCGTGCGTTCGTGTCCTCTCGTGAGATCCCTAGTCAGGTCTCACTGACCGTCGCACGATGGCCGCCCTACGCCACCGTCGACACGACGACGCTCAAGCGGGCCGGGAACTCCACCACGCCAAGGGACGTCACCCACCTGCACGGGTGGCATCGCGGATGGTGGAAGATGCGCTTCATGCGCACGACGGTCCTGGTTCTCGGAGGCACGGCCGAGGCACGCGAGTTGGCCGTCTTGCTGCGCGACCACGGTGTCGGATTCGTCTCGTCGTTGGCCGGTCGTGTGGCCCGGCCGCGGCTGCCGGTCGGAGCGGTCCGGATCGGCGGGTTCGGCGGAGTGCCGGGGCTGCGCGCGTACCTCGGGGAGTCGCGCATCTCGGCGGTCGTGGACGCGACCCACCCGTTCGCGACGGGCATGAGCGCCAACGCGCTGGCGGCGTGCTCGGCCGAGGCGGTGCCCCTGCTGCGGCTGGAGCGACCGGGCTGGTCCGGGGCTCCCGGTGCCGCGACGTGGCACTGGGTCGACGACCACGACGAGGCGGCCGGGTTGGCCGCTCGGCTCGGCCGGCGGCCCTTCCTGACGGTGGGGCGGCAGACGCTCGGCCGGTTCATCGGGCCCCTGGGGAGTCTCGCCGCGCTGGTCAGGGTCGTCGACGCACCTGACATCGAGGTGCCGGACGTCTGGACCGTGCTGCTGAGCCGGGGCCCGTATCCGCTCGACGCGGAGCGTGCGGTGATGGCCGATGTGGACGTGCTGGTGACGAAGGACTCGGGCGGGTCCTACACGTGGGCCAAGATGCAGGTCGCCCGCGAGCGTGGCATCCCGGTCGTGATCGTGCGGAGGGCCGCCGCGCCTCCCGCGCTGGACGTCGTCCACGACCCGGAGGCCGCGGCCGCGTGGGTCGTCGCTCGAACGTCGCGCTGAGGCTCAGGCGAGACCGGGGACGTCCGCGACCCCGCCGATGACCGCCACGGCGGGCGGCGAGATGCCGGCGGCGGCCTCGTCGATCGTGGCGAGCGTGGCGCGCACGACCCGCTGACTGGGCATGGCGCCATCGGCGACGACGGCCGCGGGCGTGTCCGTAGCGAGCCCGCCGTCTGCGAGGGCGGCACAGATCGCGCTCAACGTGCGGACGCCCATGAGCACCACGATCGTCGTGCCGGCTGTGGCGAGCGCGGCGTAGTCGATCGTCGAGTCGGGGTGTCCGGGCGGCACGTGACCCGAGATGACGGTGAAGCCCTGCGCCAGGCCGCGGTGGGTCACCGGGATGCCGGCGAGCGCCGGTACCGCGGTCGCGGAGGTGACGCCGGGGACCACCCGCGCCTCGACGCCGGCCCGGAGGCAGGCGAGCAGTTCCTCGCCGCCGCGGCCGAACACGTGGTTGTCGCCGCCCTTGAGCCGCACGACATGGCGGCCGGACCTCGCCCGCTCGACCAGGAGTTCGTTGATGCGTTCCTGGCTCGTCGAGCGGCCGCCCGGGATCTTGGCGACGTCGACGATCTCCGTGCCGGGTCGTGCCCAGGTAAGGGCGGCCAGCGGGGCCAGGCGGTCGGCGACGATGACGTCGGCGGCCTCGATCGCCTCCCGACCGGCCACGGTCAGCAGCCCCGGGTCGCCGGGACCGCCACCCACCAGGGTCACCGATCCGGCGCGGGGGACGCCGGGATCCGGCGTCGTGCCGATGGGTTCGCTCAGGAGGACGCTCGCTCCCGCCAGGTCGCCGCCGTCCAGGTCGCGGGCCTGCCAGCGGATCAGTCCGCGCCCGGCGAGGTCCTCGATCGCGGGGGTGACCGACGGCGCGATCACGGTGACCTCGGCGCCGTCGGCGAGCAGCCGGGCGACCTGGCCGGCCGCGCGGACGTCGCCGCCGATGACGAGAGCGCGGGTCCCAGGCGTCAGGTCCACGGGCGCTCGTTCCGCGAGGTCGCCAGGACCACGTCGTCCTTCGCAGCGGCCGGTTCGGGCACGTGGGCGTGGACGGCGTCGGCGAAGCGCTGCGCCACCCGTGGGTGGCCGGCCCAGTGCGTGTGGAGATACGACGCGTGCAGCGTGGCAGAGCCGAACCCGTGCGGTGCACCGTCGATCAGCCAGGCGGGCTCCGCGGACGCCGGTGCGACGGTGGTGCGGTGGAACTCGTGCCCGGTGACCCGGGTGCCCGCGACACCGGTGAGCTGCTCGGCGGGGACGACCGCGGTCCGGTAGGACAGCGTGAGTCCCGGCGTCATGGCCGCCTCGGCGTCGAGGACCCCGACCATCGGCCGGCCGTCGATCGACCGGCACAGATAGAGCAGTCCGGCGCACTCGGCGACCGTCGGCACGCCCGACTCGACGGCGGATCGCAGGGCGGCACGCAGCGGCTCGTTGGCGGCGAGGTCCGCCGCGTGCACCTCGGGGAACCCGCCGCCGAGATAGAGCCCGGCCGTGCCGTCGGGCAGGCGGTCGTCGGTCAGCGGGTCGAACGTCACGACGTCGCAGCCGGCGGCGCGGAGCAGTTCCTCGGTCTCGGCGTAGCGGAAGGTGAACGCTCGCCCGCCCGCCATGGCCACGACGGGCCGCCGGGCGGACGCGGCGGAGATCTCCGCCGCCGGATCCCACGGCGCGCCGTCGAGATCGGGTGCCGAGCGGGCCAGCTCGAGCAGCAGCGGAAGGTCGACTCTCGCGGCGATCTGCCCGGCCAGCCGGTCGAGGGCTCGGGCCGCGTCGTCGCGCTCGGCGGCGGGCACGAGGCCGAGGTGACGTGAGGGCGCCACGACGCCGTCGTCACGCTGCAGCACGCCGAGTACCGGCAGGCCGGTCGTCTCCAGTGCGCCGACCACCTCAGCGGCGTGCCGCGGCGATCCGGCCTTGTTGAGGATGACGCCGACGATGCGGACGGCCGGGTCGAAGGCGACCATGCCGTGCACGACGGCGGCGATCGATCGCGCGGCGTGCGAGATGTCGACCACCAGGACGACGGGCGTGCGCGTGAGCGTGGCGACGTGCGCCGTCGACGCGAAGCCTTCGCCGCCGAGCTGCCCGTCGTACAGGCCCATGACCCCTTCGACGATCGCGAGGCCGGCGCCGCGGGCTCCGTGCAGCAGCAGCGAGACGAGGCGGTCCTCGCCCACGAGGTGCGGGTCGAGGTTGCGGCCGGGTCTGCCGGTCGCGAGGGCGTGGTAGCCGGGGTCGATGTAGTCGGGCCCGACCTTGTGGCCCGAGACGCGGTGGCCGGCCCGGGACAGCGCGGCCATCAGGCCGGTGGCGATCGTGGTCTTGCCGTGGCCGGACGCGGGCGCCGCCACGATGAGCCGCGGCAGCGTCACCATTCGATGCCTCGCTGCCCCTTCTGGCCGTTGTCGAACGGGTGCTTGACGTGCTGCATCTCGGTGACGAGGTCGGCGATGTCGATCAGCCGCGGGTCGGCCTTGCGCCCGGTGACGACGACGTACTGGCGGCCGGGACGACCGGCCAGCGTCTCGACGACGTCGTCGACGTCGACCCAGCCCCAGGTCATCGGATAGGTGAACTCGTCGAGGACGTAGAGGTCGTGGGTCTCGGCGGCGAGGCGGCGCTTGACCTCGGCCCATCCTTCGGCGGCGTCGGCGGCGTGGTCCTCGTCGGTTCCCTTCTTGCGCGACCAGGACCAGCCCGAGCCCATCTTGTGCCATTCGACCGGCCCGCCGGCGCCGGTCTCGGTGTGCAGTTCGCCGAGGCGCTCGAGCACGGTCTGCTCGCCGATGCGCCACTTGGCCGACTTGACGAACTGGAAGACGCCGATGTTCCAGCCCTGGTTCCACGCGCGCATCGCGAGGCCGAAGGCGGCCGTGGACTTGCCCTTCCCGTTGCCGGTGTGGACCATGACGAGCGGCCGGTTGCGGCGCTGCCTGGTGGTGAGGCCGTCGTCGGGGGCGGTGAGCGGCTGGCCCTGGGGCATCAGGCAGCCCTCCTCACGATGTCGGTGAGGTCCGCGGCGCTGACGTCACCCAGCGCGACGTACTCGGCCATCAGGTGGGTGGCGAGCTCGTGGGCCAGGTCCAGGCGGAACCTCCCGGTCTCGCAGTCGACGACCAGGCATGCGACGCCGGTGTCCGCGAGGTGCGCGGCGACCTGGTGCGCCCGGCCGAGCGCGTCCGGCCCGTGTGTCGCACGTCCGTCGGTGACGACGACCAGCAGCGGGCGCCGGCGGGGATCGCGTACGCGTTCGCGCCGCAGGATGTCCGCGGCTCGCAGCAGCCCTTCGGCCAGCGGCGTGCGGCCGCCGGCGGGCAGCTCGGCGAGCCGCGTGGCGGCGATGTCGACCGAGCCGGTCGGCGGGAGCGCGAGCTCGGCGCCGTCCTGGCGGAACGTGATCAGCCCGACCTTGTCGCGCCGCTGGTAGGCGTCCATCAGCAGGGACAGGATCGCGGTCTTGACCTGCTCCATGCGCTTGCGCGCGGCCATCGAGCCCGACGCGTCGACGCAGAACAGGATCAGGTTGGATTCGCGGCCCTCCCTGACCGCGAGCCGCAGGTCGCCCGAGCGGAACGCGAGGCCCGGGCCGTGGTGGCCGCGGGCCCGCTGGTGCGGCGCAGCGGCCCGGATGGTCTCCAGGAGGTGGATCGATCCGCCCCGGCCGGTGCGGCGCTCAGCGCCGACACGGCGGCCGGCCTCGGTGATGGCCCGCGACCGCCGGCCCGACTCGCCCGCGCCGATGCCGGCGACGGTGAACAGCTTGGGTCGGTACGGCTGCTGCGGTGCGGCGACCGTGACCTCCGATGATCCGCCGGCCCGCGGCTCGGGGTCGTGGTCGCCGTGGGCCTGCCGGCCGGACGGGCCCGGCGGACCGCCGCCGTCGGTGGCGTCCGGCTCGCCGGGGCCGGAGCTCTGCCCGGTCGGCCCGGCCGGGTCGTGGTCCTGCGATGTCCGGTCGTCGTCGTCCGGTGCCGGCTCGGGATCCGGCGGCTGGGGCGGTGCGTCGTCACCCAGGAGTTGGTCGAGGAGGTCCTCGTCGATGCCGGGGGCGTCGAACGGGTTGCGGCGCCGCCGGTGCGGCAGGGCGAGCCGGGCAGCGGCCCGGATGTCCTCGCGCAGCACGCCGGTGCGGCCGTGCCACGCCGCGTGGGCGGCGGCGGCGCGCGCCGCGACGATGTCGGCGCGCATGCCGTCGACCTCGAACGCGGCGCAGATCTCGGCGACCTTGAGCAGCGCCCACTCGCTGAGCTCGACCTGGCCGGCGAGCTTCTGCGCGGCCTGGATGCGATCGGTCAGCCGCGCCTCGTCGTCGGCGTGCCGCGCGGCGAAGGCGTCGGGGTCGGCCTCGAACGCCAGGCGCCGGCGCACGACCTCGACGCGGGTGGCCGGGTCACGCGGGGCGGCGACCTCGACCGTCAACCCGAAGCGGTCGAGCAGCTGCGGCCGCAGCTCACCCTCTTCGGGGTTCATCGTGCCGATGAGGACGAACCGCGCGGCGTGCTCGACCGAGACGCCGTCGCGCTCCACCGTCGAGCGTCCCATCGCCGCGGCGTCGAGCAGCAGGTCGACCAGGTGGTCGTGCAGCAGGTTGACCTCGTCGACGTAGAGGACCCCGCGGTGGGCGCGGGCGAGCAGCCCCGGTTCGTACTCGGTGACGCCGTCGGTGAGCGCCTTCTCCAGGTGCAGCGAGCCCAGCACGCGGTCCTCGGTGGCGCCGACGGGCAGTTCGACCAGGCGCACCGGGCGGGTCTCGACGTCGGCCCCGGCCTCGAACGGGCCGTCGGGCGACAGCGGGTTCGACTCGCGCGGATCGGTCGAGAACCGGTCGCCGCTGATGACGTCGATGGGCGGCAGCACCGAGGCGAGCGCGCGCACCATGGTGGACTTGGCCGTGCCCTTCTCGCCGCGGACGAGCACGCCGCCGATGGACGGCGAGATCGCCGAGAGAATGAGGGCCAACGCCATGTCGTCGGAGCCGACGACGGCGCTGAACGGATAGTGCTGTGGCATCTGGGGCTCCCGCTCGGTCTGCCAACGGTGGCGGACACGGTCGCGTCCGCCGGTCAGACTCGAGGCCGGTCTTCGGACTTCCCGGGTGCGTTCCCCGGGTCACCGCAGCGGGCCCTGTGCCGGATTCTCACCGGCTTCCCGATTCTCCCCACGAGGGGCACCTCGAGTCTGTGTGCGGCTCACAATAGCGCCCATCGTCTTGGGTCGATGCGCCGGATATCGTCTCGACCCATGCGCACCCGGGTGACGGTGGTCGGAATCGGCGCGGACGGCTGGGCCGGTCTCGCGTCGGGCGCCCGCGCGCTCCTGGAGGACGCCGAGGTGGTCCTCGGCGGCCGCCGGCACCTCGAGATGCTCCCGGACGTGCCTGGTCAGCGGCGCGAGACCTGGCCGTCGCCGCTGCGCGACGGCCTGCCGGAGCTGCTGGAACGGTACGCCGGACGGCCCGTCGTCGCGCTCGCCTCCGGTGACCCGCTCGTCTCGGGCATCGCGACGACGCTGGTGGAGCTGCTCGGCGCCGAAGCGGTCGAGGTGGTTCCCGCGCTGTCGTCCGTCGCGCTGGCCCGCGCCCGGCTGCGGTGGCCGGCGGAGTCGACGGAGGTCGTCACGCTGGTCGGGCGCGACCCGCACGTCGTCGCCCGATCGCTCGCGCCCGGCCTGCGGCTGATCGTGCTGTCGTCGGACGGCTCGACACCCGCCGTCGTCGCCGCGCTGCTGACGGCGGCCGGCTACGGCGCCAGCCGCATGAGCGTGCTCGCCGACCTCGGCTCCGAATCCGAGTCGCGTGTCGACGGCGTCGCGGACTCGTGGGGCGAGCGCGCGGCGCCCGACCTGAACGTCGTCGCGGTCGAGTTGGCCGGCTCCGACGCCGCGGTCCGCGGGTTCACCGCCGGGCTACCGGAGGACGCCTTCGAGCACGACGGCCAGATCACCAAGCGGGACGTGCGCGCGTCGGCCCTGGCCAGGCTGGCGCCGCTGCCGCGTCAGCTGTTGTGGGACGTCGGTGCGGGTTCCGGCGCGGTGGCCATCGAGTGGATGCGAGCGCACTCGGCCTGCCGCGCGGTCGCGATCGAGTCGCGCGACGACCGCGCAGCCCGCATCGCCCGCAACGCCGCGTCGCTGGGCGTCCCCGCCCTGCGGGTGGTGACCGGACGCGCGCCCGCGGCGCTCGAGGGCCTGGACCGCCCGCACGCGATCTTCGTCGGGGGAGGGGCGACCGAGGGCGGCCTCCTCGATGCCTGCTGGGCGGCGCTGCGACCGGGTGGACGGCTCGTGGTCCACGGCGTGACCCTCGAGACGGAGACCGTCCTGGCCGAGCGGTACGCCCGGCACGGTGGCGAGCTCACCCGGATCCACGTCGAACACGCCGCCCCGATCGGGTCCTTCACCGGCTGGACCCCGTCGCGCGCCATCACCCAGTGGGCCGTGACGAAGGAGGAGACATGACCGTCCACTATGTCGGAGCCGGCCCCGGCGCGGCCGACCTGCTGACACTGCGCGCCGTCGCGCTGCTCAACGCCGCGCGGGTCTGCCTGTACCCGGGCACCTACATCGACGAGGCGGTCCTCGGTCATTGCCCTGACGGTGCGCAGCTGGTCGACACCCAGCATCTCGACCTCGACCAGATCACCGACCGGATCGTCGACGCCCACGCCGCGGGTCTCGAGGTGGTCCGGCTCTGCTCCGGAGACCCGTCGATCTACTCGGCGCTGCACGAGCAGACCAGGCGCCTCGACGCCCGCGGCGTGCCCTGGGACGTCACGCCCGGCGTCCCCGCGTACGCCGCGGCGGCGGCCCTGCTCGGAGTCGAGCTGACGGTGCCGGAGGTCGTCCAGTCCGTCGTGCTCACCCGTACTCAGGCGCGGTCGACGGCGATGCCCGCGGGGGAGCGGCTGGACCGGTTCGCCGCGACCGGCGCGTCGCTCGTGCTGCACCTGGCGATCACCCGCACCCGCGTGCTCGCAGCCGAGCTCGCGCAGACGTACGGGCCGGACTGCCCCGTCGCCGTCGTGGCCAACGCCAGTCAGCCGGCCCAGGTCGTGCTGCGGGGGACGCTCGACGACATCGCGGACCAGGTCGAGGCCGCGGGTCTGCGCAAGGCCGCGGTGATCCTCGTCGGCGCGGCGGTGGCCGAGGACGTCCGCGGTGCGGAGTCGTTCCTCTACGACCCGGCGCGCGACCGCTCGGTGAAGCGCGGCGTCCAGACCTGACCCGTAGCCGTGGTCCGAGTGCCGCTCGCGCCGACCAGCAGCAGGCACTTCATGTCGATCGCGTCGGGGTCGAGCTTGGCCAGGGTCGTGACGGTCAGCGACTCCTCGGCCCGGCCGACGTCGCGGCCGACGACGACCAGGGTGTCGGGGTCACGGTGCTCGAGCAGGACGGCCTTCGCCGCCGCGACCTGGGTAGTGCGCGTCCGCGATGCCGGGTTGTAGATCGCGAGCACCAGGTCGGCCGCCGCGACGGCGCGCAGCCGCCGCTCGATCAGCTCCCACGGCTTGAGGCGGTCGGACAGGCTCATGACCGCGAAGTCGCCGCCGATCGGCGCACCCGCGCGGGCCGCCACGGCCTGGACCGCCGAGACGCCGGGGAGCACCCGGATCGGCACGTCGGCGTAGGCCTCGTCCTCGGCCGCCTCGAAGACCGCGGCGGCCATGCCGAAGATCCCGGCGTCGCCGCCGGAGACCACCGCGACCCGTTCGCCGTTCTTCGCGAGGTCGAGCGCCAGCCGGGCCCGGTCGATCTCGACGGTGTTGCCCGACGCGTGGCGAGTCAGCCCCTCGCGCTGCGGGACCCGATTGACGTACGGCGCGTAGCCCACGATGTGCCGGACGCCGGCGAGCGCGTCGGTGACCTCCGGAGTGATCCAGTGGTCTGGGCCGGGGCCGAGGCCGACGACCAGGAGCTCGCCGATCGAGCCGGCCGGCGACGCCATGCGCGCTGCCGGCGCACGTCGGAACCGGACGGTGTCGCCGGGCACGACGATCAGGGAGAAGTACGGAACCGAGGACGGGTCGACGTCGGCGACCGGCAGCCGGCGCTCCTCGGCCATCGAGGCGCGCTCGACGTAGAGCGCGCCGTCGAGCCGGCCGGCCTGACGCAGCGCCGAGACGACGGCGGGGAACGTGCGGCCGAGCTTCATGATGATCGCGCCGTCGGTGTCGGCGAGCCGGCGCGCGAGCTCGGCCTCGGGCAGCGTGCCGGGCAGGATCGTCAGGACGTCGGTCTGCCGCACCAGGGGCGACGCCACGGCCGCGGTGGCGGCCGCGACCGAGGTGACGCCGGGGACGACCTCGGTGTCGAAGCGGCCGGAGAGGCGGTCGTGCATGTACATGTACGAGCCGTAGAACAGCGGGTCGCCCTCCGCGAGGACGACGACGGTGCGGCCGGCCTCGAGGTGCGCCGCGAGGCGTGCCGCCGACTCCTCGTAGAAGTCCGCGATCGCGCCGGCGTACCCACCCGGATGCGTCGTCGTCCCCGTCGTCACGGGGTAGCGCAGCTCTTCCTCGATCGCGTCGGCCGGGATGAGCTCGGCGGCGATGCGGCGCGCGTTGGACTGCTTGCCGACACCGGCGTGGTAGGCGACGACGTCGGCCTCGGCGATGAGGCGGGCCGCCTTGCGGGTGATCAGTTCGGGGTCGCCGGGGCCGAGGCCGACACCGTAGAGACGGCCGGTCACTCCTGCTCCTGCGCCAGCGCGTTGAGGGCGGAGGCCGCCATCGCCGACCCGCCGCGGCGTCCGTGCACCGTGAGGAAGGGGACGTCGAGCTCGAACGAAGCGAGCGCCTGCTTGGACTCGGCCGCGCCGACGAAGCCGACCGGGAGGCCGATGATCGCCGCGGGCCGCGGCGCACCGTCCAGCAGCATCTCGAGCAGGTGGAACAGGGCCGTGGGCGCGTTGCCGAAGGCCACGACGGCGCCGTCGAGCCGGTCGGCCCACAGCGACACCGCCGCCGCGGAACGGGTCGTCGACCACGCCGTCGCCAGGGCCGCCACCCGCTCGTCGTGCAGCAGGCACAGGACGTCGTTGTCCTTGGGGAGCCGGGCCCGGGTGACGCCCGCGGCGACCATCGTCGCGTCGGTCAGGATCGGGGCGCCCGCCCGCAGCGCGTCGCGCGCGGCGCCGACCAGGCGCGGGTGGACGTCGAGGTCGTCCGTCAGGTCGACCTGCCCGCAGGCGTGCACCATGCGGACGGCGACCTTCTCGGCGTCGGCCGGCAGCCGTGACAGGTCGGACTCGGCCCGGATCGTGGCGAAGGATTCGGCATAGATCGCCGCGCCGTCGGCGGCGTAGTCGAAGCGACGGGTCGGTCGGGTGGCGCTCACGGGATCTCCAGGTCGGGGACGACGATGCTGCGCCACGGCGTGACGATCACCTCGGCGCCGGCGCGCTCGAGGACGGTCGCGGCGAGCTCGGGGGTGAGCAGGCCATCGGGCACCGCGAGATGGTGGGCGCCACGGCCGTCGTCCTGCGTCATGATGCCGTACGGCGGCGGCAGCGCGCTGACGTGGGTGCGCGGGTCCCGGGCGGGCGGATGCTCCAGCAGCTCCGCCCCGCCCCCGGGCAGTTCGTCGACGTGCCAGCTCGCCGTCCCGCCCTCGCCGCGGCGGGCGAGGAACGCGCGGGCGTGGTCGAGCAGCGCCTCCGCGGCGTGGTCGAGTGTCACCAGCGGCCCCCAGTGGCCGGAGCCGGCCCGGATCTGCGCGGTGTGGGCGTCGACGGCCACGAGCCCGAGGTCGAGCGGCCGCGCGGCGACGTCGCCACGCCCGTCGTCCAGCACGAACAGGAACCGGCCCGCCAGCGCCGAGAACGCGGGGTCGGCGCAGAGCAGGCGGTCGAGCTCGCGGGCCGTGCGCCGCAGGTCGGCGCGGCCGCCCAGCCGGCCGGTCATCGGCGAGACCATGACGTTGCGCACGAGCTCGTGGCTGCGCGACGGCACCAGCCCGGCGGCCTCCAGCGCGTCCACGAGCGACGGCGCGACGCACCCGCCGGCGTGCTCGATGCCGCGCAGCTGGAGGTTGCCGCGCGTGGTCAGCTGCACCGTCCCGTCGGCGTGTGCGGCCGCGATGACCAGCAGTGATCTCAGCGCGTCCGTCGGCAGCACCCCGCCCACGAGGCGCAGCCGGACCAGGGCGCCGTCGTCGGCGATCCACGGCCGCAGCACCCCGGGGCAGCGGTCGGGGCGGGAACGGATCGTCACGCGACGATGGTGCCACGCACGTCGCAGGCGGCTGAGTGGGAAGGGTCACACCGCCCTGTTGCGTATGTGACCCACCCTGCTAGGTTCGTCTCGCCAGTCAACTCAGCAATGAGCCAGGGAACCCGGTGCGAATCCGGGACTGACGCGCAGCGGTGAGGGTGACGGACGGAGCACGACGCCACTGGACGCGAGTCTGGGAAGGCGCTCCGTCCGGTCGATCCCGAGTCCGAAGACCTGCTGGCCGTGGACCTCGCGTCCGCGACACCCGACCACCAGGCATCGCGACATATGCCTCCGGACCGAGAGAACCGCCATGACTTCGTTCCTTCCTGCCCGGACGGCGGCCGGCCTGGTGGCCGGAGTGGCCCTGCTGGGCGCCTGCGCCGGGGCACCCGAGGACGACGACGCCGTCGCCGCGAGCGGCGACTACCCGGCCAGCGTCACCAGTTGTGACTTCACGACCACGGTCGAGGCCGCGCCGGCGCAGGTCGTCACCGTCTACCAGGGCGCGACCGAGGTGATGCTCGCGCTCGGCCTGCAGGACCACCTGCTGGCGACGTACGGACTCGACGACGCGGTCGCCGAGCGATGGGCCGACGCCTACGAGGCGATCCCGGTCATCGAGGGCGACAGCGCGCCGTCCCGCGAGGAGCTGCTGAGCCGCGGGGCGGACTTCGTCTACGGCTCCTACATCAGCGCCTTCGAGGACAAGACCGCCGGTTCGCGGGAGGAACTCGCCGACCTGGGCGTGGCGGCGTACGTGTCGCCGTTCAGCTGCGGCACGCCCGAGACGAGCAGGCCCGCCAGCTTCGAGAACGTGTGGGCGGAGGTCCGCGACATCGCGACGCTGTTCGATGTCGAGGACCGAGCCGAGGACTTCATCGAGAGCCAGCAGAGCGAACTGCTCGAGATCGAGGCCCAGCAGGCCGGCGAAGGACTGTCGATCTTCTGGTACGACTCGGGCGACAAGGTGCCCTACACCGGCGTCGGCACCGGCGCGCCGCAGATCATCATCGACACCGTCGCAGCGACCAACCCGTTCGCCTCCATCAAGGGCAACTGGGCCGACGTCAGCTGGGAGCAGGTCATCGCCGCCGATCCCGACGTGATCGTGCTCGCGGACGCCTCGTGGTCGACCGCGGACGAGAAGATCGCCTATCTCGAGAACGACCGCGTGCTGAGCCAGCTGCGCGCGGTCCGAGCCGGGAGCTACGTCACGATCCCGTTCTCGGAGACGACGCCGGGCGTCCGGGTCCTCGACGGCGCGGCCCGCGTCTCCGAACAGCTCGCCGACCTGCCGATCGGCTGACGGTGTCCGCCGTCGCCTCGCCGGTCGTCGCCCGGGCCCGGCGGTCCGGCGTGATCGTCGCGCTGACGGTCGTGCTGCTGACGTCTATGGTGGCCGCGCTCGCGCTGGGCGCGGTGACCATGCCGGTGGGGTCGGTCCTGGAGGTCGTCGGCCGGCGCCTGGGCCTGGCCGACGTCGACGTCACGCTGCTCGACGACCAGATCGTCTGGCAGTTGCGCCTGCCGCGCGTCCTCGGCGCAGCCGCGACCGGGGCGGGTCTGGCCATGGTCGGTGCGGTGCTGCAATCCCTGACCCGCAACGACCTGGCCGATCCCTACCTGCTGGGCATCTCCGGCGGCGCCTCGGTCGGCGCCGTGATGGTGATCGTGCTGGGTGTGTCGGTGGCCGGCGTCACGGGCTCGGCGATGCTGACCGCCGGCGCCTTCGCCGGTGCGCTGGCCGCTCTGTTCGTGGTGCTGCTGCTCGCGAGCGATCGCACCGGGGCCTTGCCACCGGCGCGCACGATCCTGGCCGGCGTCGCGGTCGGCCAGATCTGCGCTGCGTACACGGCCTTCGTCGTGATCATGAACGGTGACGGCGACGCGGCGCGGCGGGTGCTGAGCTGGACGCTGGGGTCGCTGGCGGGCGTGCGCTGGGGTTCGGCGATCTTCCTGGTCGCCGTGACGCTGGTGGCGGCCGTGGTGATCATGGCGTTCGCGTCGGACCTCGACGCGTTCGCCTTCGGCGAGTCCGCGGCTGGCTCCCTCGGGGTGAACGTCCACCGGCTGCGCTGGCTGCTGATGGTGGTGACGGCGCTGCTCACCGCCTGCCTGGTGTCCTACACCGGCGCGATCGGCTTCGTCGGGCTGGTCGTGCCACACATCGCCCGCATGCTGATCGGCGTCCGGCACCACCGTCTGCTGCCGGCCAGCGCGCTCGGCGGCGCCACGCTGCTCGTCTGGGCCGACACCGCCGCCCGTTCGCTGGTGAGCAGCCAGGAGATCCCGGTGGGTGTCGTCACGGCCGCCGTCGGCGCGCCGGTGTTCGCCGTCCTGCTGCGCCGGGCCAGGAGGCGCGCATGAGGATCGTCGTCCACGCGGTGAGCTGGGACGTCGCCGGCCGCCGCGTCGTCGACGGGGTGAGCCTGACCTGCGAGCCGGGCACCGTCACCGGGCTGCTCGGCCCCAACGGCTCGGGCAAGACCTCGCTGTTGCACGTCCTGTCCGGACTGCGCGCCCCTGCGGACGGCTCGGTGCTGGTCGACGGCCGGAACCTGCACGCCATGGACGCGCGGACCAGGGCTCGCCGGGTGGCACTGGTGGAACAGCACGCCTCGACCGACCTGGACCTGAGCGTCCGCGAGGTCGTCGAGCTGGGCCGGATCCCGCATCGGGGTCGCTGGCCGGCCCGGACCGCAGAGGGCGGGGCGGCGATCGCGGCGGCGATGCGCATCGGCCGCGTCGCCGGCCTGGCGGGCCGCCGCTGGCAGACGCTGTCCGGCGGCGAACGACAACGCGTCCAGCTCGCGCGGGCGCTCGCGCAGGAGCCGGCGACGCTGATCCTGGACGAGCCGACCAACCACCTCGACCTGGGTCACCAGATCGACTTCATGCGGACCGTGCGCGGCCTGGGCCTCACCACCATCGCGGCCCTGCACGACCTGGATCTCGCGGCGGCCTTCTGCGACCGGCTCGTGGTGCTGGACGCCGGACGCGTCGTGGCGCAGGGGCCGGCGGCCGACGTCCTGACGTCCGAGCTGGTGGCCGACGTCTACGGGGTCACCGCTCACGTCGAGCACCACGCCGGCGCCGACCGGCTGCACGTGGTGTGGGAACGATGAGCGCCGTCGTCCTGGTCGCGATGTCGGTCCGCGAGGACGCGGTCCGCGACGAGTTGGCTGCCCTCGCCGCAGCGCGCGAGGGCCGCACCCTCGCGTTCCTCCAGCTGGGCGAGCCGTCGCTGTCCGCCGAGCTCAGCCGGCTGGCCGACCAGGGCTGTCGCTCGGTCGTCCTCGTCGGGGTGTGCCTGGCGCGCCGGGCGGTCGCGCGGTCGTGGCTGCGCCGCGTCGCCGCGCACTGGCGGCGTGAGCGGACCGGGCCGGCGCCCGAGTTGATCGTCGCGCCCGGCGTCCTGCGAGCGATCGACCACGTCCGGCTCGACGCCCTGGTCGAGGAGGCGCGTGCGTCCGCGGACGGGCGGGTCGGTGGCGCGGAGGCGCCGCTGGAGTCGCCGGGCTGGGCGGACGTCCCGGGACACCGCCACCACGTGCTGGTGTGCCGCGGCCCGCGATGCACCGCCCGAGGCGCCGACGAGACGGCGGCCGCCTTCGGCGGCGCGCTGGACGAGGCGGGGCTCGGCGACGACGACGTGCTGGTCGCCCAGACCGGCTGTCTCTTCCCGTGCAATCACGCGCCGGTGCTCGTCGTCCATCCCGACGACGTCTGGTACGGGCGGGTGGGCACCGAGGCCTGCCGCGACATCGTCGAGCAGCACCTGCTGGCCGGCCGGCCGGTCCAGGACCGGCGGCTGGCCAGAACCGTGAAACCCGAGGAGGAACGATGACGCGCATCGCGTTGCTGTCCACGTCCGACACCGATCTGCTGTCGGCCCGTGCGAGCGGCGCCGACTACGCGCTGGCCAACCCCGCGCGCCTCGACGTCGTCGCCGATCTCCCGGCCGCGATCGAGACCGCCGACCTGGTCGTGGTCCGCATCCTGGGCACGGCGGACTCCTGGCGCGACGGACTCGACGCCGTGCGGGCGGCCGGTGCGCCGGTCGTCGTCCTCGGCGGCGAGCAGCCCCCTGACGCCGAGCTGATGAGCCACTCGACCGTGCCGGTGGGCATCGCGGCCGACGCGCATCGCTACCTCGCGGAGGGCGGGCCCGCGAACCTCGCGCAGCTGCACGCGTTCCTCTCCGACACCGTGCTGCTGACCGGGACCGGCTTCGAGCCGCCCATGGTGCTGCCCGAGTGGGGCGTGGCGGAGCGGGCGGAGGTCGCGGACGACCGGCCGCGCATCGGCATCCTCTACTACCGGGCCCACGAGGCGAGCGGCAACAGCGGCTTCGCGCACGCCCTCGCCGACGCCGTCGACGCCACAGGCGAGGCGGTGGGGGTGCCGATCTTCAGCTCGTCGCTGCGGGCCGCCCCCGACGACCTGTTCGCCGAGCTCGGCACCCTTGACGCGCTGATCGTCACGGTGCTCGCGGCCGGCGGGACCCGGCCCGGCACCGTCAGCGCCGGCGGCGACGACGAGTCGTGGGACGTCGAGCGGCTGAAGGCGCTGGACATCCCGATCCTGCAGGGGCTGTGCCTCACCTCCAGCCGGGCCGACTGGGCGGCGTCCGACGACGGCGTCACCCCGCTGGACTCGGCCAGCCAGATCGCGATCCCGGAGTTCGACGGCCGGATCATCACCGCGCCGTTCTCGTTCAAGGAGATCGACGAGGACGGGCTGCCGCGCTACGTCGCCGACGAGGAACGCTGCGCCCGGGTGGCCGGCATCGCCGTCGCACACGCCCGGCTGCGCCACGTGCCGCCGTCCGGCCGCCGGATCGCGGTGATGCTCTCGGCCTACCCCACGAAGCACTCCCGCGTCGGCAACGCCGTCGGCCTCGACACCCCGGTCTCGGCCGTGCGCCTGCTGCGCGCGATGCGCGAGCAGGGCTACGACCTCGGCGCTCCCGGCGACGTGCCTGGGCTGGACCTCGAGGACGACACCGAGGCCGGCAACGCGCTGATCCACGCGCTGATCGCCGCCGGCGGTCAGGACGAGGAGTGGCTCACCAGTGCGCAGCTCAACGAGAGCCACGTCCGTATCGGCGCCGGTCAGTACGCCGAGTGGTTCGCGGCGCTGCATCCCGACCTGCGCGACGCCGTGACCGAGACGTGGGGCGCGCCGCCTGGTGAGCTGTTCGTCAACGACGACTGCGAGCTCGTGCTGGCCACGATCCGGGCCGGCAACGTGGTGCTGCTGATCCAGCCGCCGCGCGGTTTCGGCGAGAACCCGGTCGCGATCTACCACGACCCGGACATGGCGCCGTCGCACCACTATCTGGCCGCGTACCGGTGGCTGGCGCACGGGTTCGGCGCCCATGCCGTGGTCCATCTCGGCAAGCACGGTTCGATGGAGTGGCTGCCTGGGAAGAACGCCGCGCTGTCGGCGGCGTGCGCGACCGACGCCGCGATCGGCGACCTGCCGTTGATCTACCCGTTCCTCGTCAACGACCCGGGCGAGGGCGCCCAGGCCAAGCGCCGGGCCCACGCGACCATCGTCGACCACTTGATCCCGCCGATGGCCCGCGCGGAGTCGTACGGCGACATCGCCAGGCTCGAGCAGCTGCTCGACGAGTACGCGAACATCGCCGCGATGGACCCGGCCAAGCTGCCGGCCATCCGTGCGCAGATCTGGACGCTGATGCACGCCGCCCAGCTGCACCAGGACCTCGGCCTGGAGGAACGTCCCGGCGACGAGGAGTTCGACGACTTCATCCTGCACGTCGACGGCTGGCTCTGCGAGGTCAAGGACGCGCAGATCCGCGACGGCCTGCACATCCTCGGCCAGGCGCCGCAGGGCGAGACGCGGGTCGACCTGGTGCTCGCGATCCTGCGCGCGACGCAGATCTGGGGCGGCGACGCCGGAGCGCTGCCCGGTCTGCGCGCGGCCCTCGGGCTGAAGGACGGCGCCGGGCTGGGCGCCGTCGACGCGATCGAGGCACAGGCGGCGGCCCTGGTCCAGGCCATGGAGGAGCACGGCTGGGACCCCGCGGCGGCCGTGACGGTGCACGACGACCCCGTAGTCGTGCGCATCCTCGAGTTCGCGGCCACCGAGGTCGTCCCGAGGCTCGCGCAGACGACCGACGAGATCGGCGCCGTCCTGCACGCCCTCGACGGCGGGTTCGTCCCGGCCGGGCCGTCGGGCTCGCCGCTGCGCGGGCTGGTCAACGTGCTGCCGACCGGCCGCAACTTCTACACCGTCGACCCCAAGGCGGTGCCGTCCCGGCTGGCGTGGGAGACCGGCCGGGCCATGGCCGACTCGCTGATCGAGCGGCACCTGGCCGACACGGGGGAGTACCCGCGATCGGTCGGGCTGTCCGTCTGGGGCACGTCCGCGATGCGCACGTCGGGCGACGACATCGCCGAGGTGCTGGCGCTGATCGGCGTCGAACCGTCGTGGGACGAGGCCTCGCGCCGCGTCGACGGCCTGCGGGTCGTGCCGCTCGACGAGCTCGGCCGCCCGCGCATCGACGTCACCGTGCGCATCTCCGGCTTCTTCCGCGACGCGTTCCCGCACGTCATCGGCATTCTCGACGACGCGATCCGGCAGGTCGCCGAACTTGACGAGCCCGACGACCGCAACTACGTCCGCGCTCACGCGCAGCGGGACCTGGCCGGCCACGGCGACGCGCGCCGCGCGACGACGCGCATCTTCGGCTCGAAGCCCGGCTCGTACGGCGCCGGCATCCTGCAGGTCGTCGAGGCCGGCAACTGGCGCGACGACCAGGACCTCGCCGAGGTCTACACCGCCTGGGGCGGCTTCGCCTACGGCCGCGACCTCGACGGCGTCCCGGCCGCCGACGACATGCGGGCCAACTACCGGCGCATCGCCGTCGCCGCCAAGAACATCGACAGCCGGGAACACGACATCGCCGACTCCGACGACTACTTCCAGTACCACGGCGGCATGGTCGCGACCGTGCGCGCGCTGAGCGGCGCGGACCCCAAGGCGTACGTCGGCGACTCCACCACGCCCGACGCCGTCCGCACGCGGAGCCTGCAGGAGGAGACCACGCGGGTGTTCCGCGCTCGCGTCGTCAACCCGCGCTGGATCGGCGCGATGCGGCGCCACGGCTACAAGGGCGCGTTCGAGCTCGCCGCGACCGTCGACTACCTCTACGGCTTCGACGCCACGACCGGCGTCGTCCACGACTGGATGTACGAGGCCCTCGCCAAGGAGTACGTGCTGGACGAGCAGAACCAGGCGTTCCTGAAGGAGGCCAATCCCTGGGCGCTGCGCGGCATCATCGAGCGGCTCGACGAGGCCGCCCAGCGTGAGCTGTGGGCCGACCCGGATCCCGCGGTGCTCGACGCCATGCGGCAGGTCTACCTCGACGTCGAGGGCGACCTGGAGGACCGCGCGTGACGAGGCGGGTCCGCGTCATCGGCGTCGGCCCGGGCGACCCCGAGCAGGTGACGCTCGAGGCGGTCGCGGCGATGCGCTCGGTGGCGTACTTCGTGGTCGCCGACAAGGGCCCGGACGACCCGCTGCTCGCCGCCCGGCAGGCGCTGCTCGACCGCCACGTCGGCGCCGCCCGCGTCGTGGCGGTGCCCGACCCGGAACGCGACCGGTCGGTCGCGGCCACCGGCGACTACCTCGGCGCCGTCACCGACTGGCACGACGCCCGCGCGGCGGCGTACGAGCGGGTGCTGCTCGACCACGACGGCGACGCGGGGTTCCTCGTCTGGGGCGACCCGGCCTTCTACGACTCCACCATCCGCATCGTCGAGAAGGTGCTCGCGCGCGGCAACGCCGGCTTCGAGTGGGACGTCATCCCGGGTGTCTCGAGCCTGCAGCTCCTGGCCGCGCGGCACCGGATCGTGCTCCACGACATCGGCCGGCCGGTCACCGTCACGACCGCGCGCCGGCTGTGCGAGGCCGTCGCCGCGGGGGCGGACAACGTCCTGGTCATGCTGAGCGCGCGCCTCGACCTGGACGACCTGCGCGACTGGGACATCTGGTGGGGCGCCAACCTCGGCACGCCGCACGAGCGGCTCGTCGCCGGACGCGTCGGCGACGTCCTCGCCGAGATCCACGAGGCACGCGCCGCGGTGAAGTCCGCCGCCGGCTGGCTCATGGACGTCTACCTGCTGCGTGGTGCCCGCGGGCCGCTCGCCGCCGACCGGTCCGTCACCCTCACGTGACCAGCGCCTCGGATTGGCCCAGAGGCGCTCGGGTGCGACCACAGCGCGATCCATACGGCGGGGCGCTACCAGGTGACATCGTCGAGCGCCGGCCAGGGCGGACCGTCCCGCAGAGCGTCGAGGAACGCAAATCCTGATGGCCTCCCGCTGGGGTGTTGGTCATCGCGGCTCCAGCGGTGGGTTGCGATGATCGCCAGGACGACGCCTCGGCAGTCGCCCACCACGTCTTCGTCAGCGTTCGGATAGCGCTCGCCGACCTCTTCGGGCACCCACGCGATGTCGTACTCGACTGGCCCTTCGGCGGTGTTCTCGAAGTCGATGAAGAGTGGCCCGTTCTTCGTGTTGAGCACGTTCCACGGGTGCGGCTCGCCGTGGAGTAGCTGCTCGGGAGGGCGCCGGTCGACGATCGACTGGCGCAGATCGCGCAGCGTGTTGGCGAGCAGCACCCGGTCCGCATCGGCAAGATCGGGGGTGACGTCACGGCTCGCGACGTCTCGTTGAGTAGCGGCGACGCGATCCATGACGTGCGGTGTCGTGAGGTCGAGTTGCCGCAGGCCGGCGTGAAGACTCTCGAGCGCCTGCGCGTAATCGGCCGGCGGGGGCACTCGAGCCTGCACTGGCTCGTAGTGGGTCCACAGGGTGATTTTGAAGCCGCCACGCACGAAGACGCGTGGGTGGACGCGAGCCTCGAGCGCGGCAACTGGGCTGTCCGTCTGCATGAGCCGTTTCACGAGTTCGACTTCTCGCTCTGCGCTCGCGAAATGTGTCACGGGTGTGACTCGAGCGACGATGTCGCATGGCGTCAGGTGAACGACGAGCCGATTGGAGTCGCTGAGAACGACCGCGTCGTTGACCGTCAAGTCGAGCGATGAGACCGTCGATATCGCTGCGTCCACCGCACGCCGCGCCGCCGCTGCCTCCATCTGCTTGTGCCCTCCCGTCGTGGGCAGCCGCCCCATGCGCGCCTGCGTCAGCTCGCGACGCGCACCAGGGCGAACACCACAGACATCAGCACGATGACGACGGCCGTCGCCATGGCGAGCCGGTCGGCGAGTATGCGGCGCACTGGGACTCCCTCAGGCGAAGCTGTAGCGCTCGGAGTGGTACTTCGACATCGGTACGCCCAGGTGGGCGAGCGCTGCCTCCATCGCGTCCATCATCGGCGGTGGCCCGCAGATGAAGTACTCGTGCTCGTCGTACGGCGGCGGGACGTGCCGCCGCAGGACGTCCGGGGTGATGAAGCCCTGTTCGCCGGTCCAGTCCGACGGCGGGTCGGTGAGCACGTAGACGGTGGTCAGGGCCAGCCGTCCGGCGAGTTCCTCGAGCTGCTCACGGAACGTGATCGACTCCTGGTCGGTGGCCCCGTAGAGCAGGACGACGGGCCAGTCGTCGTGTCGGTCGGCCAGTGTACGGATCATGCTCATCATCGGCGTGATGCCGACGCCACCGGCGATGAGCACGTGCATGTCCGCCGGGTTGCCGATCGTGAACGCACCATAGGGGCCGTCCAGGTAGACCCGCTTCCCGGCGGGGATGTCCCTGACGGTGCGTGAGAAGTCGCCCAGTCCGCGGATCGACATCTCGACCGATCCGTCGCGCGCCTCGGCGCTGCTGGAGAAGGAGAACGGGTGACCGGTGATGCCGAACGGATGGCCCCAGACCGTGAGCCAGCCGAACTGGCCGGGCTCGAAGCGGAAGCCGTCGTGCCCGGCGGGCCGCATCACGAGCGTCGTCGTGTCGCCGCGTTCGGGACGCACCTCGGTGATCGTGTACGGCTTGCGGAGCATGAACAGCGGTCTGACGACGCGCACATGGACCAGCAGACCGATCCAGAGCGCCGTCAGGGCGATCCAGAGCGCCCGCTTCCACGGATCGGTCAGGTAGAAACCCCAGCCCACCATGTGCAACAGACCGGTGACCACGGCGGTGACCGCAAGGACGACATGCAGGTGATGCCATGTCTCGTAGCGGATCCGCAGACGTGCCCGCCACAGTGAGGTCAGAAGCAGCACCAGCAGCGACACCACGGACAGCGCGGCGAAACGTGCGCGCCAGGGCGCATCGACGACGTTCAGTAGCTCGATCAGTTCCGGCCGGACGATGAACAGGATGACCGGATGGGCGATGACCAGGGCGACGGCGACCAAGGAGAGCTGCCGGTGCAGGTGATACAGCACGTCCTCGCCCCACGGCTCGGTCACCCACCGGAACCGGGCGGTGAGACCGAACTGCAGGCCCATCATGGCCAGCCCGGCATAGCCGATCGCGGCAGAGAACTCGGTCCAGAAATCTCGAGCCGGACCCACGGCCCCGGTGAGCAGCGCAAACAGCGGCGCCAGAACGAAGACCAGGTATCCGGCCACCCAGAACACGCCGCTCAACTGAAAGTGGCGCCGCATCGCTACATTGTCGCGCAGAAGATCCGAAGTGGCAGGCGAGATCACCACCGAGCCGAGGCGTTCCTCGGGGTTCATCGACATCGTCGCAGTAGCGCGAGCACGCCGCGTGGCCGGTACGACCGCAGCGCGAGCAGCCGCAGCGGCTGCGCGTCCTCCCCGGCCGTCACGGCTTGCTGAAGCGTCCCCAGTTGCACGACGGCCGATCCGCCCGGCGCGAGGTGCCGGCCGATCGCCGTCAGGCAGCGTCGCATCACCTCGAGACCGTCGGCGCCGCCGTCGATGGCGTGCACCGGATCGTCCGGATACCGGCCGACGGCGACCGTGGGCACCCATGGAGGGTCGGCGATGATCAGCGCGAACCGCTCGCCGGGCCGCAACGCGTCGTCGACGCGGGCTCGGCGCACCTCGACGCCGCCGCGCCGCGTGTGAACCGACCGTTCGGCGTTGACACCGGCGTAGCGGCAGGCCACGGGGTCGGCATCGACCTGCACCAGGTGGCGGTCGCTGCCGGCCACGGCCAGGAGCCCGATCTGACCGGCGCCGGCGCACAACTCCAGCACCGGACCGGGTGGCGCGTCGCGCATGAGGTCGGCCGCCCACCGGGCCTGGTGGACCGTCCACGGCCGCGGCCGCAACACCGTCGCGTCGAAGGTGATCGACAGCGATCCGAAGGCCATGTGCTCGACGCGCACTCCGTCCACGTCACACCGATACCCAGCGGGCCGGCGTCGACTCGGCCGGGCGGTGAGGTTGCCGGGTCAGAGCTGTGCGTGCTCGGCGTTGTCGCTGACAGAGCCGACGCCGCTCTCCTGTGCGCAGTTGGCGCAGCAGTACACCCGCTCGCCGGCTTGGATGCCGTGGCCGATGACTCTGCAGCCGCAATGAGCGCAGGTCGGTGCACAGCGGTGGATGGCGCACTCGAAGCTGTCGAAGACGAACTCGTCGCCGTCGCTGGTGCGCAGCGTGAAGGTGTGCTCGTGCGGACGGATGCTGTGGCCGGCGTCGGGTACCGGCCGCTCGTGAGCCGTGCGTCTCGAGGAGGGGACATGACCACCCACACTGTGCCCGACGTGACCCGACGACTGACGGCAGCCCGCACATGACGAGATTCGGTTACTTCCTGGCCAGCGAGGACTGGGGGCCGTCAGAGCTGATCCGGCAGGCGACCCGGGCGCAGGAGGCGGGCTTCGAGGCGCTGTGGATCTCCGATCACTTCCACCCCTGGACGGATCGGCAAGGGCAGAGTTCGTTCGTCTGGTCAGTGATCGGTGCGCTGTCGCGCGAGACGGATCTTCCGATCACCACCGCGGTCACCTGCCCGACCACGCGCATCCATCCGGTGATCATCGCGCAGGCGGCCGCCACCGCCTCGCTGCTGCTGGAGGGGAGGTTCGTCCTCGGCGTCGGCACCGGTGAAGCTCTGAACGAGCAGGTCACCGGCGCATCGTGGCCACTCGCCGCGACGCGACTGGCCATGCTCGAGGAGGCCGTCGAGGTCATGCGCGCGCTGTGGGAGGGCGAGGTGGTCACCCGCAGGGGCGAGCACTACCGGGTGGAACACGCCCGGCTGTACACGCGGCCGGAGACGCCGCCACCGGTCTACGTCTCGGCCTTCGCGCCGGGCGCCGCCGACCTGGCCGGACGCATCGGGGACGGGCTGATCTGCACCATGCCCGACGCCGAGCTGATCAGCACGTTCGAGGCGGCCGGGGGAGCGGGCAAGCCGGCCCAGGGTGGCGTGAAGGTGTGCTACGGAACCGACGCGGACGAGGCGGCACGGACGGCACACCACTTCTGGCCCAACGAGGAACTGCCAGGAGAGCTGGCCCAGGTGCTGCGGACACCGGAGCACATCATGCAGGCGTCGAGCATGGTGACCCCCGACCAGATCGCCGCTTCGCACGCCTGCGGACCCGACGCCGACCGCCACATCTCGGCGATCAGCGAGTACGTCGACGCCGGATACCAGGACGTGTTCGTCAATCAGATCGGGCCCGGCCAGGACGCCTTCTTCGACTTCTACGGCGCGGAGATCCTTCCGGCGCTGAGGGCCGGCCGCTGACGGGCGTGAGGTTCTGGCGATCGACCCCGGCACCTCAGACGTGGCTCACGATCAGTCGGGCAGCTGGCGCATCTCGACGACCGTGATGCCGAGGTCCTCGAACCGCGTCAGGAGCTCGCGGACGCGTGCGTCGTCCTCGACCGGGCCGTACAGCGAGGTGCCGCCGGCCCGGGCCCTGACCACGGTCAGCTCGGGGAACGCGGCCTCGACGGTCTCCGAGACGGTGCCGGCCACCAGGAACTCGTACCGCACGGCCCACCTCCCCGCAGCGAGTGCCGGTGTCGTCACCGTGCTCCAGGTTCGGTGGCTCTCCCTCACCCCTGGCGGGTGAAAGAGCTCTGGAAATGCGCCGGAATCGGTCGAGTTCCTGGTGGCGGCCCCACGCTGGACGGTTGTATGCGGGCAGAGCACAGGTCATTCCTGGTGGGAGGTGACCGAGCGTGACATCCGCAGACACGACAACCGCTCGAGTGGAACGACGCCGTCTGCTCGATCGCATCGCGGCCGACGTCGATGGGGGAGCGAACATCATCGCCCTGTCGGCGCCGCCCGGCGCCGGTAAGACCACGACGCTCGAGCAATGGCTCAGCCGGCGGCGCACCTCGGGCGACGTCGTGCTCGCCTTGCCCGCAGGCACGACGGGCGACCTCTGGCCCGGTCTGCTGGCCGCGATCCGGGCAGGCGCGCCGCCGGCGAGCAGCCGCGCGATCGCGACGGTCCTGAGCGACGTGGTGCATCTGCCGGCGAACGACACCGTGCCCGAGCGGCTGGCTTCGCCGCGCCCCTGGCCGGAGTCGATCTGGGTGCTGGTCGACGACGCCCAGGAGTTGTCGCAGGCGCAGACCCGCGAGCAGCTCGAGCGTCTGCTCGCCGCGGCCCAGCCGTCGCTGCGCGTCGCCGTAGGCGCCCGCTACACGCCGCACGGGCTGCTGTCGACGCGATTGCTGGAGGGCGCGGCGAAGGAGTACCGGCTCGCCGACCTGGTCTTCGATCGGGACGAGGCTGAGGCACTGCTGGCGGTCGAGAACGTCACGCTGTCCGACGACGACCTCGACGCGCTGCTGCGACGAACCGGCGGATGGGCGGCGGGCCTGCGCCTGGCCGCGCTGGCCATGGCCCATCACGATGATCGACCCGCGTTCGTCCGGAACTTCGCCGGTACGGACCGAACCGTGAGCGACTACCTCGTCGCGGAGGTGTTGTCCAGGCTGCCCTCCGACAGCATCGACGTCCTGCTCGACGTGTCGGTCGCCGCGCGCGTCAACCTCGACCTCGCCCGCCTGCTGACCGGACGGCCGGACGCCGGTCTGCTGCTGGAGCAGCTGGTCGAGAACAACGCACTGGTCGGCACCGTTCGCGACGAACCGGACTGGTATGAACTCCATCCACTCCTGCGCAGCTATCTCCGGGCCGAGTCGCGCCGGCGCGACGAGTCCCGGCACCGGCGCCGGCTCACCGTCGCGATCGACTGGTTCGAACGGGCCGGCGACGTTCGCAACGCCGTCCAGCACGCCGCAGCGGCGACGGACTGGCCACGCGTCGAGTCGGCCATCACGCGGTCGTGCTCGCGCATCGTCATGTCCGACGGCCCCCAGGCGATGAGCGACATCGTGCGCTCGCTACCGGCCTGGCTGCAGGCCCGTCCTTCGGTGACGGGCGTGGCGGCGCTGATCGCCGCGATCGATCAGCAACTGTCGGCCGCTGAACTCGACCTCGCCCTGCTGGACGCTTCCGGCGACGACGCGGCACGGCGCCTCGCGCTCCGCGCGATCATCGCGCTGGCGGCGGCCAGGAACCGCGCGATCAGCCGCGACGAGGTGGACGAGGCGCTCGCGGCGCTGGACCTGGTGGCAGGTGAGGACCCGGACGTCGCGCTCCTCGGGCGGTCGCTGGCCAGCATGGCACTGGCGATGACCGGTGACCTGGCCTCGGCCGACGACGCGGCCTGCGCGATCGCACAGATCAGCCGGAACAGAGGGCTGGACTTCCTGATGCTCCAGACACTCGGTGCGCAGTGCGCCGTCAGCGCGTTCAGGTCCGATCTCGCTACCGCCCGCGCACGAGCAACCGAGGCGATCGAGCTGGCCCACCGGCGTGGCTGGGGACGGCATCCCCGCCTGGCGCAGTTCCACGCCCAGCTGGCGTTCGCCGAATGGCAGAGCGGCCACGATTCCGTCGCCGCGGAGTGCGCACGGTCGGCGCTCGACGTCGCCGACGCGGACACCGATCCGCTCAGCGCCGCTGCCGCTCGCTGCCTCCACGACCTGACCGCCACGACGCCCGGCGCGGGGCTGGATCTCACCGTCGTCGGACACCTTCAGGCGTCCAGCGAGCTGTGGCCGCTGCTTCCGTCGCCAGGTGTCGCCGCCGATGCCTGCTTCCAGCTGATGGTCAGCCTCCGTTCGCATGAGCTGGATCTGGCCGGCGCGATCATCCGCCGGGCCGAGGAGGTCATCCCGGACACACCGGACGTGCAGGTGTTCAAGGCGATGAAGCGCGTCTACCAGGGACACGAGGGCGTAGCCCGGCAGGAACTCGATCTGGTCGTCGCCGACGAATGCCTGGCGCCATGGACGAGTGCGGTCGCCTGGGCGCTCACGGCGCATCTGGCCGATGCCGCCGGCGAACCGGCCCGCACACTCGACGCACTGCTCAACCTGCTGCGGCAGGCGGAGTCGAGCCACCTCATGCGCGGCGTGCTCGACGCCGCGCCCTCGATTCGTCAACTCCTCGTCCGCAACCGCGGGCGCTTCGGCCACTACGAGTCGTTCGCATCCGACGTCCTGGCCTGCGCCGACGCCCAGCAGCAGGACAAGGGCGGGACGGGCTTCGTGCTGACCGACAAGGAGCTCGAGATGTTGCGCGACCTCCCGTCGATGTTGTCGCTGCGCGAGATCGCCGACGCCCACGTCGTGAGCATCAACACGGTGAAGTCGCACTTGAAATCCGTGTACCGGAAACTCGGCGTCGGCTCGCGACGCGAAGCCGTCTACCTGGCCCGGGAGATCGGCCTGGTGTGACCGGCGCCCGCGCCGTGGCCCGCGGCGTTCCTTCGTGCGGTGGCCGGCCGCGGCGATCACCAGGGCCCGTACTTCGCCACATCGGCTGAGCGATCACGCTAGGCTCGGGATGTCCGCAGGTCATGAGGTTCGTCCTGGGTCGCACGGCTCCGCTGCCCCGACGCGAACCGACCGGGAGGGGCGGGATCGCATGGCGTACGAGCAGGCGGGTGCGCGAGCCTTCGTGACGCCCACCCGCCTGCGTGTGCCGCGCGTTCCCGAGGGTCTGGTCCAGCGGTCACGCTTGATCGAGACCGGTCTCGGCGCGCATCCGGTGTCGTTGGTGTGTGCCCCGGCCGGTTCCGGCAAGACCATGCTCGTCGCCGACTGGGCACGCTCTGCCCAGGAAGGCGGCCAACCCGTGGCGTGGCTGTCCATCGAGGACGGTGACGATCGCCCGTACGAGCTGTGGTCCGCGGTGATCGACGCCCTGATCGAGGCCTCGTCCGGAGCGGCGCGGCGTCGGCTGGACGGCCTGAGCCCACCGCGCCAAGGCGTCGAGCCGCAGTTCATCTCCGCGCTGAGCGACGCGCTCCACGCTGTGCGTCCGGTGCGATGGCTTGTGCTCGACGATCTCCAGCGCATCCGGAATGCCGACGTCACCGCAGGCCTGGACCTGTTCCTGGCCGAACTCCCGCCCGATGTCGGCATGGTCCTGGTCTGCCGATCCGTACCGGGCCTGAGCGTGCATCGCCTGCGACTCGACGGGGCGCTCCATGAGGTCGGTTCGGCCGACCTCGCCTTCACCGAGCCCGAGGCGGCGGCGATGTTCGCCGGGCTCGGCAGGCCGCTGGGCGAGGCGGACATCACCCGTCTGGTCGCGCGTACGGAGGGCTGGGCCGCAGGTCTGCGGCTCGCGGCGGTCTCGCTGGCCGCGGCGCCGGACACGGGCGCCTTCATCTCGGACTTCGAAGGGAACCAGGGCGCTGTCGGCGACTACCTGTTCGCGGAGATCGTGCAGCACCTGCCGGCGGATCAGTACGACTTCCTGCTCAGGACGTGCGCTCCGGAGCAGCTGTCCGTCGAACTGGCCGCCGAGCTGTCCGGACGGGTCGATGCCGGCAGACTGCTCGACCAGCTCTGCAGGGCGAACGCACTGGTCGTTCAATCCGGCGACACGTCCTGGTATCGCTACCACAGCCTCATGCGCGGCTACCTGATGGCGACACTGGCCCGAGAGGACGTCGACGCTCCACGCGCGCAGCACGCCGCGACCGCCCGGTGGTTCGTCGCACAGGACCAGCCGCTGGTCGCCCTCGAACACGCGGTGCGGGCCGGCGACGACCGCTACCTGACCGACCTGGTCCGTGCGCATGGGCTCCGGCTCATCCTGTCCGGCCACGCGCCAGTCGTGCGTGACGCGCTCGCGCGAGCCGCGCCGGCCGTTCGCAACGACACCGCCGTCGCCACCGTCGCCGTTCTCGCCGCGCTCGACCTGGCAGAGCTTCCGGCCGTCGACCGATGGTTCACTGTGCTGGACAAGCAGACGACACCCAGCGATCCCCTGCTGGCGGCCATGCAGGGTTCAGCCGTCGTGCAACGCGCGCTGCTGGGCGGCGATGTCGCCGGCGCGCTGCGCGAGACGGGACTCACCGACCGGGAGCGCACCGGCGACGCCGACGTCGACCTGATCATGTTGGTCCACCGTGCTCCCGCTCGGATGCGCGGCGGCGACTACGCCGGTGCGATCGCCGATCTCGAAAAGGCGCTGGCGCTGGCACGAGCCGGGCGGTACGACCCCTTCGTTCTCTCCGCGCTGTCGCAGTTGTCCGGCATCAACGGGGCCGCATGCGACTTCCCGGCGACGATGTCCTGGACGCGGCAGGCGATCGAGTTCGCGACGTCGCGCGGCTGGGCGGACTCGCCCCGGCTCGCCTACGCCTACCTACTCGCCGCATGGACGGCGTTCCAGACCGGCGACGACCGCGCTCAGGCCGACTACGCGGACAAGGCCATGCACTGCCTCGACGGCCGGGGCAACGTCGAGGTCGAGGTCGGCGTGCGCAGCATGTACGCCCTCGCCACCTTCGAGGCCACGACCGGTCCCGCACGCCACCGCGCGGTGGCGGACTTCCGGGCCATCTGGCAGGGACGGCACATCGACGAGGTGTCGCCGGCACTGATGGGCTATGCGACACCCCAGGAGATCCGGCTCGCCCTGGCGGTGGGCGAGCCCGCGTGGGCGGTCGACGCCGTCGAGAGGGCGACCCGGCACCTCCCCGACAGCGCGGAGTCGCTCACGATGCGGGCACAGTTGTCATACGCGCGGGGCCGCATCAGTGAGGCGCACCATGCTCTCGCACCGGTCGTCCGCGGCGAGGTCGCCGTGCACGTGGCGACAACGGTGGTCGTGGCCAACGTGCTGACGGCCGTCATCGACGCCGCACAAGGCAACGACGCGCTGTCGTTCGAAGCCCTGCGACGGGCTCTCGACTGGGCAGCGCCACGGAACTTCCGCCGGCCGTTCATCGAAGCCTGGGGCGATGTCGGGCCGCTCCTGGTCGAGCACCAGGGGCGTTTCGGACATGCGGACTCGTTCGCCGCCGACCTGCGCGACCAGCTGCCACAGAGGACCTGCCGAGCCGTCGACGCCTCGTCGCCCAGCCGGACGCTCAGTCCCCGCGAACTCGAGTTGCTGCGGGATCTGCCCTCTCCGCTCTCCGTGCGGGAGATCGCGGAAGCGCGCGGAGTCAGCATCAACACGACCAAGACACATCTCAGCGCCGTGTACCGCAAGCTCGGGGTCACGGGGCGGTTCGCCGCCATCCGGGTGGCACGCTCTCGCGGACTGCTCTGACCACTCGCCGCCGAGCGGAGGGGCACGGCCGGCGCACGATAGAGGCCGCCTATCGCGCTCGGACATGCGCTGAGCTCGGGGAAGACACTCAAGGAGTAGGTGTCGAGAGGAAAGTGGCGTGCCATGAGCCCCCGAGCAGAAGTCCTTCCTGTCGACGATCTGACGGTCGTCCAGGAGTCCGTGAGGTCATACATCGTGCCGGCCGGCGCCCTCGTCGCCCGCTCGCCGTACGCCGCTCCGGCCGGACGAGCGCCATTTCGCGCGTGCCGCGGACAAGTTGTCGGCGCACGTCCGAGGTGGCCGATAGGCGCGACCGCCTGGGCTACCCGCGGGTCGTGCCGCCCGGCGGCGGGCCGGTGACCCGGACGTGGTCCAGGGCAACCGGGTGGGCTCGCGTGGCTAGCTCTTGCGGGCGGCCGCCTTCCCGCCCTTGCGGCCCGCCTTCTTCTTCTGCGCGGTGGTGCCGCCCTGCGAGCTGTCGCCGCCGGAGCCGCTCTGTTTCCCGCCGCGCTTCGACGCGCCGGGGGAGTTGGCGATGCGTGCCGCCCGCTCCTTCGACATGCCCTTGTCCTTCAGGGCTTCGTACTGCTTCTCGTTCTTGACGTTCGCCGACTTGCTGGGCATGGCGACCTCCCGTGGTCGATCCGGTCGATGCGCGTTGCCCGCCCGGGTACCCCGTCGCCGCCCATCGCATGCGCCGCTGAGATGTCCGCCCGGAAGGTCCGTATCGACCCGTTTGCCGCAGTCGTGGGGTGGTAATCGCCCAGCGTCGAGACATTCGATCGGCTCTGGAGGGCATATGCCGACGCGGAATCAGGAAGCGGTCCGGAAGGCGGTTCTCGCTGCGCTGATGCGCAAGGTCGGGGCGGACCAGTACCCCTCGCCGACGATGCTCGACCACATCGAGGCGCTGCTCACGGACGACGACATCGCCGAATACGCGGAGCTGCTGATGGAGCGGGTCGAGGAGGACCTGTACCCGAGCATCCCGATGCTCCAGCGGCTGCTGCGGCTGGCCGCCTGACTGGCGGCGAACGCCGGCGAAGACACGAACCCACACCCGAAGGAGGGTGCGATGAACACGGCTACCCGGGTCGCCTTAGCGGCGGCCACTGGCTACATTCTCGGCCGCAGGAAGCGGCTGAAGCTGGCGATCGCGGTCGGCAGCATGCTGGCCGGCAAGCGACTGGCCACCGATCCACGCGGCATGCTGCGCCAGGCCGGCGAGCTCGTCGAGAGCCGCCCCGAGCTGGCGCAGCTCACCGACCAGGTCCGCACGACGCTGTACACCGCCGCCCGCGGCGCCGCCGTCGGCGTGGTGGGTCAGCGCATCGACCAGCTCAGCGACTCCATCCGAGACCGATCCGATCGGCTGACCGGCGCGGTCACCGAGCGGACCCCGATCAGCGGCGGCCGCGACTCCGACGAGGCCGAGGACGTCGAGGACGTCGAGGAGGAGCCGGCCAAGGAAGAGCCCGCCGAAGAGGAAGCGGCCGAGGAAGAGCCCGCCGAGGAGAAGCGGCCGCGCAAGCGCGCCGCCAAGAAGGCGCCGGCCAAGCGCTCGGCGTCGTCGCGCAAGGAGTCGTCGCGCAAGGAGAAGCCGGCCCGTAAGCGGGCGGCGAAGAAGACCGCGTCGTCCGGCCGTTCGCGCGCCGGCTCGGGGAGGTGACCCGCATGGCACGCACCGACACCGAGACCGATGCCCGCCCGGAGCAGAGCCTGCGCGGCGTGCTCGACGAGTTGCCGCTGGACCGGCTCAAGGACGAGGCGAAGAACGGGCTCACGTCGCTCGGCGAGTGGGCGATGAAGTCCGCCGGTGAGCGTATCGGCAAGGCCACCGACAAACTCGACGACATCGCCGGCGGCGGCCCGATCGGCGGCGCCGCTGTCGCGGGTGCCGCGAAGGACGGGCTGACCGGCGCGGTCAAGGGTGCCGTCGGCGGCGTCAAGGACAAGGTCGCGGGCGCCTTCTCCCGCGGCGGCTCGAACGGGGGCACCAAGGGTGACAAGGCGACCCGCTCGACGAACATCGTCGAGGAGATCGACATCGGCGCCCCGGTCCGCGTCGTCTACGACCAGTGGACGCAGTTCCAGGACTTCGCCGGCTTCATGAAGAAGGTCGAGAGCGTCGAGCAGAAGTCCGACGAGAAGCTGGATTTCAAGGCGCAGGTGTTCTGGTCGCACCGCACGTGGTCGGCGACCATCCTCGAGCAGGTGCCGGACGAGTTGATCGTCTGGCGCTCGGCGGGGGAGAAGGGCCACGTCGACGGCGCCGTGACGTTCCACGAACTGGCGCCGCGGCTGACCAGGGTGGTCGTCGTGCTCGAGTACTACCCCCAGGGGCTGGTCGAGCGCACCGGCAACCTCTGGCGGGCGCCTGGCCGCCGGGCCCGGCTGGAGCTCAAGCACTTCCGCCGCCACGTCATGGTGCACCTCCTGCGCGACCCCGACCAGGTCGAGGGCTGGCGCGGCGAGATCCACGAGGGCGAGGTCGAGGAGACCGACGAGGAGGCGCGCGAGCGCGAGGCCGAGGAGGACGAGGCCTACGACGACGAGTACGCGGAGGACGAGGAGGACCTCGGCGACGAGGAGGAGCTCGGCGACGAGGAGGAGCTCGGCGACGAGGAGGAGCTCGAGGAGGAGCCGGAGGAGGACGAGGAGCCGGAAGAGGACGAGGAGCTGGAAGAGGACGAGGAGACCGAGAGGTGATCACGACATGACGATGGTCAACCAGCGACGTTCCGGTGGCGGCCAGCTGCAGCGGCCATCGCCCAGCGGCCTCGCCGACGTCATCGACATCATTCTCGACAAGGGACTCGTGATCGACGCGTACGTGCGCGTCTCGCTGGTCGGCATCGAACTGCTGACCATCGACGCCCGCATCGTCATCGCCAGCGTCGACACCTATCTGCGCTTCGCCGAGGCCACCAACCGGCTCGACCTGTACGAGCACGGCGGCAAGGACCTCACCGAGCTGATGGGCGACGGCGTGCACGAGGCCGCCAAGGGCAAGACGTCCGGCGCCATCGAGGGCATCAAGGACGCCATCACGGGCGACGACGACGAGGACGAGGAGCGGCGGCGGCCGGCCAAGAAGGCCACCGCTCGCCGCCGGAGGAGTCAGAACGCATGAGGACGACGCAGGTAGCACCGACGATGGAGGGCCACACGGCCGTGCCGACGGCGCACTACGTGTACGCCGTCGTGCCGGTCGGCGCGCCCGTGCCGGACGAGCTCACCGGCATCGACGACGGCGGCGTCGAGCTGGTCGCCCACGGCCCGGTGGCCGCCGCGACCGGGAAGATCGCCACCGGCCGCGTATTCGGGCGGCGCGACGACCTGCTCGCGCACAGCCGCGTGACGGACACGCTGGCGCTGGGCTGCGCGGTGATCCCGGTGCGGTTCGGTTCCGTGGTGTCCGACACGGACGCCATCGTGGCCGAGTTGCTGGCGCCGAACGCGGACTACTTCGCAGCGGTCCTCGACGAGCTGGCGGGTTGCCGCCAGTTCATCGTCCGGGCCCGCTACGACGAGGAGGCCGTGCTGGCCGAGATCGTCGCGGAGTACGCGGACATCGCCGCGCTGCGCGAGCGCACCCGCGACCAGAGCGTCGAGGCGAGCTGGACCGAGCGGATCCGGCTGGGCGAGTTGGTCGCGCGGGCACTGGAGCTCAAGCGCGACGCCGACAGCGCGGCGCTGCTCGACCTGCTCGCCCCGGCCGCCGCCGACTGGAACGTCCGTTCCGCGGGCGAGATCGACTACCTCGCCGACATCGCGTTCCTGGTCGCCGACGAGCGGCGCGACGCCTTCGAACGGGCCGTGGAACAGGCGGCGAGCGACCTCACCGGGCGGGGCCGGATCCGGCTGGTCGGGCCGACGGCACCGTACGACTTCGTACCGGGTGACGACCCATGGGTGTCCTGACCGTACTGGTCACCTGGCCGCTGGCGTCCGTGCGGGGGGCGGTCGCGGCGGCCCGGCTGGTCGCTGACGAGGCCGAGCGGCAGTACCGCGACCCCGTCGCCGTCCGCCAGGCCCTGGAGCAGGTGGAGCAGGCCCGCGCCGCCGGGCTGCTCTCGGAGGAGGAGGCCGCGGCGATGGAGGACGAGCTGATCGGGCGGTTGCTGTGAAGGCGACGGAAGCGGCCGAGCGGGCGGTCGAGCAACTGGCCACGCTCAGCGGGCGGACGGCCGAGGCCGTCACCGGCATCCACCGGACCGACGACGGCTGGCGGGTGCGGGTCGAGGTGCTCGAGCTGGAGCGGATCCCGCGCTCCACCGACCTGCTGGCCGAGTACGCCGTCGACCTCGATGAGGACGGCGACCTCACCGGTTACCGGCGCGTGCGGCGCTACACCCGCGGCGCGTCGAGAGAGGACTGAACTCATGACGCAGGCCCGAGAACGCGCCCCGCTGACCCGGCCGTACGGGTCGGCGCTGGCCGCGCCGCCGCAGCCGGCGAACCTCGCCGACGTCCTGGAACGGGTGCTGGACAAGGGGATCGTGATCGCCGGTGACATCCGGGTGAACCTGCTCGACATCGAGCTGCTGACGATCCGGATCAGGCTCCTGGTGGCGTCGGTCGACAAGGCCCAGGAGATGGGCATCGACTGGTGGCGTCGCGACCCGATGCTGTCCAGCGGCGAGGAGCGCGATGAGTGAGACCGCCTGCTACCTGTACGCGATCGCGGCGCCGGTCGGTGACGACGTCGTCGGCGGGTTGCGCGGGGTGGCGGACGAACCGGTGCGCCTCGTGCGCCACCGCGACCTCGCGGCCGTCGTCGGCACCGTCGACGTCGGACCGGACGGTGCGTTCGGCGAGGAGCGGCTGGCCCGCAACCTCGCCGACCTCGCCTGGCTGGAGACGGCGGCGCGGGCGCACCACGCCGTCGTGGCCGGGGTCGCCGGCGCGGCGCCGGTGGCGCCGCTGCGGCTGGGCACCATCGTCGATGACGACGACGCCGTCCGCGGCCGGCTGGATCGCTGGCACGACGGCTTCCGGAGTGCGCTGGAGGAGGTCGCCGGGCGGGCCGAGTGGAGCGTCAAGGTGTACGCGCCGCAGCCGGTGGAGCCGCGTCCCGACGCGGAGCCGGCGCCGGGCGCGCCGGGCGCCGGCGCGGCCTACCTGACCCGCCGGAAAGCGGCCGCCTCCGCCCGCGGCGACGCGTTCGCCCATGCGACGGCGGTGGCCGGCCAGGTGCACGAGGAGCTGGCCCGGCAGGCCGCCGACGCCCGCCGGCTCGCTGCCCAGGACCAGCGGCTGACCGGTCACGACACCCCGATGTGCCTGAACGGCGCCTACCTCGTGCCGTTCGATGGTGCGGACGCCTTCGCCGCCACGGTGGAGGCGTTGCGTGACCGGCACCCGGACTGCCGGTTCGAGCTGGCCGGACCCTGGCCAGCGTACTCGTTCGTCACGGTGGAGGAGGAGTCGTGACGCTCGCCCCGGCGCCGCCCGACGGCGCGCGGATCGCCCTGGTCGACCTGCTCGACCGGCTGCTCGGCACCGGCGTCGTGCTCTCCGGCGACATCGTCATCTCCCTCGCCGGCGTCGACCTGGTGGAGGTCCGGCTGCACGCGCTGATCCGCTCGATCCGGGCGGAGGAGCGGCGATGACCCGGCCGCCCGCCGTCCTGCCGGAACGCATCGACGCCGACGCGGACTCCGTCGAGCGGGACCTGTTCAAGCTCGTCCTGACGGTCGTCGAGCTGATCCGGCAGCTGATGGAGCGGCAGGCGCTGCGCCGCGTCGACGAGGGCGACCTCGACGACGATCAGGTGGAGGCGCTGGGCCAGGCCCTGCTGCGGCTGGACGAGGCGATGGCCGAGCTGCGCGGCCGGTACGGGCTGACCGTCCGCGACCTCGACCTCGACCTCGGCCCGCTCGGCACCTTGCTGGGAGACTGAGCCCGTGTCAGGCCGGCGACGGCAGCGGCGACGCGGCCAGCGCCGAGGCGGTCGCAACCAGGTTGGCCGCCATGGTGCGGCCGGTGGTGTGCGCCCAGTCGTGGCCCTTGGTCTCGTCCAGATAGTCGGGGCCGGGGCCGGGCCCGAGGTGCCAGTAGGTCCACGCCTGCGCCGGGATGGTGAACCCGATGTCCATCATCGCCCCGCACAGCTCGGAGATGACGTGGTGCGCGCCGTCCTCGTTGCCGGTGACGACGACGCCGGCGACCTTGTCGAACGCGACCGGCCGGCCGTCGTCAGCGGTCTCGGAGATCATCGCGTCCATCCGCTCCACCGCTCGCTGCGCCAGCGACGACGGCCGCCCCACCCACGTCGGGCTGGCGACGACCAGGATTTCGGCGGCGAGGATCGCGTCGTGGACCCGCGGCCAGTCATCGCCGTCGCCGAGATCGGTCTGGACGCCGGGCGGGACCTTCAGGTCGGCCAGCCGGAACGCGGTGACCTCGACGCCGTCCTCACCCAGGAATCCGGCAACGACGTCGGCCAGCGCGCCGGTGTTGGACGGTTGCGGCGACGGCTTGAGCGTGCAGTTCAGGACCACGGCCTTCACGGTTGCTCCCTTCCGGTGGACGGACCCGTACCCCGAGCGGCTGCGGCATACGCGGGGCCGGAGCCGCCGCGTTCGACGGCGGTGGTCCGTACTGGGCGGCGTCATCCTCGACGGGCCCGGGTTCGGCGCCGGCCGAGCCGCGCTGGTCGCCATCGATGCAGGTGAAAGCCCATGTATGCAGGGTGGGAGGCGACCGGGCAGAGGCCCGATCCCGGCACCGGCCCAGGGGCAGACGGACCTTTCTGTCCAGTTGGGCTTGATAACGAACCGGTCACCGTGGTTCGGTGGATGGGCGTGGTCAAGAAACTCGCCACGTTTGCTCCATCTCTGGAGAGGGTGCATCTCATGCGCCAGGCACTTGCGACGCACGGCATTCGACACCAGAACCAGAACCATGACGACCACGAGCGACTGACGATGGAGCTGCTGGAGCGCTCTGTGGGCGCCCGGGGCGGCGAGCGACTGCGGCTGCTGGACGAGGTCGTCGTGCTCAATCTCGGGCTGGCGGAGTCCATCGCGCGGCGCTACTACTGGCGCGGCATCGAGCGCGACGACCTGCTGCAGGTGGCCAACCTCGGGCTGGTGAACGCGGTCCGGCGGTTCGACCCGGGCCGCGGCAAGGACTTCGTCTCGTTCGCGGTCCCGACGATCAGCGGCGAGGTGAAGCGCTACTTCCGCGACCACGGGTGGACGGTGCGCCCGCCGCGGCGCGTGCAGGAGCTCGCGGCGGCGGTGACGGCGGCCCGGACGGAGTTGTCGCAGGACCAGGGCCGGGCGCCGACGGCGTCGGAGCTGGCCGGGCATCTCGGGGTCGGGGTCGAGGACGTCCGCGAGGCCGAGGCGTCGCGCGAGTGCTTCACCGCCGCGTCCATCGACTACCGCATGAGCGACGACGACACCCCGCTCGCGGAGGCACTGGGCGAGGACGACGACGGCTTCGCCCGCGCGGACGCGGTGACGGTGCTCGGCCCGGCCTGCCGGGAGCTGAAGCCACGCGACCGGCGCATCCTCTACCTGCGCTTCTTCAAGGGGCTGACGCAGCAGGAGATCGGCGAGGAGCTGGGCGTCACCCAGATGCAGGTGTCGCGGCTGCTGGCCCGCATCCTCGGCCAGCTCCGCGCCAGCATCGCACCGGCGGTCGCGCCGCGTTGACGGTGCATCCCGCGCTCGTGCGCGGGTATTAGCCGGGCATGCGGATACCGAAGGCACGGGGCGAGCTCAGCGAGGCACTGGCGGCCGCCCTGCACGAGGGGACGGCGACGGCCGGGCTGGCCGCCGTCCCCGCCACCGACGACGCCGACCGGCAGCTGAGTCTCTGGGTGCTGTACGAGCTGTCCTACCGGGGCTTCGAGGACGTCGGCGACGAACTGGAATGGGAGCCGGAGCTGCTGACGCTGCGCCGCGTCCTGGAACGCCGGTTCGAGGCGGAGCTGCGTGAGTCGTTCCCGCCGCCGGAGCTCTCCGAGCCGTTCGCCGACGCCCTGTTCGAGCTGATCGACGGGTTCGACGGCGCCTCCGTCGCGTCGTTCGTGCAGCGCGACGCCACCGTCGAGCAGACGCTGGAATTGCTGCGTCATCGAACGATCTACCACCTCAAGGAGGCCGACCCGACGGCGTGGGTGGTGCCGCGGCTGAGCACCGGGCCGAAGGCGGCGCTGATGGAGCTGCAGTACGACGAGTACGGCTGCGGCGATCCGAACCGGCTCCACTCGCACCTGTTCGTCCGCGGCCTCGACGCCACCGGCCTGCGCTCGGACTACGGGGCCTACATCGACGACGTCCCGGTCGAGGTGCTGGCGCAGAACAACGCGATGTCGCTGTTCGGGCTGCACCGCCGGCTGCGCGGCGCGGCACTCGGTCATCTGGCGGCGTTCGAGGCGACCAGCTCGCTGCCGTCGCGGCGGATGGCGCAGGGCCTGGAACGGCTCGGGCTCCCGGCCGAGATGATCGCCTACTACGAGGAGCACGTCGAGGCCGACGCCGTGCACGAGCAGCTCGCCGTCCGCACCATCTGCGGGGCGCTGGTCGCCGAGGAGCCGGCCCAGGCTCCGGAGGTGGTGTTCGGCGCGCTGACCTGTCTCGGGCTGGAGGACCGGTTCGCCCGGCGCTGGCTCGCGGACCGGAGCGTGGCGGCATGACGGACCGCATCGAGCACCCCGACGTCATCGTCTGCCCCGGCGGGCCGCTGCTGCTACGCGGCGAGCACGTCGTCGCCGACGCCGACGGCCGGGCGCACCGCACCACCCGCCCCGTCAGCGCCGTCTGCCGGTGCGGCAAGTCCACCGACCAGCCGTGGTGCGACGGCACTCACAAGGTGCTGCCGGACAAGCTGAAGCCGTAGCGACCTCGACCGGACCGCTCATCTGTCGCTGTCAGAACTCCAGCTTGCGCGTGGCCTGCAAGGCTTCCTCGCGGGTGTTGACCCCGAGCTTGCGATAGAGGTTTCGCAGGTGGGTCTTGATCGTGTTCGGCGACAGGAACAGCTGCTCGGAGATGTCGCGGACCGACGTCTTGGTGCGCAGGGCGAGCAGGACCTCCAGCTCGCGGCGGGTGAGCTGGGCCGAGCGCTGGTGCCGGTAGAGCGTGCGGGTGTCAGGCGGATCGTCGACGAGGGCGGCGAGGCGGTCGCGGAGCTCGGCGGCGCATTCGGCGACGGCGAGGCGATCGCCGAGCTTGGTGATGGCGGCGGCCGCGTGACCGAGCGCCTCGTTCGCCCGCTCGTCGTTGCGCAGCAGGTGGTAGGCGTTGGCGCGGATGAGGTGCCACGACGCCGGGGTGGGGAGGAACGCCGTGCGGACGCCGTCGGTGCCGAGCAGGTCCAGGGCGCTGCGGGGGTTGCCGGTCAGGTTGTGCAGGCGCGCCCGCGACATGAGCGTCCAGGGCGCGTCGCCGGCGGTGTCGGGCTGGTCGAGCAGGTTCATGGCCCGATCGATCAGCCCCAGCGCCTGATAGGTGTCGGCGAGGTCGCTGACCAGCAGGGTGCGTGCCATCGACCCGGCCGGCGCGAGCTCCCGGAAGGTCAGCAGCGACCGCTCGATCAGCGCGGCGGCCTCCTGCGGTTCGCCCCAGTGGAGCTGCCACAGTGCCTGGGCGTGCACACCCAGCCACCAGAACTCGTCGGATCGGGCGGCATCGTCGAGGCGCTCCAGTGCGGACGCCGTCCGCGTGCGGTCGTACGCGCCGAGCGCGATCAGGGCCGGGCCGAAGGCGCCGCCGCACTCGTACAGGAACGCGAGCGTGCCCGGGTCGGACTGGCGCACCGGCTCGTCCGGATCGACCAGCTCGGCGGCGGCGCGGTAGTCGCCGGCCAGGGCCAGCGTGGTGGCCAGGTAGTTGCGGGCGTGCCGCTCCGCCGGGTGCGGCCGCCAGTGCCGGCTCCAGCGCAGCGCGGAGCTGAACGCGGCGATGCCGCCCGCGAGGTCGCCGGTCATCAGCCTGGTCGCCCCGATCGGGAAGAACATGCAGGCCACGAAGTCGTCGAAGTCGACGTAGTCCGTCGAGGTCTCGATCGCCTGCTCGATCTGCCGGGCGACCTGCAGGGCCTCGTCGAACTGGCCCATGAAGCGCCGGTACTGCAACTGCGCGATCAGCAGGGTGACGGCGTCACGCGTCAGCACCGGGTCCTGTTCGGCGACCCACGCCGTGAACACCTCGAGCGGCTCGGTCTCGAAGACGGAGAAGCGCTTGTTGATCGCTCGCAGTCCCGCGCGGGCGTAGTACTGCCGGGGATGGCGCCGGATCCATTCCTCCGGCGCCGTCTCGAGCGTGTCCTGGAGTTCCGCGGGGCAGGTCAGCGACATGCGGAAGAACGTGTTGTCGCACAGTGTCGCGAAATCGTCCCAACGACCGTCGGCGACGATCTCGGCGAGTTCTCGAGCACTCACGTCGTACCTCACGATCGGGTCGATGGGTTGGGGCGACTCTACCGGGATCCGCCGAGTCGGGCGGCCGGTGCGACGCCGGGCGGGGTGAGCCGGGGTGAGCGGCTCGACGTCGTGGTCAATGAGGTATCAGTTCCGGGCGTCGGTGGCGCCGAATTCGGCCGAATGGATGAATGAACTCACCCGGTCCTCACCCTCATTCACCCCGGTTCTCAACCCAGAAACACCCTGGCCAGAGCGGTGCAATTGCGCCGCATTCCTGCGGCCTGGTGCGGCTTCCTGTAAAGCTGGGCGCCGTCGATCCGGGCCGGTCGCACAGGTATTCCGGCGCGTTTCGGCGGCTTGCCGGGGGGCAATGTGTTCGGTTTTTCGTAGTGGGTGGGGAGGCACTATGTCCGCAGGACCGATCAAGTCAGATATCCGTGGTGGCGATGGTGCGCGGCGGCGTCGCGCGCACCGTGGCCTCGCGGCCGCGCTGGCGATGGTGACGTCGTCGACCGGCATGGCGATCGCGAGCACCGGAGTGGCCGCGGCGGCGCCGGTGTACGAGATCACCGGTCAATGGATCGATCCGCCGGAGGTCGCGGCGTCGGGTGACCCGGTGGTCGCCGAATGGCGGGTGAACGTCAACGACGACCAGGAGGCGCCCGGCAACGAGGACGTCGACAACGTCGACTTCACGGTCACGCTGGCCCATGGCCGCTTCGAGGCCGTTCCCGAGGCCTGCCTGACCAGTGACGTCGACCCGGTGTCGGAGATCTCGGCGGACGGCCGGAGGCTGCTGTGCAACCTCGGCACCCATCGTGAGGGGACCGCCGTCGTGGTCCAGACGGGCATCGAGGTCGACGGCGAGACCGGCGACGAGGTGAGCGCGATCGGCACGATCGACGGGCTCACCGCCGAGGTTCCGCCGATCCCGATCGACAACCCGTTCGAGATGGACATCGCCTGGGGCTCGTCCACCGCGGGTGTCGCCTATGGCGACGACGACTTCGTCGACCTCGACCTCGAGTGGACGCTGTTCCTGGGGGCGGGCAGCGACCCGGGTCCGGACTCCGTCACCTACACCCTCACGACCAGCACCGGCACGGGGGCGGCGCTGGCGGTGGGTCCGAACGCCTGCTCCGCGTTCGGCGGCGGCGCCGCCGGGAACCCGGCCGGGGCCATCGGGCATCCCTGGTCCGACGACACCCACGCGGCCGAGCAGACCGCGCCATTCGTCGACGGCTGTACCCTGACGCAGACGGGCCCGACCACCTTCACCCTGACGTTGACCGGGATCGACTACTCCCGTGTCCAGGTGCCGACCCACGACTCGACCGGCCGGCCGTTGCCGACCGACACCCAGGCCGTGGCCAGCGGTTCGGTCTGGTTCCGGGTCACCGGCGTCCAGAACGACAGCATCACCCTGACGTCGGACGTCCCGACCTACACGTCGCCGGCCGGCGAGACGTCGGAGGACGACCCGTCGAACAACGTCTCGAGCAAGACCTGGACCCGGGGCGGCTGGAGCAACGCGTACCGCCCGGAGTACTCAGGCGTGCAGGTGCCGTCGTGGTGGAGCAACCAGTTCAAGGTCTCGCCCGGAACGATGGTCGACGCCACGACGGTCCACAGCTTCGGCCAGGGCGATTACGCGCCCGCCGACATCATCAGCCAGTGCGTCATCCTCGACACCGCCTACGTGACGTTCACCGATTACGACCTCTGGCTGTCCTGGGGTGGTCCCTCGGTTCCCGGTGCGACCGTCGAGTACTACGTGGGCGCGCACGCGTCGGTGACCCCCGGTAGCGGCGGCTACGACCCGAACGGCTTCAGCTGCGTCACCGACCCGGGCGGGTGGACCACGACCGAGCCGGCCGACCTCTCCACGGTGAAGGCCGTGCGGGCGACGTACCCCTTCTCCGCGGTCGCCGGGACGGCCAACGTGCCGCTGCAGGTGCACTTCGCGGTCGACGACGACGCGCCGGTCGGCCAGGACATCTGGGAGTTCGGTGAGGTGGCGATCAACGGGGAGTGGTCCCGGCCGAGCCGGACCCTCGACCCGTCCGACGGCAGCGGCCCGCGCACGCCGGGCATGCGCTACCCGTACATCGGCTCAGGCCGCGACGTCCTGTACGTGATCGGTGCCACCCCGGCGGTGACGAAGACCGCCGAGGAGAGCGTCATCACGCCCGGCATCCCGGTCGACTTCACGCTGACCTACTCGGCCAACGGAACCGGCGCGATCCCGCCGACCGTCGACGGCTACCAGCTCGTCGACACGCTGCCGCCGGGCATGACGTACGTGGAGGGGTCGGCCGATCCCGAGCCCGTGGTGACGCCCGACGGCTCGGGCCGGTTCGTGCTGACCTGGACCCTGGACGGTGTGGCCACCAACGAGCCGCACGACCTCACCTACCAGGCCGTCGCCGACTCGTCCGTCGAGCCCGGATCGCGGCTCACCAACACGGTCGTGGCGACCTACGGCGACGTCAGCGCCGACGACGACGCGCAGGTGGCGGTCTCGACGGACGGCTACACGACGATCCTGAAGACCTCCGACGTCGAGTACATCCCGAACGTCGGCGGCGACGGCGTGGGCTCGGGCTCGTGGACGGTGACGATCGAGTCGTTCGACCCCTACGCGCAGGCGTTCACCGACACGATCGACATCCTCCCGTACAACGGCGACCAGCGGGGCACCTCGTTCAACGGGACCTACACGCTGGACGACGTCGTGCTGCCGGACGGCGGGACCGTCTACTACACCGACGCCGACCCGGCGACGCTGACCGACGACCCGGCCGACGCGTCCAACGGCGCCGCCGGCGACCCGTCGGGCAACACCGTCGGCTGGAGCACGACACGGCCGGAGCAGCCGACCGCGATCCGGGTGATCGGGCCGGAGCTGCCGTCCGGCGGGTCGTTCTCCTTCCAGGTGCCGATCACCACGAACGGCGCGCAGCCGCAGGACGTGTACGTCAACCGGGCTCAGGCGCGGGCGGAGCACACCGAGCTGGTGATGCGCACCTCGGCGGCGCTCGTCGTCACGGACTACACGGTGGAGAAGTCGTCGGACCCGGAGGACGGGGCGACGGTCGAGCCGGGGGACACGATCACCTACACGGTGGCGGTGACCCAGGAGGGACCGGTGCCGGCGGGCGCGGTGCTCTCGGACGACATGACCGACGTGCTGGACGACGCCACCTACAACGACGACGTGTCGGCCGACATCGGCACGGCGACGTTCACCGACGGCGTGCTGGACTGGGAGGGCACGATCCCGGTCGGTGGCACGGCCACGATCACGTACTCGGTGACGGTGAAGGACGCCAGCGAGCTCGAGCAGGGCGACAGCAACAAGTTCCTCGACAACCAGGTGACCTCGCCGGGCTGCGTGGACGAGGAGTCGTGCGGCACCGAGCACGTCCTGGGCTACTACACGGTGTCCAAGACCGCTGACCCGGCTCCGGGCGAGACAGTGGGCATCGGCGACGTGGTGACCTACCACGTCCAGGTGATCCAGAAGGGCGACGGCGCGGTCACGGGGGCGTTCCTCGACGACGACCTCACCGGCGTGCTGGACGACGCGACCTGGAACGACGATGCCGTCGCCTCCTCCGGCGAGGTGTCGTACACCGAGCCCACGCTGCACTGGAGCGGTGACCTGGCCGTCGGCGCCGTCGTCGACCTCACCTACTCGGTGACGGTCACCGGGGACGGCGACTGGCAGCTGCACAACGTGGTCGGGTCGGTCTGCGCCGATGATGATCCGGACTGCCTGGAGGGGATCTGCGTGCCGGCGCCGGATCAGAACCCGGACTGTCAGACCACGCACGTGTTCGGCGACTACCAGGTGATGAAGACGTCGGACCCGGAGACCGGTTCCACGGTGGACGTCGGCGACGTGATCACCTACACGGTGACCGCGACGCACATCGGCATCGCCGACGTGACGGCGTCGTACGAGGACGATCTGTCCGACGTCCTCGACGACGCCACGTGGAACGACGATCTCGCCGCGTCGGCCGGGGAGGCGTCGTTCGAGGAACCGATGCTCTCCTGGTCGGGCGAGCTCGGCCAGGGCGACGTGGCGACGGTGACCTACTCGGTCACGGTGACCGCGGAGGGGAACCGGCACCTCGAGAACGTCGTGACCACACCGGGCGAGTGTGTGCCGGCGGCGGGTCAGGACGAGGCGTGCACGACCGAGCACATCAACGGCTCGTACACGTACTCCAAGACGTCGGACCCGGTTCCGGGCTCGGTCGTCGCCGAGGGCGACGTGATCACCTACACCGTGCTCATCAGCCAGGTCGGCGACGCGCCGGTCGAGGGCGCCACCGTCGAGGACGACCTCGCGGCCGTCCTGGACGACGCCGTGTGGAACGACGACGCGGCCGCGGACTCCGGCGAGGTGTCCTACGAGGAGCCGACGCTGACCTGGACCGGTGACCTGGAGGTGGGGCAGGTCGTCACGCTGACCTACTCGGTGACGGCCAATGCCGTCGGCGAGGGCGACGACGAGCTGGTGAACGTGGTCACCGATCCGACCGACGAGGGTGTGTGCGTGCCCGCGGAGGACGGCAACGAGGGTTGCACCACCGATCACCGCCAGGGCGAGTACACCTACGCCAAGACGTCGGACCCGGTTCCGGGGTCGGAGGTCGAGGCGGGCGACACCGTCACCTACACGATCACCGTGACCCAGGTCGGCGCGGCGGCCGTGGAGGGCGCCTGGGTCGAGGACGACCTGTCGCAGGTGGCCGACGACGCCACCTACAACGACGACGCCGTGGCGTCGTCGGGTGAGGTGAGCCGGGACGGGACCACCCTGCGGTGGGACGGCGACCTGGCCGTCGGCCAGACGGTGACGATCACCTATTCGGTGACCGTGACCGACGACGGTGACGGCACGCTGCACAACGTCGTCACCACCGACGACGACCGCGGTGTCTGCGTCGAGGCGGCCGACGGAAACCCGGACTGCCAGACCGAGCACACCATGACGGGCGCCGACACCCCGCCGCCGCCGGACGACGACCCGTCGCCGGACGACGACCCGTCGCTGCCCGACACCGGTACCGACGCGGGCACGGTGGCGCTGCTCGGCGGGATCGTCCTGCTCGCCGGCGCCGCCGGCGTGGCGGTGCGACGCGGCCGCCGTCACGCGACGGGATCGTCCGTCAGCGGCGACTAGCCGACGCACCACCGAGAACGATGGCGTGCTCCCCGGCTCGGGGCGGGGAGCACGCCATCGCCCGATTCGTGACGGCTCCGGGCGGTCCGGCCCAGGCCTGATCTCAGCAGGGATCGACGTACCAGACGGGCTTCCAGTCGATCGAATGGATCACGTTGTTCGGTCCGAGGGCCCAGTAGAGCGAGTGGCTCTGGTACCTGAACCCGGCCACCGCACCGCCGGTCTGATGGTTGACGACCGCGCCGGCATCGATGAAGTTCCAGATGGAGCGTTCGGGGCACTCCCGGAGCCAGTAGACGGTGTGGCGGCCATTGCCTTCGCCCGTGGCGAGACAGAGGTAGCTGAGCGGGCACGCCTCGAGGAGGCTGCGGCGCTGAGGGCCGTCCTGACCGCGCCAGACCCGTTCCGTCGCGCTGTAGAACGGGCTCAGTCCCGGCGTCCACGAGCTCGTGCCCACCTCGCCTGCTGCCGGGCTACTCGCCGGTTGATCCGCTTCTGCCGGCAGCGCCATCGTGGACAGGAGCCCCACCAGAATCACGGCCATGATGCCGTGGATCAGCGGAGTCCTGGGTCGAGCGGTCGAGGGGCCCGCGTCGATCGACAACACTGAGTCGCTCCTTCGCGCGCGGTGGACCTGATGTCTCGGGGTCAGCGGCTGCCGTTGAGGGTGTTCAGGAAGAGCTGTTCGAAGTCAGCGGCGTTCGCCGCGTTCGCGAACACGACCGGCCGGCCGGTCGGTGAGAGCACGGTGCGCCCCGCCTGCGGGCCGGTGGTGATGACGTCGAGGCGTCCCGTCTCGAAGCCGACGATGCCGCGGTGGATGACGCTCATCGCGGTCAGCGGGTCCCACCAGGACATGATTCCGGCGTCGATCAGCGGCGCGACCTCGGGGTGGCTGACCAGGCCGAACACGATGCCGGCGGCGGTGGTGCGGCCTTCGGCGCCCAGCCGCTGGACGAACTGCGGGGTGATCGGCACGTCGTTGGTGGCGTCGAGGGGGACCAGCCGGGCCAGGCTGCGCAGCGCCGCCCGGGAGGCGGGTGGGTCGATCCAGTAGTTGAACTCCTGGCTCCCGTCGAACTCGGGCGGGGTGCCGCAGCACAGGTTGCCGCCGACCCGCACCGCGCCGCCCATCGACGTGACGCGGTGCGGGTCCAGCCGGGCGGCGGCGACGTTGGACAGCGGGCCGGTGGCGATCACGTGGGCGGCCGGGTCCAGGGCCACGATCCAGCGGATCAGCTCGGACGCGCGGATCCGCGACGGCGCCTCGCTGGCGGTGCAGCCGGCGAGGACGTCCTCGAAGACCCGGTCGAAGGTCTGGCGCAGTTCGGCCGGGAACGCGTTGGGCGCCGTGTCGGAGCCGTCCGCCACCGGGACGTCGTCCAGTCCGAGCCGCTCCAGCAGGCAGCGGGCGTGCCGGATGGCCCGGCCGGGCAGGCCGTTGCCGTTGTTCGTCACGGTGACGGCGCGCAGGTCGATCCGGCCGAGCCGGTCCTCCTGGGCCAGGTAGGCCAGCGTCGCCGCGTCGTCGAAGTCCATGTCGGAGTCGAAGATCACAGCGGGTGGGCGGGGATCGGTCGCCGCGTCGTCGGCGTGGCCGGCGACCGGGGCCGAGGTGAGCGCCGCCGCGAGGGCCAGCGCTGGGACGACACGGGTGAGGATGCGGCTGGTGACCACGGCGGGGTCCTCTCGTCGATGTCGGACGATCGTGCCCGGCCGTGTCTTCATCGCGGCTTCACCACGGCTTCACCCGCCGCCGTCCGGAACTCGGCCCTTCCTTATACCGGACTAGTCCGGTATTTTGGGCGGCTCGCCCGCCACCAGACGGAGGTCGTCATGCCGGTTCGGACCCTCGCAGCCCAGGTCGTGATACCGCTGCTGCTGGCCGGGGCGTTCTCCGCCTCGGCGGCCGCCGGCCCATCGGGCGCCGAGGACGTGACGACCGAGCGGACGGCCGCGTCGAGTGCCGGTGACCCGCTCGAGCTGCTGCAGCCGGCGCCGCGCTCGGTCGAGCGGCTCGGTCAGCCGTTCGGCGTGCGGTTCTTCGCGATCGAGGCCGGCGGCGACGTCGACGACGCCACGGCCACGGCCGTGCGGGAGGCGCTGACCGCGCAGGGCCTGCGGGAGCGGCACCGTCCGGGGCCGGGCCTCCTGACCGTCCACCTGGTCGGCGCCGAGTCCGCCGCGGACGCCGTCGAGGAGCTCGACCCGTTCGGCTGGAGCGCCGCCGACGTGGACGGTCTCGGCGCGGAGGAGTACCTCCTCGGCACCCGGGCGCTGCGCGGGCCGTCCGCGTCCGCCGTCCTCGCCGGCGACGACGCCGGGCTGTTCTACGCGGCCCAGACCCTCGGGCAGCTCGCCGCGCTCGAGGACGCGGCGCTGCCGGCGGTGAAGATCGAGGACGGCCCGGGGTTCGCGTTCCGCGGCGGGCTGGAGTCGTTCTACGGCCCGGACTGGTCGTGGCAGGCACGTCGCGACCAGATCGACTTCCTCGCCGCGCTGAAGATGAACGTCTACTTCTACGGCCCGGCGAACGACCCGCGCACCACCGGACGCGCCTGGCGCGAGCTGTACGAGCCGGAGCAACTGGCCGAACTGGAACGCCTGGTCGACTACGCCCGCGAGCGGCACGTGACGTTCATCTACCGCGTCGGCCCGGCGGCGCCCATGCACGGCGGGACGGCGCCCGGCATCTGCCACGCCCGCCAGGCCGATCGCGACGCCCTGCTCGCCCGGCTCGAACAGCTGCGCGAGATCGGCGTCACCCGCTTCGTCATCTCGTGGGACGACGTCACCGAGCAGTTCACCTGCGCCGAGGACACCGAGCGCTACGCCGGCACGGACCACCCGGTGGCGCGGGCCCAGACCGAGGTGCTCACCGACCTCGAGCAGCGGTTCTTCTCCCGGCACGACGAGCTCGGCCCGCCCATCACCATCCCATCGCTGTACTGGACCAACGAGCCGACGCCGTACCGGTCGGTCTTCGATGCGAACCTGTCGGCGAACTGGCAGCTGTACTGGACCGGCCCGGCGGTGATGTCGCCGGAGATCGAGCCGCTCGACGTCGAGCAGGTGCGCGCCGCGTTTCCGCGGCACGAGCTGATCGTGTTCGACAACTACCCGGTCAACGACTACGACCGAGGCCGCCTGCACCTCGGGCCGGTGGTGGGCCGCTCGCCCGGCCTGCCCGGAACGGTCCTCGGGGTGTCGTGGAACCAGATGAGCGAGCAGTACGCCTCGCAGGTGTCCCTGGCCACGGCGGCCGACTACGCCTGGAACCCGGCCGCCTACGTGCCGGACCGGTCGTGGCGGGCGGTGCTGACCCGCCTCGCCGGTGACCGCGTGGGCGACTTCGAGGTGTTCGCCGACGCGCACCGCTACGACGGCTTCCACAGCGACCGCATGGGGCCGCGCCTGGCCGGTCTCGTCGACGCGTACCTGCGGGCCTACTCCGCGGGCGCCGACCTCGCCGGTCCCGGCGAGCGGCTGCGCGCCCACGCCGCGGCGCTTGGCCGGGCCGACTCCCTGGCGCCGGTCCTCCCGGACGCGCTGGCCGGCGAGCTGCGGCCGTGGCTCGAGGCGAGCGCGCTGGGCGGACAGGCCGTGTCGGAGGCCGTCGACCTGCTCACCGCCCTGGCCGACGGCCGCGGCGACGACGCTGCCGCCGCGCGCGAGCGCATGGTGGTGCTGCGCGAGCGGATGCGCGCCGTCCGCGCCGTCGATCCGAACGGCGACACCAGGCCGGTGCACGTGGCCATGGGCACGCTGCTGCCGTTCCTCGAACGAGCCGAGGCCATCGCGGCCACGCCCGTCGGCGCCACCATCAGCGCGCCGTACGGCGAGCGGGCCGTCGTCGCGGGCGGCGTCAGCGAGGTGGCCGTCGACGTCACCGCGCGCTCGGCCGGGACGTATCGCGGCACCCTGACCGTCACCGCGCCCGACGGCTGGACCGTCACGCCGTCCCAGCAGGACGTGGTCGTCGACAGCGGCGGCCGGCCCATCACCAGCCGCCACGTCGTGCGGGTCGGCGCACCGGCCGGCGCGGCGCCGGGCCAGCTGGTGTTCCGGGTCGACGGCGAGGGCGCCGGCGCGACGTTCGCGGCCGGGCTGTATCCGGCCGGGGCGGGGGAGTACGCCGAGGTGGTCGCCGGTGCCGAGCCGAGCGCGTGGTGGCGACTGGAGGAGACCGAGGGCACGCTGATCGCCGACGCCACCGGGACGAGTCCCGGCAGCACCCGCGGCGAGACCGTCCGGGGCGCTGAAGGAGCGGTCCACGGGTCCGCCGGGCTGGAGCTGGCCGGCGGCTACGGCGAGGCGCCGGTCGGCCAGGTGGGCTCGGCCGACGGGCAGCTCACCGTCGAGGCCTGGGTGCGCGCCGACCGGCCCGCGTCCGGTGACGGCATCGGCGTCGTGGAGTCCTACGAGGGGCCCGCGTACAACGGCTTCCTGCTCCGGCTCGACGGGCTGGGCCGGCCCACGTTCGGCGTCCTCGACGCCCGCAGCGCCGCGATCGTCACGGGACGGACGCCGCTCGGGACGGGCGAGTGGCACCACGTCGTGGGCACGTTCGACGGCGCCACCATGGTCGTCTATGCCGACGGCGTCGAGGTCGGCCGCCAGGCGACGACGGTACGTCCGGGCCAGTCCGACATCAGCGTCAAGCTGGGTGCCCGCGGCGACGACCGGGGCCGGCGCCTGCACGGCGGACTCGACGAGGTGGCGCTGTACGACCGCGCCCTGACCGCCGCGGAGGTGGCCCAGCACTTCCTCGCCGGGCGGTGACCGACGTCACCGGTGCGCCGCCGAGCGCCAGTCGCGGAAGCCGATGACGATGACCCGCATCTCGCGCCGCGCGCCGTCCCTGATCTGCTCCTCGAGATCGGGACGTCCGTCGGGCATGTCCACGACCTCCTCGGCGTGGGAGACCATGTTCCGCACGAACAGCCGCGCGACCATCTGCACGTCCTCGCTGCTCCAGGTCTCGATGTGGGGCAGCCGCGCGAGCACGATCGCCAGCTCGCTCACGAAGAGGTCGAGCTCGTGCTGGATGGCCCGGCGGACGGCGGGCGACCCGCCGACGCGTTCGCGGGCCACGAAGTCGAAGTGCGCGCGGTTCTGCTTCACCGCGTCGACGAGGATCGCCGCCGACGCGTCGATGATGTTGTCGAAGACGTGCGGGTCGCGCTGAGCGTCGCGGATCATGCGCCGCAGCGTCGCGAACGACTGCTCGACCAGCACCAGCCCGAGCTGTTCCATCGAGTCGAAGTGGCGGTAGAACGCGGTCGGCACGACGCCCGCGTGGCCGGTGACCTGACGCAGGCTGATCTGCGCGAACCCGTAGCGGCGGCTCAGGTCGAGAGCGGCGGTCAGCAGCGCCTCGTGGGTGCGTTCCTTCTGCGCTTGTCGTGCGGCGGCCTGGGCGGGCATGAGGCTGAGCCTAACGCCGTCACCGGTGCACGCGTGTTCCGTTCGTGCGCGATGTCACAGGACGTTCCCATTGCGTTTCGCGCGCGTCCGGCCCACGATTTGAGTGCACGCGTGTTCACTGAGTGAGGAGGCCGCGATCGGCGTCATCCGCAGGATGCTCGGCTCCCGAGCCGTGGCGGCGTTGACCTCACCGCACTCGGTCGACCACTACCTCGAGCACCTGCATCCGATGCTCACCGTCGCTCTCGTCCGCGCCCGGGTCGTCGAAGTCATCCGCGACACCGCGCAGGCGAGCACGGTGGTGCTGCGGCCCAACGGTGCGTGGGACGGCTTCGCCGCGGGGCAGCACGTGCAGTTCGGGGTCGAGGTCGACGGCACCCGGCGGATCCGCTGCTTCTCGGTGTCCAGCTCGGCCGCCGGCGCCGACGGCACCTTCAGCGTGTCGGTCAAGGCGCATCCGGACGGCTACGTGTCGCAGTTCGTGCACCGCGACCTCGCGCCCGGCACCATCGTCCATCTCTCCCAGGCCGGCGGCGACTTCGTCCTGCCCGACCGCGTTCCCGACGACCTGTTGCTGCTCAGCGGGGGCAGCGGCATCACGCCGCTGATGTCGATGCTGCGCACGCTGCGCGACACCGGACACCGCGGCCGGGTGACGTTCCTGCACTACGCCCGCTCGCGGGCGGACGAGATGTTCACCGCCGAGCTGGACCAGCTGGCCGGCGCCGGGTTCGCGCGGCTGCACCGCGTCTACACCCGCGAGCCCGGCGGCGGTGAGCTGGTGGGACGGTTCACCGCCGGCCACCTCGAGCGGCTCGGCGTCGACCCCGCCGCCACGCTCAGCTACGTCTGCGGGCCGGCCGGGCTCATCGCGACGGTCCGCGACACCTACGAGCGCCTCGGCGCCGGCGCGATGCTGCGCACCGAGCACTTCAAGGTGCCCTCGACGAACCCGGACGCCGCCGACGCCACCGGCGCGCTGACGTTTGAAGAGAGCGACGTCGTGGTCGGCAACGACGGCGACACCATCCTGCGGCAGGCCGAGGCCGCCGGCCTGCGCCCGGACTTCGGCTGCCGGATGGGCGTCTGCAACACCTGCGCGGTCAAGAAGAACCACGGCGCCGTCCGCCACGTCATCAGTGGCGAGGTGAGCGCCGACACCGACGAGACGATCAAGATCTGCGTCAACGTCCCGGTCGGCGACGTGAACATGGCCCTCTGACGGGCGAACGAGAGGACACTGATGTTCGGCAAGCGCAAGCCCGCACCGATCGAGCCGTTGAGCGCGTCCGACCACGACGAAGCGCCGAAGCCGCTGGTCGGCGCCGACGCCGGTAAGCGGTCGCCGATCGGCCTCGAGTACATGACCTACGAACAGCTGGAGGAGTTCGGGCACGAGCTCGACGCCGTCCGCCAGCGCGTGCTCGACGACCTCGGCCAGACCGACGCCGACTACATCCGCCGGGTCATCAAGGTCCAGCGCGCCTTCGAGATCCTCGGGCGCATCGGGCTGTTCTTCCCGTTCTTCTGGCCCGTGTTCGTCGCCGGCATCGCGCTGCTCGCGCTCGCCAAGATCCTCGAGAACATGGAGATCGGGCACAACGTCATGCACGGCCAGTACGACTGGATGAACGACCCGATGATCGACGGCAAGCGGTACGAGTGGGACATCGTCGCGCCGGCGCACGATTGGAAGCACGGCCACAACTACGTCCACCACACGTACACCAACATCCACGGCATGGACCGCGACATCGGCTACAACCTGTTCCGCATCGACAAGGACCAGCCCTGGTACCCCAGCCACCGCTTCAACCTGCCGCTGGCGTTCCTGCTCATGCTGGTCTTCGAGTGGGGCGTGATGTACCACGGCGTCGAGCTGGACGAGTACCTCGCGGGCAGGCTGCCGAAGGAGGAGTTCCAGGCCCGCCGGAAGCGGGCGCTGCGCAAGATCGGCCGCCAGCTGCTCAAGGACTACGTGCTCTTCCCCGCGCTCACGCTGCCGCTGGTGCCGTTCACCGCGTGGTGGGTGCCGCTGGCCGTGCTGGGCGGCAACGCCGTCGCCAACGTCATCCGCAACATCTGGGCGTTCAACGTCATCTTCTGCGGCCACTTCCCGGCCGACGTCGAGACGTTCGCGAAGGAGGACGCCGAGAACGAGACCCGCGGCCAGTGGTACCTGCGTCAGCTGCTCGGCTCGGCCAACATCAGCGGCAGCTCGCTGTTCCACGTGCTCACCGGCAACCTCAGCCACCAGATCGAGCATCACCTGTTCCCCGACATCCCGGCCCGCCGCTACCCCGAGGTGGCCCAGGACGTGCGCCGGCTGGTCGAGAAGTACGGGCTGCAGTACAACACCGGCCGGCTGTCCAAGCAGTTGCTCAGCGTCGCCCGGCAGCTGGCGACCCTCGCCGTCCGGCCCGACGACCCCTACCAGCGCGGCAACAGCCCGGAGTCGAAGGCCCTGCGCCGCGCCAGGCGCGAACTGGAGGCCGGGCGGCGCTAGGGTGTGTCTCCCAAATCTCGGCCGTAGCGAGCGGCGTCCAGGTGGATGCCTCGCAAGGCCGAGGAGGGAGTCATAGCGGGGTTCTATGACGACTGACGAGAACGCAGCGAGGCGCCGCCTGGGCGTCGCGCAGTAGGCCACGGATTTGGGAGACACACCCTAGATGGTGCCTCGCTCGACGCCCGCCTCGACGAGGTCGAGCATGTCCTCGACTCCGCGCCGGGAGGCGTCCGGGTCGGCCGGGGCGGGCCAGCTGACGTAGTCGTAGGTGAGCTCCGCCGATCCGCCGGGGCCGGCGATCAGGGTCACGGTGACCCGCTCGCGTGGCTCGGCGAACCCGAGGACGACGCGGTGCGGCGGGTCGAGCTCGGTGTACTCGAATCCGAACGGGATCTCGGAGCCGTCCGCCTCGGAGACCATGACCGCCTCCATCCGCCCGCCCGCGCGCGCGTCGACCCGCATCCGGTCGGCCGGCGTGCGATAGCCGGGCACGACGAACCACTGTTCGAGCTTGCGCGGTTCCACGAAGGCCGCATAGAGGCGCTCCGTCGTGGCGTCGAAGTGGCGACGCACCGTGAATCCACCGCCGGCGTCCGATCGCATGGCCTGTCCTTTCCGGATCGGGGGCTCCGGTCCATCCTCCGCGGGCGCCGGCGCGGCCGGAAGGACCAATCGCCGCCGCGGACGCCGGACCGATTCCGGGCCCGAGCGGCCATCGCCGGCGGCAGCGGCCGGCTGCGACCGTGACCGCGCGCGCAGTGCGGTGCGGCTAGACCAGTCCGAGGGCGAGCATGGCGTCGGCGACCTGGATGAAGCCGGCGATGTTCGCGCCGGCGACGTAGTTGCCGGGGACGCCGTACTCGTCGGCGGTGACCAGGCAGCGCTCGTGGATGCCGCGCATGATGGCCGCGAGGCGGTCCTCGGTGAGCTCGAAGCTCCAGGAGTCGCGTGAGGCGTTCTGCTGCATCTCCAGGGCGCTGGTGGCGACGCCGCCGGCGTTGGCGGCCTTGCCGGGGGCGAACGCCACGCCGGCCTCGGCCAGCAGGCGCACCGCGTCGGGGGTGGTGGGCATGTTCGCGCCCTCGGCGACGATGCGGCAGCCGTTCCTGACGAGGGTCGCGGCGGCGTCGTGGTCGAGCTCGTTCTGGGTGGCGCAGGGCAGGGCGATGTCGCAGGGCACGTCCCAGACGCCGCGTCCGGCGACGTACTGGGCGTGCTCGCCGCGTGCCTCGGCGTAGTCCTCGATGCGGCCGCGCCGCGACTCCTTCACGTCCTTGAGCAGGTCGAGGTCGATGCCCTTCTCGTCGAGGACGTAGCCGCCGGAGTCGGAGCAGGCCACCACCGTGCCGCCGAGCTCGTGGACCTTCTCGACGGCGTAGATGGCGACGTTGCCGGCGCCGGACACCACCACGCGCTTGCCGTCGAAGGAGTCGCCGCCGGCGCGGAGGATCTCGTCGACGAAGAACACCACGCCGTAGCCGGTGGCCTCGCGGCGCACCTGGGAGCCGCCCCAGCTGAGGCCCTTGCCGGTGAGCACGCCGGACTCGTAGCGGTTGGTGATGCGCTTGTACTGGCCGAACAGGTAGCCCAGCTCGCGCCGGCCCACGCCGGTGTCGCCGGCCGGGACGTCGGTGTGCTCGCCGAGGTGGCGGTACAGCTCGGTCATGAACGACTGGCAGAACCGCATGACCTCGCCGTCGGAGCGGCCGCGCGGGTCGAAGTCGCTGCCGCCCTTGCCGCCGCCGATGGGCATGCCGGTGAGGGCGTTCTTGAAGATCTGCTCGTAGCCGAGGAACTTGACGATGCCCAGGTAGACGCTCGGGTGGAACCGCAGGCCGCCCTTGTACGGGCCGAGCGCGGAGTTGAACTCGACCCGGAAGCCGCGGTTGATCTGCACCGCGCCGGAGTCGTCGACCCACGGCACCCGGAAGATGATCTGCCGCTCCGGCTCGCACAGGCGGCGGATCACCGCCGCGTCGGTGTACTCCGGATGCTTGCTGACCACCGGTCCGAGGCTGTCGAGCACTTCGTGCACCGCTTGGTGGAACTCGGTCTCACCAGGATTGCGCTGGAGTACTTCGGCGTAGATGCCACTGAGCCGGTGATCGAGCTGAGACACACGGCGGCCTTTCTCTGGGGGACGGATGGCGACGGCTGACGCGCCCGGCCGACGTTGACGGGCTGCTGCACGACCTCGTCAGCCTAGCCAAGCCGCGCCGGACGACGTCCGGAGCGCTCGAGGGGTGGGCCGGCCGCCACAAGGCATGCGCGCGGCCGCCCAGAGGTAGCGAGCCAGTGGGGCAGCGACCTCTGATGGGGCCGCCCAGCGAGCGGAGGGGAATGACCGATGAGCGACCTGGCCAGAACCGTCGTGGTGTGACCGGGGCATCGGGCGGTGTCGGCCGCGCGCGCGTTCGCCTGGCGCGGTGACCGGGTCGCGCTGCTGGCGCGGGGCGGCGTTCATGCGGATCACGCCGGAGGAGTTCCGCCGCACCACCGAGGTGACGTACCTGGGCTACGTCCACGGCACGCGCGCCGCGCTGGAACGGATGCTCCCCCGCGACCGCGGCGTCATCGTCCAGGTCGGCTCCGCTCTGGCGTACCGCGGCATCCCGCTGCAGTCGGCGTACTGCGGCGCGAAGCACGCCATCCAGGGCTTCCACGACTCGTTGCGGTGCGAGCTGCTGCACGACCGTTCACACGTGCGCGTCACCATGGTCCAGCTCTCCGCCGTCAACACGCCGCAGTTCGACTGGGTGCTGTCGCGGCTGCCGCACCGGGCCCAGCCGGTGCCGCCGATCTTCCCGCCGGAGCTGGCCGCGACGGCGATCCCGCACGCCGCCGACAATCCGAACCGGGCGGTTCGGCCGCCGCGCGGCGGCCGGGAGCCCGCAGTTCGGGCTCTCGCGGCACCGCCGTGGCCTGGCCGCTGCCGCGACCGGCGCGGCCGCTGCCGCCGGCGCCTGGGCGTGGTGGCGGAGCTGACGGCCGCGGTCGTGGTCAGCCGGGCGGGGTGACGGTGTCCAGTGGGTGGACCGCGGGACCGGCCAGCACCCGGCCGTCGGTGCCGAACCGCGACGCGTGACAGGGGCAGTCCCAGGTCTTCTCCGCGTCGTTGAACACCACCAGGCAGCCCAGGTGGGTGCAGCGTGCGGACACGCACCGCAGCCCGCCGTCGTCGTCGCGGTAGGCGGCGACCGCGCGGACGCCGTCGCGCACGACCCGGCCGCGGCCCGGCGGCAGCGACGCGAGGTCGTGACGGTCGGCCAGGGCGGTGGCGCGGTCGCCGAGGAATCGGGCGGCGACGTAGGCGTTGGCCTTGACGAACTCCGCCGCCGACTGCCGGACGGTGCTCCGCTGCGGGTCGAGCATGCCGGCCAGCGGATTCTCCACGCCGGTGATGAGGTCGCGCAGCAGCAGTGCCGCCAGCGTCCCGTTCGTCATGCCCCAGTGCCCGAACCCGGTCGCGACCCAGACGTTGCGGGCGCGCGGGTGGAACCGGCCGACGTACGGCAGCGTGTCGACGGTCGTGAGGTCGTGCGCGAGCCACCGGTAGACCGGTTCCCGCAGCCCCAGCCGCTCGGCGGCCCAGGCCCGCAGCCGGTCGTAGTGGTCCGCGACGCTGGTGCGGGCGCCGACGCGGTGCGGCTCGCCGCCGACGATCAGCAGCGTGCGGCCGTCCTCCGCCGGGGTCGTGCGGACGGAGTGCCGGTCCTCGGCGCTGATGTACATGCCGGGCGGGCCGTCGCCGTCGTCGGTGTACCCGGCGACGACGAGGTCGCGCCGCGGCTCCAGCCGGGCGAAGAAGAGGCCGCGGTCGAACACCGGGTAGTGCGTCGCGACGACCACGTGCCGGCCGCGGACCGGGCCGTCCGTGGTCTCGACGACGCAGGGGTCGCCCTCGGTCAGCCCGAGCGCCCGGGTGCCCGTGACGACGGTGCCGCCGTCGCCGGGGATGCGGGTGGCCAGCTCCATCAGCCATCGCCGCGGGTGGAACTGCGCCTGGCCGGTGAACCGCACCGCACCCGAGACCTCGAACGGCAGGCCGGTCTCGCCGGTGAACGTGGCCGGAAGGCCGGCGGCCGCGGCGGCGTCGGCCTCGCGGCGCAGCCCGTCGACGGACGAGGGCCGCTCGGCGAAGACGTAGGAGTCGCGTCGCGACCAGTCCATCGTCGCGCCGATCGCGTCGGCCTCGGTCTCGATCCAGTCGATCGCCAGCTGCTGCCCGGAGCCGTACGCGCGTGCCGTCTCGGCGCCGAACCTGCTGGTCAGCGGCGCATACATAGCGCCGTGCTGACTGGTCACCTTGGCCGTGGTGTGCCCGGTGACCCCCGCCGCCAGCCGGTCGTCCGCCTCGACCAGCGTCACCGTCAGCCCGGCCCGCTTCGCCAGGTACGCCGTCGTGATGCCCGCGATGCCGGCGCCCAGGACCACGACGTCCGCGTTCACCGGCGGCGAGGGCGCGAGCGGCGGGTCGCCGGTGCTGTCCAGCCAGTACGACATCGGTGTCTCCTTCTGGCGCAGGTGGTCAGGTGCGTGGTTCCGGGCCGATCGCGGCGTCGTCGCCCTCGGCCGGTTCGGGCCTGCCGGCGCCGACGTGCTCGTGGATGGTGTCGATCTTCCGTTCGATCCGCTCCAGGTCCTCGGCGTCGGCCTGGAACAGCAGGTGCTTCGCGGCCAGCAGCAGGACGGCCTGGAAGACCAGCTGCAGCCACTCGCTCTGCCAGTTCTCGAACGTCGAGGCGAAGAACGACGCCATATAGCTCGACCAGGTGAACGGCTCGCCGTGCGCCTGCTGCTCGCTGCGGAACTCCGAGAGCTGGGTGAAGAACTGCCCCAGCCAGGAGCCGAGGAACAACAGGATCAGGACGTACACCGCGCCCCAGCGGCGCAGATTCCGCATGATGACCCCTTCAGTCGGGCGTGACCTCGTCGCGCAGCTCGTCCTTGGACATGCCGGACGTGCCGTCGACGCCGAGGTTGCGGGCCTGCTGGGCCAGCTCCGCCCGGGTGGCCTCGCCCGGACGGTCACCGAGGTGGTCGGCCCGGGCGGCGAGGAACGCCTCGCCCAGCTCGGCCCGGCGCTCGTCGCTGAGGCGCTGCCGCATGCCCGGCAGGACGGTGTTCTCCTCCTCCTCGACGTGGTGGCCGACGGAGTCGACCAGCTCGCGCAGCACCGCCTCGTACCCCGGGTCGTGCGCGTCCATCGCGGCCAGCCGCTCGAGGATCGCCTCGGCCTCGGCATGCTCCTCCTGGCTGTGCGCCACCTCGTCGGTCTCGCCGGCCTCGTCCCGCGCGACGGGGTACACCTCGGCCTCCTCGGCCCGGCTGTGCGCGACCAGCAGCGCCGTCACCTCCGTCACCGCCAGGTCGCGCTGCCCTGGGTCGGTGCGCAGCAGCTCGAAGAGCCGCTCGATCTCCCGGTGGTCCTTCTCGATCAGGTCCACCACGTCACGGCTGTCGCTCATCGTCTTCCACCCTTTCGTCGGCGCCAGGCTGGCCAGGCCCGTACCCGGGGCGGGGCGGCGGCATGCCCCGGCCCGCGCGCCGTCAGTCCGCCGAGCCACGTCCGACGTCGAAGCGTTCCTCGTACCTACGCCGGGCGTCGGCGAGCGCCCGGCGGCCCACCCTGGCCACCGGGACGAGGTCGGTGACGAGTGGCTCGTGGTCCGGGCCCTCGCCGACGACCCGGCCCGTGAGCAGCCAGGGGAAGCGGCCGTCCTGGCCCAGCTCGTCGTACTTGCACAGCCGGCGGGCGATCCAGTCGGCCGGGGGTCGCGGCCACCACGGCTCGGGCTGCAGCGTCGTGACCGACCAGCCCGGCAGGTCCAGGCCGGCCTCGTAGTCGCGGCTCGGCCCGTCGCGCCGGTCGGCGTCCGGGCCGTTCGAGTACCGGACGAGCAGGCCGGGATGGTCGCGGACCGCCCGCACGACGTCGTCCAGCGAGTCCAGGACCGGCAGGTCGTCGCGGGTCATGGGGCGACGGCGATCAGCACCCCGCTGCGCGGCAGGGCCGGGATGCGGGTGAGGTCCACGGTCAGGTCCTGGTCCGGGAGCTCCGGCCGGGTCGACGCCAGACGGCGGACGGCCTCCTCGAGCAGGACGAGGGTGACGTCCTCGCCCGGGCAGCGGTGCCCGGTGCGCAGGGCGCCGCCTCCCTGCGGGATCAGCGTGCCGGGCCGGGGCGGCGGGCCGAGGAAGCGCCGGGGGTCGAAGCGGTCCGGGTCCGGCCAGTGCGCAGGGTCGTGGTCGGTGCCGTAGACGTCGAGCACCACGTAGCCGCCGGCCGGGACGTCGACGCCGAGCACGTCCTGGTCGCCGCGGGCCCGGGCGGCGAGCACCGGCACGAACGGGTAGTGGCGGCGGACCTCCCGCGCGAACGCGCCGAGTGCCGCGTCGTCGCCGGCGGCGATGCGGTCCCGCCAGTACGGCTGGTGCGCCAGGGCGACGGCCGCGAAGGCCACGAACCACGCCACGGCCACCGCCGGCCGCACCACGTTGAGCAGGGCGACGCCGGCGTCCCGCGGCGTCAGCAACCGCCCGTCGGCGTCACGGGCCTGCGCCATGACGTCCAGCGGCGTGCCCGGAGGGACCCGCAGCCCGCCGTCGCGCGCACCGCGGACCAGGCCGGACGCCCACCGGTCCAGGCGGCGCCGGGCGGCGACGGCGCGCAGGTACGGCACGCCCGGGCGGGCGAACCCGTCCAGCACCGCCGCCAGCTGGCCGGCACGTCGCTCGACCCCGTCCGGACCGGCCGCGACGCCGGCCCACGGCAGCACCGTCGCCGTGAGTACCCGCACCGCCACGTCGAAGAGCACCACCGGGCGGCCGGGCTCCCAGACCCGGGCGGCGCGCTCCCACTCCCGCCGCGCACTCGAGCGCAGCGCGTCGGCGGCGGCGGGAGTGAGCAACTGCAGGTACCTCGCCTTGTGCCGGTGGTGTGGCTCGTCGTCGAGGCCGTGGACCGAGCCGTGGCCGAACAGGACGTCGCCGACCGGCGCCGGGACGGCCCCCTGGCGCCGCAGCCGCGGATCGTAGAACCGCGACACGCCCGCGGGCCCGCCGACCACCACCGACGGGCGGCCGAGGAACCGGATCGGCGCGGCCGCCCGGCCCGCACGCTCGGCGCTCGCCCACCCGTAGCCCCGCCGCCACAGCCCGAGCGCGCCGTCCCCGCTGATCGCCATGCCCGCTCGGTACCCGCGCCCGCACCGCGCATGCCGGCTCGGCCCGGTCAGGACCCCGGCTGAACGGGACGGCCGCGGCGATGCAGGCGCGGCGTGGTGCCGCGCACGCGCTTGAAGGCGACGCTCAGGGCGAAGGCGTTCGCGTACCCGACCCGGCGGGCGATGGTCTCGACCGTCGCGTCGGTCTGGCGCAGCAGGTCGGCGGCGACGGTGAGCCGCCAGCCGGTCACGTACGTCATGGGCGGAGTGCCGACCAGCGCGGTGAAGCGGCGGGAGAACGCGGCTCGTGAGGCGCCGGAGCGGGCGGCCAGCTCGGCGAGGGTCCAGGGGTGCGCGGGGTCATCGTGGACGAGGCGGAGGGCGGGCCCGGCGACGGGGTCGCTGAGCGCGCGGTACCAGCCCGGCGTCTGCGCCTCGGCGCGGGCGAACCACGCGCGCAGGCTGGCGATGAGCGCGAGGTCGAGGAGGCGGTCGAGCACCACCGACTGGCCCGGCTCGTCGCGCTCCAGCTCGGCCGCGAGCAACGCGAGCACCGGTGCGACGGCTGCTGAGGCGGGGACGTGGACGACGGCGGGCAGGGCGGTCAGCAGCCGCGACCCGATGTCGCCGCCGACCTGATAGGTGCCGCTGGCGACGACGGCGGCGCCGTCGTCGCTTCCGTGACCGGCCCGCTCGGCCGGCGCCCGGCCCAGGGCCTCGGCGGCCGACACCTCGACGCCGTCCATGGTGGTCAGCCGGTTGCCGGCCAGCACCGTGAGCGACGGCGCCGTCTCGGGATGGTCGCCGACGGTGTAGTGGCGCGGCCCGCGGACGACGGCGACCTCGCCGGGCCGGACGAGCACCGGCTCGCCGTCGTCCGGGACGACCCAGGCGTGCCCCCGCAGGACCGTCGCCAGGGCGAGGGCGGCGCCGTCGGCGATGCGCAGCGCCCACGGCGGCTCGAGCACCGCCCGGCAGAACTCCGCCGAGCGGGCGCGGACGCCGTCGAGCACGTCGGCGAGAGCATCCATGCCACCAGACTAGACGTTCAGACATGTTATCGAGGCGAACAGCTATGGATCGTCTCGGTAGGCGCCGGTCTACTGGACCACATCGGATCCCGACTGGAAGGAGCGACCGATGTACGCCATCACCGGCATCACCGGACACGTCGGCGGGGCCACCGCCCGCGCCCTGCTCGCCGCCGGCGAGCGGGTCCGCGCCGTCGTCCGCGACCCGGCCAAGGGCCAGGAGTGGACCAGCCTCGGCGCCGAGGCGGCGGTCGCCGACCTCGCCGACCCGGCGGCGCTGGCCGCCGCCCTCACCGGCGCGCGCGGCGCGTTCGTCCTGCTGCCCACCGATCCGGCCGCGGCCGACCCCGACGCCGCGCACCGCCGGCTCGCCGACGCGATCGCCGAGGGCGTCGCGGTCAGCGGCGTGCCGCACGTCGTCATGCTGTCGTCAGCCGGCGCCGACCGGCCGGACGGCACCGGGCCGGTGCGTTGGTTGCACCACCTGGAGAACCGCCTGCGTGGCACCGGCGCGGTGGTGACGGCGATCCGCTCGCCGCACTTCCAGGAGAAGGCCGGCGACGTGCTGCCGGCCGTCGTCGAGCAGGGCGTGTTCCCGGTCTTCGCGTCGTCCGCCGACGCCGCGATCCCGATGGCCGCGACCCGCGACGTGGGCGCCGCGGTCGCCGAGGCGCTCCGGTACCCACCGCCGGCCTCCGAGGTCGTCGACCTCGACGCGCCCCGCTCCACGGAGCGGCAGGTCGCGGCGGCCCTGGCCGCGGAGCTCGGCCGGCCGGTCGAGGTGCTGGTCGTGCCGCGCCCGGCCTGGGCGGACGTCCTGCGCGACGCCGGTGTGCCGCCGGCGCTGGCCGCCGAACTGGTGCAGCTCTTCGACGCCGACGACCGCGGCCTGCTACAGCCGCGCGGCGACCGGTCGGTGCGTTGCACCACGCCGGTCGAGGAGACGCTGCGCGACCTGCTGGTTTCGCTTGGCCCAGCGTCCACACCGTGAGACCGTGGTCAGGTGACGCTGCACACGGACATCCCGACGCGCGCACAGCTGGAACGGCTGATCGCGGCGCGCGACCACGCCAGTGTCTCGATCTACGTGCCGACGAGCCCGCTCACGCAGCAGGCTCAGACCGGACGGATCGAGCTGAAGAACCTCGCGGCCGAGGCGCTGCGGCAGCTGGACGAGGCCGGCGCCGAGCGTGGCGCCGTCGCCGACGTCAGGGAGTCGCTGGACGACCTCGTCGAGGACGACGACTTCTGGGCCGAGCAGGCGCGCAGCCTGGCGGTGTTCGCGGCGCCGGGCGGTGTGACGGTGTTCCGGCTGCCGAACGAGCTGACCGGCGTCGTCGAGGTCAGCGACCGGTTCTACGTGAAGCCGCTGCTGCGCGCCGTCACGTTCCCGCAGGCCGGGTTCGTGCTCGCGCTCGCGGCCGGGTCGGTGCGGCTGGTCGAGGTCACCCGCGACGGCCCGCCGTTCACCGTCGACGTGCCGGGGCTGCCGTCCGACGCCGCATCGGCGGCGGGGAAGTCGTCGCTCGCCGACCGCGCGCCGGTCGGGCGCATCCAGGGCTCGGAAGGGCAGAAGGTCCGGCTGCGCCAGTACGCGCGCAAGGTCGACCAAGCGCTGCGCGGCGTGCTCACCGGCCTCGAGCTGCCGCTGATCCTCGCCGCCACCGAGCCGCTCGACGCCATCTACCGCTCGGTGAACAGCTACCCGCACCTGGCCGGCCCCGGCATCGCGGGCAGCCCCGAGGGCAGCACCGACGCCGAGCTGGCCGACAGCGCGCGGACGGTGCTCGACGATCTCTACGCCGGGCAGCTCGCGGAGCTGCGCGACCTCTTCGGCCGGCGCTTCGACCAGGGCCGCGCCTCGGGCGACGTCGCGACCATCGCGCGGGCCGCGACGTACGGCGTCGTCGACACGCTGGTCGTCGACATCGACGAGAAGCTGCCCGGCTACGTCGACGAGGAGTCCGGCGCGGTGACGACCGCCGCCGACGACGCCGCCAGCTACGGCGTCGCCGACGAGATCGCCCGCCGGGTGCTGCTGGCCGGCGGCCGCGTCGTGGCCGTCCGCGCCGACGACGTGCCCGGCGGCGGGCCGGTCGCGGCCGTGTTCAGATACGCGTTCTGAGTGTCGAGCGCACTGCTCATCGCCGCCGGCTTGGCCGGACTGCTGGGTGGTGCCGAACTGCTGGTCCGGGGCGGGACGGGGCTGGCGCTGCGGCTGGGCCTCGCGCCGATCGTCGTCGGGGTGACGGTGGTGTCGCTCGGCACCAGCCTGCCGGAGCTGGCCATCGGCATCGACGCCGCGCGCCAGGGCAGCGCGGGCCTCGCCGTCGGCAACATCGTCGGCGCGAACCTGATCAACCTGCTGCTGGTCCTCGGCCTCAGCGCGGCGATCAGCCCCATCGCGCTCGACACGCGCATCGTCAGGTTCGACCTCCCGATGATCGCGGCGGCAGCGGTGCTGCTGCTCGTCCTCGCGCTGGACGGGAGTCTCACCACGTTCGACGGCGTGCTGCTCGTGCTGTTCGCGGCCGGGTACACGCTCGCCATCCTGCGCGTCAGCCGGCGCGAGGGCGGCGCCGTCCGGGCGGAGTACGAGGCCGAGTACGCACCGAACGGGCCGTGGCGGGCCGTGCTGAGTCTGGTCGCCGGCATCGCGATCGTCCTGGTCGGCGCCACGCTGCTGGTGGACGGCGCCGTCGACGCCGCCCGGGCGTTCGGCGTCAGCGACGTGGTCATCGGGCTGACGATCATCGCGATCGGCACCACGACGCCCGAACTGGTGACCACGGTCCTCTCGACGATCCGGGGCGACCGCGACATCGCGCTGGGCAACCTGCTGGGCTCGAGCGTCTACAACATCGCCGCCATTCTCGGCATCACGGTCCTGGCGGCGCCGGGAGCCGTCGAGGTGCCCGGCGAGATCCTCGGCGGCGACCTGCTGCTGATGGTCGCGGCCGCGCTGGCCTGCATTCCGGTGTTCGTGTCGGGCCGCCGCATCAGCCGCGTCGAGGGCGGCCTGTTCGTCGCGGCCTACGCCGGCTACCTGACCTGGCTGCTCGTGGCGCAGACGTGACTGTCGGTTCCGTCCAAGACGCCGGCGCGGCCGAGCTCTAGCGTGGGTACCAGCAGTTCGTCCGAGTACGAGGAGACATCATGCGTGACCTGGTCTACACCGGCTTCATGTCGCTCGACGGAGTCGTCGACTCGCCCGGCGGCGGGCCGGGGGAAGGGCACCGCAGCGCCGGCTGGGTGGTCAAGGACCTCGAGTTCGTCCCGGAGGCGTGGTCGCTCAAGGGCGAGGAGCTCGCCGAGACGTCGGCGCTGATGTTCGGCCGCAACAGCTACGAGTCGTTCGCCACGACGTGGCCGTCCTCGGAGGACCACGCCGACTACAAGGAGCTGCCGAAGTACGTGGTGTCGTCGACGCTGCCCGACGACGCCGCCGTCGACGGCTGGGGTCCGATCACGTTCCTGCGCTCGACCGAGGAGGTCGCGGCGCTCAAGGAGAGCGACGGCGGCAAGATCTTCATCCACGGCAGCGCGGAGCTGGCCCGGCGGCTGGGCGACGCCGGCCTCATCGACCAGTACAACCTGCTGGTCTTCCCGGTGCTGCTCGGCGCCGGGGCGAGCGCGTTCGGCCGGGCCGACCGCGACAAGCAGATGCTGAGCCTGCGCGAGTTCGACACCTACTCGAACGGGATCATGAAGGTCATCTACGACGTCAGGCGCTGACGACGTCGAGCGCGATCGCCCCGCTGCCGCCCGCGCGCAGCTGCCCGGCGGTGCGCCCGACGTACGCGCGCAGCGCCCGGGCCAGGTGCGGCTCGTCGAAGTAGTCGAGCTTCGCCACGACGTCGGCGGCGGGATCGCCGCCGGCCAGCAGCTCGGCCGCCGTCCGGGCCCGTTCGATCTGCCGGACGGCGCCGCGGGTGAGCCCGGTGGCCGCACGGAACCGGCGCTCGACGGTGCGCTCGGAGACCGCCGGGTCGCCGCCGCGCAGCACCTCGGCGACGAGGGAGTCGCGGACGACGATCCCGGCCCGGACCAGCCGCGCCACCAGCGCCTCGGCGTCGTCGGGGCCCGGCGTCTCCCAGCGGGCGCCGTCGAGGCGGAACGTCCGGGACGTGGCGTCGGGCAGCAGGATGCCGCCGTCGACGAGGCCGGCCGTGGGGACGGCCCGCAGTGAGGTGCCCACGGCGAACTCGATGCCGACGAAGCTCGCGCCCATCGGCACCGGCGCGGTGTTCGTGCGGGTCTCGGGGCCGGTGACCCCCGCGTACGCGCGGCCGTCCTGCTGCCAGAACAGCAGGCCCCAGCGCACGCCGGCGACGGAGGTCATCTGCGCGACCTGCCCGCTGGCGCAGGTCCACACGGTGTCGACCCACGGCGAGCCGGACCCGCGGGACTCGAACCGCAACTCCACGGGCGAAGAATACGCCGCTGGTCAGCGCGCCGTCGCGGGCGCCGCCCGCAGCACGAGGGCGCGCGTGACGGCGCCGACGGCCGCGACCGACACCAGGCTGCGCACGAGGTTGGCGGCCGCCCAGGCGTCCTCGACCCGGTCGCGGACGTCGGCGAGGCCGGCGGCACTGCCGAGGCCTGCGGCGTCGATCTCCTCGTTCAGCGGGAGGTTCACCACCGCCGTCACCCCGACGACGACGGCGTAGAGCACCAGCGTGACGACGGCCCAGCGCGTCGCGGCCCGGTCGCCGTGCCGCCGCAGCACGACCGGCGCGAGGATCGTCAGGATCAGCGCGACGGTGTAGCTCAGCGGGAACACCGGGTTGTCGTTGTACCGCTGCAGGGTCGTCACGAACGTGAGGTCGTCGGCGCCGGCCAGGTTCGGCATGACGGCCACGGCGAAGGTGACGTTCAGGCCGGTGACCAGCACCAACGCCAGGAGCGTCGCGGCGAGGACAGCGACGTCCCAGCGGGCCCCGGCGCGGGTGCGTTCCTGCGTGATCTCGTTCATGGCACCACTGTGCGGCCGCCCCGCTGGCGTCACAATGCCTACGGGTCGCAGTTTCATGCTCGATCGTCCAGCAACCCGAGTTCGCTCGTCGTTCATCCGTTCTTCCCGGTCCGGTCAGTTCGTCCCACTTTGCTGTCCGGGGCGGCCGGGGGCCGCCGTAGCGACGAGGGGGAGCACGATGAGCGCGCGCAAGGCGCAGAGGGCGGCCGTGGCCGTCCTGGCAGTGGCGGGGCTGGTCCCGCTGGGGGCGGCCGGCGTCCCGGCGGCGGCAGGCCCGCAGGCCCCGGCCGTCGTCGTCAACGAGGTCTCGCAGCGGGTCAACCCGGACTGGGTGGAGCTGCACAACCCGGGTGACACGACGGTCGACCTGTCCGGCTGGAAGCTGCAGGACGACCAGGACCGTGGCCCCGAGGACTACGTCTTCCCGGCCGGCACCGCCATCCCGGCCGGGTGGTACCTGGTCGTCGACGCGGCCGAGGACGACACCACCGGGTTCGGGTTCGGGCTGGGCGCCGCGGACACCGTCCGGCTGTCCGACGCGGGCGGCGGCCTGGTCGACAGCCTCAACTGGACCGAGCACGCCGCGACGACGTACGGCCGCTGCCCGGACGGTACCGGCGAGGTCCGGCAGACGGCGGCGCCGACCCGCGGCGAGGCCAACGACTGCACGTCGCCGCTGCGGGTCAACGAGGTCGCGGCCGGGTTCGTCGAGCTGGTCAACCCGAGCGGCGCCGACGTCGAGCTGGGCGGGCACGTCGTGCGCGCGCCCGGCGCCGAGGACGGCTACGCGGTGCCGGACGGCGTCCTGGCGCCCGGCGAGCTGCTGCTGATCGAGGCCGCCGCGCTCGGCTTCGCGCCGGGCGAGGCGACCGGCGTCGAGCTGGCCGACGGCAGCGGCGCGATCGCCGATGCGCACAGCTGGGGGACGGTGCCGGAGCCGAGCGCCGGCCGCTGCCCGGACGGCCTCGGCGCCTTCACGGTGACGGCGGCGGCGACGCCCGGCGAGCCGAACGACTGCGTGCCGGTGGCCGGCCAGGACGTCGTGAAGGTGAACGAGGTCGAGTCCAGCGACGGCGTGCCCGGCGACTGGATCGAGCTGGTCAACACCGGCGCGGAGCCGGTCGACCTGTCCGGCTGGCTGGTGCGCGACAACGACGACACCCGGTTCTCCGCCATCGCGGCCGGGACGGTGATCGCGTCCGGCGGCTTCTACGTGCACGAGGAGGCCGCGCTCGGCTTCGGCCTCGGCGGCGGCGACATGGCCCGCGTCTACACACCGAACGGCACGCTCGTCGACGCCTACGCGTGGGACGAGCACGCGGCGTCGACGTACGGCCGCTGCCCCGACGGCACCGGCGAGTTCCGCACCACCACCTCGCCGACGAAGGGTGCGCCGAACCACTGCGACGGCGAGCCGCAGCCCGACCCGGACCCGGAGCCGGGCAGCCCGTGGCCCGGCGGGCCGGACGTCACCGTCGCTGACGAGGCCGGCGACTTCGACGGCGACCTCAGCGGCCTCGATCTCCAGGACGGCGTCCTGTGGGCGGTCGACAACGGCCGCGGGCAGCTGCACCGGCTGGAGTGGGACGGCGCCGTCTGGCGCGACACCGCCGCGGACGGCTGGGAGGCCGGCAAGCCGCTGCGCTACCCGGGCGGCGTCGGCACGCCCGACGGCGAGGGTGTGACGGTGACCGGCGACGGCTCCGTCGTCGTCGGGACCGAGCGCGACAACGACGACGACGGCGTCAGCCAGCTGAGCCTGCTCCGCTTCGACGTCTCCGGCGCCGAGCCGGAGCTGACCGCGTCGACGGAGTGGGACCTCACCCCCGAGCTGCCGCCGACCGGCCCGAACGCCGGCATCGAGGCGGTCGAGTGGGTGCCCGACGACGTGCTGACCGGCCTCGGCTTCGCCGAGGCGTCGACCGGTGCGCCGTACGACCCGGACGGCTACGCCGGGCACGGCGGCGGCGTGTACTTCGTCGGCATCGAGGGCACCGGGCTGGTCTACGCCTACCTGCTGCTCGACGACGGCGACGTGCACCGGCTCGCGGAGCTGGACCCGGGGCTGGGCGCCGTCATGGCGCTGGACTTCGACGTCGCCACCGGCACGCTCTGGGCGGTCTGCGACGACGGCTGCGACGGCACGTCCGCGCTGCTCGAGGTGGGCGACGACGGCGCGTTCGCGGTGACCGGGCGGATCGCGCGGCCGGCCGGGATGGCGAACCTCAACACCGAGGGCTTCGCGATCACGCCGGTCGAGGAGTGCGTGGACGGGCTGCGGCCGGTCTACTGGTCCGACGACAACGACACCGACGGGCATTCGCTGCGGACCGGCACGCTGGCCTGCCCGGAGCCGGAGCAGCCCGGCGAACCCGGCGAGCCCGGCGACGAGGACGGCGGCGCGGCCGAGGGTGGCTCGGGCGAGGTGGACGGCGGCGACGCCGACGCCGGTGCCGACGACGGCGATCAGGCGGGCGGCGGTGCAGGCGGCCCGGGCGACGTGGACGGCGGCGGCGAGGCGCTGCCGGACACCGGCGCTCCTGCCGCGACGCTGCTCGCGGCCGCGATGCTGCTCGCGCTGGCCGGGCTCGGGCTGATGCGGGCCCGGCGAGGAGGGCACGGCGTGAGCTGACCGGCCGGGCCGCCGTCGTCCCCGGGGCGGCGGCCCGAGCCGGTCCGGCACCGGGCCCGGACCGCGGTCCGCAGCGGCGGTCCGGCCCGAACCGCCAGCGCCGGCGTCCTGACACCCCTTACAGTGGCAGCTCCGGGCGACACGCAGGGGGAGACCATGGCCGACCCGAACGCGCTGCTCATCACCGACGTCGTCGTGTTCGACAGCGAGGCCGGGCGGCTCACCGCGCCGATGGACGTCACGGTGCGCGACGGCGTCATCGAGCGGGTCGTGCCCGCGGGCGAGGTCCGCGACGACGTCCCCGCCATCGACGGCAGCGGGCGCACGCTGCTGCCCGGCCTCATCGACGCGCACTGGCACGCGGCGTTCGCCACCATCCCGATGCAGGCCGCGCTGACCGCCGATCTCGGCTACCTGTACGCGCACGCCGTCGGAGCCGCCCACCGGACCCTGATGCGCGGGTTCACGACGGTGCGCGACGTCGGCGGGCCGTCGTTGGGTCTCAGGCGCGCCATCGACGAAGGCGTCGCCTCCGGGCCGCGCATCCTCCCGTCGGGGGCGTTCATCTCGCAGACCGCCGGGCACGGTGACTTCCGGCTGCCCTACGAGGTGCCGCGCGGCGTGGCCGGCCACCTCAGCCACGGCGAGCTCATGGGCGCGGGCGCCATCGCCGACGGTGTCCCCGAGGTGCTGCGCGCGGTGCGCGAGCAGCTGCGCAACGGCGCGACCCAGATCAAGCTCATGGCCGGGGGCGGCGTCACCTCCAGCTACGACCCCATCGACGTGGCGCAGTACACGGCGGCGGAACTGCGCGCCGCGGTCGACGCGGCGGGCGACTGGGGCACCTACGTCACGGTGCACGCGTACACGCCCAAGGCCGTGCGCACCGCCGTCGAGGCCGGCGTGGCCTGCATCGAGCACGGCCAGTTGCTCGACGAGCCCACCGTGGCGCTCATGGCCGAGCGCGGGGTCTGGTGGTGCCTGCAGCCGTTCCTCGACGACGCCGACCTCAACCCCGTCGCCCCGCCGAACCAGGCCAAGCTGGAGAGCGTCGTCGCCGGCACCGACACCGCCTTCGCCCTGGCGATCGAACACGGCGTCAAGGTCGCCTTCGGCACCGACGTCCTGTTCGACCCGCGCCTCGCCGAGCGACAGGGCGCCATGCTGGCCAAGCTGACGCGCTGGTACTCGCCCGCCGAGGTCCTGCAGCTGGCCACCATCCGCAACGCGGAGCTGCTGGCGCTGTCGGGGGAGCGCTACCCGTACCCCGGGCGGCTCGGCGTCGTCGCCGAAGGGGCGCTCGCCGACCTCGTGCTGGTCGACGGCGACCCGGTGGCCGACATCTCGCTGGTCGGCCGCCCCGACACCGCGTTCGTCGCGATCGTCAAGGACGGCCGGGTCGTCAAGGGCGCCGAGCTGGTCCGGACGGCGCCGGCCTGACGGCGCGGGCGGCGACCTCGCCGCCGTAGCGGCCGAGCACCGTCGGCCAGCCGCGGTCGTACTCGGCGCGGGCGGCGGCAGGGTCGGCGTAGGACTCCCAGCCGCTGTGCCGCAGCGTCACCAGCGTGCCGCCCTCGACCGCGGCGAAGGTGACCTCGACCAGGCCCGCGACGTCCGCCGGCCGGCCCGGGTGCCAGCTGAACGCGACCACGCCGGGCGGCTCCCACCGGGTGACGGTGCCCCAGACCGCCTCGTCGCCGGATCCGGTCCGCTCGACGATGACGCCGTCGACGAAGCCGACGGAGCCGGCGCGGCCGCCGTGGACGCTCAGCTCGGCCAGCGGCCACCAGCGGCCGATGCCGTCGGTGAAGACCTCGAACGCGACCGCCGGCGCGGCCTCGACCAGCACCTCACGGCGTACGGGTGGGACGGTGGTCATGGCCGCACCTCCTGATCAGCGGACGCGACGCGGGCGACCTCCGCCGCGTACGCGTCCAGCGCGACGTCCCACGTGTGGACCAGCCACTGCTGCACGGCCGCCAGGCCGCCGGGCGCCAGCGCGTAGAGATTCCTGGTGCCGACGCTGCGGTGCTCGATCAGCCCGGCGCCGCTGAGCACCCGCAGGTGCTTGCTCACGGCGGGCCGGCCGACCGGCAGTCGCTCGGCCAGCTTGCCGACGGGCGTCGGGCCGTCGCGCAGCAGCTCGAGGATGCGCCGCCGCACGGGCTCGCCGAGGGCGTCGAACGCCGCATCCGCTGTTTGGTTACTCATGGGCAACGGTTACTCTACAGCAACCATTACCGTTCCGCCTCGATCAGGGCGGCCAATCTCTCCCCGGCCATGACGGCGGTGGCGGCGGGCCCGCTGGTCGTGACGGCCGGGAAGATCGACGTGTCCGCGACCCGCAGGCCGGTGACGCCGTGGACCCGGCCGTGCTCGTCCACGACGCCGTCCGGGCCCATCGCGCAGCCGCCGCTCAGGTGCACCGCCGTCCAGACGTGGCCGAGCAGCCACCGATCCAGCGCCGCGTCGTCGCCCAGCACGTCGTCGGGCGGGCCGCCACGCGCCGCCACCAGCGGCCGGAACGCCGGCGCCGTCAGCAGCCGCACCGCCACCCGGACGCCCTCGCGCAGCCGGGCGCGGTCGTCGGGCGTGGCCAGGTAGCCGTGATCCAGCCGCGGCGGCACGGCCGGGTCCGCCGACGCCAGCTCGACCGTCCCGCGGCTGGTCTCCTGCTGCAGAGCGACCCGCAGCGAGTGGTCGTCGCCGGCGCCCGGGACGACCGTGCCCAGCGGCCGGGTCCAGCACAGGATCTCGAGGTCACCCGCGTACGGCGACCCGGTCGCGGTGAACGCCAGCCGTCCCTGCAGCGGCAGCGCGTCCGACGGCGGCAGCGGCGCGGCGCGGTAGCCGACGGTGATCTCCGGGTGGTCGGACGTGCCGCGGCCGACGCCCGGCGCGTCGGCGACGACGGGGAGGCCCAGCGACGTCAGCGCGGCCGCCGGCCCGACGCCGGACAGCATGAGCAGCTGCGGCGACAGCACCGCGCCGGCCGCCAGGATCACCTCGCCGGCCCGCACCCGCGTCGGCCGGCCGCCGAGCGTGACGTCCACCCCCGTCGCCCGCGTCCCGTCGAACAGCACCCGCCGCACCACCGCGTCGCCCAGCACCGTGAGGTTCGGCCGTCCGGCGGCCGGCGCGAGGTACGTCAGCGCCGTGCTCTGCCGCACCCCGCCGGCGACGGCGAGCGGGACCGGGCCGTGACCGGGCGGCCCGCCGTCGTTCTGGTCGGGCTGCGCCGGGAACCCCAGCTCGCCGCAGGCCGCGTAGAACGCCGAGGTCAGCGGGTGCGGCACCGGGTCGCGTCGCACCGGGACCGGCCCGCCCCGCCCGTGCCCCGGCCGGTCGCCGTAGTCGTGGTCGTCCTCGATGGCGGCGAAGAACGGCCGAACCCGCTCCCACGACCATGCCGGGTTCCCGAGCGCCGCCCACCGGTCGAAGTCGGCCGGCGTGCCGCGGACGAAGTAGCCGCCGTTCACCGTCGTCGACCCGCCGAGGACGCGGCCGCGCGGCACCACCGCCGTCCTCGACGACGTCAGCCGCGTCGGGAACGCCCACGCCGCCGGGTGGCCGGGCGCCGCGGCCGGCATCGTGGCCGCGTCGAGCAGCTCCGCGGGCACCGAGGCGGGGCCGGCCTCGAGCAGCAGCACCCGCCGGGACGGGTTCTCGCTGAGGCGCGCGGCCAGCACCGCACCGGTCGCCCCCGAGCCGGCCACGACGACGTCGTACGACGGCCCGTTCACACCGCGGCGATCGCCTCGACGGCGTGGTCGACGGCGCGCAGGATGCGCGCCGTCGCATGCTCGGGGTCGGGCTGCCCGCCGTCGAGCCAGGCCATGATCGACTCGATGAGCAGTGCCGTCGCGGTGCGCGCGGCCCAGTCGGTCCACGCGCGGTCGGTGGCGCCGTCCTCCACGTAGGGCCGCACGTGCGCGGCCATCGACGTCTTGAGCTCGGCGATGCCGTCGCGGAACTCGGGTTCGACGGCGGCGTAGCGGAACAGCACGCGGAAGCCGTCGGGGTCGGAGCGGGCCCAGTCGATGACCCGCGCGACGCTGTCGTCGTCCATCTCGCCGTCGACGACGGCCGCGGCGTACAGCCGCTCGGCGGCGCGGTCGATGACGGCGGCGTACAGCTCGTTCTTCGACTCGAAGTGCCGGTAGACGATCATCCGGGTGACCCCGGCCGCGGCCGCGACGTCGTCGAGGCCGGTGTGCGCGAACCCGCCGGCCCGCGCGAACGCCGAGGTGGCGGCGTCGAGAATCTGCTCGCGCCGTTCGGCCCGGCCGAGCCTGCGCGCCGGTGCGCGGCTGGTGGTGGCGTCCATCACGGTCATTCTCCCGTACGCTAAGTATATTCTGAAGTATATACTATGGAATCTACTAAGGAGGAGCGATGGAACCAGCGGTGGTCGCCGAAGGGCTGACCAAGGCGTTCGGGAGCACCCGCGCGCTCGACGGGTTCGACCTGACGGTGCCCGCGGGAACGGTCTGCGGGCTGCTCGGGCCCAACGGCGCCGGCAAGTCCACGGCCGTGCGCATCCTGTCGACGCTGCTGCGCCCGGACGGCGGCCGGGTGCGGGTGGCCGGGTTCGACGTCGTCGGCGACCCGGTCGAGGTGCGTTACCGCATCGGCCTGGTCGGCCAGCAGCCGGCCGTCGACGAGATGCTGACCGGCCGCGAGAACCTGGAGATGTTCGGTCGGCTCTACCGGCTCGGCCCTGCAGCGGCGCGGCGCCGGGCGGCGGAGCTGCTCGAGACGTTCGACCTCGGCGACGCCGCCGACCGCCGGCCCAAGGGCTACTCCGGCGGCATGCGGCGCCGGCTCGACCTCGCGATCAGCTTCGTCATGGCGCCGCCGGTGCTGTTCCTGGACGAGCCGACCACCGGCATGGACCCCGGCCACCGCCTCGAGCTGTGGCACGGCGTGCGCACGCTGGTCGCGCAGGGCACGACGGTGCTGCTCACCACCCACTACCTCGACGAGGCCGACCAGCTGGCCGACGAGATCACCGTCATCGACCACGGCCGCGTGATCGCCCGTGGCACGCCCGACGAGCTGAAGTCGCGGCTGCGCGGCGACCGCATCGACGTGCTGGTCGGCGACGCCGCCGACGTCGCGGCGGTGGGCCGGGTGCTGGCCGGGGTCACCGGCGGCGCGCTCGAGGTCGACCAGCAGGCCGGACGGGTCAGCGTCGCGGCGCCTGACCGGGTCGCGGCGCTGGCCCGGGTGGCCCGCGCGCTCGACGACGAGGGCGTCGCCGTCCGCGACATCGCCCTGCGCCGGCCCACGCTCGACGAGGTGTTCGTCCAGTTCACGAAGGAGGAGGCGGCATGAGCACGGTCACCGTCCCGCGGACCCGCCCGGAGCGGCTGCGGGTCGCGCTCTCCGACGCCCTGACGATGACCCGGCGCAACCTGCGCTACTGGTGGCGCTCGCCGGAGGAGGTCGTGGGCGCGCTGGCGTTCCCGCTGATCTCGGTGCTGCTGTTCGGCTACGTGTTCGGCAGCGCCATGGTGGTGCCCGGCGGGGCGGACCACAAGGAGTACCTGCTGCCCGGGCTGTTCGGCATGACGATGGTGTTCGGACTGGTCAACACCGTCGCGGCGGTGGTGACGGATCGCGCTCGGGGCGTCACCGACCGGTTCCTGACGATGCCGGTCGCGACGTCGTCGATCCTGGCCGGACGAGCCACCGCCGACGTCGTCCGGGCGATGGCCGACCTCGTGGTGCTGGTCGGCTGCGGCTACCTCGTCGGCTGGCGCTGGCACGAGGGGACGGCGGCCGCGCTGGCCGCCGTCGGGCTGCTCGTGCTGCTGCGGTTCGCGCTGATCTGGGTCGGCATCTACGTGGGCCTCGTGCTCCGCTCGCCCGACGCCGCGTCGGTGCTGTACCCGCTGGTGCTGCCGTTCGCGATGATCGCGAACACGTTCGTGCCGCCGTCGCTGATGCCGGGCTGGCTGGGCGCCGTCGCCGAGGCGAACCCGATGTCGGCGACGGTCGCGGCGACGCGCGAGCTGTTCGGCAATCCCGCCGTGCCCGGCGGGTCGTGGCTGACGGAGCACGCGCTGGCGCTGGCGGTCGGCTGGCCCGTGCTGCTGCTCGTCGTGTTCGCGCCGCTGGCGGTCCGGCAGTACCGCCGGGCCCGCCGCTAGGAGACGGGCGCGCCGCCGTAGCCGATCTCGTTGCCGTCGGGGTCGTGGTAGGTGAACTTGCGCACGCCGTTGCCGTACGTCTCGCGCACCGCCGGCTCGATGCCGCGCGCCGCGATGCCGTCGGCCAGCGCGTCGAGGTCGTCGACGAAGACGGTGACGTGGGTGTGGCCGGCGTGCTCGGGCGCCTGGTGCACCGCGAGGTAGCGGTGCTCGGCCAGCTCCCACACCACCTCGGTGTCATGGGCGCGGAACGCGAACGGCACGCCGAACAGCCGCTCGTACCAGTTGGTCGCCGCCGCGAAGTCCGTCACGGGCATGACGGGGAAGAGGTCCAGAGCCATCCCGGGATCGTAGTCATCCGGCCGCCCGGCGGCGCGTGCGCACGCGCCACCGGACGGCCCGGAGTCAACCTCGTCCGCTGCTGGCGCGGGCCCGCCGGGCGATCGCGTCGATCGACACCGCGAGCAGCAGGACCGCTCCGGTGACGATGTAGCGGACCGACGAGTCGACACCGATGCGGTTGAGACCGCTGGTGATCGCCGTCAGCACCAGCACGCCGAGCAGCGCGGAGTAGGCCGAGCCGCGCCCGCCGAACAGGCTGGTGCCGCCGATGACCGCCGCCGCGATGGCCGTCAGGTTGACGTCGTTGCTGCCGCTGGCCTGCGACACCGACGTCAGCCGGGCGAGGAACATCAGGCCGCCGGTCGCGGCCAGCGCGCCGGTCAGCGAGAACGCCGAGATGTAGATCCAGTTGACGTTGATGCCGGACCGGCGGGCCGCCTCGACGTTGCCGCCGACGGCGTACAGGTGCCGGCCCCACGTCGACTTGCGCAGCACGAGGTCCAGCAGCACGACCAGCCCGACGAAGAACACCACGGCGTAGCCCCAGCCGCGGTCGATGTTCAGGTAGTACGTCAGGAAGCCCAGCCCGCCGAGCAGGATCGCCGACTTCACCAGCACCAGCGTCAGCGACTGCGCCGGCAGCCCGGCCGCCGTCCGCCGCCGGATCCCGATGATGCTGACCAGCGCGTACAGCGCCACGAGCGCCAGCACGACCACGTACGAGACGGCCGGGCTGAGGAAGTCCTCGCGGGCGAACTGCGCCAGCGGCGACGACCGCGGCAGGTTGATCGTGCCCTGGTCGCCGAGCACCACGTACTGCACGCCGACGAAGCCGAGCAGCCCGGCCAGCGTGATGACGAAGCTCGGCACGCCGATCTTGGTGAAGATGAGCCCGTACGCGACGCCGATGGCCGCGCCCGTGCCGGCCCCGGCCAGGATGCCCAGCGCGAGCGGCTGGTCCTGGTTGACCACCAGCACCGCGGTGATCGACGCCGCCAGGCCGCTGATCGAGCCGACCGACAGGTCGATCTCGCCGAGCAGCAGCACCAGCACGATGCCGACCGCGATGATGCCGTACGGCACCGCGTTCAGCGTGATGTTCACCAGGTTGCTCGACGACAGGTACGTGACGTCCTGCAGGTAGAAGACCAGGCCGATCACGAACAGCCCGATCACGACCGGCAGCAGCCCGAGGTCGCCGTCGCGGATCCGCCGGCGGAACGCGTCGGCGGCGCCGCGCAGACCGGTGTCCTGAGCCAGCCGCTCGTCGATCAGGTCGGACCGGGCCGCGGTCTCGTCGGCCTGTGTCCTGCTCATGCCGGCCCTCCTGACGCGTCGCGGCGGGCGTTGCGTTCGGCGACGACGTTGTCCGACGCGCCGGTGATGGCGGCGACGAGCTGCTCGGTCGTGACGTCGACGGCGCGGAACTCGGCCTCGTTGCGGCCCAGCCGCAGCACCACGATGCGATCGGCGACGGCCTGCACGTCGGCCATGTTGTGGCTGATCAGGACCACGCCGAGGTGCTGCTCGCGCAGCCGCTCGACGAGGTTGAGCACCTCCGCGGTCTGCGCGACGCCCAGCGCGGCGGTCGGCTCGTCCAGCATGACGACCTTCGGCTGGCCCACCAGGCTGCGGGCGATCGCGACGGTCTGCCGCTGGCCGCCGGAGAGGCTGGCCACCGGGATGCGCACGGTCGGGATCTTCGCGCCCAGCTCGCGCAGCAGCCGCCAGGACTCCTTCTCCATGGCGACCTCGTCCATCCACGCCTTCGTCCCCAGCTCGCTGCCGAGGAACAGGTTCGCGACGACGTCGAGGTTGTCGCAGAGCGCGAGGTCCTGGAAGACCGTCGCGATGCCCAGCGACTGCGCGGCGCTCGGGCTGTGGATGTGCACCTGGCGGCCCTCGACCCGCATCGCGCCGGAGTCGGCCTGGTACACCCCGGACATGATCTTGACCAGGGTCGACTTGCCCGCGCCGTTGTCGCCGACCAGGGCGACCACCTCGCCGGCGTGGACCTGGAAGTCGACCCCGGCCAGCGCCTGCACGGCGCCGAAGTGCTTGCCGATCCCGGTGAGCTCCAGGACCGGCCCGGTCGTGGCGGCGGACGCACCGCTCTCGTGTGTGGCGACGCTCATCGGCACCATCTCCTCATCGTCAAGGGTGGCACCGACCTGGGTCGATGCCACCCTCGTCGTCTCGACGGATCAGCTGAGACCGGCGGCCGCGCAGGCGTCCGCGTAGTCGTCGGTGCAGATGTCCTCGACCGTCCAGAAGTCGTCGGCCACGACGGTGTCGGCGACGTTGTCGGTCGTGACCACGATCGGGTCGAGGATCAGCGACGGCACGCCCTGGAAGTCGGTGGTGTCGGCGACCTCCTCGCCGTTGACGATCGAGATGGCCATCTCGGCGGCGCCCTCGGCCTCGCCCTTGATCGGCTTGTAGATCGTCATGTACTGCTCACCTGCGACGATGCGCTGGATGGCGGCCAGTTCGGCGTCCTGACCGGTCACCGGCGGCAGCTGGTCGGCCGGCAGCCCGGCGCCGGTGAGCGCCGCGATGACGCCGCCGGCCTGGCCGTCGTTGGCGGCGTAGACACCGGCCAGCGTCGTGGGATCGATGGTGTCCAGCTGGTCCGTCGTCCAGGCCTGCGCGTTGTCCGGGCTCCAGTCCGGGTTGTCGTACTCGCCGACGACGGTGAGCTCGCTGCCGTCGATGACGCTGTGCGCGCCGGACTTGAACATGGCCGCGTTCGGGTCGTCGGGCGAGCCGTTCAGCATGAGCACGTCGCCCGCACCGCCGACCGCGTCGACCAGCGCCTGGCCCTGCAGTTCGCCGACCTTCTCGTTGTCGAACGAGGTGTAGTAGTCGGCGCCCTCGATGAAGCGGTCGTAGGCGATGACGGGGATCTCGGCCGCCTGCGCGTCGGCCACCAGCGCCGCCGCGGCCTGGCCGTTCACCGGGTCCAGCACCATGACGTCGACGCCCTGCGAGATGGCGGTGTCGACCTGCTCGGCCTGCTTGGTCTCGTCCTGGTCGGCGTTGAAGTAGTTGATCTCGCAGTCAGAGCACAGCTCCTGGACCTTGGCCTCGAACAGCGGGCGGTCGAACGCCTCGTAGCGGGCGGTGGCCGACTCGGGCAGCAGCAGGGCGATGGTGGCGCCGCCGTCGCCGCCCGCGGTCTCGTCGCTTCCGCCGCCGTTCTCCTCGTTGGCGCCACAGGCGGCCAGCGCGCCGGCGGCCAGGGCGAGGACTGCGAAGACGGCAGCCCGTCGATTGGGCTGGTGCACGGTGAAACCCTCCTTTGGGTTCAGCCCCCGCCGACAGCTCGGCCGGGTGAGGTCGAGTGTGGAACGGCGGCAGGTTGCCGTCAAGGCTCAAATACATTACGCGTTTACATCTTGTTTATGCGTTCGTATTTCGACAGCAATAGGGAGTTATTCGCCCGCGGTGAGGGACGCGACCAGCGCGCCCACCGCTTCGGTGCCCTCACCGAGCGGCGAGATCGCGACGCGGGTCCGCTCGGCCACGCCGGGCAGCACCGCCCGGCGGAAGCCCTGGCGGACGGGGCCGAGCCAGGCGTCGCCGGCGGCGAGGAGCGGGCCGCCGAGCGCGATGTCGGCGGGGTTGAGGATCATCGCGAGCCAGCCGAGGCCGCGTCCGAGCAGCTCGCCGGCGTCCTCGAGCACGTGCACGGCCACCGGGTGGCCGTCGTTGATGAGGCCGAGCACCTCGTCGAGTCCGAGGTCGCGCTGCAGCGCCGAGCTCAGCGCCGTCCGCACCGACTCCGCCGACCCGACGGTCTCGAGGCAGCCGCGCCGCCCGCAGCGGCACACCACCGACAGCCCGGGATCGAGCGCGAGGTGGCCGATCTCGCCGGCCGCGCCGGAGTCGCCGCGCAGCAGGTCGCCGCCGACGGCCACGCCGGCGCCGATGCCGGAGCCGACCTTGACGAACACCACCGACCGGCCGGCACCCGCCCGGCGGGCCAGCGCGAGCGCGCCGAGGTTCGCGTCGTTCTCCACGACGACCGGCCGGCCGAGCAGCCGCGCCACCTCGTCGCGCAGCGGGAACCCGACCAGCGCGGGCAGGATCGCGGTCTCGGTGACGACGCCGGTCGCGGTGTCGATGGGCGCGGGGACCCCGACGGCGACGCCGGCGATCTGGGCGCTGGTGAGCCCGGCCTCCTGGCGCACCGACGCCGCGAGCGCGCCGATGACGTCGAGCACGGTGTCGGGGCGCAGCCCGCCGTCGAGGACGACGGCCGACTCGGCCAGCACGTCGCCGGGCGCGGCGCCGGCGACCACCTTGACGTGCGTGCGCCCGAGGTCGACCCCGATGCCGTAGCGCTGCCGCACCGGCGCCCGCTCGACCAGCCGGCTGCGCCGGCCGTTCGCCACGCCCTGCCGCACGACCAGCTCGCCCTCGTCGACGAGGGCGCGGACCAGCCCGGAGATGGTGGCCGGGGCGAGTCCGGTCAGCCGCGCCAGCTCGGCCTGACTGACCGCCTGCGCGGCCGGCAGCGCTCCCAGCAGCCGCCGCCGGTTGGCCAGCCGCAGGGCGGACAGCGAGCCAGGGCCGGTCGCGTCAGGCACGTCGGCTCACCTCCGCCGGGGGTTACGGAAGCCCGTTGACGTCACAGCGTGAACGCTACACCCCCGCGCAAGCCGCCCTCGGACGGCTAGCGGCCGGGCCGCGAATGCTCCCGGAACGGGGTCACCTCGGCACGGTGCGCCAGGGTGTCCAGCCCAACGGCGACGGCGAGGACGAGGCCGGTGGCGATGAGCCGGATCGGCGACGACGCGCCCATGAGGTCCAGCCCGTTGGCCAGCGACCCGACGACGAGCGCACCCAGCAGGGCGGACCACACCGTGCCGCGGCCGCCGAACAGGCTGGTGCCGCCGATCGCCGCGGCCGCCACGGCCGTCAGCATGAGGTCGGTGCTGCCCGACGACTGGTTGACGGCGAGCAGGCGCGACGCCGCGAGGATGCCGCCGGTGACGGCCAGCACGGAGGCCAGCATGAACACCACCAGCCGGATGCGGTCGACGGCGATGCCCGCCCTCCGCGCCCCCGACGCGTTGCTCCCCGTCGCCACCGCGTGCCGGCCGAGCTTCGTGCGCCGGACCATGAGGTCGCCGCCGGCCAGCAGCAGCAGGAACACCACGACGGCCAGCGGCACGCCGCGGTCGGCGTTGAACACGGCGGCCGCCACCGGTGCGCCGATGCCCGCGACCACCCAGGGCCAGACCCGCCGCGCCGGCCGGTCGCGTTCGCGGTGCAGCGACCCGACGATCGCCAGGACGGCGCCCGCCGTCACCGCCGCGGCCAGCGCCCACCCGGCGGCCGGCGCCAGGAACGTCCCCGCGATGGCCACCAGCTGCGGGTCGTCGATGTTGACCGTCCCGGTGTCGCCGAGCACCAGCAGCAGCGCGCCCTGCCACGTCAGCAGCCCGGCCAGCGTCACCACGAACGACGGCACGCCGACCCGCGTCACCATGGCGGCGTGCGCGAGCCCGACCAGCGCGCCGGTCGCCAGCCCGGCGAGGATCGCGAGGACCGCCGGCCAGTCCTGCTTGACGCTGAGCACGGCGGTGACGGCCGCGCCGAACCCGGACACCGCGCCGACGGAGAGGTCGATCTCGCCGATCAGCAGCACGAGGACGACGGCCACCGCCACGGCGCCGACGGCGACGATCTGCAGCATGAGGTTGGTGAGGTTCACCGCGGACAGGAACCGCGGGTTGCTCAGGCTCATCACCAGCCAGATGACGGCGAGCGCGGCCGGCGGCGCCCAGCGGCCGAGCCGGGCCGGCGACACCGAGCCGCTCACGGCGCGCCGTCCGCGGCCAGGCCGGCGGCGGCGCACTCGGCGGCCAGCCCTTCGCAGATCTCGTCGACCGTCCAGAACCCGTCGGCGACCACGGTCGCGGCGATGGTGTCGCGGGTGACGGCGACGGGCGTCAGCATGAGCGCCGGCACGCGACCGTGCCCGTTGTCGACCCAGCCGGTGCGCAGCCCGTCCGGCGGCTCGCCGGTCCGGGCCAGGCCGACGGCGACGTCGGCGGCCGCCTCCGCCTGCGTGCGCACGGCCTTGTAGACGGTCATGTACTGCTCGCCGGTGAGGATGCGGCGCACGGCCGCCAGCTCGGCGTCCTGCCCGGTGACCGGGGGCAACGGGTCCAGCCCGGCCGCCTTCATCGCGGCGATGGCGCCGCCGGCCATGCCGTCGTTGGCCGCGTAGACGCCGGCGACGCGGTCGCGGCCGAGCGTCGTCAGGGCCCGCTCCATGGCCTCCTGCGCCTGGTCGGGCGACCAGTCGGGCACGTCGACCTCGGCGCCGACGGCGACCCCGGCGCCGTCGAGCACGCTGTGCGCCCCGCGCCGGAACAGTGCCGAGTTGTCGTCGGTGGGCGAGCCGTTCAGCACCACCAGCTCGCCGTCGGTGCCGCCGACGGCGGCCAGCAGCACCTCGGCCTGCAACTGGCCGACCTGCTCGTTGTCGAACGTGACGTGGAAGTCGACCGGTGCGTCGAGCACCAGCCGGTCGTAGCTCACCACCGGGACGCCCGCCGCGTGCGCCTGCCGGACGATGACCGACGCCGACCGGGAGTCGACGGGGTCGAGGACCAGCACGTCGGCGCCGTTGGTGAGCGCCGCCTCGGCCTGCGCCTGCTGGTGCGCGGCGTCCTGGTCGGCGTTGCTGACCAGCGTCTCGCACTCGGCGCAGATCTCGTGGACGCGGTCGACGAACGCCGGGCGGTCGTGCGACTCGTACCGGGCGGTCTTGTTCTCCGGCAGCAGCAGCGCGATCTGCAGCTCGCCGTCGCCGCCGGCGCCGGACGTGCCGGCCGCGCCGCAGGCGCCCAGCGCCAGGACGATCACCGCGGGCAGGGCGGCGGCGAGCAGGCGGCGGGCCATCATCGGTCCGTCGTGAACCGGTAGCCGGCCCGCGGCTCGGTGACGATCAGCTCGGCGCCGTCGGGCCCCTCCAGCTTGGCCCGCAGCCGCCCGACGTACACGCGGGTGTACTCCGTCTGCGTCTCGTAGCCCGGGCCCCAGACCCGGCGCAGCAGCTCGGCGTGGGTCAGCAGCCGGCCGGGGTGCATCGCCAGCTCGCGCAGCAGCGCGTACTCGGTGCGGGTGAGGTGCACCCGCTTGCCGCCCTTCGTGACCAGCTGGGCGTCGAAGTCGATGCGGACGTCGCCGACGCGGACCTGCGGCGCCACCAGCCGCGGCTCGGCCGGCCGGGCCCGGCGCAGCATGGCGTTGATGCGGGCCAGCAGCTCCTCGATGCCGAACGGCTTGGTGAGGTAGTCGTCGGCGCCGAGGTTCAGCGCCCGCACCTTGTCGGTCTCGCCGCGCCGCGCGGACAGCACGATGATGCCGACGTCGGAGCGGTCGCGCACCGCCCAGCACAGGTCGAAGCCGTCGCGGCCGGGCAGCATGAGGTCGAGCAGCACGACGTCGGGCGCGGCCTGGTCGAGCAGCCGCAGCACGTCGGAGCCGTCGGTCGACACCACCACCCGGTAGCCGCGGGCGGTGAGGTTGGACCGCAGGACGTCGACGATGATGCGGTCGTCCTCGACGATGAGGACGCCGGGCTCCTCAGCCATCGCTCTCCTCGCCTTCGGCGGGCTCGACCGGCAGCGTGACGCGGAAGCCCGACTCCGCCCCGGTGGCCAGCTCGACCCGGCCGCCGTGCGCCTCGGCGATGCCGCGGACGATGGCGAGGCCCAGGCCGGCGCCGGTGCTGCCCTCGCCGCGCACCCGCGGCTCGAAGACGCGCTCCGCGACGTCCGCCGGGATGCCCGGGCCGTCGTCGCTGACCAGCACCTCGACCGACGCGCCGCCGTCGACGGCCGCGGCGGCGACGCGGACGGCGCCGTCGGGCCCGCCGTGGCGGACCGCGTTCTCCAGCAGGTTGACGAACACCTGCTCGAGGCGGTCGTGGTCGGCCCAGATCGGCGGAAGGCCCGCGGCGACGCCGATCTTGACCCGGCCGGGGTGCGGCACGCAGCTGCGCGCCGCCTCGAGCACCAGCCGCACGTCCGTCCAGTCCGGACGCAGCCGCAGCAGCCCGGACTCGATGGCGGAGGAGTCGAGGAGGTCGCCGACCAGGCGCTCCATGCGCGCGGACTCGGTGGTGATGGCGGCGAGGAAGCGGTCGATCGACTCGGGGTCCCAGACGAGGTCGGGCTGCTGCAGCGTGGAGGCGTAGCCGTGGATCGCGGTCAGAGGCGTGCGCAGCTCGTGGCTGAGGTGCTGCAGCACCTCGCGCTGCAGCTGCTGCGACCGGCGGGCGGCGGCCGCCTCGCGGCGCGCGCGTTCCAGCATCTCTCGCTCCAGCGCCAGCGCGAGCGAGCGGCGGGCGTCGTCGAGCAGCTCGACGGCGTCGCGGCCGGGCTCCGCGGGATCGTCCCAGCGGGCCAGCAGCAGCCCGGTGCCGCCGGGGATCGGCAGCCCCGCGAGCGCCAGGCCGTCGCCGATGCGCCGTGGCCGGTCGGTGCCGGTGGGCGCGGCCTCGGCCAGCGCCTTCAGGTCCGAACCAGCTGTGTTGTCCAGGTCGATGTGCACCCAGCGCGCCTCGCCGCCGGTCAGCTCGGCGACGTCGGTGAGCAGCATGCCGGCGGCGCGGGCGCCGAGGCCGCGGCAGAGCGCGAGCAGCGCGGCGGACAGGCCGCCGTCGACGCGGTCGGGTCCGGCCAGTGTCTCGAGCATGGCCCGCAGCGACTCGAGGATCTCGTTGCGCCGGCTCACCTCCTCGATCAGCCGCTCGCGCTCGATGGCGCTGGCGGCGTGGCCGGCGTAGAGCGAGACCAGCTCGCGGCGGTCGGCGTCGAGGCGGCCGGCGGACGTGCTGAAGCCGGTGATGGTGCCGAGGACACCGGTCGAGCCGACGATCGGCGCCGACCACGCGCTGCGCACGCCGGCCGCGGCGGCCCGTTCCAGGTACCCCGTCCACGTGGCGTCGTCGCTGGTGTCGTCGATGACCACCAGTTGCCCGAGCGCCGCCGCCGCGCCGACCAGCCCGCCGGCCGAGCCGACCGGGACCAGTTCGGCGTCGTCGGCCAGCGCCGGCGGCAGCCCGATGGCGGCGGTGCGGCGCAGCAGCGGCCCGCGCGGCGCGTGGTCGAGCAGGTGCACGCAGAGCATGTCCTGGTCGAGCGCGGCCGCGGTGGCCGAGACGACGAGCGGCAGCGACGCGGCGGGGTCGGCGGCGGAGAGCTGCTCGACCAGGCTCTTGAGGCGGTTCAGCTGCCGCCGCGCCGCCGACTCGGTCTCGATGCCCGACATCAGCGCCGCGACGTCGTCGGAGTGCACCTCGGCCGGCGACACCCCGGCGACGATGCGGCCGTGGCGCAGCACGACGATGCGGTCGGCCAGCGCGAACACCTCGTCGAGGTCGTGGCTGACCAGCACGATGGCCCGGCCGTCGTCGCGCAGGTCGCTCAGCACGCGCATGATCTCGGCCCGGCGCAGCACGCTCAGCGAGGCGGTCGGCTCGTCCAGCACCAGCAGGTCGGCGCCGGTGGACAGCGCCCGGGCCAGCGCGACCTCCTGCCGCTGCCCGCGCGAGAGGGTGTCGACCCGGGCCCGGACGTCGGTGAGCTGCGAGCCGAACCGCTCCAGTGCCTGCCGGGCGTCGGCGGCCATGCGGCTCTCGGCCAGCAGCAGCCGGGAGTGCTCGCGGCCGAGGAAGACGTTCGCGACGACGTCGAGGTCGTCGCAGAGCCCGAGGTCCTGCCAGACGACGGCGACCGGCGCCTTCGCGCCGTCGGCGGCCACCACCACGTGGCCCTCGTCGACGTCGGTGTCGCCGGCGATGCAGCGGACCAGCGTGGACTTGCCGGCGCCGTTCTCGCCGACGACGGCGACGATCTCGCCGCCGCGCACGCTCAGCGTGACGCCGTCGAGCGCGCGCAGCCGTCCGTAGCGCTTGGTGACGCCGCGCAGCTCGAGGATCGGCGCGGCGCTGCCGCGGCGGCCGTCGCCGTCGGTCATCCCCCCATCTTCGCCGACGACGGCCGGGCTCGCCATCGGCGCATCATGCCAGCGTGCGGACGAACTCCTCCACCGTCGTCGCGGGACGGCCGAGCAGCCGTTCCAGGTCCGGCGTCGGCGTGCCGAACTGGGGGAGCCGCAGCAGCGGCAGGACGAACGCCATGCCGGACTCGTCGTCGGAGACCTCCCGGTACGGCACCCCGAGCGCCTCGGCCAGCCGCGGGTACGTCCATCCGGGGCCGCGCAGCTCGTACACGGCGCCCTCGTGACCGTCGCCGGTGAGCACCGCGCTCGCCGCCAGGGCCAGGTCCGCGATCGTCGCCGTCACCAGTGGCTGCCCGATCGCCGGCGCGGTCACTTCGGCGGCCGTCGCCACGTCCGGCCGCACCAGCTCCTCGGTGTAGAAGGTGTTGCGCAGGAACGTGTACGCGAGGCCGGCGTCGCGGATCGCCCGCTCGGTCGTCGTGTGGTCGGCCAGGAAGCTCGCGCCGTCCTCGGCGGTGATGGCGCTGGTGTAGACGACGTGCCCCACCTTCGCCGTCGCCGCCGCGGCGACGACGTTCGCGTGCTGGCGGGCCCGCACCCCCGGCGTCGTGTCGGAGGCGGAGACGAACAGCAGCCGGTCGGCGCCGTCGAAGGCGCGCTCCAGGCTCGCCGGGTCGTCGTAGTCGGCCTCGCGGACGCCGACGCCGCGCTCGGCGAGCCGGCGCGCCTTCCCGGGGTCGCGCGCCCCGACGGCGACCTCGCCGGCCGGCATCTTCGCGATCAGGTCCTCGACCACCACGGGCCCGAACCGGCCGGTCGCCCCGGTCACCACGATCATGTGCGTCTCCTTGTCTTGGCTGCTGTCCAGAGCGACGCTAACCTGGAGACTCACCAGATGAAAGTACGTACCTTGAGGTAACCAACGGAGGCCGACGTGAGCACCGAGGTCAGCAGCGGGTGGCCGGCACGGACCGGTGACGTGTTCGACCCGAACTGCCCGTCGCGGGGCGTGCTCGAGCACGTCACCAGCCGGTGGGGCGTGCTCGTCCTGGCCGCACTGGGGGAGCGGGAGCTGCGGTTCGGCGAACTCCACCGGCGCATCGGCGGAGTGAGCCAGAAGATGCTGGCCCAGACGCTGCGCGCTCTGGCGGCCGACGGCTTCGTCGAGCGGACGGTCGTCCCGGCGGCGCCGCCGCAGGTCAGCTACCGGCTGACGGACACCGGCGAGCAGGTCGCCGCGCACGTCGCCGGGCTGGTCGGCTGGATCGAGCGGCAGCTGCCGCGGATCCTCGCCGCCCGGGAGGCCGCGCTCTAGTCGTCGTCCTCGTTCTCGTCCTCGTCGTCCTCGGGCGGGATGCCCGGCGACTCCGAGCCGTATCCGGGTGCGGGCACCGGGTTGCCCGGCGACTCCGAACCGCGGTCGGGCGGGGGCACCGGTACGCCCGGCGACTCCGAGCCCTCTCCGGGTGTGGTCGTCGGCTCGCCCGGCGACTCCGAGCCTTCACGGTGTGCCATGGGAGTCCCCCTTCTCGATCCCGCCGAGTGGTCGAGTACCCGGACGGCTCCGGCCGAAACACGCGACGTGCCCCGCCGCGCCGGGTGGCGCGACGGGGCACGGGGTGCGGCGGTCAGCGCAGGGACGGCTCGCCCTGCTCGTCCTCCTCCTGGCCCGAGAGGTCCAGGACGGAGATGCCGGTGGCCGCGTTGGCGCCCTGGCCGATGGCGTCGTACACGTCCGGGCGGGCCGACTTGAGGAACCGCGCCCACAGCAGGCCGGCCAGCGCCGCGATGAGGAACAGACCGGGCAGGATCCACCGCTCCGGCGCGTCCGGCGCGACGCCGATGAGGACGTCGTAGTTCGCGATGGCCAGGATCACGACGATCACCAGCAGGATCATCGCCAGCACCGGGGCGATGGCCCGGCGCCACACGTTCTCTCCGGACGGGTGCCGGGCGAAGAACACGATCACGGCCACGGAGGTGAGCGTCACCAGCGCCAGCACACCGAACCCGCCGGTCGTGCCGAGGTTGAAGAACAGCTGCACCAGCGGGTCGAGGTCGAAGAACGCGTAGATCAGGATGACCACGAGAGCGATGACGCTCTGCACGATCGACGCGGCCACCGGGGCGCCCGACGACGGCGACGTGCGGCCGAGCACGCTGGGCAGCACCCTTTCGCGGCCGAGCGCGAAGACGTACCGGGCGACGGTGTTGTGGAACGAGATCATCGCGGCGAACACCGATGTCACGAACAGGATCTCGCCGATGTCCACCCACGTGCCGCCGAGGAACTCGTCGGCCTGGACGAAGATCACCCCGTTCTGCAGTTCCTGGGCCATCCCGACGATGTTGTCCGGGCCGGCCGCGACCGTCATCGCCCACGACGCCAGCACGTACACCCCGGCGACGACCGCGATGGAGATGTACGTGGCCAGCGCGATGGTCCGCTTCGGGTTGCGGGACTCCTCCGAGTACACGACCGACGCCTCGAAGCCGACGAAGCCGAGCACCGCGAGCACCAGGATCGCGCCGACCCCGGACTCGAACAGGTTCCCGACCTGCAGTGCCTCGAACGAGACGTCGTCGCCGGCCGGGTTTCCGAGGCTGGCCAGCGCGTAGATGAGGATGATCGCCATCTCGGCCAGCAGCAGCACCGCGAGGATCGTGCCGTTGACGTCGATGCGCAGCACGCCGAGGATGCCGACGATGGCCCACGCGACCAACGCGATCACCCACCAGTCCACGGTGATGCCGAACCACTCATCCAGCTTCGGGCCGGCCGCGATGCCGATGATGCCGTAGAGACCGACCTGCAGCAGGTTGTACGCGAGCAGCGCCATGTAGGCGGCCGCGACGCCGGCGGGCCGGCCCAGACCGTGCGTGACGTAGGTGTAGAACGCGCCGGCGTTGGTGATGTGCCGCGACATCGCGACGTAGCCGACGCTGAACAGGGCCAGCAGCAGCGCGATCGCGACGAACGCGATGGGCAGGCCGATGATGCCGGTGACCGCGAAGCCGGTGGTCACGACTCCGGCGACGACGGTGAGCGGCGTCGCGGCGCTCAGGACGAAGAACACGACGGCAGGGACGCCGAGCCTGTTGCTGGCGAGCGTCCGCGACACGCGGTCGGCGCCCAGGCGGCTCGAATGGGACACGGGGACTCTCCTTGATGGGATCTGCGGGATCTCCGTCGTCGGGGTCGGGGGTGCGCCGGAGGTCGCGCTATCGGGGGCTGAGGGTGGCGTCACCCACAGCTGCTTCGGTATGGGCCAGGACCTCGCGCATCGACATGGGCATCGATCCGACCGCGGCGGCGATGTGGCGCAACGTGACGGCGTCGCCGTCCCACCACACCCCCTTGGTGAAGCCGGTCACCGCGACCAGGCCGGCCAGCATGGCGTCGTGGAAGTCCAGTGGGTCGCCTCGGTTGACCAGTCCGTACAGCCGGTCGGTGGGCCACGCGGCGACCTTCGGGTCGACGGGCAGGTACCGGACCGAGCTGCCGAACAGCTTGCGGGACTTGACCGGTTCGATCTCGCCCTCGCGCGTCAGCCGGACCGCGACCCGCTCGAGCGCGCTCTGGGAGAGGAACGCCAGCCAGGTGCGCAGCGACCGGGTCTGCTGGTCAGCCGTCAGCTGGCGGACGATCCGGTAGCCCAGATCGTCGGCCGGCGGCTGCGCGCCGGTCAATGACAGGGTTCCAGACGCGACGTGCAGGTTGTTGTTGAGGATCAGCTCACCGAGCAGCGCACCGGCCAGCCCGAGCCCTGCGGCCCGTGCGTTCAGCCGGAGCTTGCCGCTGCCGACATCGTGAACGATGTGGAAGAAGTCATTGGCCAGCAGCACTCCGCCTGCACCTCCACCCCGGATGCGAGGACCGGGATGAGAACGGACGGCCGGGGCCATACGGGACAGGGACACGCGCGCTCCCACCCTCGAGACGCGCGTTTCGAACCGACTGCGGTGCTCGCGATGCCGCGTTCCGATTCACGCCCGGTAGTTTGGCCGCCTTTGTCCGCTGAGACAAGAGGCAATTTCAGCGGTAATGCGCCGGACGCCCGAGACGCCTTACATAGTCGCTTTGCGGTGCAATGTCTTGACGACATCGGTGCCGGGCGGCGAGTCTATGGCGTTGTGACGGTCACGCCCGTGCGCACGCACCCGCTCCAGCGCCTGTCCGCGGACGAGATCCGCGCGGCCCGCGCTCTCCTCGACGACAACGGCCTGGTCACCGCGTCGACGAAGTTCGCGCTGCTCGGCCTGGAGGAACCGGACAAGCTGACGGTGCTCGGCCACCGCGACGGCGACCCCGTCGACCGCCGCATCCGCGCCGTCCTGCTCGACCTCGAGACCGGCGCCGCTCGCACCGTCATCGCCTCGCTCTCCCGCGGCGCCGTCGACTCCGTCGAGACGGTCGACCCGGTCACCGACGGCCAGCCGCCGATCCTGCTCGAGGAAGTGCTGACCGTCGACGAGATCGTCAAGGCCGACCCCGGCTGGCGCGCGGCCATGGAGCGCCGCGGCATCACCGACCTCGACCTCGTCCGCCCGTGCCCGCTCGCGGCCGGCAACTTCGGCATCCCCAGCGAGCGCGGCCGCCGGGTGCTGCACGTGCTGTCGTTCCTGCAGCACCGGCCCGAGGACCACGCCTGGGCGCACCCCATCGACGGCGTCGTCGCCTACGTGGACCTCATCGAGAAGACCGTCATCGAGCTGATCGACGACGCCGTCCTCCCGATCCCGGACGAGGAGGCCAACCACGACGACCCCGCCTACACCGGGCCGCCGCGGACGACCCTGAAGCCGATCGAGATCACCCAGCCCGAGGGGCCGAGCTTCACCGTCGAGGACGACGTCGTCACCTGGGAGAACTGGACCTTCCGGGTCGGCTTCGACCCGCGCGAGGGCCTGGTCCTGCACCAGCTCGGCTGGCGCGACGGCGACCGCGTGCGGCCGATCGTCTACCGGGCGTCGGTGGCCGAGATGGTCGTCCCGTACGCCGACCCCAGTCCGGTGCGGTTCTGGATCAGCTACTTCGACGCCGGCGAGTACCTGCTCGGCCAGCAGGTCAACTCGCTGGAGCTGGGGTGCGACTGCCTCGGCGAGATCCACTACTTCGACGCGGTGCTGGCTGACGGCGACGGCGCGCCGCGCGAGGTCCGCAATGCCGTCTGCCTGCACGAAGAGGACTACGGCGTGCTGTGGAAGCACACCGACATCTTCACCGAGTCGGCCGAGACGCGGCGGCAGCGGCGGCTGGTCATCTCGTTCTTCGTCACCGTCGGCAACTACGACTACGGCTTCTACTGGTACCTGTACCTCGACGGCACCATCCAGCTGGAGGTCAAAGCGACCGGCGTCGTGGCCACGTCGTCCTACAAGTCCGACAGCGCGTACGCGGCGGAGGTGGCGCCGGGCCTGGGTGCGCCGTACCACCAGCACCTCTACTGCGCCCGCCTCGACATGATGGTCGACGGCCTCGACAACGCCGTCGACGAGCTGGAGGTGCAGCCGCTGCCGATCGGCCCGGCCAACCCGAACGGCAACGCCTTCACCCGGCGCTCGACCCGGCTGCGCACCGAGGCCCAGGGCGCGCGCACGGCCGACCCGCTGGCCGGGCGGACGTGGCAGATCTCCAGCTCCGACTCCACCAACCGGCTCGGCCGGCCGGTCGCCTACGAGCTGCGCCCCGAGGGCAAACCGATGCTGCTGGCCGACCCCGCGTCGGCGACGGCCAACCGGGCCGGGTTCGCGACCCGCTCGCTGTGGGTCACCCGCTACGACCCGGCCGAGCGCTATCCCGCCGGCGACCTCGTCAACCAGCACCCCGGCGGCGCCGGCCTGCCCCGCTACGTCGCGGCCGACCGCGCGATCGAGGACCAGGACATCGTGCTCTGGCACACCTTCGGCGCGGTGCACTTCCCGCGCCCGGAGGACTGGCCGGTCATGCCGGTGGACTACGCCGGGTTCACGCTGCGCCCGGTCGGCTTCTTCGACCGCAACCCGACGCTGGACGTGCCCGCGACGCCGTCGCACCACTGCGACCACCACGGCGGCGACCACCACCACGGCTGACCGGCCGGCTCCGACGAACGACGGGGGCGTGGTGCCGAGCTTCCGTCATCTGTCGGGTGCCATGTCACCGTGCGCCCGGTACCGTCGCTGAGCACCATTCTCATCACGGGCCGGACCGCTCCGGCCCGTGACGGGGCACGTGCACGGTGAGACGGAGACCGTATGAAGAAGATCGTCGCCGCGCTCGCGCCGGCGGCACTGTCGGCAGGCCTCCTGACGGTGCCCATGGCGGGCGTCCCGTCGGCCAACGAGGCCCTGCCGCAGTGGCCGGAGGCCGGCAGCGCGCGGGTCGTCCCGCTCCAGGAGACGGGCTCGCCGAACGAGCGCCTCAACCTGATCGTCATCTGCGACGGCTACCAGGCCGACGAGATGGACCGGTGCGAGCAGGACGTCGACCGCAACCAGGCCATCCAGTGGGGCGTGGAGCCGTTCCGCAGCTACCGCGACTACATCAACGTCTACCTGCTGCAGATCGTGTCGCAGGACTCCGGCGTGCGGCGCGACCCGGAGGAGGACGCGTCCGACGAGGTGAGGGACCGCAAGAACACGCCGCTGCGGCTCTGGTACTCCGACGGGCTGACCGACCCCCTGGCCCGCGGCATCACGTACGGCCAAGCGCTGGACCCGGGCGGCTGCCCCGGGCACCCGTCGGGCAACGCCAACCCCACGTACCCGCTGGCGCCGGGCATCCTCGGCGACACCCGGTGCAGCGGCAACCAGCAGCGGGCGATGTACCTGAACTCGTACGTCGCGCCGGCGCTGGGGCTGGAGCCGGGCGTGTTCCGGCCCACCGGCGGCTCGAGCTCCGGGCCGCAGAACGTGCAGACGCTGGCCATCTCGAACACGTTCACCTACGGCGGCATCGGCGGCCGCGACGCGACGGCGTCCGGCGGCAGCCCGCAGTCGCCGCTGATCTCGCTGCACGAGCTGGGCCACTCGCTGGGCACGCTGGCCGACGAGTACCCGTACTCCGACCGGCCGCACCCCGGCCCGCCGCACGGGCCGAACGAACCGAGCTCGTTCCACCACACCCGGCAGACGTCGGAGCAGATGACGGCGAACCAGTCCAAGTGGTGGCGGTGGCTGGGCGAGGAGAGCCTGTCCGGCGGCCCTATCCGCGCCGCCGACGAGGACGGCCACGAGAGCGGCACCTACAACGGCTCGAACGTGTGGCGGCCGAGCTCGCACTCGATGATGCGGTGGATCGGCTTCTACTTCGACCAGGTCGGCCTCGAGCACATGGTCGCGCGGGTCACCGGCCAGCGCGACAAGGGCCGGATGAGCCTGCTGCACACGCCGGCCGGCACCGTCGCCCGCGACGACGTGCTCTGGCTGGAGACCACCCACCCGCGCTTCCACGACCTGGAGATCACCTGGCGGGCCGGCGGTCCGCAGGGCGAGGTCCTCGCCACCGGCGCCCGCGACCTCGACCTCGGCGAGCTGGGTCTCGCGCCCGGCACGACGGTGCACGTCGAGGTCCGCGACCCGGTCGGCCCGGACGGCATCGACTGGGTGCGCAACCCGTCGACGAACAACACCGCCACCGACTCCGGCTACAACGGCCCGCGGTTCGTGCAGACCCGCACCTGGACGGTGGGCGACACGACGGCCGCGCCCGACGCCGTCGCACCGGAGATCACCGGCTCGACCCCCACGACCCGCCCGGTCGCCGGCGACGAGGTCGTGTTCGTCGAGACCACCCACCCGTCGGGCCGCGCCCTGGACGTCGCGTGGACGCTGAACGGCGCGGCGGTGGCCGCGCCCGCTGACGGCCGGACGCTCGACCTCGGCGCGCTGGACCTCCCGGCCGGCACGCACGAGCTGACGGCGACGGTGACGGACCCGGCCGCGCCGGGCGGCTCCGACGCCGCCACCTGGACCGTCGACAACGCCCTGCCGACGGCGCCGCGCACGCTGTCCGAGCCGCTCACCACCATGACGTCGGACTCCGGTCACGGCATCTACTTCGACGGCTGGGACATGTGGCTGGAGCCGCAGGACGACCGCACCGGCTACGAGGGCGAGCCGTACGTCGTCGGCGAGCTGCGGCTCAACGGCGACGGCTGGTTCAACTACTTCGGGTTCCCGGAGCAGCCGATGCCGGAGTCGCCGTTCGAGTTCCGCCACTCCGGCCAGGTCGTCAAGGCGCTGACCTACGGCAACCTCGGCACCGGCGGGCTGTCGAAGGCCGCGTTCGAGCAGAACTACGGCCCGGACGACCCGAACGGACCGTTCGTGCCCGGCTACGGCACGCACACCGTCGAGCACCGCGCCGTCGACCCGGCCGGCAACATCGGCGCGGCGGAGTCGTACACCGCGACGGTCCTGCCGGGCGCCGAGCTGGCGTGCACCCGGACGATCACCGGGCCGCAGGCCGGGTCGCTGCTGGTGACCACCGGCGTGACCTGCCTCGACGGTGCGACGGTGGCCGGCACGGTGACCGTCCGCTCCGGCGCGTCCCTGGTGGTGCGCGACAGCACCGTCAGCGGCAGCCTGCTGGCCGACGGCGCCACCGAGGTCCAGCTGCTCGGCTCGACGCTGGCCGGCCAGGTCCGCGTCACCGGCACGGTGAACGGCGTCACTGCCGCCGGGTCGACGTTCCGCGGCTCGGTCGCCCTGACCGGCAACGGGCGCATCCCGGGCAACCAGTCGGAGGAGCGATTCACGCTGTACGGCGAGGCGTACGGGCCGGTCCTGGCGGGCAACTCGTTCGCCGGCCGGCTCAGCTGCTCCGGCAGCAGCGCGCCCGTGCGCGACTTCGGCGCGGCGAACGAGCTGCGCGGCGTCGCGACCGGGGAGTGCTCGGCGCTCTGACCCGCGCCGCCGCCATGACGGGGCCCGGGCCACCTCCGTGGCCCGGGCCCTGTCGTACCTGGTCACAACGGTCTGGCCGGGCCAGGTGGGCGGGCGTACGGTGGCGGCATGCCGAGTGCGATCGCCAACGGCGTCGATCTGTACTACGAGGCACACGGGCAGGGACCGGTCATCCTCGGCATCCACGGCAGCCCGAGCTCGGCCGTGCTGTGGGAGCCGGCCGCCGTCAGGCTCGGCGCCGTGGGCACGTGCGTCGTCTACGACCGCCGCGGCTACGGCCGCAGCGGTGCGCCCGAGCCGTTCGAGTCGACCGACCTCGGCGACCAAGTGGCCGACGCCGCCGCGCTGCTGGACCGCCTGGGCGCCGAGTCCGCCGTCGTCATCGGCCGGAGCACGGGCGGCTTGATCGCGCTGGAGCTGGCCCGCACCCGCCCACAGCGGGTCGACGGCCTGGTGCTGCTCGAGCCGGCGCTGCTCACCGTCGACGGCGACACCAGGGCGTGGGCCGCGCAGCTGCGCGCGAAGGTCCTGGAGGCCGCCGGCGAGGACCCGGCCCGCGCCGCCGAGGCCGTCGTCCGCGGCGCGCTCGGCGACGACGCCTGGGACCGGATGGACTCCGGCGTGCGGGAGCTGTTGCGGGCCGGCAGCCGCGCCGTCCTGGCCGAGATCCACGGCCGCGGACTGGACCTCAGCGCCGAGCCGCTCGAGCTGAGCGACGCCGACCTCGCCGGCATCGACGTCCCCGCCCTGCTGGTGTCCGCGGCGGGCTCACCCGCCCCGCTGCGCCGCGCGGTGCCGCGGCTGGCGGCCGGGCTGCCGCGCGCGTCCGCGGCCGTCGTCCCCGGCGGACACCTCATCGACCCCGCGGGCCCCGTCGTCGTCGAGTTCGTCCGGCGGCTCGCTTAGGGTGTGTCTCCCAGGTCCGTGGCCTACTGCGCGACGCCCAGGCGGCGCCTCGACGCCGCTCGCTACGGCCGAGACCTGGGAGACACACCCTAAGCTGCCCCGATGGGGTTCACGCGGGCCGAGCTGGAGGCGTTTCGCGACGGCACGCTGCCGGACCTGCTCGGGCCGGACCTGCGGCTGCTGTTCGTCGGCATCAACCCGGGCCTCATGACGGTGGCCGTGCAGACGCACTTCGGCCGTCCCGGCAACCGGTTCTACCCGGCGCTGCAGCGGGCCGGCATCATCGACAGCCCGGACGACCTGACCGGTCGCGGCGTCGGCATCACCAACCTGGTCGCGCGGGCGACGGCGCGGGCCGACGAGCTGAGCGCCGCGGAGCTGCGCGCGGGCGCCGTCGCCCTGGCGGACAAGGTGGCCCGGCTGGCGCCCGCCGTGGTGGCGGTGCTCGGCATCACCGCCTACCGGACGGCGTTCGCGCGGCCGCGGGCGGTGGCCGGCCGGCAGCCCGAGCACCTCGGCGGCGCGCAGCTGTGGGTGCTGCCGAACCCGAGCGGGCTGAACGCGCACGAGACGCCGGACAGCCTGGCGGCCGCCTACCGCGAGGCCGCCGTCGCCGCCGGCCTCGACCTCGCCCCCGTCAGCTGACCGCGACGAACGTGCCGAGCCCGATCATCAGCGCACCGCTGCCGGTCCGCTGGCGCACCTGCCAGCGCTCGCTCCGTGCCAGCCGGCCGTGCAACCGGCCCGCGGCGAGCGCCACCGTCACGTCGGCGGCCAGCACGATCACCACCACGATCAGCCCGAGCACCGCCAGGACCATCGCCGGGTGCGCCCGCTCGGGGTGCACGAAGTGCGGCAGCAGCGCCATGAAGTACAGCGCCGTCTTCGGGTTCAGCGTCTCGACGACGACACCCTGCGCCAGCGGAGACCGCGCGTACGCGTCGCCGCCGGCGATCATCGCGGCGCCCCGCCGCTGCCGGATCGCCTGCACGCCGAGCACCGCCAGGTAGCCGGCGCCGACGTACTTCACCAGCGCGTACGCCGCTGGACTGGCGGCCAGCAACGCGGCCAGCCCGGCGGCCGCCGCGCACACGTGCACGACGGTGCCGATGGCGTTGCCCAGCGCCGACTCCAGCCCCGGCCGCCGTCCGCCGTGCAACGTCCGGGCCAGCACGTAGAGCATCGCCGGCCCCGGCGTCACCGCGAACACCACCGCCGTGCCCAGGAACACCATCCATTGATCCGTCGCCGGCACGATCGTCCTCCCGACGTCCCCCGTCGTGTCGGTCAGATCCTGCGGCCGCCCGGTTGCGGCGCGCTTTCTCGCCGCTTTCCTGCGTCGCGAGGGCCGACATCCCACCTGGTGACAATGCTCTTGAGGGGCAAACCAGTCGTTGACTACTGTCGCCTGATGAGTCGTCAGAACCCGGCCCGCGGCGTCGCCTACGTCGTCCTCGCCGCGGTGTTCTTCTCCGTCAACGCGTCCATGTCGAAGGTCGCGCTGGAGGCGGGGCTGGACCCGTCGGTGCTGGCGGCGCTGCGCTCGACCGGCGCCGCGCTGATCCTGCTGGTGGCGGTGGCCGTGATCGCGCCCCGGCAGCTGCGTATCGGGCTGCGCGAGCTGCCGTTCCTGCTCGTGCTCGGCGTGGCCGGCGGCGCGCTGGTGCAGTGGCTGTACTTCACGGCGATCGACCGGCTGCCGGTGGGCATCGCGCTGCTGCTGGAGTTCACCGCGCCGGCGATGGTCGCGTTGTTCAGCTGGGCGGTGCTGCGCCAGCGGATCCGCCGGCAGACCTGGCTGGGCATCGGCGTCGCGCTGATCGGGCTCGCGCTGGTCGCGCAGGTGTGGACCGACATCGGGCTGGACGCCGTCGGGGTGCTGGCCGGGTTCGGCGCGGCGGCCTGCCTGGCCAGCTACTACCTGGTCGGCTCGCGGATGTCCGGGAGCCGCGACTCGTTGTCGCTGACGTTCTTCATGTTCGCGTTCGCGGCGCTGTTCTGGGCGGTCGCGCAGCCGTGGTGGACGGTCGACCTCGCGCCGCTGGGCCGCGAGACGTCGCTGCTGGGCGTGTTCGACACGGTGTCGGTGCCCGCGTGGTCGACGGTGCTGTGGATCGTGGTGTTCGGGACGATCGTCGCGTACGGGCTGAACCTCGCGGCGCTGCGGCACATCTCGCCGACCGCCTGCGGCGTCATCGGCATGTGCGAGCCGGTCGGCTCCGCCGTCGTGGCATGGGTGTGGCTCGGGCAGAGCCTGTCCGCCGCCCAGGTCGTCGGCGGGCTGGTGGTGCTGGCCGGCATCGCCCTGGCGGAGATCGGTGGCACGGGCACGCCGCCGGAGGGGCAACCGGACCCGGTGGCGACCGGCCTGGCGCCGCTGTCGCCCGAGGCCGCGGCGGCGCCGCACTGATGGCGCTCACAGAGGAGCGGGCGGAGGCGGCCCGCCCGGCGCGCGGCGCGGCCGTCTCGGCGGCCGTGATGGCGCTGCTCGTCCCGGTGCACGGGTTCCTCGTGGCGGTCGCGGTGCTGGCGGCCGGGCGGTACGACTCCAGCGGGCAGGGCGGTCCGTTCCGCTCCTGCACCGCCGACTCCGTCTCATGCGACGGCCCGAACTACGCCATGATCGCGGTCGCCGCCGCCGTGCTCGCCGGCATCGCGCGGGCCGTCGCCGGGCTCGGCGTGCGGGCCGGTGGCTACCCGCGCCGGCGGCGGGCCCGGGCCTGGCTGACCGCGCTCAACGTGGTGGTCGCCGTGGCGGCGGCGGTGGCGTTCTGGCTGCTGCGGCGGGCCTGACGGACGGTACGGTGGGGGCGTGCTCTCGCCCCACTTCGTCGTCGCGGCGGTGTGCTTCCTCGACGCGGAGTCGCGGGTGCTGACCGTCCGCAAGCGCGACACCCACGCGTTCATGCTGCCCGGCGGCAAGCTCGAGCCCGGCGAGAACGCCGCGGCGGCCGCCCTGCGCGAGGTCGACGAGGAGATCGGCGTCGCGCTGCGCCCGGCCGACCTCACCCCGCTGGGCGTCTGGACGGCGCCCGCCGCCAACGAGCCCGGCGCCTCCGTCACCGCGACGGTGTACACCGCCACGCTGCCGGCCCCGCCCGTCGCGGCCCGTGAGATCGCCGAGCTGCGCTGGCTGCACCCGGCCGGCGTCGCCGCCGTGGCGCCGCTCCTCCGTGACCACGTCTTCCCGGCGCTGCTCAGCGCGTAGGGCCGCCCGGCGCGGCGACGCGGAGGGCGTTGTACCGGCAGGCGTCGGCCAGCCTGTGGTCGTAGGTGATCATCAGCTCGACGTCGAGCACGAACGCGGTGGCCAGGTGGATGGCGTCGAGGGAGCGCAGCACCGAGGGCCGGACGCGCCGGGCCAGGCCGACGATGTCCTCGGTGAGGTGCCGTTCGGCGACCCCGGCCAGCGCGTCGTCGACGCCGTCCTGCACGGCCAGACCCTCGGTGACGCGCAGCAGGGCGCGGCCGAGCTCGAGCCCGGCCAGCGACGACGTGACGATGGCGTCGCCGTCGTCGACGTGCCGCTCCAGCGCCCGCTCGAGCGGGTCGGACTCGTCCTCCTGGATCGCGCGCTTGAGCAGTGCGCTGGTGTCGACGTAGACGCGCATGTCAGACTCGGTCGTCGCGGTCGAGCAGTTCGGCCGAGGTGACGCCGGACGGCAGCGTGAGTCGCCGGGACGGGCGCCGGTACGGCGTGCGCGGCGGGCGGACCATCCGGGCGGCGACCAGCTGCTCCAGCTCGCCGGCGCCTTCGGGCGCTTCGCGACGATGCACCGGCTCGGCGCCGAGCCCGGTGTCGATTCCGAGGTAGCTGTCGACGGCAGCGCGCAGGACGTCCTGCTGCGACCGGCCGCTGCGCTCGGCCTCGGCCCGCAGAGCCGCCACGGCTTCGGGGCGAAGCCTCAGGTTGGTGGCCATGCGAACATGGTACCAGCGTGGTACCGATCAGAACCAGGTCTCGACGACGTCGGTGACGATGGCGTCGGGGCTGGTCAAAGCGATCTGCCGCCACTTGTCGAAGGTGGTGCAGGGGTGCGAGATGCCGAGCTGGACGCGGTCGCCGACGGCCAGCGTGGTACCGGGCGGTACCGAAACGAACGCGTGCTGGTCGTTGAGCGCGGTGACCTCGGCGCCGTCCAGCGGGCGGACGTCGGCGACGCCGCGTGGGAGCACGGCGAGCGGGATCGGCAGCCCTTGGTCGAACGAGGCGTCGCGGCGGCCGACGTCGAGGAAGGCGCGGCCGGGCTCGGGCGCCGACACGACGGTGCCCCAGACGGTGAGCGCGGCCCGCAGCCGGGCCGGCGCGTCCGGTCCGTCCAGCGGCGAGTTGCGGCGGAACATGCCGGAGTCGTGCGTGACGTAGCAGCCGCTGCGCAGGATCACCCGCCCGCCGCCGCCCAGCACGTCCGCCACGACGTCGTAGAACATGCTGCCGCCCGCCGACAGCACCACCTGGCCGTCGACGTCGGAGGCGACGGACTCGCCCGCGGCCCGCAGGGTCTCCAGGTACGCCCGGACGGCGGCCATCGACGGCGGGGTGCGGTCGCCCGCCACCGAGCCCTCGTACCCCGCGACGCCGGTGAGCCGGACGTTCGGCGAGCGGTCGATGGCGGCCCGGACGGCGTCGCGGTCGCCCACGCCGCGGGTGCCGGTGCGCCCGCCCTCCTTCCCGACCTCCAGCAGCACGTCCGCGATGGCCCCCGACGGGGCGAACGCCTCCTGCAGGATCTCCACCCCGTCCACGGAGTCGACCCAGCAGCGGAACCCGAACCCACCCGCCACCTCGCGCGCCACCCAGGCCGCCTCGCCGGGCTGCACCAGCTCGTTGGCCAGCTGCACCGCGGGCACGCCGTGCGCCCGCATGACCCGCACCTGGGCCGGCGTCGCGGCCGTGATGCCGGTCGCGCCGGCCGCCAGCTGGCGGGCGAACAGCGCCGGCGCCATCGTCGTCTTGCCGTGCGGCTGCAGCTCGGCGCCGTGCTCGCGGCACCACGCCGCCATGGTGGCGAGGTTGTGTTCCAGCGCGGCGTCGTCGAGGACGGCGAGCGGGGTGGGCAGCTCGTGGACGGACCGGCCGGTGATCGAAGGCGTCACGGGCGTCACGGTACCGGGTAGGTGCCCCGCAGGTTCACCGAGGAGTAGGCGATGTGCCTGGTCAGCGGATCGGTCGCCAGGGCGGCCTCGGTGACCGGCAGGTGCTGGTGGGTCTCGTTGTAGAGGCGGACGAACGCCTCGGCGAAGTTCACCCCGGCGGCCCGGCCGGCCTCGCCGTTGTAAGACTCCACCAGCTTGCGCGCGAACACGCCGTGGTAGCCCTGGCTGACGAACTGGTCCATCGCCGCCAGCTTCGTCCCGACGACCTCGGTGATGTCGACGTAGCAGTCGTTGCGCACCCCGTTCAGGCTGAGCGCGTCGAGGTTGTAGACCGGCAGGCCGGTGAGGAACACCTGCCGCACCGGCACCTCGTCGCGGCCGTCGAGGTTGCGCAGGTAGGTCCCGGCACGGGCGAGCGCGGCGAGCGCCATGCCGGTGGCGACGGAGTGCGCGTCGAAGTAGGCGGGGCTGCGCGGATGGTCGGCGATGACGATCTCGGGCTGCTCGGCGGCCAGATGCTCGGCGATCTCCTCGACGACGTCCTCGTGGACGGTCGCGTAGGTGTCCTCGTGGTCCAGCGTGATGATCCGGTCGATCCCGATGATCTTGGCCGCGCGGTCCAGCTCGTCCTTCTTGTTCGCGACGATGGCGTCCAGGCCGGCGGTCGCGACGGCGTCGTCGGGCGCGTCCTTGCGCCACTCCTCGGCGTACTTGTTCGCGTGGATGCGCCCGCCATGGCTGAGGATCAGCGCGACCACCTCGTCGCCGCGCTGCGCGTGCCGGGCCAGCGTGCCGCCGCAGTTGGTGATGGTGTCGGCGGGGTGGGCGTAGATCGTCATGATCTTCATGGAGGTCTCCAGGTTCCGAAGGTGCGCCAACGCGTGCCAGGAGCCAACACGGAACATCATTCCATGTCAAGGCTGCGGCGGGCCGGCGGGCTCACGCGCGGTCCAGGACCACCAACTCGCTGGCGTAGTCGCCGACCAGCCCGACCCGCAGGCCGTGATGCATGAGCAGCGCCCCGCTGTACCGCGTCCCGGTCGCCCCGTCCACGTATACGGCCGCCGGGTCGAGGCCGCGCAGCCGTAGCTGCACCGTCCGCCGCAGGTGCCGCACCGACGGCGCGAACGCGAACACCGCGACCTGATGACCCGACGGCGACCGGTAGCTGAGCGCCGTCACGTCGTCGGGCGCGCCGCTCAGCCGCCGCATGACGCCGTACTGCACCGTCGCCCGCACCTGCTTGTACTGCGCGACGTACTCGGCGGCCTCCGCCAGCGCGGACTGCGGCCAGTCGGCGAGGTTTCCGCCGATGCCCAGCAGCCCGGTCATCGCCGAGTGGAACCGGAATCGCAGCGGGATCTCGCGTTTGGTGAGGTAGGTGGGGGAGTCGGTGACCCAGGCCATCATCGTGTGCGGTGAGTGGGCATAGGTGTAACCGTGCTGGATCGTCAGCCGCTCCAGCGCGTCGGTGTTGTCGCTGGGCCAGACCCACTCGGTGCGCGCCATGACGCCGAGGTCGGCCCGGCCGCCGCCGGACGCGCAGCTCTCGATCCAGACGTCCGGGTGCCGGGCGCGGACACGGTCGAGCACCTCGTAGAAGCCCTCGACGTGCCCGAGCCAGACCGAGCCGTTGCCGACCCCGTCCGACGCCTCGGTGAGTGGCCGGTTGAGGTCCCACTTCAGGGCGTCGATCGGCGCCGACGACAGCAGCGCGTTCAGGGCCTCGACGAGGTGCGTGCGGACGTCCGGGCGGCTCAGCGCCAGCATGTGGGTCTGCCGGGCGAGGGTGCGCGGGCGGGTCGGCCACTGGTAGATCCAGTCCGGGTGGGCGCGGAAGAGGTCGCTGTCGGGGCTGACGGCCTCCGGTTCGACCCAGACGCCGAACCGCATGCCCAGCGCGTGCACCTCGTCGGCCAGTGGCTGCAGGCCGTCGGGGAAGGCCGTGGGGTCTGGCGTCCAGTCGCCGACGCCCGCGCTCTCGTCCTTCCGGCCGGCGAACCAGCCGTCGTCGATGACGAACAGCTCGGCGCCCAGGCCGGCCGCCCGCCGGGCCAGCTCGAGCTGCGACTCCGGGCGGACGTCGAAGAACGTCGCCTCCCAGCCGTTGTAGAGGACCGGCCGGACGACATCGGGCCGCGGCACGACGAACCGGCGCTCGTAGGCGTGCCAGCGGTCGGTGAGGTCGTCGTGCCCGGCGGACGCGTACACGCCGACGGTGACGGGGGTGGTCCACGACGTGCCCGGCGCCAGGGGATGCCGCAGGTCGAAGTCGTTGACGCCGGCGGTGACGTGCAGCCGGCCGTCGTGGGCGAGCTCGGCCGCCAGCCGCCACGAGCCGCTCCACGCCACCGCGACGCTCCAGACCGCACCCGCCTCGTCGCCCGCGCCGGCGTCCAGAGCCAGCCACGGCTGCGCCGCGTGCCCGGGGATGCCGCGCCGCGACTCCAGTACCAGCCGGCCCGCACCGAGCGGGCGCCGCGTCACCTGCGTCTCCGTGGCGTACATGCCGGCCAGCCAGGTCGCCTCCCAGCGCGGCTGCCACGGCAATCCCCAGGTCGCGGAGTACGCCCGGTCGAGCACGACGGGCGCGTCGCCGTCATTGACCAGCATGGTCCACCGCTCCAGCGCGCCGCCGCGAACCCGGTAGTGCAGCTCGGCGGCGAACGGGTAATGCCGGTCGGCGAGCCGGACCGTCAGCTGATCGGCGCTGATGGTGTGCGACCGGTAGGCCAGGTCGAGCGCACGGACGCCGTCGGCGAACTCCACCTTGAGCGCGGACTCGTCCAGCCGCCGGCCGCCGTGCGCCACCAGCTCCTCGGTGTGCGCCCGCGGGCTGGACCAGGTGTTCGAGCCGAACTCGCGCGGGTCGTCCGCCAGCAAGCCGGTGACGTCGTCCGGCTCCAGCGGGCCGCCCCAGTGCAGATGGCGCAGGTCGCCGTCAGGGGTGACGGCGAGCGCGTAGGCGAACCCGTCGCCACGCAGCAGGAAGGCGTTCCGGTCGGTGAGGTGGTTGACGGCTGTCACGCCGAAGCCTAGTCATGGCATGACGTTCCATGTCAATGACGTCGGGTCGGCCCGGGCTCGGCGTGCGTCCGAACCCGGGCCGGCCGCTGCGCCGTCAGCTCAATGGACTCACCCGGAAGTCGTCGAAGTCGTGTTGCGAGCCGGAAGCGGACTCGACGGTGTAGGAGCTGACGGTGACGCCGGTGTAGCCGGCGGCGTCGTTCCAGCGAGCGGTGGTGTCCAAGGTCGCCCCGTTGAGGCTGAATCGAGCCTCGGTGGCGGTGGTGTCGATCGTCACCGGCATCCAGGTCTCGGGCGGCGCGTATGGCACGGTTCCGATGTCGGCCCAACCGGAACCTGTGTGCGCCCGCACGCGGAAGGTGCCGGCGGCCGCGTTGGCCGTCACCCAGAACTGCCAGGCGGTCGTCGTCTCCCCACCGGCGGTCTGGCCGGGGATGGAGAAGACGACCCCGGTCGAGCCGTAGGCCGAACCGGCGTACTGGAAGGAGACGCGCTGCTCGGGTGTCGCCGGCGCCGGGAGCGTCGCGGTGGCGGTCGCCTCGGCGTCCCAGTCGACCAGCGTCAGCCGGCGGCTGCTGTCGGCGCCGGGGATGATCGTGTCCGCGACCACGGCATGGCGGGTGTCGGTGAATCCTCGCGGTACGGCGTTCACGGCGTCGTTCTCGAAGGTCATGGTGTCCGCGGCATACAACTCCAGCTCGGTGACCGCGTCCAGAGTGCCGCCATCAGGGGCGTTGATCTTGACGTACTTAGCCTGGGTGGGCTCGATCTGGTGGTAGCGCACCGAGTAGTCGACGGTCTCGCGGACCTTGACGACCGGCTGACCCCACGCCCTTCCGTCGACGGACAGCTGGACGTCGGCGTCCTGAGCCGTGCCGTAGGCCAGCATCAACCCGATCCTGTCCAGCGTGTACACCTGATCCAGCTCGATGATCAACGTGCCGTCCTCGGCGATCGGGGCGGCGGCGTAGCGGTCGGCGCTGCCGTCGACGGCGCCCTCGATGCGCGTCTCGGGGAAGGCGTCCGGCCCATCGAGTACGTCGCCGGACAGCCTCACGCTGCCGGAGGCGACCTTCGTCTCGAGGTCGAGCTTGCCGGTGCCAGGTGTGACGGCGTCGATCACCCGGGCCCAGACGCGGTGCAACTGGCCGTACTCCCGGCAACCCCAGACGTTGGCGCAGGCGTCGCCGAACATGACCGACTGGTTCGCGCTGACGCTGACGATCGCGGTGTTGCCGCTGGAACCGGTGGTCCGTGCGGGACCCCCGCGAGGAGCGTTGGCGAAGATGTTGTGGTAGTCGTCCCAGGTGCGTCCGGTCCCGTCGCGGCTCACCAGCAACGAGTTGTCCGGCCTGCCGTAGGTGAGCAGGAGCATGCCGTTGGGCTGGAGCACCACACCCGGGTCCACCGCGCCCGTGGGCGCACCGTCGGGAGCGTCGATGACCTGCGGCGTCGTCCAGGTCACGCCGTCGTCGTCGGAGTAGGTCTGGAAGACCGCCGCCTGGCCGTCACCACGCAGGAAGCCGATCAGGCGGCCGTCACTGGTGCGGCTGATCGCCATCTCGTTCGTGCCGAGCGTCGCCGTGGGCGGCAGGATCGCGGGATTGCGCACGGTCCAGGTGTCGCCCCGGTCCACGCTCGCCAGCAGCGCCGACCGGTTGCGTGTGTCGCCACGTGCCAGGCCGTAGATGGGCATCAGCAAGGTGCCGTCGACGAGTTGGAGGATGCCCCGGTGAACCCGGATCCACGAGAACCCGACGGTGTCCTCGACTGTCGCTGTGCCCCGGGTCCAGGTCTCGCCCAGATCGGTGGAACGGGCGATGTTCAGCGTGATGTCGCCGGTCTGCGCATCGACCGGGCCCGGCACGAACTCGACCGACAGCAGCGACCCGTCGTCCAGGCGGGCCATGCTCAAGGCGGGCAGGAACTCGTCGTGCCGGTCGAAGGTGATCGCACCGTCCTTCGACACCGCATGCGCATCGATGCTCTCGACCAGGGTGGAATCACGGTTCTCCGCCCAGCTGACGTGGACCTGCCGCTCGGTGACGCCATCGGTGACCCGGTCGGTCGCGAACGCTTGCGGGAAGGCGCTGAGCTGGCCGGGGCCAGGGCTGCTCACACTCCACTCCGCGCCGGGCGTCACGCCGTACTCGCCGGGTGCGGCGCCTGACACCAGTGGGACCGCGGTGGCCAGTGAGCTCCGCGGATCGCCGGCCAGTAGCGCCATGATCGCGATCCCCGACAAGGCGATACCACCGAACCTGCGCCAATGCGGCCCAGTCCTCTGGTGACACCGTTCGCAACCGCAGGCCGCGGTCCGGGCAGGTCGACTCATCGAAACACCTCCGCGTGCTGGGTTTCCGGGGCCAGTCACGTGGGACGAGGAAACCCGGCACGGCATTCCATGTCAATGGCCTCAGGTCACATCGCAAGTCGATGCTGACATGGAATGACGTTGTGCGTTCCTGGGCGGAGTGGTCGACCTTCTGAACGTCTACCGGCCCAGTTCGAGGTCCGCCGGGTCGATCAGGTTGAGCAGCGGCTCGCCCGCGAGATGCCGGGCGAGGTTGCGGTGGAACAGCTCCCACAGCCGGGGCAGGAAGTACGTGCTGCCGGTGGAGCCGGAGACGTGCGGCGTGATGACCGTGTTCGGCAGGTCCCACACGGGGTCGTCGGCGGTCAGCGGCGACCGGTAGTGGACGTCCAGGGCGGCGCCGGCGATCGCGCCGCTGTTCAGCGCCTCTCGGAGCGCGGACTCGTCGACGACGTGCGCCCGGGCCGGGTTGAGCAGCACCGCGTGCGACGGTAGCGCCGCCAGCGCCGCGGCGTCGACCAGCCCGCGGGTCGAGGACGTCGACGGCGTCGCGACGACGAGGTAGTCGAGGCCGGCGTAGAACTCGGCGCCGCGGTCGAAGCCGAACGCGCGGTCCGGCTCCGGCCAGTCCGACGCCGGCCGGTCCAGCGGGTCGAACCGGCCCGTGCGGGGTCCGGGCGCGGAACGGGTCAGCGTCCAGATCTCCAGACCGGCGGAGCGCGCCAGCCGGGCCGCCTCCTGCCCGACGTTGCCGTAGCCGACGAAGCCCACCCGCCCGCCGCGCAGCTCCGCCTGGAACGCGGCCGCCCGGTTCCAGCTGCGGGCCCGCTGCTCGGCCAGCATGGCCGGGAGCCGCCGCCGGAGGGTGAGCATCATCAGCAGGCACCACTCGGCGATCGGGATGTCGTTGACCCCGCTGGCGTTGGTGACGGCGACATCCGGACGCAGCGGCGCGCCGGCCACCTGGGCGAAGCCGGCGGATCCGAGCTGGAGCCAGCGCAGCGCCGTCAGGTCCTCGACGCCGGCGGGGAGCTGGTCGGCGAACAGGACGGTCGCGGTGCGGGCCAGTGCGCCGGGCAGCCGGTCGCCCGCGCCGTACGGCGCGATGTGGTCGACGCGTGCCGGGCCCACGAGGTCGCGCACCCGGCGCAGGCCGTCGTCGTCGACCGGCTGGGCCACCACGATGTGCTCGCTCACCGGCTCAGCTCCGCAGCTGCTTGCCGGGCACGCTGGAGAACTCCTCCATGCCGGGCCGGAACGGGAACCGCGCCTTGACCTCGTCGGACAGCGTGACCCCCAGGCCTGGCGCGTCGGGCCGCAGCACCTGGCCGTCCTCGATGACCAGGTTCTCGCCCCAGAGCAGGGTGTGCAGCTCCCCTGCGTCCGGCGGGATCTCCACGATCAGCGTCGACGGCGACGCGAACGCCGCGTGCACGTTCTGCATGACGCCCACGCCCGCGCTCCACGCGTGCGAGGCGACGCTCGCCCCGCGCTCCGCGGCGAGCCGGCCGACGTCGACGAACTCGGACAGCCCGAGCCAGGACGCGTCCGGCTGCGCCACCGCGAACGCGTCGCGGAGCATCCAGAGCCGGAACTCGTCGTAGCTGCTCAGCTGCTCGCCGCCGGCCACCGGGACGGGCGACACCCGGGTCAGGTCCGCGTACTCGTCCGGGTCGCGGTAGGCGAGCGGCTCCTCGAAGAAGGTGAGGTCGTAGGGCTCGAGCGCGGTGAGCACGGCCGTCGCGGTGGCGAGGTCCCAGCGGGCGGTGCCGTCGCGGTGGCCCATGTGGCCGTCGAGCATGATGGCGACGTCCTTGCCGGCGTGGGCGCGCAGCAGCTCCAGCTTCTCCACCTCGACCGCGACCGCGCCCTCGGGGCCGCCCGGCGCCGGGACGGGGCGCCGCTCGGCCATGTCGAGGTAGCCGGAGGCGACCTTCACCGCGGTGAAGCCGAGCTCGAGGTACCGGTCGACCTTGCGCATGAGCTGGTCGGGCGGCCACGGCGACGGGCCGCCGGTGGCGTAGGCGGGCAACCGGTCGTACCGGGCGCCGCCGAGCAGCTGGTGCACCGGGACGCCCTCGGCCTTCCCGGCGAGGTCCCACAGTGCCGCCTCGATGCCGGAGATGACCGCCGCCCCGACGCCCACCCGGGCGAAGTAGGCCAGGCTCTGCCGCATCCGAGCGGTGAGCACGCGCGGGTCGAGGGTCTCGGCGCCGAGCAGGATCGGACGGACGTAGTCGACCACCGGGCCGATCAGCTCGGGCGCGAAGTAGCCCGCGTAGGTCTCGCCCACGCCCGTCAGCCCGGCGTCGGTGCGCAGCTCGACGAACCCGGCCGTGCGGGTGCGCTTGGCGAAGGTGATCCACGGATCGTTGCTCGACGGCCCGGTGAGCAGGACCGGGCTGACCTCGGTGATGCGCATGCCGCCATCAGATATGGAATCCGGTGCCATGTCAAGGGCGGAATCAGCCGCCCGCTGACCGTGCCCGGGGCCGGTGAGCCGCCACGACACCCTTGACATGGAACCAGCTTCCATGAATTCTCATCCCACCTTTCCGCGATGTCCGGTTCGACGAACAGGAGCAGTCGATGGACGAGATCAGGTTCTCCCGGCGCGCAGGGCTGGCCGGTGCGGTGGCGGGCGGGCTCACTCTCGCCGGCGCCGGGACCCTCGCCGGCACGGCCGCGTCGGCGACCGAGGTGCACTGGACGGACGACCTGGACGAGCTGACGCTCTTCGCGTTCGACCAGGTGTCCATCCCGTCGGTGCAGAACCTCAAGCTGGAGATGCGCGACCCCGTCAAGCATCCGGCCAACCCGGTCGTCCCGCGCGGCGAGGCCGGGGCGCCGGACTCGTGGGCGGTGCAGTTCTACGGCTCGGTCATCAAGGTCGGCGACGTGTACCGCATGTGGTACTGCGCCGTCAGCGCCGAGGAGCGCGCCGAGCACACCGGCGGCAGCACGTCCGCGCTGTGGCGGGTGGCGTACGCCGAGAGCACCGACGGCGTCACCTGGACCAAGCCCGACCTCGGCCTGGTGGAGTTCCGCGGCAGCACGCACAACAACCTGGTCCGGATGGACCCGCCGATCGGCGTGCTCAACCTCAAGGTGCTGTACGAGCCCGACGACGACCCCAGCCGCCGCTACAAGATGGGCTGCCACGTCTACTGGCAGAACAAGGGCAATCGGCACGGCACGCTCGCGGTCTACGCCAGCCCGGACGGCCTGACGTGGACGTCGCTCACCGACGTCGCGCCGGTCGAGGCCGAGATGGTCCCCGACGAGCTGCTGCTGCCGGCCTTCCACGCCGAGCCGGTCGGCGGGCTCTACAAGTGGAAGGGCACGTACTACGCCAGCGGCCAGAACGGCATCGGCGCGGTGCGGCCGGTCCACGGCCGGGTCGGGCGCACCTGGGAGTCCGGCGACTTCGCGAACTGGCAGCAGACCAGCACCATGACCTGGATCCGGCACCAGCAGCACACCATCCTCGGTCCCGGCCGCAGCCTCGACGGCGAGCAGCAGCACGAGGGCGTCAGCGTGTGGAACCGCGGCAACGTCCTGCTCGGCGTCGTCGGCCGCTGGCACGGCGACATGAGCTGGCAGAACGTCACCATCGACCTGGGGTTCCTGGTCAGCAACGACGGCATGGCCTTCCGCGAGCCGGCGCACGAGTGGACGTTCATCCCGCGCGGCGGCGACGGCGCACCGGCCGAGCTGGTCGCGAACGCCTCGTTCGAGACGCTCGACGGCGACGGCTGGCCGGCGCCGTGGACGCTCGACGCCAACCGCGGCCAGACGGCGGCCCCGAGCACCGACCGCTCCCGCACCGGCAGCACCAGCCTGCGGGTCGAGAACGTCGCCGGGACGTCGATCGGCGTGCGCACGCCCAAGTTGCCGGCCACCGAGGGCGTCGAGTACACCGCGTCGATGTGGGCGCTCACCGAGTCCGGCACCCCCGCCCAGCTGTACGTGGACTTCTACGACGACATCGGCCGGCGGCTGGCCAACCACTTCGTCCAGCCCGAGCCGTCCGCCGACTGGGCCGAGGTGACGCTGGCCGCCACCGCGCCGGCCGGCACCGCCACGCTCGACGTCATGATCTACGGCGCCACGGCGGGGGTCGGGGTCTCCTTCCACGACGACGTCGCCGTCAGCTGGCCCGGCTCCGGCGAGGGCGAGCCCGAGTGGGACCGCGGCGGCGTCATCCAGGGCCAGGGGTTCGAGAACGTCGGCGACGAGACGTTCGTCTACTACGGCGCCTGGGACCCGCGGGTGAACATCCCCGGCGTCCCGCTGCCGCCGCGCGGCGGCGTCGGCATCGCCATCCTGCCTCGCGACCGGTTCGGCGACCTCATGGTCGACCTGCGCGGCGAGGGATCCGGTGACTACCAGATCCCCGAGGTGACCAGCGAGTTCATCACCGCGACGATCGTGCTGGGCGCGCGGCACCGGCGGCCGCGGTTCCACGTCAACGCCGAGGGCCTGGGCGAGGGCGCGACGCTGCGGTTCGAGCTGCTGGAGCACGACTTCACCCCGATCCCCGGCTACTCCGGCGCCGACGCGGCGATCGTGGCCACCGACGGGTTCCGCACGCCGCTCTCGTGGGGACGCGGCCGGCTCCCGGAGAAGGTCCGCCTCCGCGGCTTCTTCGACGGCGAGCAGAACACCTCCATCAAGCTCAGCGCGATCTACGTCGACTGAGGGGCCGGCATGGAGTCCGTGCGATTCACCCGGCGGGCCGGTCTCGCTGGCGCGGCGGCCGGCGGCCTCGCGCTGGCCGGTGTCCGGCCCGCCGGGGCCGCCGAGGCGGCGGCCGCGTCCGTGCCGAGCGGCGAGATGACGATCTTCGCCTTCGACCAGGTGTCCATCCCGTTCGTGCAGAACCTGAAGGTGGAGCTGCGCACGCCGTCGAAGCACCCGGCCAACCCGGTCGTCCCGCGCGGCGGACCGGGCGAGCCGGACTCCTGGGCCGCGCAGTTCTACGGCTCGGTGATCAAGATCGGGAGCACCTACCGCATGTGGTATACGGCGGTGGGCGACGAGCGGGACGAGTTCGGCGGCCGGCCCGAGTGGTGGAAGGTCGCGTACGCCGAGAGCACCGACGGCGTCACGTGGACGAAGCCCGACCTCGGGCTGGTGACCTACCGCGGCAACACCGCCAACAACCTGGTGCGCATGACCCCCGGCGTCGGGGTGCAGAACGTCAAGGTCCTCTACGAGCCCGACGACCCCGATCCGGACCTGCGCTACAAGATGGCGGCGCACGTCTACTGGGACAACCGGGGAAACAACCACGGCACGCTGGCGCTGTTCGCCAGCCCGGACGGCCTCGACTGGACGTCGCTCACCGGCATCGCCCCGGTCGACTTCACGCTCGAGCCGAGCGACCTGGTGCTGCCGGCGCTGCACGCCGAGCCGGTCGGCGGCCTGTACCGGTGGGAGGGGAACTACCACCTGTCCGGGCAGAACGGGAACCCGTCGGTGCGGCCGTACCACGGGCGCGTGGGCCGCGGCTGGATCTCCGGCGACTTCGTCACCTGGTCGCAGACGAACGTCATGAGCTTCGCCCGCACCGAGCAGCACACGCTGCTCGGCGCCGGGCGCAGCCTCGAGGGCGAGCAGCAGCACGAGGGCGTCAGCGTCTGGAACCGGGGCAACGTGCTGATCGGCACCGTCGGACGCTGGCACGGCGCCGCCGACTGGGACGACGTCAGCATCGACCTCGGCTTCGTCATCAGCAACGACGGCGTCAACTTCCGTGAGCCGGCGCACGAGTTCACCTTCCTCGAGCGCGGCGGGCTGGCCCCGCCGGTCACGGTCGGCAACCCGTCGTTCGAGGACCTCGCGGGTGGCTGGCCGGCGGACTGGACGCTGGACCCGTCGCCGCGCGGCCAGACCGCGTCGAGCAGCACCGTGCAGGCGCACACCGGCACCCGGAGCCTGCGGGTGCAGAACGTCGCCGGGACGCCCATCGGCGTGCGCTCGGCGCGGCTGCCCGCTCAGCCCGGCGTGCCGTACACGGCGTCGATGTGGACGCTGACCGAGAGCGGCACCACGGCGCAGCTGTACCTGGAGTACTTCAACGCCGCCGGCACCCGCATCGGCTCGCGGTTCGTCCAACCGGCCGCGAGCGGGACCTGGCAACAGGTGTCGGTGACCGCGACGGCGCCGGCCGGGACGCAGACCCTCGACGTCATGGTCTGGGGCACGACGGCGGCGGCCGGGGTGTCGTACCACGACGACATCGCCGTGGCGCCGGTCGACTGGGACGCCGGCGGCCTGCTGCAGGGGCAGGGGTTCGAGCACGTCGGCGACGAGACGTTCGTCTACTACGGCGCCTGGGACCCGCGCACCAGCGACGATCCCGAGCCGCGCGCCGGACGGGGCGGCGTCGGCATCGCCGTGCTGCCGAAGGACCGGTTCGGCGACCTCGTGGTCGACCTGCGGGCCAAGGGCTCCGGCGACTACCAGATGGCGGAGATCACCAGCGAGTTCCTGACCGCGCCGATCGACATCGGCAGCCGCACGGCGGCGCCGGACGTCTTCGTCAACGTCGAGGGACTCGGCCCGGACGCGACGCTGCGGCTGGAGCTGCTCGACGACCGGCTGACGCCGTTGCCCGGGTACTCGGGCGCGGACACCGCGGTGGTCGCGACGGACGGGTTCCGCACGCCGGTCACGTGGCCGGGCACGGCGGCGCCGCCCGAGCGGATCCGGATCAGGGGCGTCTTCGCCGGCACCGCCAACACCACCATCAAGCTCAGCGCCATCTACCTCGTGTAGGAGGACCGGGACATGACGAATCTCTCCAGGCGCACGGTGCTCAAAGGCACGGCGGCGTCGCTCGTGACGGCGGGCACGGCCGGTGCGGCCGGCGCCCTGGCCGCACCGGCCCAGGCGGCCGCGCCGTCGTCGTACTCGATCGTCCACGGGACCACGCCGGGCGGCGTGCCGTACGGCCTGTGGGGCACCATCCCGTCGTCGCCGGCGCCCACGCTGGTCGTCCTGTCCCTGACGATCGAGCAGGCGCTCACCACCAGCCACCTGCAGGCCGGCGCGATCCTCGTCGAGCCGCCGGCCGGCTATCTCTGCGTCTCCATCGACCCGCCCTGCCACGGCACCCACCTGTATCCGGGCCGGTCCGAGGGGCTGCCGGGCTGGGCCGAGCTCGCGGCGGACGAGTACGACTTCGTCGCCGACTTCAACGCGAGGCTGTCCGAGGTGCTCGACCACCTCGTCGACGAGGACCTGGCCGACCCCGATCGCATCGCCGTCGCCGGGACCTCCCGCGGCGGCTTCCTGGCGTTGCGCTACGCCGCCTTCGACCCGCGGGTCGCCTGCGGCGTGGGGTACGCACCGGTGACGGACCTGCGGCAGCTGCGGGAGTTCGAGATCGCCGCGTCGGTGCCGTTCGTCGACGAGCTCAGCCTGGGCGCGCACGTCGCGCCGCTCACGGGGCGGCCGGTCTTCATCGTCATTGGCGACCGGGACGTCCGGGTCGGCACCGACGCCGCGATCGACGTCGCCCGGGCGCTGAGCGCGGCCGCGGTGACCGGCCTGCCCGTGGCCGACGTCGTGAACCCGTCGTTCGACGACCTCGTCGGCGGCTGGCCGGCGCCGTGGACCCTGGACCCGCTGCCCAAGACGCAGACCGCCGGACCCAGCACCGCGCAGGCGCACACCGGGACCCGCAGCCTGCGGGTCGAGAACGCGAGCGGCACCTCGGTCGGCGTGCGCACGCCACGGATGCCGGCCGAGCCCGGCTCGACGTACACCGCGACCAGCTGGGTGTACACCGAGTCCGGAACGCCCGCCACGATGTTCCTGGAGTTCTTCAACGCGTCCGGCTCCCGCATCGCCAACCAGTTCGTGGCGCCGGCGGCCAGCAGTACCTGGGAGGAGACCTCCGTCAGCGCCGTCGCGCCGGCCGGCACGGCCACCGTGGACGTGCTGATCTACGGCGCCGTCGCGGCGGCGGGCGTCTCGTACCACGACGACGTCACCCTGGCGCGCAGCGTGCCGAGCGAGGTGGCGCTGCACGTGCTCTCCGAGCCGCGCGGGCACACGACGCCCGCCGGCGCCGCCGAACTGTCCGCCGCCTGGATCGACGGGATCGTGAACGCCTGATGACCGACACCGCGCGCAGCCCGCGCACCGTCCTCGCCGCCTGCTGTGTGCCGTGGGACGACACCGGCGCCCTGGTGGAGCCGCTGTTCCGCGACAGCATCGCCGACCTGGTGGCGCACGGGCTGCGCGACCTGTACGTCTTCGGCACTGCCGGCGAGGGCCACGCGGTCGACGAGCAGCGATTCGACCAGGTCGTGGACGTGTTCGCCGACGAGGCGCGGCGGCACGGCGTCGACCCGATGATCGGGCTGATCAGCCTGTCGCTACCGGCGGTGATCGGCCGGATCGAGCGGTGCGCCGCCCGCGGGATCCGGTCGTTCCAGCTGTCGCTGCCGTCGTGGGGAGCGCTCAACGACGCCGAGCTGGCCACGTTCTTCGCCGAGACCTGCGGACGCTTCCCGGAAGCGGACTTCCTGCACTACAACTTGGGCCGGTCGGGCCGGATGCTCACCCCCGACGACTACGCGGCGCTGGCCGCCGAGCACCCGAACCTGGTGGCCGTCAAGCACACCCGGGCCGACTACGCGACCGTGCACCGCCTGTTCGCCCGGGCGCCGCAGCTGCGGCACTTCTTCACCGAGGCCATGTACAGCTACGCGAGCCTGGTGGGCCCGGCCGGCTTCCTGGTGTCGATCGCGTCGGTGCGTCCCCGGCTGGCTCGCGAGTACTTCGACGCCGGCGTCGCCCGCGACGCCGACGCACTGATGGCCACCTGCGCCGAGCTGCTCGACCTGAGCGCCGAGCTGCGCCGGGCGGTCGGGCCGGGCCCGCACATGGACGGCGCCTTCGACAAGGTGTTCGCCCGGATGCGCGACCCGCGGTTCCCGCTGGCGCTGCTGCCGCCGTACCAGGGCACCTCGGACGACGCCTACGAGGCGTTCCGAGCCGCCCTGCGCGCCCACCACCCGCGCTGGCTGGACCCGTCCTGACCCACCCGGCGTCGTCAGGGCAGCTCCAGCCCCAGCAGCTCCAGGCTGTCGCGGTTGAGGATGCTCTCGATCGTCTCCGGCTCGATGCTGGGGAACGGCGACCAGTCGCGCGCCGCCATCGCCCGCAGCCCGTCGATGCCCTGCCGCGGCGTCCAGATGGGGTAGTCCGAGCCGAACACCAGCTTGTCCACGACGCCCCACTCCTGCGCCCGGACGATCGCCTGGTATCCCTCCATCGTGCGCAGCCACATCGCCGACACGTCCGCGTACACGTTGGCGTGCTTGCGCAGCACGATGACGCACTCGCGCTGCCACGGGTGGGACATGTGCGCCAGCACCATCCGCACGTCCGGGTGCCGGCGGGCCAGCCCGTCGTAGACCAGCGGGTGGCTCAGCTCCAGGATCGCGTCGGGCGACGCGCTGGTGCCGGTGTGGATGAGCAACGGCACGCCGAGCCGGGCCACCTCACGGAAGAACGGGTCGTGCTTCGGCTCGCGCACGTCGAAGCCGGCCAGGATCGGGTAGAGCTTCACCCCCTTGAGGCCGCGCGCGAGGCCGTCCTCCAGCTGGTCCATGACGTCGTCGTCGCACAGGTCCAGCGCCATGTAGCCGATCGTCGGGCCGGTGGTCTGCCGGACGAAGTCGGCGATGTACGCGTTCGGCGTCGCCACGCCGAGCCGGGTGGCACGCAGGCCGACGACGATGCTGACGTCGACGTCCTTCATCGCCTCGTCGTACTTGTCCGGCGGGTTCTCCGGTCGGCCGCCGTAGATCCGGGCCCGGTCCTTCTCGTACCGGCCGTGGTGGGCCGAGGTGTTGCAGTGGGTGTGCACGTCGACGATCAACGGATCTCCTCAGAAGTAGGTGCGGCCGATGTCCGAGCGGGCCGCGGCGAGCTGCACCGCCCGCGCCTCGCCGCGGGTCAGCAGGCCCTCGCCGCGCCAGCGCTCGGCGACGTCGCGGACGGTGCGGACGAACCGGCCGTGGTCGCGGATGGGGGCGTGCGACCACACGTCGTCGACCAGCGTGCGGTCGTCGGCGCCGGTCCGGTTCTCGACGCCGGAGTCGCTGGCGCCGAAGGCGATCGTCGCCCCGTCGGCGACGGTGAACGAGTACAGGTCGCCATCGGTGAGGTGGAACCGGATCCGCAGCGGCCGGCCGGCGACCGCGGCGAGGTCGGCGCCCGCCCAGGTCAGCTCGGCGGCCAGCTGGTCGCCGGTGACAGGGTTCGACGCGGCCAGGCCGAAGCCGGGCAGCGGGTCGCCGTCGGCGTCGAGCAGTTCCGCCCGCAGCGAGCCGTCGCCGCCGAGGTCGGCGTTGACCACCAGCGAGTCGCCGGAGACCTCCAGCACCTTCGTCGTCAGCGTGCCGGTCTCGCTGCCGGCGCGCATGGAGACCCAGCCGTCCTTGCGCCACGTCACCTTGCCGATGGCGGCGCTGCGCTGCCCGCCGGGCACGCCGTGGGTGTCGTCCCAGCCGCCGTAGTACATCGACACCTCGGTGTCGGTGACGATGAGGTTGCTGCTGGTGAAGATCATGCCGTCGTCCCACGTGCCGTCCGGTCCGAGCTCGACGACCTGCGAGCGGTCCGGCCGGTGCCAGTGCCGCAGGTCGCGGGAGGCCGCGATCTGCACGTACGACGGCCCGTCGACGCCGCCGCCGGTGGTGCCGTCGGGCGCCAGCTCGGTGATCTCGAGCATCCAGGGGAACCCGACGTAGTCGTTGCCGTAGGCCATCGCCGGCAGGCCGTAGGTCTGCGCCTCCAGCGCACCGTTGGCGTGCGCGAGCTGCTGGTCGAGCTCGTCCGCGGCGAGCGCGTACTCCGGCGTCGACCAGTGCACGAAGTCGGTGCTGGTGGAGAGGAAGAACGCGCGGACGCCGTAGGGCTGCTTCGACATCGCGATGAATCGGCCGTTCTCCTCGTCGTAGTCGACGGTGATCACGTCGGCCGCGGGCAGCGCGGGATCGACCGGCGACGGCGTCCAGGTGAAGCCATCGGGGGAGAAGAACGCCTGGTACGTGCGCGGCGGGTTGGGCAGCGTCAGCATCTTGTAGCGGCGGTTCGGGTCGGGGTCGTGCGGGTCGTAGACCACTCCGCCGCTCCCGCCCGGCGCGAGCACGATGTTGTTCGCCGTCGACCCCTGGTACTCGACCACGCCGAGCTCGGGCTTCTCCCAGGTGAGGCCGTCGTCGCTCTCGGCGTAGAGCATGCGCCAGCCGCTGGCGATGCCGGCGTAGTACATCCGGTACCTGCCGTAGGACGGGTCCCAGAACGCCGAGCCGTAGATCTGCACCATGTTCGACTCCCACGGCTTCGTGGGGGTCAGGACGGGGCCGGTCTTCGTGCCCGGGTGGACCACGCGCTCGAGGTCGCTGACCGCGTCGATGCGGTAGTCGTCGATGAGCAGCTCCTGCTGCTGCCCGAGCGCCGGGTCGTAGCTCTCCGGCGCCTCCTCGACCAGGCTGAGGTCGTCGACCAGCGTGGTGCCGCCGGTGGCCGAGCCGGCTCGGACGATGACCACGACGTCGGTCGCGACCGGCGGCGCCGCCAGGGCGAGCTCGAGCTCCTGCCAGCCCGTCCCGGTCGTCGTGAGCTGCCGGTCGGCCATGCGGGTGCCGTCGGCCTTGCGGTAGTAGATCTGCAGCGACGCCAACGCGCCCGCCTCCAGCAGCAGCCGCCCCCGGATCGACAGCCGCTGCTCCTGCACGACCGGCGTCGCGCTGCTCGTCACCGTCACCGTACCGCCGGCCGGCTGGACGACGCGCAGGCTCTGCTCGCCGGCCGCGGCGTCGGCGTCGGTGACGAGGGCGGAGCCGCCGGTCCCGGTGGTCCGGACGGTCCAGCCGGCCGGCGCCGCGCCGGGCGCGGAGTCCTCGAACGACGGGTTGACGATCGGGTGCTGCGTCTCGCCGGCCGGGCCGGTCGCGGCGCCGGGCTGGGCGTCCGGCTGCGCGCCGGGCTGGGCGGAGCCGCCGGGCACCGCGCCCAGGAGCAGCGCGGCGGCCGCGAACAGCACGATGCCGGGTCGTCGGTGCCGAAGTCTCATCGGTCTCCACCTCACGTCGTGCGGGCTGGGGACTGCGTGACCCATGACTATATGGAATCTGATGCCATGTCAACGGCAGTTGGGTGCCCGCTGCACGCACGCCGGGGACGACGGCCGTACCGTGCTCTTCCAGCGATGATCGGAGGCGGTGCTAGTCTGCGCGCAAGGCGCGAGAGCGTCGCCGACGCCGCTCGCGACGCCAATACGTGAAAAGAGTTTCCACAAGGAGGTGGGCATGGAGACGCCTACAGACGGCGCGGCCGGTGCCGACCGCGCTCACTACCACTCGCACGCGCTGACGCGGGGGCTGCGCGTCCTGGTACACGTGGCGTCCGCCGGTGCGCCCGTCACGCTCACCGATCTGCACGAGGCGACGCAGCAGCCGAAGAGCACGCTGGTCCGGTTGCTGGCGGTGCTCGAGGAGCAGGACTTCGTGCTGCGGGTCGACGACCGGCCGGCCTTCGTGCTCGGCCACGGCGTGCTGCCGATCGTCACCGCCTACCTCGACAGCGGCACGCCGGTCGACCTGCTCCGGCCGCACGTGCGCGCGCTGGCCCACGAGGTCGGCTGGACGGCGAAGTACGCGGCTCTCGACGGCGTGCACGCCGCCGACCTGTGCGTCGAGTTCCCGGAGCGGCCGCTGCACTTCACCGGGAAGGAGGGTGGGCGCTCACCTGCCCACGCGTCCGGCGTCGGCAAGGCGCTGCTGGCCGGCCTCACCCTCGAGGAAGCGCGAGAGCACCTGCCGGCGCAGCCGTTTCAGCAGTTCACCGAGCGCACCATCGTCACCGAGCGGGCGCTGGAGGCCGAGCTGCGGCGCATTCGCGACCGCGGCTACGCCGTCGACGACGAGGAGTGCGCCCGCGGACTGCGCTGCGTCGCCGTCGCCGTCCGCGTCGACGGCGAGCTCCTCGGCGCCCTCGGCGTCTCCGGGCCGGCCGCCGAGCTGACGCCGGAGCGCGAACCCCACATCGTCGCCACCCTCCGCGACGTCGCCGGCGAGCTGGTCGCCGACGCCAGGGTCGGGCCGGTGCTGGGGATGTTCGCCAGGGGAGCCCTCGGTCGCCGCGGCTGAGCCCGGCGATGGCCCGCATCGAGCGGCGGCGCGGTCTGCCGGTCCCGGTTCGGCCGGTCGGGCGCCGGTTGATCCGGGCCCGGCCGGTCGGGCGCCGGCTGGTCCCGGCCTGGCAGCTTGCTCTCGGCGCGGTGACGTCAACGCCAACGGTTGGCGCTCTGGTCACCCCGCCGGAACAGTCATCGGCGGCCCTGTCGCCGTCGTGCCGCGCCGGGCGAAGGGCGGGTTGTCGTCGACGGGTTGTCCACCGGCGGGTCCGCGCCGCGCAGCCGGCCTCCCCCGGCCGGTCTGTGCCCGGCTGACGGTCGACCCCTGGCAGGTCCCTCTCCGCACGGTGACGTCAACGCCAACGGTTGGCGCTCAGGTCACCCCGCCGGGACAGTCATCGCCGGCCCGGTCCCCGTCCTGCCACGCCGGGCGAAGGGCGGGTTGTCGTCGACGGGTTGTCCACCGGCGGGTCCGCGCCGCGCAGCCGGCCTCCCCCCGGCCGGTCTGTGCCCGGCTGACGGCCGACCCCTGGCAGGTCCCTCTCCGCACCGTGACGTCAACGCCAACGGTTGGCGCTCAGGTCACCCCGCCGGAACAGTCATCGCCGGCCCGGTCCCCGTCCTGCCGCGCCGGGCGAAGGGCGGGTTGTCGTCGACGGGTTGTCCACCGGCGGGTCCGCGCCGCGCAGGCGGCCTCCCCCAGCCGGTCTGTGCCCGGCTGACGGCCGACCCCTGGCAGGTCCCTCTCCGCACGGTGACCTCAACGCCAACGGTTGGCGCTCAGGTCACCCCGCCGGGACAGTCATCGCCGGCCCGGTCCCCGTCCTGCCGCGCCGGGCGGCGGGCCGCGGGCCGGCCGGTCCCGGCCCGGCGTCTCCCACTCGGCACTGTGACGTCAACGCCAACGGTTGGCGCTCAGGTCACCCCGCCGGGACAGTCATCGCCGGCCCGGTCGCCGTCCTGCCGCGCCGGGCGAAGGGCGGGGTGGTGTCGTCCACAGAGCGGTGCGCGCCCGCGGGTTATCCACATTCGGCCTCGTGCGCGGTGCCAGCCACCCGCCGGCGCCCCAGGATGGCGACATGGATGTGGGAGCGCTGATCAGCCAGGCCCGACACGAGGCGAGGCTCACGCAACTGGAGCTGGCCGAGCGGGCAGGGGTGAGCCGCTTCGCCATCTCGCACTACGAGGCGGGCCGCCGGCTTCCGACCCTGGGGGTGCTGCGTGCGGTTCTGGCGGCTGCCGGCAAGCAGCTGTACGCCGAGCTCGAGCCGCTCGACGCCGATGTGCGGCGGGCCATCGCGCGGGTCGCGGCCAGCCCGATCGAGGACCGGAAGGCGGTCGGCCACTGGTACTGGCTGCACGAGTACGTCGCCCCGGAACACCGCGTCGAAGGGGTCGCCGCGGCGCAGCTGCTCGGCGCGCCGGTACCGGTCGACCACCTCGACCTCGCGATCGCCGATCTGCCGGCGGCCTGCGAAACGCTGGTGCGCTCGTCCGAGCTGTTCCCGCCGAAGATCGCGTTCCAGCGCACCACCTGGCCCTTCTCATGCCCGCGGGCGGGGCGCGACGCGACCGACAGCGACGTCGCGGAGCTCGCGGCGCGGCTGCGCGAGTTGCTGCGCCGGGAGTGCCCCGACGACACGTTCTGGATGATGTCGGCGCAGTGCTGGGCCCGGGTGCGACTGGTACCGCCCGCCGACGTCGCGCGGTACGTCGAGGTGGTGCTCCCGGCGGGCGTGGTCCGGGTGGCGCCGCTGCACGAGATCGAGAGCACCGACCCGCGGGTGTCGCGAGTGCTGCGGGTCCTGCGCGACGACGCGGGCGCCACCCGGCCCGGCTAGTGCGCGGTGCCGTCGGCCTTCATGCCGGCGAGGACGTCGCGGGCGGCCTCGAGCGTGCGGTCGACGTCAGCGTCGGTGTGCGAGCCGGAGACGTGGTTGCGCTTGAGCGACATCGGGATCATCAGGAACCCCTTGTCGGTCATCCGGCGGTGGAACGCGGCGTAGGCCTGGTTGTCGTTGCGCATGAGGTCGCGGTAGCCCCTGATCGGCGCGGCCGCGAAGTAGAGCGAGAACACGCCGCCGTAGCCGGCCACGGTCGCCTCGAGGTCCAGTTCGGTGACGATCGACGTCAGGCCGTCGCGGATCCGGGCGCCCAGCGCGTGCGTCCGGGTGTAGAAGTCCGGGTTGGCGCGCAGGTGGTCGATGGTGGCGATGGCGGCCGTGGCGCCGAGGGCGTAGCCGTTGAACGTGCCGGCCAGCAGCACGTCGCCCTTCTGGCCGTCGAACCGCTCCATCAGCGAGCGCGGCCCGGCCAGTCCGCCGATCGGGTAGCCGTTGGCCATGCCCTTGCCGAACGTGGTGAGGTCGGGCTGGACGCCGCAGACCTCCTGGTAGCCGCCGAGGGCGTGCCGGAAGCCGGTGATGACCTCGTCGAAGATCAGCACGGCGCCCTCGGCCGACGTCAGCTCCCGCAGCCCGGTGACGAACTCCTGGGTGGGGACGAGCGCGCCGACGTTGTGCGGGATCGGCTCCATGATGACGGCGGCGATGCGCTCCGGGTGCTGCTCGAACAGCGCCTTCACGGAGTCGAGGTCGTTGAACTCGGCGATCAGCGTCGACTCGAGCGCGGTGTCGAGGATGCCGGCCGAGAGCGGGTCGCGGCCGTAGGCCAGCTCCGGGCGGGAGATGACGTTGCGGGCGACGGCGTCGTGCCAGCCGTGGAAGCCGCCCTGGAACTTCACCAGCAACTGGCGGCCGGTCGCGGCGCGGGCCAGCCGGACCGCCTGCGCGGTGGCCTCCGACCCGCTCATCGTCGCGATCATCATCTCCGCCGACGGGATCACCTCGGTGACCCGGGTGGCCAGCTCGACCTCCAGCTCGGTGACGCCGAGGCCGAACAGGTCGAGCTTGCCGACGGCGTCGCGCACGGGGTCGTCGACCACGGGGGAGTTGTGCCCGAGCAGGATCGCCCCGAACGCCGCGTGGTAGTCGAGGTAGCGGTTGCCGTCGAGGTCGACGACGTACGCGCCGTCGCCGCCGCCGAACGCGTACGGGTGCCCCACGTAGCGCGTCGCGGAGTTCACGCCGCCGGGCAGCACCTCCGCGGCGGCTTGCTGCAGGGCCCAGCCGCGGGTGGACGAGTTGCGTGGACTGTGGTCGGAGGCTGCCGTGCCGATCCCCGGGGACATCGGACTCCTGTTCCCGCGTCGCGGCCGGCTCACGGCCGTCGCGCGACGCCTCTCGGTGGTGTCGTTGCCAGGAAGCGTAGGGGGCATCGCCAAGCATGGCAAGACGTTCCATTTCTCACCACGTTACGCGATCGTCACAGCGACGGGCCTTGACAGGGCCAGCGCCGAGATCCAGGATGACTCGGCATGGCACGCCATTCCGTGACTGACGACACAACGCCGCTGGGCGTGGTCATCGTCGGCGCCGGCTTCATCGCCGACCACCACGGCGCCGCGCTGCGTGGCAGCGCCCGCGCCCGTCTCGCCGGCATCGTCGACGTGGACGCGGGCCGCGCGAGCGCCGCCGCGACCGCCGCCGGCGGCGTGCCGTGGAGCACCGACCTCGCCGAGGCCTTGGCCCGTCCGGACGTCGGCGCGGCCATCGTCTGCACGCCGAACATGACGCACGAGCCCATCGCACTGCAGATCGCCGCCGCTGGCAAGCACCTGCTGATGGAGAAGCCGCTGACGATCACGGTTCCGGCCGCTCAGGCGGTCGTCGAGGCCTTCGACGCCGCGGGCACGGTCGTGATGGCGGCGCACACGCACCGGTTCTACGACTACGCCCGGGCGGTGAACGACGCGATCGCCGGTGGCGCCGTCGGCCGGCCGGTGTTCGCCCGGCTGGCGCTGCTCGGCGGCTGGATCTGGCCGGACTGGCGGGCCTGGGTGCTCGACCCGGCCAAGTCCGGTGGGCACGCGCTGCACAACGGCGTCCACCTGCTCGACCTCGTCAGCTGGTGGCTGCGCGACGAGCCGGTCTCCGTCTTCGCGCGCGGCCGGGCGCAGACGGCCGCCGAGCTGCGCATCCACGACTACCTGGAGATGCACGTGCGCTACGCCGGCGGCGCCGACGCCGTGTGCGAGATGAGCCGCGGCCACCGCCCGTCCACGCTGGACCGCCGCGACGTGCTGGTCGCCGGCACCGACGGCGTGCTGCAGCTCCCGGCCGACGGCTGGGGCTCCACCGTCGTGACGGAGTCCGGCACCAGCCTGCTGCACCCGCAGGGCGCCAACGGGTTCGCCGTCCAACTGGACGCCTGGCTGGACGCGATCGCCGACCCGGCCACGGAGCGGGCGATGACCCCGGCCGACGCCGTCCGCGCGGTCGCGCTGGGCGTCGCCACCGAGCTGTCCATCGAGCGTGGCGAGCCGGTCACGCTCGACGAGGTCATGGGAGGTGTGGCCGCATGAGCGACACCCTCGGCGTGCTGCTGCTCGGCTCCGCAGGCCTCGGCCCGGATCAGGACCACCAGAGCGCGATGTACCGGCCGGCGTTCGAGGCGCATCCCGGTTTCACCGTGCTGCCGGACACGACCGCCGTCGACGACCCCGCCGTCGACGTCGTCAGTGTCTGCGTCGAGCCGGACCGCCGTGCCGACGCCGTGATCGCCGCGCTGCAGGCCGGCAAGCACGTGCTGGTCGACAAGCCGCTGGCGCTGACCGCGGCCGACGCGGCCAAGGTCGCCGCCGTGGCCGCCGAGACTGGGAAGGTCTGCCTGCCCGCGCACCACCAGCGCTTCCACCCGATGATCGCGGCCGCGCGCGGCGCCGTCGCCGGGGGCAAGGTCGGGCTGCCGTGGAACGTGCAGGCCGACTTCCTCGTGGCCGGCGGCACGCCGTCGCCGGCCGGCGAGCTGGCCAACTTCGCCGTCTACCCGCTCGACGTCGTGCTCGCGCTCACCGGGCTGCGGGTCCGCCGGGTGTTCGCGCGCCTCGCGACGCACTGGGGCGGCGGCGACGCGGACGACTTCGCGTTGCTCTTCCTCACCCACGAGAACGGCCTGACCAGCACGATCAGCGTCGGCCGGACCGGTTCGCTCGCAGACACCCGGCCGGCCGGACTCGCCGTGCACCGCTACCGTGTCAGCGGCTCGCACGGTGTCCTCGACATCGACGCCTCGCGCCCGGCTGTCGTCCAACGCCGGGCCGAGGCGTCGAGCCACGTGTGGCACGGCCCCGGGACGGTGGACCGGCTGCTGGACGAGTTGCGCGCGGCCATCGCCGCGGGTCGCCCGACCAGCCCGTCCGCCGCCGACGCCGTCCACATCGCCGAGATCGTCGACGCGGCCCGCGCCGCGGCCGCGTCCGGCACGCCCGTCGACCTCTCCCAGGAAGGCAGCCGATGAAGCTGGTCAGCTACACCCGCGACGGCGCGACCCGGCACGGGTACGTCTCCGACGAGGCCGCCGGCACCGTCGCCGAGCTCGGCGACGGCGACCTCGCCGGGTTGGTGCAGGCCGGCGCCGGCACCGACGCCGCCTGGCGGCCGGGTGAGGTCGCCGGCACCCACCGGCTGGCCGATCTCGCCGTCCGCGCCCCGATCGCGCGCCCCACGAAGGTGCTCGCGGTGGCCGCGAACTACCAGGACCACGTCGCCGAGGGTGGCGGGAAGCCGCTGGACAAGAGCACCCTGGCGCCGCGGCTGTTCCTCAAGCCGGGCACGTCCGTCGCCGACCCGGGCGCGGACATCGTCCTGCCGGCGATCAGCACCCAGGTCGACTGGGAGGCCGAGCTGGTCGTCGTCGTGGGCCGGGGCGGCCGGGACATCCCGGTCGAGAAGGCCCTGGACCACGTGGCGGGCTATGCCGTGGGCAACGACGTGTCGGCCCGATCGGTCGACTACGGGTACCCGCGCGAGACCTCGTCACCGGCGGTCGGCTACTTCGACTGGCTGGCCGGCAAGTGGCCGGACGGCTTCGCGCCGTACGGCCCCTACCTCGTCACGGCCGACGAGGTGCCCGACCCGCAGGACCTCGGCGTGCAGCTCGAGGTCAACGGCACGCTCCGGCAGAACGGGAGCACGGCCGGCATGATCTTCACCGTCGCCGAGTTGGTCGCGTTCGCGTCGCGGCTGATGACGCTCGAGTCCACCGACATCATCATGACCGGCACGCCGGCCGGTGTCGGTCAGGCCTCGGGCAACTATCTCGCCGCGGGCGACGAGATGACGGTGCGCATCGCCGGCCTCGGCACCCTCACGAACCGCGTCGTCTGAACCCCAACCCTCGCCGGGCCGGTCCCGGCCAGAACAGATCCTGAGAGGTAGCTGTGAGACGTTCCCGAGCGCAACGCGCAGCCCTGATCTCCGCCGGCCTGTCCCTGATCCTCACCGTCGCGGCCTGTTCGGATCCGACGCAGAGCGACGACACCGGCAACACCAGCGACGAGGGCACCGACGGCGCCGCCGCCGAGGACACCGCCCTCAACGCGTACCTGTACCAGGCGCCGAACTCCAACTGGAGCCCGATGGCGCCGGCGCACGGGCCCGACCAGGTCGTCATGAACCTCATCTACGACTCGCTGCTGGGCGTGGACCCGGACTACCAGCTCTACCCGCGGCTCGCGACGGGGCTGCCGGAGATCTCCGAGGACGGCCTCACCGTCACCTACACCCTCCAGGAGGGGGTGACCTGGAGCGACGGCGAGCCGTTCACCGCCGAGGACGTCGTCTTCACCTACAACATGGTGGCCAACCCGGCGACCGGCAGCCCGTCGGCGGGCAAGTTCGCCGACGTCCAGGGCGCCGCCGAGGTGGCGGCCGGCACCGCCGACACCGTCAGCGGCTTCAGCGCGCCCGACGAGCACACCTTCCAGATCACGCTGACCAAGCCGAACATCGGCATCGTCGGCCTGACCGGGAACATCTTCATCATCCCGCAGCACGCGCTGGCCGACGTCCCGGTCGACGAGATGGACACGACGGACTTCTTCACGAAGAGCCCGAACGTCGGCCTCGGCCCGTACGTCTTCCAGGAGTACAAGACCGACCAGTACGTCCACCTCGTCAAGAACCCGAACTTCCGCGAGGGCGAGGTCGACATCGACGAGATCTACCTGCGCCCGGTGACCTCCGACGTCGCCACCGCCCAGCTGGGCACCGGCGAGATGGACCTGGCGCAGATCTCGCCGGCCGACCTCGCGACGGTCGAGGACCTCGACGGCATCGAGGTGGCCTCCGGCCCGGGCGCCGGCTTCATCCGCACGTCGGTGAACCAGCAGAAGCCCTATCTCTCCGACGTCCGGCTGCGGCAGGCGATGCTGTACGCCGTCGACCGGCAGCAGCTGATCGACGAGGCCCTCGGCGGCAAGGCGCAGCCGGTGAACTCCAGCTTCATGACGAACGCGCTCCCGGACGACCTGGAGACGTACGACTACGACCCGGACAAGGCGCGCGAGCTGCTGGCGGAGATGAACTGGGACCCCAACCAGGTCATCCAGCTCACCTGGATCCCGGGCCAGCGCGACCGTGACACGGCGGCCACCGTCCTGGAGGCGCAGCTCGGCGAGGTCGGCATCAAGCTCGAGCTGAACCAGGTCCAGCCCGGTGAGATGACCGACATGATGAACGCGCAGTCCTACGACATGACGCTCTACGGTGGCGGCAACTACGCGACCGAGCCGTTCGCCGTCTACCCGATCGACAGCTGCTCCACCTGGTACCCGGGCGGCGCCAACCTGTCGTACTGGTGCAACGAGGAGTTCGACCAGCTGATGCTCGAGGCCAACGCGACTGTCGACGAGGCCGCCCGCTACGACCTCTTCCAGCAGGCCGCGCGGATCGAGAACGCCGAGGTGCCGATGATCTACCTGTACAACCCCGACACCATCTGGGCGTACAGCGACCGGATCCAGGGCTTCGAGCCGATGGGCGACCAGACGAACCCGTTCTGGAACGTCCAGGAGTGGTCCCTCGACGGCTAGCGCGAGGCGTGTGGCGGGCGGGCTCGGTCCCGCCCGCCACACCCCGGGATGAGGAGGTGAGCGGTGGCGGCGTTCGTCGTCAGGCGGATCCTGGTCAACATCGTGGTCTTCATGTTGATCGGGATCGGCGTGTTCCTGCTGGTCCGCGCGGCACCGGGCGACCCGGTGCGGATGATGATCAGTCCGGAGGACCTGCAGGAGGGCAGCGAGCAGTTCATCCAGGCCCGCCGTGCGGAGCTGGGGCTGGACGATCCGATCCTCGTGCAGTACGGCCGGTGGCTCGTGGACGCGGTCAGCGGCGACCTGGGCTCGTCGTTCCTCAACCGCGAGCCGGTCAGCGGCCTGCTGCTGGAGCGGCTCGGCCCGACCGTCCTGCTGATGTCGACGGCGCTGGGGATCTCGCTGCTGATCGCGATCCCGCTGGGCACCGTCGCGGCGGTACGCCGCAACACCGGCGTCGACTACGCGGCCGCGGCGCTGAGCCTCGGTGTCATCTCGGTGCCGTCGTTCTTCCTCGGCATCACCGCGATCTACGTCTTCTCGCTGCAGCTGGGCTGGCTGCCGTCGTCGGGCATGTCCACGCCCGGCGGCGGAGGCGGCGGCGACGTGCTGCAACACCTGCTGATGCCGGCGGCGATCCTCGGCCTCGCCGCGGCCGGGCCGCTCACGCGCTACGTACGCGGCAGCCTCATCGACGAACTGTCGGCCGACTACGTGCGCACCGCCGAGGCGAAGGGCGGGTCACCGGCGCGGGTGGTCAGCCGGCACGCGCTGCGCAACTCGCTGATCCCGCTGATCACCATCGTGATGATCAACATCCCGCAGATGCTGGCCGGCGCCGTCGTGCTGGAGCAGGTGTTCGCCTGGCCGGGCATGGGCCAGCTGGCCGTGCGGGCGGTGAACACCCAGGACTACCCGGTGATCGTCGGGTTCGCGCTGTACGTGGCCGCGCTGGTGCTGGTCTGCAACCTGGTCGCGGACATCGCCTACGCCGTCGTCGACCCGAGAGTGAAGGTGGCATGACGTCATGAGCGATCTGCGACCCTCCCTGGACACCGCCGACGTCGCCGCCGCTCAGGAGGCGGTGGCCGCCGAGCCGGGCGCCGGCGGCCCGTCGCCGCGCCGTCGTTCGCCCCGGGCCATGGCGGTGCGCCGCTTCCGCCGCAACAAGGTGGCCGTCGGTGGCGCGGTCTTCCTGGTGATCCTGCTGCTCCTGGCGGTCTTCGCGCCGCTGGTCGCGGGCCAGTCGCCGTACTCCGTCGATCTCGGCGCGATCCGGCAGCCGCCGTCGTCGGAGCACTGGCTCGGGACCGACGCGTCCGGCCGCGACGTGTTCGCGCGGCTGGTGTACGCGGCCCGGGTCTCGCTGATGGTCGGCGTGTTCGCGGCGCTGCTGGCGGTGCTGTTCGGGACGCTCGTCGGTGCGGTCGCCGGGCTGTTCGGCGGCTGGCTGGACACCGCGTTGATGCGCACGGCGGACATGATGCTGTCGTTCCCGAACATCGTGGTCGTGATCGTGCTGGCGGGCCTGCTCGGCCCGAGCATCCCGATCCTCGTCATCGCCATCGCCGCGTCGGAGTGGCCGACGGCGGCGCGGCTGGTCCGCGGCGTCACTCTGGCGGTGCGCGAGCGTGAGTACCTGCACGCGGCTCGGGTGGCCGGGGCGTCGCGCGGCTGGCTGCTGCGCAAGCACATCGTGCCGGCCGCGATGGGCCAGATCGTCGTCGTCGGGACCCTCGCGGTGGCCGGCGCGATCCTGTCCGAGGCGGTGCTGTCGTTCCTCGGCCTCGGTGTTCAGCCGCCGCAGGCCAGCTGGGGCAACATGCTCAACGACGCGCAGAGCCTGACGGTGATCCAGTCGATGCCGTGGCTCTGGCTGCCGCCGGGTCTGGCGATCGCGGCGACGGTATTGTCGGTCAACTTCGTCGGCGACGGCCTGCGCGATGCCGTCGATCCGCGGCAGTCGGGGAGGTCGTAGTGCAGAGCACCGAGCCGCTTCTGGTGATCGAGGACCTGGCTGTCGAGTTCCGCACCGACGAGGGCGTGGTCAAGGCCGTCGACGGCGCGTCGTTCACCGTCGGGCGGGGCGAGATCGTCGGCGTCGTGGGCGAGTCCGGTTCCGGCAAGAGCGTCACCGCGATGTCGATCCTGGGCCTGGTGAAGTCGGGCCGGCGGGCCGGCGGGACCATCCGGTTCCGCGGCCGCGACCTCGCGACGCTGCCGGCGAAGGAGCTGCGCGGCATCCGCGGCGCCGAGATCGCGATGATCTTCCAGGACCCGATGACGGCGCTCAACCCGGTCGTCACGGTCGGCCGGCAGATCGTCGAGGCGCTGAAGCTGCACGACCGGAAGCTGTCGAGGTCAGCCGCCCGCGACCGCGCGATCGAGCTGCTCGCGCTGGTCGGCATGCCCGACGCCGCGGCCCGGTTCAAGCAGTATCCGCACGAGTTCTCCGGCGGCATGCGCCAGCGCGCCATGATCGCCATGGCGATCGCCAACGGCCCCAGCCTGCTGATCGCGGACGAGCCGACCACGGCGCTGGACGTCACCATCCAGGCGCAGGTGCTCGACCTGCTCAGTGTGGCGCAGCAGGAGACCCAGGCGGCGACGCTGCTGATCACGCACGACCTCGGCGTGGTGGCCGAGCTGGCCGACCGCGTCGTCGTCATGTACGCCGGGCGGGTGGTCGAGCAGGGCGACGTCACCACCGTCTTCACCGAGCCGCGGCACCCGTACACCGTGGGGCTGCTGGAGAGCCTGCCCCGGCTGGACCGCGACGTCGACGAGCTGCACCCGATCCCGGGCAGCCCGCCGAGCCTGCTCGCACCGCCGTCGGGCTGCCCGTTCCATCCGCGCTGCCCGCTGGCCCGCGACCGCTGCCGCACCGAACGGCCGCAGCCGCGCGTCGTCGGTGCCGGGCACCACAGTGCCTGCCACTTCGCCGAGGAACTCGCGGCCGTCCACCCGGAGGTGACCCGATGAGTGTCGAGACCGCGGCCGCCGAACGGCTGGACCGGCTGGGCGAGGAGGTGCTGCGGGTCGAGGACCTGACGATGCACTTCCCGATCCGCGGCGGCGTGCTGCGCCGCCCGGTCGGCGCGGTGCGGGCGGTCGACGGCGTCTCGTTCGCCCTCGACCAGGGCGAGACGCTGAGCCTGGTCGGCGAGTCCGGCTGCGGCAAGTCGACCACCGGGCGCATGGTGGTGCGGCTGCTGGAGCCGACGTCCGGGCGGATCCTCTACCGCGGCAACGACGTCGCGACGATGGGCGAGGACGAGCTGCGGCCGTGGCGCAGCAAGTCGCAGATCGTCTTCCAGGACCCGTACGCGTCGCTGTCGCCGCGCATGACGGTGCACGACATCGTCGCCGAGCCGCTGCGCGTGCAGGGCCGCTACCGCAACGGCGGCGCCGAGCGGGTGGCCGAGCTACTCGACCTCGTCGGGCTGCAGCCCGAGCACGCCAACCGGTACGCCCACGAGTTCTCCGGCGGCCAGCGCCAGCGCATCGGCATCGCCCGCGCGCTCGCGCTCGACCCCGAGCTGCTCGTGCTGGACGAACCGGTCAGCGCGCTGGACGTGTCGATCCAGGCGCAGGTGGTGAACCAGCTGCGCGAGCTGCAGCGCCGCCTCGGGCTGGCGTACCTGTTCATCTCGCACGACCTGTCGATCGTGCGGCACGTGTCGCACCGCATCGCCGTCATGTACCTCGGCGTGATCGTCGAGACCGGCACCCGCGACGAGATCTTCACCGCGCCCCAGCACCCGTACACCCAGGCGCTGCTGTCGGCCGTGCCGGTGCCGGACCCGCGGCTGCGCGGCGCCCGCGAGCGGATCACGCTGACCGGCGACGTGCCCAACCCGGCGAACCCGCCGTCGGGCTGCCGGTTCCGGACCCGCTGCTGGAAGGCGCAGGCCAAGTGCGCCGAGGAGGTGCCCGTGCTGGAGGACCGGCTCGGCGCCGGCCACCCGAGCGCCTGCCACTTCCCGGAACTGCTGCCGGTGTTGCCTGGAGCCGCCTCGTGACCGACCTGGTGATCAGCGGCGGCACGATCGTCGACGGCACGGGCGCGGACGGCGTCCGGGCCGACGTGCTGGTGTCCGGCGGGGCGATCGCCGCGGTCGGGCCGGGCCTGGCCGCCGGATCCGCCGCCGCCGCCGAGGGCGCCGCGACGATCGACGCCACCGGGAAGGTCGTCTGCCCGGGCTTCGTCGACCTGCACACCCACTCCGACCTCACGCTGCTGTCCGCGCCGCACGCGCGCAGCGCCGTCCACCAGGGCGTCACGACGACGGTGATCGGCAACTGCGGGCTGGGCGTCGCGCCGCTGGCCGGCGGCGCCGACGTCGACGGCGTGCGGGCCGCGGTCGGCTACCTCGACCTCGACCCGTCCGTCGACTGGAACTGGCGCTCGTACGGCGAGTACCTCGACGCCGTCGCCGCCGCCCGCCCCAGCGTCAACGTCGCCGGGCTGGCCGGGCACCTGCCGCTGCACGCGGGCGTCGTCGGGTTCGACGACCGCCCGCCGACGCCGTCCGAGCTGGACGAGATGACGTCGCTGCTGGCCGCAGCGCTGGACGACGGCGCCGCCGGGCTGTCGACCGGGCTGATGTACGCGCCGCTGACGTTCGCCGCGCGGGGCGAGCTGGTCGCGCTGGCGCGCGTCGTCGCCGAGTACGACGCCGTGTTCGCCTGGCACCTGCGCGACTACGCCGACGACGGGCTGGCGGCGGTGCGCGAGGCGCTGGAGGTCGCCGCCGCCACCGGCGTGCGCACCCAGCTGTCCCACCTCACCTCCGTCGGCCGGCGTAACTGGGGCAGCGTGGCGGCGGCGCTGGAGCTGGTCGACGCCGCGCGCGCCGACGGCCTCGACGTCGCCGTCGACATGTACCCGTACCTCGCCGGCAACGCGCCGATGGCGCAGCGGCTGCCCGCGTGGGCGCAGGCCGGCGGCGACGTCGCGATGCGGTCCCGGCTGGCCGACCCCGAGGCGGTCGCGCGGATCCGGGCGCACTGGTCCGAGCAGCCGCTGGGCTGGGACGAGGTCACCGTCAACTCCGCGCCCGACCCGGCCGTCGTCGGGCACACCGTCACCACGCTGGCCGCCGACCGCGGCGTCGACGCCGACACCGTCGCGCTGGACCTGCTGGCCCGGCACGGCAACGCGGTGTCGATGGTGGCCGGCGGCCGCGACGCGGGCGACCTGCGCGCCGTGCTGGCCCATCCCGCGTCAGTGATCGGCTCGGACGGTCAGGCGCTCGACGTCGACGGGCCGACGGGCAACGGCATGCCGCACCCGCGGTCGTACGGCGCCTACCCGCGGCTGCTCTCCGATCACGTCGCCGACGGCACCCTGACGCTGCCCGAGGCGATCCGCAAGTGCACCTCGGGTGCGGCGCGCCGGGCGGGGATCACCGATCGTGGCACGATCACCGCAGGGCAGGCGGCCGACATCGTGATCCTCGACGTCGGACGGCTCGCCGACCGCGCCACGTTCGCCGACCCCAGGCAGTACCCCGCCGGCGTCGACGCCGTGATCGTCAACGGCGAGCCGACGATCGCCCACGGGCAGCACACCGGCGCCCGCGCCGGACACGTACTCAGAGCAGGGACGAAGGACAAGGGGCAGCGAACATGAGACCCGTCGCCAGAACCACCCGCCGCACCTCGGTCGACGACGATCGGCCGGCGTCGGCGAACTACCACGCGAACGCACTCGCGCGCGGCCTCGCGCTGATGGAGCTGCTGTCGACCGGCTCCGAGCCGTTCACGCTGGTCGAGATCAGCGAGTCGACCGGGCTGCCGAAGAGCACGCTGGTCCGGCTGCTCGCGGTGCTGGCGGAGATGGAGTACATCGTCCGCGTCGACGAGCGGCCGTCGTACCGGCTCGGGCACAAGGTGCTGCGGCTGTCCAACGCGTACATGTCGTCGCTGGACCTGTCCGTCGTCGCCGATCGGTATCTCGCGCCGCTGGCCGACCGCACGGGCCAGACGGCGAACCTGGGCATGCTCGACGGCGACCAGGTGATCCACGTCGGGGTGCACGAGCCGGACCGGCCGATCCGGTTCCACGCCAGTCCCGGCGTGCGCGACCACACCTACTGCACCGGCCTGGGCAAGCTGCTGCTCTCGCGGCTGCCCGCGGAGCGGCTGGCCGAGCACCTCCCGCCGGCCCCGTTCACCCGGTTCACCGACGACACCGTCACCACGATGGACGAGCTGACCCGCGAGCTGCGGCTGATCGAGCGGCGCGGCTACGCCTTCGACGACAACGAGCGCAGCGTCGGCCTGCGCTGCGTCGCCGTCCCCGTCGAGCTGGACGGCGAGGTGCTCGCGGCGGTCAGCGTCTCGGGCCCGTCCGGCGAGTTCGGCCAGGACCGTCAGCAGTTCTACCTGGAGCGGCTGATGGAGACGGCGGCCGAGCTGGCTGGCGACCCCGACACCGCCGCCGCCATGCGCATCGTGCACAGCTCACTGCGTCCCGCCCGTTCCGCCGGCTAGGAGGCCGCCCGCGATGTTCGACGTCCACACCCACTGTCACCAGCCCGAGCACTGGGGTCCGGAGTGGCGGGCCAACTGGGCGCCCGTCTACCACCAGGAGGAGGCGCACTCGTTCACGCCCGAGGAGTACGACCGGGCGATGAAGGAGGGCGGCGTCTCCGTGGCCTGCGTGTTCGGCCTGCGGGCGACGGCGGCCGGGGTCGCGACGCCGAACGAGTACGTCGAGTGGTTCTGCGCGTCGACCAGCACCGAGACGATCGGGTTCATGGCGCTGGACCCCACCGACCCCGACGTGCTCGAGCAGCTGGCGGATGGCGTGGCCCGCGGCCTGCGCGGCATCAAGCTGTACCCCGTGCTGTCGCTGTTCGACGCGCGCGACGAGCGGTTCGACGAGTTCTACCGTGCCGCGACGGCGGCCGGGCTGGTCATCCTGTGGCACATGGGCGCGACGCCGAGCCCGTCCGGATCGCTCCTGGTCAGCCAGCCGCTGGTGGTCGACGAGGTGGCCCGCCGGCATCCGGACCTCACCATGGTGATGGCGCACATGGGGCACCCGTGGCAGCGCGAGGCGATGGTCGTGTGCCGGAAGAACCGGCGCGTCTTCACCGACGTCTCCGCGTCGTGGGCGCGGCCGTTCGACGGGTACCACGCGCTGGTCCGCGCCCAGGAGTGGGGCGTCGTCGACAAGCTGCTGTTCGGCTCGGACTTCCCGATCTGGACGCCGGCGCAGGCGGTCGCCGGGCTGCGCGAGATCGCCGCGATCCGGCCGCCGACGATGCCGTACGTGCTGCCGTCGACGCTCGAGTGGCTGCTCGACGGCGATCCGCGCGAGGCGCTGGGGCTGCTGTGAGCGTCGCCACCCGCGCAGCGGTGCTGTGGCGGTTGGGTGCGCCGCCGCCGTACGCCGGTGGCTCGGCGCTGACGGTGGAGTCGCTGGCTCTTTCCGGCCCCGAGGCCGGTGAGCTGCTGGTGCGCGTCGAGGCGGCCGGGCTCTGCCACTCCGACCTCTCGGTCATCAACGGCAGCCGGCCGCGGCCGACGCCGATGGTGCTGGGCCACGAGGCGGCCGGCGTCGTCGAGGCGGCCGGTCCCGGCGTCATCGACGTCGCGCCCGGCGATCACGTCGTCATGACGTTCGTGCCGTCGTGCGGGCACTGCCTCGAGTGCGCCGCCGGACGGCCGGCCATGTGCACCGTCGGCGCTGCCGCCAACGGCGCCGGCGTACTCGTGTCCGGCGGCACCCGGTTCTCCCGTGGCGACGAGGAGTTCGCGCAGCACCTCGGTGTGTCGGCGTTCGCCGAACGGACCGTCGTGTCGCGCGGCTCCGTCGTCGTCGTGCCGCCGTCCGTCCCGTTCGACGTCGCGGCGATGCTCGGCTGCGCCGTCCTCACCGGCTTCGGCGCCGTCGTCAACACGGCCGGCGTGCGGCCGGGGGAGTCGGCGGTCGTGTTCGGGCTGGGCGGGGTGGGGCTGTCCGCGGTCATGGCGGCCGTGCTGGCCGGCGCGCACCCCGTCGTCGCCGTCGACACCGTGCCGTCGAAGCTCTCGCTGGCCGCTTCTCTCGGCGCGTCGCACGTGCTCGACGCCACCGCGGACGGCCTCGTGGACGCCGTCCGCGACCTCACCGGCGGCGGTGCCGACCACGCCTTCGAGTGCGTCGGCAGCGCCGCCGTCCTCGAGACCGCGTTCGCCGCGACCGCCCGCGGCGGCGCCACCGTCGCCGTCGGCCTCCCCGACCCGTCGCACCGCTCCGCCCTGCCCGCCGTCACCCTGACCGGCGAGGGCCGCGTGCTGCGCGGCTCCTACATGGGCTCGGCCGCGCCGGCCCGCGACATCCCGCGGCTGATCCGGCTGTGGGAGGCCGGCAAGCTGCCCATCGACCGCCTCCACACCGCCGACCTCGCCTTCGACGGCCTCCCCGCCGCCTTCGACGAACTCGCCTCCGGCCGCGCCGTCCGCCAGCTCCTCCGCCCGTCCACCCAGGCGTGATGTTCAGCAAGGTTGTCCAAACCGGATGATGGGTGGAAGGCCGACAGCTCCACTCCACATCCGGGAGGCCTTCACCCATCTACCGCAACGCCGTAACCGATCGCACAACCTGCCTGGACGTCACACCTAGGGAGTGGCTCCTGAAGGATGCGGTGCAGACGTGGCGGGTTGAACGGTGGTTGGCGGTTTGACGGCGCTCTGGCACCCACGAACCGCCAACCATCCCCGGCGTCGCGGGTGTCGGCGCCCGCCAGCCCGAATCGGTTCGTCAGGCCGTGCCCTCGTAGGCGGCCGTCAGGGCGGGGAGGTCGAGCTTGACCATCGACATCATCGCGGCGGCGGTGCGCCCGGCCTTCTCCGGGTCCGGGTCGCTGAGGTAGCGCAGCAGTTGCACCGGCGTGATCTGCCACGAGACGCCGAAGCGGTCCTTCAGCCAGCCGCACTGGGTGGCGGTGCCGCCACCGGCCAGCAGGGCGTCCCAGTAGCGGTCGATCTCCTCCTGCGACTCGCACGCGACGAACAGCGAGACCGCGTCGTTGAACCGGTCGTGCGGCCCGCCGTTGATCGCCATGAACTGCTGGCCGGCCAGCTCGAACGTCGCCGACTGGAGGGTGCCGGCCGGGAACGGGCCGCCGGCGCCGTAGCGGGTCAGGTCGGTGATGCGCGCGTCGGGGAAGATCGACGTGTACAGGTTCAGGGCGTCCTCGGCGGTGTCCTCGAACCACAGGAACGGGATGATCTTCTGGCTCATGGCTGGCTCCTTCGTTTCGGCGCCGGTCCGTCCGGCGGCTCAGCAGTGGGTCGGAGCCGCCGGACGGTTCTCGACACCTCCGGCTGTTCGAGCGTCCGGCGCAGCAGCCACCCGTCGCCGGTGCGGATCAGCGCGTACCGGGCCGGGTCGTCGCGGCCGTGCAGGGTGAAGATCATCCGCCGCTCGGTGCGGTCGTGCTCCTCCCACCAGCCGGTGTCGGCGACGGACTTGTCCTCGTCCTCGTAGCCGAGATGGTCGAGGTCGTGGTCGGGCACCTCGACGGCGAGCCGGTTCTCGCCCGGCGCGCGGGGGAGGCCGCGCGGCACCGCCCACGACCGCAGCACGCCGTCCTCCTCGAGGCGCAGGTCGAAGTGGTGCCGTGGCCGGCGGTGCTCGTGCAGCACGAACGCCGGCCGCGCGTCATCCCCCATGCGACGGGTATACCCCGTCGGTCACCCCATGACGCGGCGGCGGACGGCGAAGGCGGCGGCGCCGGCGGCCACGAGCAGGACGGCGACGGCGGCGGGCCCGGTTCCGGCGCCGGTGTCGGGCAGTTCCCCGCCCGGCTCCTCGGTGGGCGACGGGGTGGGCGACGCGGACGGTGACGGCGTCGCGCTGGGCTCGTCCGTGGGCGACGGCGTCTCGCTCGGCTCCTCCGTCGGCGTGGGCGTCGGCGTGGGCGTCGGCGTCGGGTCGGCCGTCACCTGCAGCGGCTCCTCGACCGGCACCGTCACCGGGACCTCCGTCGGCGACCCGCCCGGCGGCGTCACGATCAGCTCGTACTCGCCGGCCGGCACGTCGGGCAGCACGAAGTGCCCGTCCTCGTCGGTGGTGGTCTCGGCGACCACGTCGCCGTCGCCGTCCTCGAGCACGACCTCGGCGTCCGGGATCGGCTCGCCGTCCGGGTCGGTGACCGTCCCCGGCACCTCGAACACCTCGGACTCGTCCGGCATGAGGTCGAAGTCGACGCCGGTCGCGTCCTCGTCGACCACGTCGGCCGGCAGCGTCGACGGGCCGACCGCGACCAGCCCGTCCGGGACCGTCATCGTCACCTCGTAGTCGCCGGGCGCGATCCCGTCGAACGAGTACGTGCCGTCGTCGGCGGTCGACGTGGTCGCGACGACCTCGCCGGACGGGCCGGTCAGCGTCAGCTCCACCCAGGCCTGCGGCTGCGACCCGTCCAGGGTCACCGTGCCCGCGACCGACCGCAGCCGCGACGCGAACCAGGTGTGGTAGACGGGGAAGCCGGTCTGCCAGGCGAACTCGACGGTCAGCGACGACAGCGCGACCCGCGGCCGGAACCAGCCGGACGCGCCGCCGGTGTCGGGACCGTTGCCGGTCAGCGTCACGGACGACGCGTCGACGGCCGACACCGGCAGGTCGAAGCCGGGCTCGCCGGCGGGCGGGCCGGACGAGCACACGCCGCTGGGCCGCGGCGACGCGTCGCAGTAGTTGAAGACGTCCTCGAAGCCGAGGTCGGCGCCGGAGACGGGATCGCCGGCGGCGTCCAGGGCGGTCACGACGGCGGTGTCGGAGTCGATGTCGCCGAGCGCGAACCCCCACCCGCCGGCCGGCGTCGGCGTGTCGAAGACGTAGGTGGTGGTGGACGGCGACCCCGCGGCGTCGGCGGCCGGGCGCAGGTTGACGTACGGATGGCCCTGGCTGGACCCGAACTCCTCGCCCCACGGCGTGGCCGCGGAGATCCAGTTGGACGCCCCGCTGGGCACCGACGCCGCGGCCCGCGAGTCGCTGGTGAACGTCGTCGACGGGAAGCCGGGCGGCAGCGTCACCGTGCCCGAGTAGTCGCCGCCGCCGCCCGTCAGCGTGATCTCGCCGTACGACGCCTCCGCGTACGCCGTCCCGACGGTCGCCAGCATCAGCGCCCCCGCTGTCGCGGCGACCGCCGCCACTCGTCCCAGGCCGCGCCGCATGTCCCCGTTTGTCCCTTCGCATTCCAGCAGGTGAACGCGGTCATTCAACCCACGGTCCCCGCCCGCCGCCACCGATTCGGGCAAACGGGCGGGGTTGTCGGTGCCCGCCCGTAGGGTGGGAAGCCCTCCCAGCCGGGCGGGCAATCACCCCGGGCTCACACCGACGACAGCGCCGCCGTCGGTGGCATCCGGGCCGCGCGCGCCGCCGGGTAGGCCCCGGCCAGCGCCCCGACGACGATGGTCGCGCCGGCCGCGCCCGCGAGCACCCACACCGGCAGCGCGAACGGCCACTCCCGGCTCGACGCGAACGCCGCCGTCGCCGCGCCGCCGAGCAGCGCGCCGCCACCGCCGCCGAGCGCCGCCAGCAGCACCGACTCGCCGAGGAACTGCCGCCGGATGTGCGCCCGGGTGGCGCCCAGCGCCCGCCGCAGCCCGACCTCCGAGCGCCGTTCCAGCACCGCGATGACCATCGTGTTCGCCACCCCGATGCCGCCGACCAGCAGCGCGACCCCGCCCAGCGCCAGCAGCAGCGTTGTCAGCGTCTCGTCGGTCGCGGCCTGTGCGGCCAGCGCGTCGGACGGCCGGCTGACGGCGACCTCCTCCGGCGCCGCGGGGTCGACGGTGGCCGGCAGCAGCGCCCGCACCTCGTCGACCGATCCCTCGGCCACCCGCTGGTACACCGTCGTCGGCGCGCCGTCGAAGCCGAGCAGCGACTCCGCGACCGGCCAGCCGATCAGCGCCGACGTGTCCAGCTCCGGCGCCAGCGGCACCGGGTCGAGCACGCCCGCGACGGTGAACCACTCGCCGCCCAGCCACACCTGCACGTCGCCGTCGGTGCGCGAGATCCCGAGCAGCTCCGCCGTGTCGGCGCCCAGCACCACCACCGGGAACGCGCTGAGCACGTCGTCCAGCCAGCGGCCGGAGGCCACCGTCGCGCTGACGGTGTCCAGCAGGTCGGTCCGGGCCGCGCTGACGGCGATCGCGTTGGTCTGGTTCGGGTCGATCTCGTCGTTGCGGTACACCGCGGTGTCCGGGACGATCCCGGCCGCGCTCACCGAGTCGACGTCGTCGAGCCGGCCGACCATGTCGACGGCCTCGCGCGGCAGCTCCGCCTCGCTGACGAACGACTGGCTCGGCGCGACCGTCAGCAGGTTGGTGCCGAGCGCGTCGAGCTGCTGGTTCACCTGCTCGCGGCTGGACGCGGAGATCCCGACGACGGCGACCATCGCCGCGATGCCGACCGCGATGCCCAGCGCCGACAGCACCGCACGCAGCGGCCGCGCCCGCAGCCCGGAGAACGCCACCCGGACGGTGTCGCGCGGGCGCAGCCGCGACCGTGCCGCGCTCACGTCGCCACCGCGACGGACTCGTCGGACTCGATCCGCCCGTCCAGGATGTGCACCTGACGCGGGAGCTCGGCCGCCACCCCGTGGTCGTGGGTGATGACGATGACGGTCGTGCCGCCGTCGTGCAGCTCGTGCAGCAGCTTGAGCACCGCCGCGCCGGACGCGGAGTCCAGCGCGCCGGTCGGCTCGTCGGCCAGCAGGAACGACGGCCGCCCGACCAGCGCCCGGGCCACCGCGACCCGCTGCCGCTGCCCGCCGGACAACTCGTTCCCGCGGTGCCGCAGCCGGTCGGCCAGCCCGACGCGGGACAGCGTGCGGGCCGCCCGGCGGCGCCGCTCGCGCAGCGACACCCCCGTGTACAGCAGCCCGTCGGCGACGTTGTCCAGCGCGCTGACGCCGGGGGAGAGGAAGAACTGCTGGAACACGAACCCGATCGAGTGCGCCCGCAGCGCCGACAGCTGCTTGTCGGACAGCGTGCCGACGTCGCGCCCGTCGATGCGCACCTCGCCGGCGTCGGCCCGGTCCAGCGTGCCGAGGATGTTCAGCAGCGTGGACTTCCCCGACCCGGACGGCCCGACGATCGCGACCAGCTCGCCGGGCGCGACGCTCAGGCTGACGCCGTCGAGCGCCCGCACCGGCGGCCGGCCGGGGTAGCGGCGGTGGACGTCGCGCAGCCGGATCACCGGCTCCGCGGTTGTGACGGTCATCGCCCGGCCACCCCCACGACGTCGCCCTCCGCGATGCCGTCGCCGACGACCTCGACCCGGCCGTCGGCGAACAGCCCCAGCTCGACCGGGACGACCGACGTCGTGCCGTCGGCCGCGATCACCTCCAGGCCGTACCCGCCGCCCGCGACCGCCAGCAACGCCGTCACCGGCACCACCAGCACGTCCGGCCGCTCGTCCACCGGCCGCACCACGTCGACCGGCGAGCCGACCAGCGCGGCGTCCACCGGCTCGGCCAGCGCCACCTCGACCTCGACGACGGCGTCCTCGGCGCTCGCCGCCTCCTCCTCGCCCGGCGCGCCGGCCGCCGGGGGCGCCTCCACCACCGTCGCCGCGGTCACGGTCCCGGCGGTCTCGGCGCCGCCAGGCAGGACGACGGTGACGGCGGTGCCGACGGCGAGCAGGTCACGGTCGGCGACGTCCACCTCGAGCGTCGCGACCTGGTCGGTGCCGGTGACGTCGAGGACCGGTGACCCCGGGGTGACCGGGGCGCCGAGGTCGCCGTACACCGTCCCGACGCGGCCGCCCTCGGGCAGGAACACGACGTCGGACCGGGCCACTGTCCCTGTTTCGGGGGCGCCGACGTCCTCCTGCCACTCCTCGACCGCCTCGGCGGTGTTGCCGGTGTACTCGTCGTCGGCCGTGAACCCGTCGTACCCGAGGGCCTCCAGGTTCGCCTCCAGTTGCTCCACGTCGATCCCCTCGTCGCCGATCCCCAGGTCGCGGTACATCGGGATCGTCCCGAGCAACGCCGTCACCGGCTGTTCGTCCAGACGGAACAGCTCGGTGCCGCGGGTGACCTCGGTGTCGGTGGCCGCGACCCGCGTGAGCGTGCCCTGGGCGGCCGGGACGCCGAGCGCGTCGCCGTGGCCGAGCGTGCCGGACCACGTCTCGGTGGCGGCGATGGTGTCGCGCACCACCTCGGCGGTCGCGGCCGGTCCGGTGGCCGCGTCCACCGCCTCGCCGCCGTCGTCGCGCGGCAGGTACCAATACGCACCGCCGGCCCCGGCCGCGGCGACGACGCCGAGCGTCAGCCAGACCAGCTTCGCCCTGCCCCGTCGAGGCCGGTCCAGCTCGGCGTCGAGGTCGTCCTGGTGGTCGAGGGTCGCGGTCACCGGCCGCCGCCCGGGCCGATCCGGATCGGCGCGCCGTCGAGCTCGGGCTGGCAGGTCGTCATGGCGGCCTGGAACTCCGCGCTCTGCGGGTCGACGCCCGCGGGCATGGTCAGCCTGCCGTCGGCGGCGGGGTCGGGCATGTCGACGCCGTTCTCGCGCATGCACTCGGTGAAGGCGCGCAGCGACTCCAGGTCGTCGGGGCTGGTCTCCTGCATCTCGCCGCCGTTGGGCAGCAGCGACCGGCACTCCTCCATGGCCGCCTCGGAGCCCGGTGGCAGCTGCAGCTGGACGCCGGGCTGGCCCGGGTCCGGGTCGGGCATGTCGACGCCGTTCTCGCGCATGCACGCGTAGAAGTCCAGCTCGGCCTGCTCCGGGTCGGTCACGCCGCCGCTGCCGCCTCCGCCGTCCGACGTGCTGCCGCCGCCACCGGTGCCGGCCGCGCTCACGTCGTCGTCGCCGCCGTCGTCGGAACCGCACGCCGTCAGCGCGACGGTCAGCACCAGGGCGACGACCGGCAGCAGGCGGGAACCGCGCCGGGTGGATCGGGTCATGATGTCCTCCGGGACGTCGTGGTTGTCTGTGCGACACCCACGCTCCCGGCGCGGCATGAGACGTCCTTAGGGCCGGTCTAAGAGCGGGCTGAGAATCGGCTGCGGCAGCACCAGGCTGAACGCGGCGCCGCCGCCCTTGCGCCGTCCGGCCGTCACGGAGCCGCCGTGCAGCTCCGCCGCCTGCGCGACGATGGCCAGCCCCAGCCCGGAGCCGTGCCGTTCGCGGGCGGCCTGGCCGCGGTAGAAGCGGTCGAAGATCCGCGGCAGGTCGCCGTCGGAGATGCCCGGTCCGCGGTCCAGCACCCGCACCCGCGCGCCGTCGGCGGTCTCGTCCAGCAGCACCTCGACGGCGCCGCCCGGCGGGCTGACCTGGACGGCGTTGCGGATCAGGTTCGCGACCGCGCGCTCCAGCAACACCGGGTGCACGACCGCCTCGAACGGGCGGCCGGCGACGGTGACCGTGACGGCCGGGTCGATCCGCCGGGTGCGGGCGGCGGCCCGGTCGACCAGTGCGCGCAGGTCGGTCTCCAGCAGCGGCTCCGGCTCGGCGCCGCCGCGGGCCAGCTCCACGATCTCGCCGACCATGTCGGACAGCGCGGCCGCCTCCGCCTCCAGATCGCGCAGCAGTCCGGCCCGGTCGGACGGCGCCAGGCGGCGGTCCGGGTGCTGCTCGCTGCGCAACAGCACGCCGAGGTCGTTGCGCAGCGTCGTCAGCGGGGTGCGCAGCTCGTGGCCGGCGTCCTCCACCAGCTGCCGCTGCTGCGTCCGGGCGTCGTCCAGCGCGGCCAGCATCGCGTTCACCGAGCCGGCCAGCCGCGCGACCTCGTCGCGGTGGTTGCCCGGCGGGTCGATGCGGTGCGCGAGGTCCTTCGTCGTCGCGACCTGCTCCGCGGCGTCGACCAGCCGGTCGATCGGACGCAGCCCGGTGCGGGCCGTCGTCCAGCCCAGCGCGGCGGCCGCGGCCACGCCGACGCCGGTGATGCCGGCCAGCAGCCAGGCGATCCTGGTCAGCGTGTCGTGCACGTTCGCCAACGGCTGCACCAGCCGCAACGCGCCGCCGGCGTCCAGCGACGCCGTCATCACCCGGACGTCCTCGCCGTCGATGGTCTCGCTGCGCAGCAACGGGCTCTCGATCTCGCCGGCCAGCATGCGCTGTTCCTCGTCGTCCAGGACCAGCGCGCCCGGGTCGTTGCCCGGCGGCAGCCCGGGCTCGACGGCGCCGTCCGGGGTGATGGTCTGCAGCCCGAGTGGTTCATTCCCCATCACCAGTGAGATTCGGTGCCGGGAGCCCTGCGGCAGCTCGGCGGCCGTCCGCGCCATCTCCTCGACGTCGGGGATGCGCGACAGCAGCCGCTGGTCGATCTCGTCCAACAGGCTGGCCCGGATCAGCAGCCAGGCCGCGACCGAGGCCGCGACCACCGCCAGCGCCACCGCGGCCGACGTCAGCAGCGCCAGCCGCGCGCGCAGCGTCACGGCCCCACCGCGCGCAGGGTGTAGCCGACGCCGCGGACGGTGTGCAGCATCCGCGCCTCGCCGCCGGACTCCAGCTTCCTGCGCAGGTAGCCGATGTAGACGTCCAGTGAGTTCGTCGACCCGTCCAGGTCGCAGCCCCAGACGCCCTCGTACAGCTGGGCGCGCGTTAGCACCTGGCGGGGGTGCCGCATGAGCAGCTCCAGCAGGCCGAACTCCGTCCGCGTCAGCGAAATGTCCCGGTCCGCCCGCCGCACCTGCCACGTCTGCGGGTCCAGCCGCAGGTCGCCGACCGCCAGCGGCGCCTCGTCCGCCGTCGATCCCGTGCGCCGCAGCATCGCTCGCAGCCGCGCCAGCAGCTCCTCGTGGGCGAACGGCTTCACCAGGTAGTCGTCGGCGCCGGCGTCCAGGCCGAGCACGCGGTCGCGCACGGCGTCGCGGGCGGTGAGCATCAGGACGGGGGTGCGGTCGCCGTCGCGGCGCAGCCGGCGGCACACCTCGATGCCGTCGAGGTGCGGCATCATCACGTCCACCACGAGCACGTCCGGGCGCACGTCGGGTAACCGGTGCAGCGCCTCGACCCCGTCGGCCGCGGTCGTGACGGCGTAGCCCTCGAAGCGCAGCGACCGCGCCAGGGACTCCCGGAGCACCGGCTCGTCGTCGACGACAAGGACCCGCACGGTCCCAGTGTGCGATGCGAGGTTAAGAGCAGCCTGAGAAGCGCCGGCGCCGGTCAGGGCGCCAGCCGGAACGGCGGGTACTGGTCCGTCACGAGCGTGACGGCGTACCCGGTGACGCGGTTCTGCC